>CAUCQW010000020.1 GCA_958445065.1 uncultured Collinsella sp.
GTTGAACGGAAGCGGGAGCTACATCGTCTCTCTGTGCGATGGTAAAAACACCGTCGAAACAATCCTTAATCGGATGTGCGACAAGTTTCCAGACGCCAATCCGGACATGCTCAAATCTGACTTAGCCTCGGCAATGAGAGGTTTCAGCGTATCGAGACTAATAGGATGGGTCAAAACTCCGACCGAAAATGGCACACCCATTGCCGATGAGATTTGCGTGGACAATGGGACCCATATACGGCTTGCCCAAGAAAACGATATTCGCCTGATTTGCTCCCTGGCAAGCCAGGCGAGCTCATCAGAACCAGAAAGTCCCACAATTGTCTACGGTTGGCCTCTTTCCGTCGAGCAGTATGAACGACCGCTAGAGGTGCGAAACGGATTGTTCAATCTGAGCAAGGAATTTTTCATTGTATATGAGTCAGGGAGACCAACCGGTCTACTCGGCCTCGCCCCCTCCAGCAATCCCTTACTCAGATACGCAGACATCTGTCTTCTTTTGTGCCCCGCAAGCATCGCCGTTCAATGTATTGCCGCTGCGGCCAGCTTCTATCGTCAAGAATTTTGCGATGTTCCCAATTTTTTCCACCTGAACCTAACCAGCAAGGAAATTGCATCAAACGAAGGAATTCGAAATCTTATCAATGAGCCAGAATTCACTTGCGCTGGCACTTTTCCAGGTGAGTGCAGCGACGGCGACTGCATGAATGTATACTGTTTTTCAGAAGTCTGTTAAGAGGAACCATGGGACGAGTTTCGGAAAACAAGTACACCAACGTTCTCAGAGCGCCACATCACGTCGCCCTTGACATAACAAACAAGTGCAACTTGAGATGTCTGCACTGCTATAACAGCAGCGGCGAGAATGAGGTCATGCACGACGAGTTGACCTCAGATGAACTTTTTGTTTTCGCAAAGGAAATGGCAGACATGTCGCTTTACAGCATGTGTTTCTGTGGAGGAGAAACCTTGTTGCGCAGTAAAGATATCTTGCGCTGCCTTCCCATATTGCGAGATGGGAATGTTGCAGCGAGCCTGGTAACCAACGGGCTTCTCCTCACGGAATCCCTTCTCCGAGATTTAGAAGATTCCGGACTCAAAAGCATCCAATTTAGCCTAGACGGCATTGGGTCAGCTCACGATAGGCTGAGGGGACATGAGGGAGCCTTCGAAATCGTCGAAGAAGCAGTTGCCACCGTACTCAACCATTCCGATTTGCACCTTGCTATCGCATTTACGCCCACGTCGTTCAACACCGAACAGTTTCCCGATGTCATCTCACTATTAGATGAGATTTTCACCAAATCTAACAGGCCGAAGAGGACGCCGGGTGACTTTATCGAACTACGTGTCCAACCCCTCATGGTTTTGGGCCGTGCGCGAAAGAACACATTTATTAGACCGGACTATTCCCAATACCGTACGTTGATTCACGCCATTCAAGAGGACGACTTCCTTCGGAAGCACCCGAATGTCCGACCGCAATGGGGCGACCCCGTCGACCATCTAATTCGCTTCTCTGATAACCGATATCTATTAGATCAGGTTTCAGTGCACGCAAACGGCGACATCGTCGTTTCTCCGTATATCCCGTTAGTGGTTGGCAACATCAGAAACCACCCTCTTGAGGATTACTGGAACAACGGACTTAGCTCAATTTGGTCCACAAAACTGGTTCAAGACCTCTGTAACCACATGTGGACCATTGACGACATGGAGCGTATGTCCGACACAATTTGCGATATAGATATGGGAGGTGATCTACACGTTGACCTGATTGATGATACCGCGGATGAACTGTTGAACTCATCGTTGAAGGAGATGTTGGGTTAAATGTACGAGAAGCCCGTAGTAGACAACATGAATCCGACCAGAGCATCGACTCTTGGAACGGAAACTTGGTTCGACATGTATTACATCGTGTGGGGAGCAAATGTGGCGGTCGGAGTCACCGCAGTTGGAGCCTATGAACTGGTCCTCATCACTTTTGCCGCAGCACTTCCCCTCAGCGAGCAAGGTGGCCAAGACGAGCAATGAGTCCTGAAGCGCTAAGATCATCCATTGGCGGCATGGTAGGAGGAATCTGCTTTCTCGTTGTCGGGGTGTTAATGGTAAAGACCGGCAATCCCGGCCTGATTCACAGTTACCATATCGCTCATATTCCAAGCGAGAAGATTCCTCTTGTTGCCAGATTGGTCGGACTCGGAATAGCGTTGACGGGAGCCGGTCTCGTTCTCGCGGGCATCATTGCCTTTGCGTCCCAAATCCCATTATCGGCATCGGCGGCTTTCATTCTGCCGCTCATCATAATCTTTGCCGGTCTTGGCGTCTCCTTGCTAACGATCGTAGTGTTCACATTTCGACCATGGTCATAATGGATTTCCTATTGCATGAAACTTCAGGCGCATGCCCAACAAACAATGAAAAAATTTACAGCTTTAGTCGGACGGCTGTTTTATTTTTCAGCCGTCCGACTGCCGTGCGCGGCCTATTGATCGAACATAAAATTCCCGTTTCTATGAGGATCCAGCTCGCAAAGACTCTCTATGGAAGCGCTCGTGCCGATTAGTCGCCGCTTCGTTTCCACCGAACCGCGGTGTAAGGTGTCATCAGTTGGTATTTCATACCTGATAGATTGGGGCCATTCTTGATTCGGTACGTCTTATCGAAGTTTAGTAAAACAAAGGGTGCTTTCACGTTCATTGCCATCACGACGATTGGAATCGCCCTTTCCTATGCCGCACCATATGTGAACGGAAAGTTCTTAGATTTCCTTCTTGCCAATCGCAGCGAGAAGGATGCTGTGCTTTTTGCGCTCTTCGTAGCTTCAATAGGGGTCTTTTCTGCCTTATTTTCATATTTTGCAGGAACGTTATCTATCCGTATATCCACAAAGCTTTCTTTTGACCTACTCAGGGAAACCGTCTTGCGCTTTGAGCGAGTTAATTTTCTGACGAACCGAACAACCGACTCAGCCTATACGACGCAAAGGATTTTCACTGACTCAGGTGTTGTTTCTTCTTTCGTTCTAACAAACTTTATCAGCGCTCCCCTGTCTGTTGTCGCCATTCCTTTCGTGTTGCTCGTCATATGGTCGGTTGATCCACTCCTCGCACTATTCTCCATCCTCCTTCTTGTGGCATATCTCTTCGTTATTACCGGATTGCGAAAGCTTCTATATAAAGTCATGTACGAGAAGAAGGAGGCAGATAGCGCTTTCTATGCCGTAATAGCATCGCAGTTGAATCAGATTCTCAACATTCAGTTAACGTCTTCATACAATAAAAGCGAGCTAGCACTTGACACCGGATTTGAAAAGTATTTTCCAAAGGTCTTGCACTCGGGAAAGCTCTCATTCTCACTAACATCGATTGACAGCCTTTTTGCTGCCGTGTTTCAAGCGATAATACTCATCGTATCCGGAGTGCGAATCATCAATGGAACCATGACGATAGGCGAATACACCATCGTCGGTGCATATTTTGCCGTCCAATTTAAAACCTTGAAAAACACGATGAACCTGTTCAAGTCCTATCAGGATGCCAAGGCTTCGTGGGACAGGATGAGCGCCATGGGAAAGGTAGGACCGGAACCAGAGCAAGATCAGACAGGTTTAGTCAAGATTGACACAATAAATCGCATTTCTGTTTCCAAGTTGGATTTTACGGTACCCCTTCCAGACGGATCTCCCCGAAAGGTTCTTGACGGATTTTCCTTCGATTTCTCCGGCCCTGGAACATACTGCATAACCGGAGAAAATGGAAGAGGAAAAACGTCGCTCCTTTACCTGCTCCTTGGGCTGTATCCATCGGCAGGCAAAGTAACATACAACGACATGCCGATTGAAAAATGCAATTTGGATTACATACGTTCAGACACGATATCGTGCTGCCCCCAACCGTGCTTCGCTCCAGATGAGACGGTTCGGGACCTGTTGGATTATTTCAACACCCCATTTTTTACAAAGCACCAGCATATGAATGAGCTACCGTCGTTGACAACCAGCATAGAGGGCTTGCTTGAGAAACGTTGTCCTGAACTTTCGGGTGGTGAGCTGCGCCGTGTATACTTGTGGTCGGCAATTTCCCGTAATCCATCAGTCTTGGTGCTCGATGAGCCTACAACTGGATTGGATGAAACAAGCCGAGCCGAACTCGCTTCGTATGTCAGAAACAACAAATTGAAACAGCTCATTATCATTGTTTCACATGATAATGAGCTGGCAAATGCAGCGGAAACGATCGTCAGTCTAGATAACGCGTCACACCGTTGCGCAAATCGATAGGACCGCATCGAGTCGCAGCAATTGCAGAAGGCTAAGCTATAATGATTGCCCTATACCCATGCGTATCTCAAGGCCTTCGATGATGATCCTTGATACCGTGGTGTTGTGTTCCGCCGCGTAGGTGCTCATCTCTTGCTTCTGCTCTTCCGTAACCCAAAAGGTGATGCACTCCCCTTTCTTGCGACTTGTCGAATCCCCTTTGTTTCGTGTGTCTTGATTACCCATGAGGGTCATGCTCGCCTCTCCAACGGGCATGACGCGGCGAGTTGGCTTCTTAATTGCCACCGTAAATCTCCTTATCCTCCTCGATGCCCTCCTTCACCTGTTTGAGTAATTGTCCTCTTTGACACCGGCGATATTGCGCTTACACACCGTCCGCTCACATCCCGAATATTGCCGTTCGGCACCGCCGATATTCCCGTCGGCACCGTCCCCCTGGTACGTTCCGGCTGTCCATGCAGCCGAGACCAAGGAGGTACAGCATGGCGAGAAGGATAAGGGCCAGGGAGGCCCTCAGGCTCCGTGCGTCCGGCCTGTCGCAGAACGCGATAGCCCGCGCGGCGCATTGATTGGAAGGCTGTATGGACGTCAGGCTGCTTGGAAAGAAAAACGAGGGCGAGGGCCTTGGGGTCGCTGTTCTCGTTGATTCGGCTTTTGCAGAGTTAAAAGACAAGAGCGATGAGCAGTTGGCGGAGGCCCAGAGATTTTTGATTGACTTTATGAAAAAAGTTGCTCGGCTAAAGGGAGTGAGAATTGATCGGCCCCATTTCCTCCGCTCGGAGCTGAGGAGGAAGGGTGTCCATAAAGATGTCGGCGAGTTTGCCGTGGAAACGACCCCCGTTACCGCCGGAATCGATGTGGGCCTGATCGATAGAATTGCTAGAGAAGTAATTGATTATGAGGCAAAGAAGTCAACCGCCTTTTCCTTTGCAGCGGGTCTTCCCGGAGGTGTCGCGATGGTGGGCACCATTCCTGCCGATATTACGTAATACTACGTGCACGCATTCAGGATTATGCAGAAACTGGCATACCTGTATGGCTGGCAGACCTTTTTTGAAGAATGTGACGACGTTGATGACGAGACTCTCTACGAAATGGCAGTGTTGCTCGGTGTGATGATGGGTGTAGGCAGCGCGAATTCGATGCTAACCGTAATCGCCAAAAACGCCCAAGAGGCGGTCGCGAAAAAGGTCGCTCGCCAGTCGCTAACCAAGACCAGTTGGTATCCGATCCTGAAGAAGCTCTTGAGCTTCATGGGTATCAAGATAACAAAGCAGACGGTGGGGGATGCCGCTGGCAAGGTTGTTGTGGGCGTCGGTGGCGTAATCTCTGGTGCTATCACCTTTATGGGTCTTTCAAAGGGGTCGGCGCGCTTGTGTAGGCAGCTTAAGTGCTTGCCGCAGGCAAACGAGCGGATTCCTGGCACTGGGTACTATGAAAAGGATGAGGCCGCGGTTGCCAAGAAGAGGATTGACGTAGCGGAACCCCTCTTTATCGAAAAGTTCGGATTTTACTCCCATATTCTACGGCTCTATTGTTGAATATGCTGACCGGCTGGAGGAGTCACTGGCGACTGGAGAAGCGAAGCTGGATGCATATAATCCGGACGTTCTTCTCTGATACTCAGCGGAATTAGGCTATGCGTAACAGGATTGTTGTTCGATCTAATGTGAACGTTGGATGATGCTAACTATTTATGGAAAACAGTTAAAAAAGTTTTTCACCCCTTTTTCACTCCTCGGAGAAGGAGGAAAGAGACGCGAAAACAAAAAAGCTCAGAAGCAATTACGCTTCTGAGCTGCACTAATGCAATGGAGCCAGCGACCGGGCTCGAACCGGTGACCCCCGCTTTACGAGAGCGGTGCTCTACCAACTGAGCTACGCTGGCGGCCATATGATGACGCAACTGAGGCGTCAACGGCTGTCTATGATACGGGACATCGCACATCCGCGCAAGTGTTCTGACGGCTTTTCTCACTTTAAATGCACTAATATTAGAGGCGTGATGTCTGCAGTGCCCATTTGTTACTTGACCTGCTGTTGAGTTGGTGGTCGACGTCCCGCTCGTATGGGTCTCAAACAGAATGGGGCAGCCATGGCTCAACCCAAGATTCTTCTTACGCGTATCGATGACCGTTTCATTTACGGGCAAGACGTTGAGCTGTGGAACGAAGCCGTGGGTTCCAACCTTGTCCTAATCGTCAACGATGAGATCGCGGCGGATTCGCGCCAATGGGCACCAATGAGGGTGGCGGTGCCAGAAGGCGTTTGGACGCGGTTTTTCTCGGTGCAAAGGACTATCGACATCATTCATACCGCAACGCCGCGTCAATGGATCTTGATCATAGTGGCCTCACCCGCCGATGCGCTCGCGCTGGTTAAGGGTGGTGTGCCAATAACCAAGATCAGCATTGGCCATATGCAGGCAGGGGAGGGCAAGCGCTCTGCAACGCCTACCATTGCCGTAGACGATACGGACATCGCCGCCTTCAAAGAGTTGCAAAAGCTCGGCATAGAGCTAGAAATCCGCTATCTCCCCAGTTCCGCCCCCGACCCCATTGGCAATCTGTTCAACTGATCCCTTGGGGACGGAGGAAAACGGATCATTTTGCCCTTGCGAGGGACGCGCGCGATACCGCCTGTCAAAAACTATGTCCATTTACTACGTTTGATCGGCTATCGCCGAGCATGTCGAATTTGAGAAAAACAAAACCGCAGGTATACTGCTCACAAATGTAACAAAAACCGGTGCATGGTCGAGCATCCCGGGCTAAACGTAGTAAATGGGCATAGTTTTGATATGTCACTCATACAGTCACAGAAAAAACGAGCCTAAAAGATGAAAAAGCGCCCGCTGGCGGTGGTGCCGGCGGGCGCTGCTGTGCGATATGTCGCGTTGCGGGCTTAGTGCCTCATAAAGTGGTATTCGATCACATTGCTGTAGGGATGGCCCGGGCCCACAATGCCCTGCGGGAACAGAGGCTGGTGCGGCGTGTCGGGGTACATCTCGGCCTCGAGGGCAAAGCCGGCGCCCCAGCCATAGTTGGCATCGTCCTTGGCGTGCTCGTCGCCCAGCCAGTTGCCGGTGTAGAGCTGCACGCCCGGGGCAGTGGTGTAGTAGTCCATCTCACGACCGGTCCACATCTCCTCGACGTGCATCGCGCGGCGCAGGTTGCGGCCGTACTGATAGCCATCGATGCACAGGCAGTGATCGTAGCCACGGGCCTGCTTGATCTGCGGGTCGTCGGCCTCCATGCCGGGTGCGACGGGGCGAAGCTCGCGAAAGTCAAACGGTGTTCCCTCGACCGGAGCAATCTCGCCGGTGGGGATGTTCTGCTCGTTAATGGGCAGGTAGTGGGCGGCGTTGGCGACAAAGAAATGTTCGCAGTCCATGTCGGCGTTATGGCCTGCAAGGTTAAAGTACGTGTGGTTGGTCATGGACACGTAGGTGGCGCGGTCGCTCTCGCAGCCATAATCGATGCGGAAGACGCCGGTGCGCGTAACGGTAAACACGGCCGTAAAGGTTCGGTTGCCGGGCAGGCCCAGCTCGCCATCCTTAAGCGAGGTGGTCATGCGCACGGCGTTATGGACCTCGTCGAGCTCAACATCCCACACACGTTTGTGCAGGCCGTGCTCAAGGTCGCTGTGCAGGTTGTTGGCGCCCTCGTTGGCGGGCATATGCCAGTCCGTGCCGTCGATGGCGATCGTGGCGCCAGCGGTGCGGTTTGCCACGGGGCCGATGGTCGCACCAAAGCAGGCGGGGTTGTCAAAGTAATCCTCGAGCTTATCAAAGCCCAGCACCACATCGCGTACGTTGCCGGGAATGTCGGGCACATCGATGCCCAGCACGGTGGCGCCATAGTCCATAATGCGAACGCAGATCTCGGGCCCGTTGAGGGTGTAGCGATGAACGGGGGTACCGCACGGCGCGGTGCCGAAAAGCTCGGAAGTGATCATTTGGTTCCTAACATCGAGGTATTCCGACAAACTGTAGCGCGAACAGGCGAGATTATCACTACACCCCACTAAAGCTGGGGGTATTTTTCTCAAAAAAGTGATGATTGGAGCTGTGCGGGCGTTCATTTTTGACGCGTACGAGTCTGATACAATTTGTTCGTTACTGTTTGAATGATATGCGCGCAAAGAACGGCGAGGATTCATCGTGATTAAGGCAGAGCGACAGGATAAGGTTCGTCAGCTGCTCGAGGAGCAGGGCACGGTCTCGGTCAAAGAGATTTCGGATGCGTTGGGCGTTTCGGACATGACGATTCGCCGCGACCTTGAGGAACTTGCGAGCCTAGGCGAGATTGAGCGCGTGCACGGCGGAGCCCGCAGTGCACAGGGCCGTCCGCACGCTATGTTGCGCCATGAGTATTCGCACAGCGAAAAGCGCACTAAGCATGCCGAGGAAAAGCTGCAGATCGCGCGCCGCGCCGTTGAGCTCATCGAGGAGGGCTCGACCATCTTTTTGGGTACGGGCACCACGGTTGAGCAGATGGCCTCGATGCTGCCGGCGTTTCGCCTGCGCATCGTGACCAATTCGCTTTCGGTGTTTAACTTGCTTGAGGCGCGCGAAGACTGCGACCTGTGCCTCGTGGGCGGCATGTACCGTCGCCGTACCGCCGCTTTTGTGGGACCAACGGCCGAGGATACCCTGCGTGCGCTGGGTATCGACGCGGCGTTTATCGGCGCCAACGGCATTCTGGATGGCGACGTGTCTACGTCTAATATGGATGAGGGTCGTATCCAGCAGCTCGCCTTTAGCAAGGCCGACTCGCGCTATCTGATCGCCGACTCCAGTAAGATCGGCAAGCGCGACTTCTACACCTTCTGCCGTCTGGACAGCCTGGACGCCGTGGTGTGCGAGCCGGGCATCGCCGCCGAGGATCGCGCCGCCATCGAGGAGCACACGCAGGTCATCTGCTAGCTAACGCTGCAGGCGATACTTCTGCCCCTGTCGACGCGGGGATTATCGCTTCACGTTGACACGCAAATGTGCTCGGGCCAAGTATTCAGCTTGTGGGTTAGACCAGGCGGGCGTAGTCCTGTGACCGATGAAAGGCGTGGGCGATATAGATCGTTTCGTGCTCAAACTTGTAAAGACACACGTAGTTGTTGACGGGAAACGATCGGTAATTACGTGCCGCCAGCTCTTGCATGCGCGAGAGGGGACGTAGGAGTGGCTGCTCGCGAAGCAGATCAAGCTGATATTCAAACTCAGCGACAAAAATGCCTGCTGCGCGCGGATTCTTGAGGATCTGGGCAAGGTATCCGACAATACTCTCGTACTCATATCGCGCGCTTTTGAGTATGACGACGTTATAGGTCATATTTGTCTCGTATCGAAGCCGCGAAGGATTCGTAATCGCTGTAGTCGCCTTGCGATATTTCGTCTTCTGCCAACATCATACGAGACAGCAGTTTTGCCTTGGCGATTTCTTCTTGCATGAGGCGATACTGGTCGCTGCTGATGCAGTGCATGGCCTCGTAGCCGTTCTTAGTTACGGTGACGTCGCGCTCAGACTCAACAAGCGTAGTGAATGCAGCAGTGTCCTTCATATCTCGGACGGGCACACAGGTGGGCATAGGTACCTCCTTTGCGTTGGGACACAATTGTACCACGCCTTGACAAGAATTCGGTACCGTCAAATTGTCTCAATCTGTAACGGGTGGGTGTGATCGGAGAGTCTGAGGGTCTTTATGGGTGGAGCAAACGGCGTGACATGCGCTGTTGAATCCGTACGCCCGCTTGCGTTTTCGAGTGAAGAGGCAGCAAAGTTGATTGGCGTAAGCGCGAAGACCCTTGCAAATTGGCGCTGTCCTAGTAAGGGGCCGGAGTACATTCGCCTCGGCAAATCCTCGCGATCCCATGTTCTTTATTGTTACGATGATCATGAGGCTTGGCTGCACTCTCTGCGCCAGCAGGCCAAGGTAAATTGATTGATAGCTGTTGGGCGCGGACAATATCGTTTGGACGGGTATAGCATGGTTCCATGCTCCGCGTTGCTAATTGCGCCGCTGCGTCATTTGTGAAATGGAATGATTGATGATGGAGAGGCGTGAGGTTCTCGGCTTGCCGCTTTTCACTTGGACTAATGACTGCGGCGGCAGAAAAATGTCCTGGCGAACGACTATCGTATAGAACGCAGCGGTGGTTAGATGGGTCTTCGCGGTTTGAGTGGTACATGGATTGTCGGATGTGGGAGACGTGAGAAACCCATGGTTTGGGGCAAGGTTGCTATTCTGACGAGTTTATCTCTTCATCCCTGTGGCAAAATGAGGACATATTGTCCTGTTATCTATCCAGAAGGTGCGTCATGCAATTATCAGCAGATGAGGTAAAGGCCAAGAGACAGGAGCTCGGCTTGACTCAGAAGGAATTCGCCGCTGCCCTAGGCATGGGCCCCAACGGCGAGCGAACGGTGCGCCGCTGGGAGGCAGGCGAAACAAGGCCCACCGCAGCCGAGTCGAAGTACATCTCCACCCTCGGCCATCGCGCCCCCTTTGCACCCGCAGGGGAGGGGAAGCCTGCCTTCACCTTCATCGACCTGTTCGCGGGCATCGGCGGGATCCGCATGCCGTTCCAGGAGCTGGGCGGCAGGTGCGTCTTCTCCTGCGAGTGGGATAAGTTTGCGCAGAAGACCTACCGCATGAACTACGGCGAAACCCCGGCGGGGGACATCCGTGAGGTCGCCGCTTCAGACATCCCCGACTTCGACGTGCTGCTCGCTGGCTTTCCATGCCAGCCGTTCTCGCTTGCGGGTGTGTCCAAGAAGCGCTCCCTTGGTCGCGCTACGGGCTTCGAAGACAAGACGCAGGGCACGCTCTTCTTCGAGGTTGCACGCATCCTGAACGAGAAGCGCCCGAAGGCGTTCCTGCTCGAGAACGTGAAGAATCTGATCAGTCACGACAGGGGCAGAACGTTCGACGTCATCATGCAGGTCCTCCAGGACGAGCTCGGTTACCACGTTCACTACAAGGTTCTGGACTCCAAGGGTTGGACATGCCAGCACCGCGAGCGCATCTACATTGTTGGCTTTCGCGACGATGTGGAGTTCTCTTGGGACGACCTCGACTGCCCGAACAGTGGTCAGAAAGCCGCGGAGATTCTGGAGGAGGATGCGGACGCGAGGTACGTGCTCTCCGACAAGCTGTGGTCATATTTGAAAGCATACAAGGCCAAGCACGAGGCCGCCGGCAACGGGTTCGGCTACGGTCTTATCACTCCATCGGACACCACGAGGACGCTCTCCGCACGCTATCATAAGGACGGTAGTGAGATCTTGGTCTCGCGCGGCGAGGGCGAGAACCCCCGTAAGCTGACCCCTAGAGAGTGCGCGCGCTTGCAGGGATTTCCCGACCGGTTCATAATCCCGGTCTCCGACACACAGGCCTACCGCCAGTTCGGCAATTCGGTGACGGTCCCTGTAATACGGTCGGTGGCCAAGCTCATGATGGGAGCGTGTCAGGATGGATTACGGGGCGCTTAGCAGCTACTTCGACGGCGCGGTCTCGAAGACCCTCGCGGACGTCGATATCGACGCAGGTAGGAGTAATCAGCACGAGTTCAACGGCACGCTGCCGCTGAGGTCGCTGTTCGGTGACGACGACATCCGCGACATCCGCACCACGTTCGCCTACATGTGCGACGAGGCGGAGCCGGAGATGTGCGACGGGACCGTGACTTGGTACGATGCGCGCCGCAAACATCCCACGAGAACCGAGTACCGTCTCTACTACAAGGACAACCCCGCCATCAGGCAGGCATCCGCTGGCGACCTCATGGTGGTCGCCAACTCCGATGACCTCGGGCTGCTCATCATCTTCGCTAAAAAAGGCTCGACCATCGAGTCGCAGCTGAGGTGGCTGTTCGGCTTCGAGGAGCCCGACCGCTCGGGCTATGCCGTATCAAAGGGCGAGCGCAACCGTATCGGTGCGGTGGCCTCGCGCATCCTCGGCATGATTGGTATCGAGACGCGCGCTCCCTTGAGCGCGGATATCTACTTGGACGATATGGTCAAGAGGTTTGGACATACGTTTCCGAAGGGCATCGACTTTACGGAGTACTCCATCTCAACCCTTGAAGGTCTCGACTGGGCGGATGACCCCGATCGAAGCCTGCTCGCGTGCTACGAGCGCGAGGAATTGCTGTTCAAGGTGTTTGAGCGCCATCTGCTTGAGAGAGACCTTGCGCCCTATTTGAACGGCCAGCTCGACGTCGACGGCATTCTGAAGACCACCATGTCGACCTTCCAGCGCAGGAAGTCCCGCGCGGGCACAGCGTTCGAGCACCAGCTTGAGTTCCTGTTCAAGGGTAGGGGAATCCGATACTCCGCACAGCCCTACACCGAGGGAAAGTCGAAGCCGGACTTCATTTTTCCGTCAATCGAGTGCTACCGGGATGAGGGGTTCCCCTCCTCGAGCCTTACGATGCTCGGTGCGAAGACGACCATCAAGGAGCGCTGGAGGCAGGTGCTCGAGGAGGCGAACCGCATCGAGCGTAAGCACCTTATCACGCTGGAGCCCGCCGTGAGCGTGGACTACACGAACGCCATGCGTGACAGCAAGCTCCAGCTCGTCATCCCCTCCCAGCTTTTCCCCACCTACACGCCTTCACAGCAAGAATGGCTCATGGATGTGGGAGGCTTCTGCGAGATGGTCGAGGAGAGGCAACGGGTACTTGACTAGGCCGGGACAATAAGAGCGTTGAGGCGGCGCGCAAGCGCATGACCATCCTGAAGGGCTCCGAAAAGATTGTGGCATCGCTCAATCAGTTCGGCGTTGTCCGGCGCGTGAGGCGGGGGCACTACGTGATTGCAGAGCCCATCGAACTGAATGACGAGCTTACGCGGTTTTTGGTCTTTGCCGACATGCTGGTAAACCGGTCGAGTTACCGGACGTTCCTGGAACTGCAGGACGTGGCCGAGTTGTTTCCGTTCGCGTGCCGTGTGAGCAAGGAGGAACTTGTGGCTGACGAGCGGTTCGAGGTGAACAACTTCGGCGGGGAGTTCTCGGTGGGGGTACGGGAGTAGGAGAGTACAGGTCACTCCTACGACGCAACACCTTTGCCACGCGTGAAAAGCATATCGTCAATCGAAAGCTGCAGGATTTGCAGTTTACCCTGCTCCTCGGCTGGTATCAGCGACGAATCGAGCTTCTCCTTAAGGACTGCGACTATGTACTGGCAGTTGATTGTGCTGGCGCGTGCGATTATGTCACGCAACACCTTACCCTCGATGTTTTCAAGGACGTCATGCACTATGAAGCGCGGAGTCTTGATGCCCTTTGATTCTGCAAACTGCTGATACGCTAAATCAAATGCGGCGATGAGTGACTTGCGTGTGCCCGTGCTGGAGCCAGCGGTATCACGTATTGCAACGGGGAACTTGTTCGACTCTTCATAGTAAACGAGCAGCGGCGATTCGTTGTTGAACTCCCTGGCAAGCGGAGTGAAGAATGCGTTAAACGCAAGCATCATTGCAGCAAAATCGTTGGATTGCGGCTCGTCGCCATCATCAGACGAGCCAAGCGATGCGATTTTTCCCTCAATGCTGGTCTGTTCTACCTCAAAGCTGTTGAGCGTATCTATTACTTCTCGGCATTTGCCGATACTGCTCGAAAGCTCAACTAGGCGTGCCTGAAGCGACTCGTACTCATCGATGAGGTCTTGCTCCACCAATGACATGAATTGGCTGTTCTGCGATGACAGTTGGCTGATTTCACGTTGCACAGATGCACGCTCGGCCTTCAGTTTTTCTGCCACACTCGCGAAATAGGCAATCTTGTTGTCGCAGAGCTGGTTGTTGAATGCGACCATCTCTTCGAAAGTTGCATTCACCATCGGGATCATCGAACAGACTTCCTCGAAAAACCGTCTGCTCAAATTAACGTCGGCTTGTCTACCGCGCTCTTGCATAGCAGTCTGCAGGGCCTCTTCATTTCGTTGCAGCCTGTAGTCTATGTCTGAGAGTTGCAGTGTCAGAGATGCGTATCGGGTGCGTGTAGCCGCGATTTCATCGCGGTTGGCCCTGTAGACATCGGCGTCGATGATGCTGTTGAGCTTGCACTGGACTTCTTCATGCTCGGCTTCGAGCCCTGCAAGTATCTGCTGCTGCTCGCTGACCGTATCGACGTTCTGGACTTTCTTATAGCGTTTGATGGACTCACGCGTCTTGTTCAAGTCCTTGTTGAGGTCGTCACGCTTTTTGTCGAGTGCCGGATCTGAGATGCCGAACAGAGCGTTGTAGACACTCCGGTAGATGGATGTGCTGCCGCTGGGAACGGTTTTGAGGAAGGAATTATCATCCCCGCCTACGGACACGCGGACAAATGAATTGATCAATTGGCGAAACGTGGGCACATTCGCTTCGTTCCCGAAAAGCAAGACATTGAGTCGTTGCTGGTAAGCTTTCTGCCCCATCTTTTCGCCGTCTATGTAGTACCTTCCATTCGGGAAGAGGTCGATTGTGAGAATCACGTCATCGCCATCGGGAAAATCCGATGTCAGTGTCATGTCGACGGCGATCTTGTTTGTGACGATGAAATCGCGTAGCTCCTCGGTCACCGTGCCCGTGTCGGCGTCTGTGTAAATGAGCTTCCTGTCCTTGGCGCCCATTGCGATATCAATGAGCTTGAGGAAGGTTGTTTTTCCAACGCGATTGTGCGATTCGGAGTCCTCGGTATCGACGATGAGGTTGGCACCCTTGTGGAATAAGACCTCGCGAACTATTTCGTCAGTTGTTGTCTTGCGAATTCTAAGCGACTTGATGAACATGTAGCCCTCCCTTCTCGTCTATTGACACGCGTCCGAGGAGGAAGAGAAAGTCCAAAGCCATGACAAAGAAGTCGTAGCTCACTTCTTTCTTGACCAGAGTGTTCGCCGTTACCTCATAGAGTTGACCGGCGTCCAAGCCTGGGTTCTGGTCGATGTAGCCATCCAAGGCGGCAGCGATGTAATAGACCGTGCTCGTCGGCTCATTATTGCGATCAAGCAGCAGCATCGTCATCACCTGGCCTCAGAAGGACTCTGCATTTTGCCACGGCAACGGCAATCAACGCAACGCAGAACTGGTTGATGATTTCTTCGGGGACCTCGTCAGCCTGAAAGCCTGCGTCATTCACAATCATGTTATAGATCTCGTTCTCGATGAGCTTGAGCTGTGCATCGCCGTTTCCTACGCACAGCTTGCCGTCATCGCGAACGTCTGCCACATTGACAAACATCTTGTTCAGCCTTTGGATGATGGCTTCGCTGTCGGGGAATTCCTTGATCACGCTGTCGAGACGAGCGTAGTTCTCAGAATACTCGTTGATGATGTTTAGGTAACGCGGTGCGTGGTTGTAAATCAGCTTCTTCTCTATAGGAGGCGGAGGCGTAAGGGGGAAATCTTCGCCCGTTTGCTCAGTCGACGAAATCATGATTTGCAGGAGTTTATACATGAGCGTCTTTGTAAGCGGCCGGTGCGGGCCAGACGAGACGGGCTGGTAGATGTTTATGTCATGTGAGTCATAGCTATTGGAGTCGCCGGTTATGTTCGTGGCGACCTTTCCAATTGCGCTCTGGCTTGTCTGCGTTGGCTTATCGCGAAGCATGGATGTTCGCCGAGTTGTTGCTGCCTACGACGTTTGTGGCAACTTTACCTGTAGCGGTCTGCGAGTTGTCGCTTAGACTCTTTTTGATTGACTTGATCTCTTGCTTGTTTTGGAGCGAGATGACGGCGGCGGCGATGGATGCGATAGACGCGATAATTCCAAGGATAAGGTTCACAGTCTCCATCTTGCCTCCCAAATGTCAAGTCCAATATTCTAGACCATTATCGAGCGTTCGCTCGTTGCGTTGCCTCTAATTCTTGCTAATGGTCACAAACTGCCGAACGGACTGGATGACCTCACTTTGTGACCGACCTTTAGCCTATTTGCATGGTTAAGGGACGGTTCGTTTGTGCTGGCCTATGTCAATCGAAAGGCAGGCCGACATGGACGGAGACGACCATAGCATCGACGACGAGGAAGAGGTCGCAGCGCAGGCGGGCGGCCAAGAAGGGGTCGCGCAGGCGGAAGAGCCGCAGGCAGTGGACTCGGAGAGGGGCTACCAGGCGCTTCTCGCCAAGCAGGAGGCTCGCATCAAGGAGCTTGAGGGGCAAGTGGCCGAGGCTGCCAAGAGCGCCGAGGTGGCGGACGCCCTGCGCGGCGAAATCCAGCAGGTGAAGGCCAGGCGGCCGATGAGCGCATCGCCTTCGCGGCAGACATGGCGACGTTCGCAACCATGAACCTGACCCACCTCTTCTACTCATGCACGGCGCTGGAGGTGGTCTCCGGTTTGGGCAACCTCGCAGGTGTCAAGTCGTGCGGTTCGCGTTCGCTTCGCGCTCGTCGCCCGCCGAGCTGGACTTCCGAGGCTTCGACCCGTCTGCGCTCACCGACCTGACCTACTGCTTCTCGGGGTGCTCGTCGCTGGTGACGATCTACGCCGACGCCACCTGGGCGCTGCCTTCGAGCGGGGTTTCGGACTCGCAGTGCTTCTATAACTGCTACAAGCTGACGGGCGGCAACGGAACCACGTATGCAAGCAGCAGGACGGTTTATACCCACTTCCGTATCGATACGACGGCTACGCCTGGTTACCTGACTGTCTCTGCTTGACATGCTCTTTGGCTACGGTATTTGCGTCAGTCTGGGTAATATCCGAGAACATTTCATCAACGATGCGGACATGGC
This sequence comes from uncultured Collinsella sp., assembly GCA_958445065.1. Taxonomy (GTDB): domain Bacteria; phylum Actinomycetota; class Coriobacteriia; order Coriobacteriales; family Coriobacteriaceae; genus Collinsella. The sequence continues at coordinate 17,003 of CAUCQW010000020.1, forward strand.
ATTCATAAGCTGCATACCTGCTGGACCTCACCGCATTTTCCGCTTCCTGCAGGCGTGTTGCAGCATCCCTGAATCGGGATTTTGCCGCCATTTGCCCCATGATGGAGTCTGGGTGGTTGTCACTGAGTACGTCTGCGTCTCTCAGTTCTATTTCCGCACTTGCAATGCGTTCCATAAGCAGATTGTATTGGGCATCGCCGACCTCAGACAGGCAGAGCACAAGGTCTTTAAACGCTGCTGCGGTCAGCATTCGATTGAGCACTGCCCTGCAAGCTTCTGGCTCGGCATTCGCCTTCGCGACCATATCATTCACGAGGTATTTTTCCCATTCCTCATGGTCTCCGCCGTTGCCGCCAGACTGTTCCGGAAGCCACTCCGCACTAACTTTTCTCGTCATACGCTCGATGGACAGAACAGCCTCGCCGCTGAGACCAAGGAAGTCAGCAATATCTTGGAGCTCGTACGTATCACAATCGGTCTCCCCGATGAGAAAACCTACTGGCTTTCCGAATATGTCAGCCAGATCTACGAGGTCATCCCATTGAGGAAACTGATCTCCTTTTCGAAATCGGCTGATCTTTCTCGCAATCGCCTTGCGGCCGTTCTCCCTTTCCACTGCATAGCGGTCATCGGCTAGCGAGGCATCATCGGTACCGTTACGCTTTTGATAGAGCAGACGCGCAAGGCCGATATTGCTAATGCCTCTGCGCCCCTTTTCTATTTCATAGCTTTCCATCAAACCGCTGAGTCTCTTTGGAAAAATGTCCTTAGGGCGATCTTTGCGGACGTACATTGTCTTAATCATTCCTCATTAACAACAGATAAGACAATTATAGGACATATACCGTCTTATTTACCGATGGCATGATAGCACTGTCGAAAGTGAGCACCCCAGTGGAAGCGGTGCTGAAGTGAAAGAAAGTGAGGAAAAGGCAATGACGACTTGGGACTATGCGCAATTGTCGCATCTGGCGAAAGAGCTCGGTGGGCCTCAGGCGCTGATCAGCAATATCAGAGCGGGCGGGATTTCCGTTGGAAGAATCCAGGGTGGAGTAATCGGTTCTGTAGCCACGCTAGTCGCAGGTGGAATCGGACTGTATGCCTACGACAAGCACCAGAGGAAGATCGCTCTTGCTGAACAGAGTGCAACCATTCTCAAGGCGAACATCGAAGTATACGAAGAGGCACATTCGTCAACAGAAGTTGATGAGGCTACGAGAGAGACGCAACATAGTGAGGAGGAAACGGTAACTGAATCCAGTGGCGGCGAAGAGGCCTAGCCACCAGATTCATTAGACAGCCACTACCACGAGGAGCCCCGGTATGTACCAGGGCTCCAATTCGTTCTTATACCTTGCAGCGGATACTTAGATCTCTCGGGACTTGCAGTAGAGCGGGTCGCCCTCTCCGACCAGCACATCCCACCGCCATTGCGGGGTCTCGGTGCCGGACTGGCAGAGCGCATCGAGGGGCATGACTTTTTGCTCGGGCGAGCAGGGGCAAAGGTCTGCCTTGATGTGGGCCATGTCTTCGGCCTGGCCGGCGAGCTTTTTTATCCGGGGACCATGCTTTCGGCACGCGATCCCCCATCCTCAACCTCCCAAATCAAAAACTCAATCTGTAACACCTAGACTCGATTTGAGCAGATATCTGTTACAGATTGAGACGTTTCGGCAGAGTGATTCCCGTTTGTCTTGATTTGTAACAGGTAGAGGCAAAAAACTCGACTTGATGTTACAGATTTAGACAAACGGCTGCCGACCCGCGCGAAAACAAAAAGGCCGCATGCGAGCCCGTGGGGGATTCACATGCGGCCGACAGGGTATGTGACTGAAACTAGGCCATGAGCAGGCCGGTCTCCGCGACGTTCTTGTACCAGTACGCGCTCGCCTTGGGATAGCGCTTCTGGGTCTCAAAGTCGATGTAGAACAGGCCGTAACGTTTGTTATAGCCGTTGGTCCAGGAGAACTGGTCCTGCAGCGACCACACAAAGTAACCGTCGACGTTTACGCCGCCGTCGATTGCCTTGAGGATCCACGCGAGATGCTGGCGCATGTAGTCGATACGAGGGGCGTCATCGATAAAGCCGTCCTCGAAGTCGTCCTTATAGCCCATGCCGTTCTCGGTAATGTAGATTTTCTTGTAGTTGGGGTAATCGTTCTTAATGCGGAGCAGCAGGTCGTACAGGCCCTCGGGATAGATGATCCAGTCCCAATCGGTGGTGGGTACGCCTTCGCGCACGCATGACTCGCCCACGCCCTTGAGGAACCAGCGCGAGGAGCCCTTGTCGCCGGTGCCATTGTGGTTGATGTCGTTTTCGCCTTCGGCGGCACGCAGGAACTGGCACTTGTAGGTGTTGACGCCCAGGCAATCGTTGTAGGGGAGCGCGGCGGTCAGCGCGGCGATGTCCTCGTCGCGGACGTCGAGCTCGCCGCCGGCGATATGGGCCAGCTTGGTCGCAGCCTCCATGGTGTCGGCTGCATAGTGGCCGCGGAAAGTGGCGTCGAGCACCCAGCGGTTGTTGATGACGTCGGCCATGCGGGCGGCCTCGCAGTCGGCAGCGCTGTTGGGATCGAGGGGATACTTGGGCTCCAGGTTCTGGACAATGCCGATCTCGCCCTCAAAGCCGCCCTCATGGAAGGCGACGACGGCCTTGGCGTGGGCCACCATCATGTTGTGCATGAGCTGGAAGGCCTTGTCCAGGCGGTACTTCTCGCCGTGCGGCCAGTTGCCGACGATAAAGCTGCCCTCGGCGGTTGCGGGAATCTCGTTAAACGTGAACCAGTGCTTGACCTCGGCGAACTCGGCAAAGCAGAACTTGGCGTACTCGACAAAGGCATCGATGGTCGTGCGCGTCAGGAAGCCCTCGCCGCCGTCCTGGTAGAAGGCCTCGGGCGTATCGAAGTGATCGAGCGTGACATAGGGGATAACGCCAGCTTTGTTGCAGGTGGCAAAAAGCTCGTGATAGAAAGCGACGCCCTCGGGGTTAATCTCGCCAGTGCCACTGGGGAAGATACGGCTCCAAGCGATGGAGACACGAATGCCGTTAATGCCAAAACGCTGGCACAGGTCGATATCGACCGGATACTTGTTGTAGAAATCGCTTGCGGGGTCGGGGGAGAAACGACCTTGGGCTGCCAGGAAATCGTCCCAGGGCACTTTGCCCTTGCCGTGCGTGCGGGTCTCGCCCTCAACCTGGTAAGCGGCGGTGGCGCCGCCAAACACAAAGCCGTCGGGGAACTTCATGGGATTGGTCATGAGTCATCCTTTCTGTGGGATACGAATAGGGAGAGGTGCCCGAACTGGGGATCCGGGCACCAACAGAGGGAGGAGCTAGTCGAGGTTCTCGCGGAGCCACTTGATGGCGCCAGCGGGGTCGCGGGTAAGGTCGATATATTCCTTGCCGCGCGGGGCGAGCAGCTTAATGCCCAGGCGATCGGTGTCGGCCTTCATGTCGTTGTAGTAGCTACGGACCTGCGGGGCAAGCACGATAACGTCGTACTGATCCATGATGGCAGTGTGCTGGCCATAGGCACCTGCGGAGGAAGCGATGTTCTCTCCGGTCTGCGCGGCACCTTCCTTGATGGCGTTGGCAAGCATGGCGGAGGTGCCGGCGCCAGCGCACAGGACGAGGACCTTCAGACCGTCGACATCCTTCTTGGCGGATGCGCCGGCGGCGGGCTCGGGCTGATCGGCGACAGGCTCGCTGTTGACGGCAGCGGCGGTCGGCTCGACGGAAGCGGTAGTCTGCTCGACAGCGGGCGCAGAGGCGTTGGCGGCGATGGTGACAGCGCCATCGGACTCGAGACCCAGCTCGGCGGCGCGCTCGGCTTCCTGGTCGCAGAGCAGCTTATCGTATGCCTTCAAGAACGGCAGGTAGATGATGGCGTCCAGCAAGATGATGATCGCGACAAACACCAGGGCGATAAGCTGGAAGTTCGTGGTGATGAAAATGCCGATGGGGGCGGGGGTGGCCCAAGGCACCACGAAGGAGAAGCCGTTCATGCCCACGTTATCGATAAAGAACTTGGCAACACTTACGTTGACGCAGCCGGCGGCAACAAAGGGGATGAGCATGTAGGGGTTAAGGATCATCGGCGCGCCAAAGAGCAGCGGTTCGTTGACAGCGAAGGCCACAGGAACAATCGAGGCCTTGCCGACGGCTTTGAGCTGCTTGGACTTCATAAAGAGAATCAGCAGAAGCGGCACGATGAACGTGGCGCCGGTGCCGCCGAACTCACCCACGAGCGACATGTTAAAGGTGAGGGAATGGGCGGGGTGGCCGCCTGCCAGCAGAACCTGCAGGTTCTCGGCCTGGTTGGCAAGACGGATGGGGTCGATGCCCGGCTGGACGATCGAGGGGCCGTGGACGCCGATGAACCAGAAGAACGCGGTGGCTGCCTGGATAAGGATAAGGCCAGGATAGGTTTCTGCAGCGGTGAAGAGCGGGGAGAGCAGTTTGATAAGCAGCTCGGAGAACGGAACGCCCATGAGGTTGCGCACGACGACATCGATGATGCCGCAGATGATGACGGCGCCGCCGAAGGGGATGATGTCGCGGAAGTTCTGAGCGATGGCGCCCGGGACCTCCTTGGGCAGCTTAATGGTCAGATCGCGCGAGACGCAGAATTTGTAGACCCACACGGTAATGAACGCGGCGATATAGGCCGAGAACAGGCCGCGCGTGCCCATGCTGGTGCAATCGAAGACCGAAAGTTCGGAGCCGTTGAACTTGGTGGTGAACTGCGTGACTGCGAGCAGCAGCATGCTGCACTGGGCGGCCACCATGGTGGAACCGTCGTTGAGCACTTTGCCGGCGGGCATACGACGGTTCATGGATGCCGTGAAGTTCTTGGCAGTGGTGCCGGCAACCATGATGCCCATGACGCCCATGGTGAAGTTGTAGAGCTTGTTGCACCAGTCGATGAGCGGCTGGGGCAGCGTGATGCCGACTACGCCGGGAAGGGTGGCAATGAGCAGAAAGATCGAAGAGGTGAGGACAATGGGCATGCACCCAAGGAATCCGTCCTTGATGGCCTGGAGGTATATGTTCCTCGAGATCTTCTCAAAGAACGGCTGATGCTTTTCGAGCATTTTTACGATGGCGTCCATAGAGCTCCTTTACTACTTGATGCGCGATGCATGTGGATGGAACTGGTCGTCGATGGATGGTCAGGACTGCCCGGAAGCCTTCCTACTTAAGGAAGGCATTGCGAAATGACAACGTTGTCATTTCGTTAATGACAACGTAAGACATTATTGGAAGAGCAACAAGGATATACGGGTGAGTGGTCGATATTGTCCGGTAAACGGTTGATTTATCAGTCAGGCAGGTAGTGTATGCTAGAACGCAAAAAGCAAGCGATGCAAAACCGACTGGAGAAGCAGTGGCAACGATGGACAAGAAAAACGTCTCGATGAACGATGTGGCGATTGCCGCGGGTGTTTCTCTCAAGACGGTTTCGCGTGTGATCAACGAGCCCGATAGCGTGCGAGAGTCGACACGCGATAAGGTCCATTCCGCAATGGAGGCACTCGGGTTTCGAACTAACTTTGCCGCGCGTTCGCTCAAGTTGGGCCGTTACGGGTGCATCGGCGTCGTGCTGTTTCACTTGTCGGGTGGTGCCGTGGACATGATTGACGGTATCGCCGATGCCGCCGAGGAACGCGGCTTTGCGCTCACGATGATTAAGAAGCGCGCAGGGGAGAAGATGACCCTTGCCGATGCGGCGCGCAGGATGTCGCAGCTGCCTGTTGATGGCATGATCTTCAACCTGCGTCAGATGGTCGATGACTTTGATACCTTTGAGGCACCGAAGGACCTCAAGACTGTGATTATCACACCGATGGAACATCCTACCTGCTCCACCGTCAGTGACGACCAAGAGGGCGGCGCGCGCATGGCGTGCGAGTACTTCTTGGATCATGGTCACAAGAACGTGTATTTCGTTTCGGGTAAGAAAGAGTCGCTGTCGAGCCAGTGCCGTATGAAAGGTTGGCGTGCGGCACTCGAGGCGCGTGGCATTGAGCCGCCCGAGCCTCTGCAAGGCGATTGGAATGCGGATAGTGGCTATGCCGCGGGCCTTGTGCTTGCCGATAAGCCCGATTGCACGGCGGTCCTCGCCGCTAACGACTGCATGGCAAACGGCGTGATGATGGCTCTACGTGACAAAGGGCTCAGTGTGCCCGACGACGTGTCCGTGATCGGCTTCGACGATGAGCTCTACAAGACGATTCCCAACTCGATTCTGACGTCGGTGAAGTTTCGCCATCGCGAGCTGGGCATCCGTGCGCTTAACGAGGTCGTCGCAGGTCTGGAAGCCCCGAGCTCCAGAAGCCGTACGCTCGTCTCGGGCGTGTTGGTCGAGCGCGCGAGCGTGCGGGATCTGCGGGCGTAGACGTGCTCGGCCTGTTCGTCTAAATCTGTAACAGGTGGGACCAAAAAACTCGACTAGGTGTTACAGATTTAGACAATTCGGTCCGGCTTATTCCGTTTGTCTCGATTTGTAACAACTAGACGGTCAAAAGTGGTCTAGATGTTACAGATCGAGACAAACGAACGCGGCCCAGCTCGCTCAAAAACAAAACGGCGGATACGACCAAGGATGCTGAAGCATCCACCGGGAAGGTCGTATCCGCCACATGGAAAGAGGTGCATGGACGCAGCGCTCATGCGATCGGGAATGGTAAGGTGCACGGCAGCGTGATGGTCACGGCGGCCGATGGCGTTAGCTAGTCCAGACGACGGGTCTGCGCCACGTGCTTATACCAGTATGCGCTTGCCTTGGGCGTGCGCTTCTGGGTTTCAAAGTCAACGTAGAAGAAGCCGTAACGCTTGTTGTAGCCATTGGTCCAGGAGAACTGATCCTGCAGGCTCCATAGGAAGTAGCCGCCCACGTTGACACCCACCTCCATGGCCTTGAGCAGCCAGCGCAGGTGCTGCTCGATGTAGTCGATGCGCGGCTGGTCGTCCACAAAACCGTCCTTGTAGGGGTCCTTGTAGCCCATGCCGTTTTCGGTGATGAAGATCTGCTTGTAGTTGGGGTAGCGCTGCTTAATGTAGACGAGCAGATCGAACAGACCCTCGGGATAGATGATCCAGTCCCAGTCGGTGGTGGGGATGCCGGGCTTGTTCACGTGCTCGCCAATGCCCTTGACGCGCCAGCGGCCGGTGCCCTTCTCGCCCGTACCGTTGTGGTGCAGGTCGTTCTTGCCATCGTAAGCCTTCAAAAAACGGCACTGGTAGTTGTTAACGCCCAGGTAGTCGTTGTAGAGCGCGGCCTCGCGCATGATTTCCAGATCCTCGTCTAGGATCTCGATGGTGCCACCCGAGACGGCGGCCAGGCGGTTGGCGCACTCGAGGGTGTCGGGCGCGTAGTCGCCGCGGAAGGTGGCGTCGAGCAAGAACTGGTTTTGCAGCACGTGCTCGTTGTTGGCGGCCTTGATATCGGCGGGGTCGTTCTCGTTGAGCGGGTACTTGAACTCCAGCGACTGAATGACGCCGATCTTGCCCTTAAAACCGCCGTTGTGGAAGGCCAGCACGGCCTTGGCGTGGGCGAGCATCATGTTGTGCTCGCACTGGAAGGCCTCGGCAAGATGCGCCTTGACGCCACCGGGGAAGGTGCCCTCGATGTAGGTGTTGGAGGCGTCGGCCCAGATCTCGTTAAAGGTGAACCAGTAGGTCACCTGGTCGGCGTACTCCTTAAAGCAGAAGGTGGCAAAGTCCACAAAGGCGTCGATGGTCTCGCGGTTGAGGAAGTCGCCCTTCTCAAAGAGGGGAAGCGGCGTGTCAAAGTGATGCAGCGTGACGAACGGCTCAACATGGTGCTTATGGCACTCGGCGAAGAGGTCGTGGTAGAACTGGACACCCTCGGGGTTGATCTCGCCGGTGCCGTTGGGGAAGATGCGGCTCCAGGCAATGGAGAGGCGAACGCCGTTGATGCCAAACTCCTCGCACAGCTCCAGATCGACGGGGTACTGGTTGTAGAAGTCCGAAGCGGGATCGGGGGAGAAGCGCCCCTGGGCCTCCAGGAAGTCGTCCCAGGCGACTTTGCCCTTACCGTGAGTGCGAGTCTCGCCCTCTACCTGGTAGGCAGCAGTGGCGCCGCCAAAGACAAAGTCCTCGGGAAACTGCGCGGGCGGGTTGGTGACGCTAGCAGGGTTAACGGACATGATGATCCAATCGTCTAAATCGAAGGGCCAGCCGGTCTTGGATGGTCGGCTGGCCCTGAGCGTTACTTACTTCGAGAGCTGCTCGGAGACGAAGGCGAGAGACTTATCGCCGTTCTGGGAGAGCTCGATGTATTGCTTGCCACGGCAGGCGACGCACTTGTTGCCCACGCGCTCGCAGTCCTTCTGCAGGTCGGCCAGGTAGCTGGCAGCCTGCGGGGCCAGGACGACCAGGTCAAAGTCGGGGAGCATGTCCACGTGGTTGCCATATGCCTCGGCAGCGGTTTCAAGATTGATGCCGCGCTCCTTGGCAGCCTTGGCCAGCGCGTTGGCGAGCAGGCCCGAGGTACCGCCGCCCTGGCAGAGCACGAGCACGCGCTTGCCGTTGAGGTCGCTGGCGGTCGTTGCCTCGGCAGCGGGTGCTGCAGAAGCGGCGGGGGAGTCGGCCTTCACGGCCTCGGCAGCAGCGCCGGCGGCAACGCTCTTGGCGTCAGCCTTGCCCTGGAAGGCATCGTTGAGCTTGGCGGCCTTCTCGGCGTTCTTGGCGGCGAGCTCCTCCTTGGAAATTTCGGCCTCCTCGGCGCACTTCTGGGCGTCATAGGCACGGAAGAACGGGTAGTACAGAACGAAGTCGACGACCAGGATAAGGGCGAGCATCACAAAGGCGAGCGGCTGGAAGCCCAGGCCCATGATGGTGCCGATGGGCCCGGGGACGGTCCAAGGCAGGGTGTACATAAAGCCGTTCATGCCCAAGAAGTCGATAAAGATCTTGAGGATCCAGATGTTGGCGATCGGGGCAAAGACAAACGGGACAAAGAAGACGGGGTTGAGCACGATGGGTGCGGCGAACAGCAGCGGCTCGTTGACGGCAAAGCACACGGGGACGATGGCGGCCTTACCGACGGCGCGCATCTCCTGAGACTTGGCCAGGAAGCAGAACATAAAGACCAGGACAAGCGTGGCGCCGGTGCCGCCCATGCAGACGACGAAGTACTGGGCACCCTGGGTCAGGACAGCGGAAGCGTGCTGACCGGCCTGGAACGCAGCCAGGTTGTCGGTCATATTGGCAACGAGAGCGGCGGCGATGGCGGGCTCGACGATCGAGGGGCCGTGGACGCCCACGAACCAGAAGAGGCTCATGGCGCCGTAGATCACAGCGAGGCCGATGTAGCCGTCGGCGGCGGTGAACAGGGGCTGGAACACCTGGATGACGCCCTGGGCAAAGCAGAAGCCAAAGGCGGCGCGGAAGACAATGTCAAAGACCCAAAAGACGGTGATGCAGACGGAGAAGGGGATGATGTCCTTAAAGGTCTGCGAGATGTTGGGCGGAACCTGCTCGGGCATCTTAACGGTGATGTTGCGCTTAATGAAGAACTTGTAGATGATGCCGGTCACAAACGCAGCGATAAAGGCGGTCAGCAGGCCCTTGGAACCAAGGTAGGTGGTGTTGAAGCCGCTGGCGGCGTCCGTGGCGATCGTGTCGCTCGAAAGGAGCAGAAAGCCGATGATGGCCGCGCACATGCACGAGATGAAGTTGATCTGGTTGTTCTTGGGCAGGTCGCGGTTCTGAGCGTCGGCGAAGTGCTTGGCTGTGGTGGCGGCGCAGGCGATGGCCAGGATGCCCATGGAGTAGTTGTAACACTTCCACAGGGCGTTGTTGATGTCATCGGGCCAGTAGAAACCCCAGATGTTGGGGACCGAGGCTACCAGGCAGAAGATGGACGAGAAGATGATGATGGGGATGACGGAGATAAAGCCGTCGCGGATTGCCTTGAGGTACTTGTTGCGGGCGATCGCGTTGAAAAAGGGCTGGCCCTTTTCGATGATGGCGATGAGTTGCTCCATGCAATGCTCCTAAGAGTCGGTGGGTTAGCAACGATGGTAGCTTTTGGCGTTCGGTTGCCAAAATGTTGACGTTGCCATTTTGCGACACAAAAAAAGACGCGAACCGGTGGTTCCTGTGCCTGCGAACCGTCGATTCCTTACGCGTAAACGTTTGAGCCGCCCGGTGGCTCTGTGTTTGCACAATGGCAACGTTAACATTTGTGCGACAAAAGCCGTTCGGGGAAGCAGGATTGTCGGTGAACGGTAGGTTTTGGGTGGTGAGCGTATTGCGGGGGAGGCGTTGGATATACTTGGAGGCGTTAAAAATGACTGCGTAGGGTGCCGCCAATGGCATCGTCGACATAGAAAGATCGACCTATGGCCGCTGTTAAAAAATCGGTTTCCGTTAAGGATGTGGCGCGTCTCGCGGGCGTCTCGGAGCAGACAGTTTCGCGTACGGTGCACGATTCGCCCAGCGTGCGCCCCGAGACCAAGGAGCGCGTGCGTGCCGCCATGCGCGAGCTGGGGTATCGCCCCAATTTTGCCGGTCGATCGCTGCGCCGCGGCAAGTTTAAGACCGTTGGTGTCGCCATGTTCAACATTACCGGTACCGGTAACCTCGATCGTATGGAGGGCTTTGCCGCCGCGGCTGACAAACATGGCTATGCCATCACCCTTACTAAAGTAGACGGGCATCCGTATACCCTCGAGAGCGCATCGTCGCGTATGAGCGCACTGCCGGTGGACGGTATGGTTGTGATCATGAACCGCATGCCGGCGGACTTTGGCACCTTCGAGCCGCTGCCCGGCATGCAGACGGTGCTCGTTACGATGTTGGAGCACCCGCTCTGTTCTACGGTCGATAACGACCAGTTCGATTGTTCGCGCCAGGTGGTCGAGTACTTGCTGGGGCGGGGGCACAAAACCGTGCACTTTATCTCGTGTCCCGAGCGCTCGCTTTCGGGCATGCGGCGTGAGGAAGGCTGGCGCGAGACATTGCGCGCGCATGGCATTGAGCCACCGCAGCTCGTGCGCGGTGACTGGACGGCGCAGAGTGGATATGCTGCCGGCCAGGTGCTTGCGGATGATCCGACCTGCACGGCCATTTATGCCTCCAACGACGCCATGGCCTACGGCTGCATCCGCGGGCTGGAGTCGCGCGGGAAGTGCGTGCCCCAGGACGTGAGCGTGGTGGGTGTTGACGATAGTCTGGGCGATATCGTGCCCGATCGTCGCCTGACCACGGTGCGCTTTGACAACAAGCGCGTCGGCATGTGGGCGGTCGACAAGATTGCCGGCGCCGAGGGCGTTGAACCCGGTGTGGAGCACATGCTGTTTCCGGGCGTGCTCGTCGAGGGCGATACGGTGCGCGATGTACGCTAGGGCGCGGATCTGTTTGGGTTGCCGCTAATTGTGTTCGATATTGTTCAGATTGGTTTAAAAACCGTTCACGGACGAAAAGTAACCGTTCATAGCTCGAAATTACGTTTTGTGCTGTTCTTTTTTGTTTGAATGTTATTGTTTCTGTCATACACAACGCAGCGCGTATGCCCGGACGCGATGCTCTCCATTGGTTCATATGTGAAAGGAACGCAACATGGCAACCAAAGAAGAAATCTCGATGGTTGGATTCGAGATTGTCGCATACGCAGGTGACGCCCAGACCGATCTGCTTGCAGCGCTCGATGCTGCTCGCGAGGGTGACTTTGAGAAGGCCGAGCAGCTGCACAAGGATGCCAGCGATGCGCTCATCGGTGCCCACGACACGCAGACCAAGCTGCTTTCGCAGGAGGCCGGCGGTGGCGAGATGGAGATGACCTTCATCATGGCTCACGCTCAGGACACCCTCATGACCACTATGATCCTGGAGAAGCAGACCCGCTTTACCATCGATGCCTACAAGCGCATCGCCGAGCTCGAGGCCAAGCTCGCCTAACGAGCCCGCACAACCAAGTCCCCTTCCAAAAGCTCTGCCGCTACCCGCGGCAGGGCTTTTTCTGTCCTCCTCCAAGTTGCGGTGAAATAGGGACTGAATAGGGGCCGGCGGGCACAAAACAAACCCTATTCCACCGCAACTCATCCCGAGACAGTCATTGGGGACGTTCTTAAACGACTAGTCGTTGGGGACAGTCTTGGAGCTTCTGCACGCCCTCCCGTTCGGTTTATCGATGGGTGGGTATACTTCCATCCGCAATACAGGCCGGACTGAGGAGGTATCCAAATGCCGGACAACGGATCGATTCAAAAGAGAGGCACGCACGAGATGGCTCATGGGCGTCCTGTCCAGATAACCGAGCATACGACGGTAACCGAGCTGCAGCCCAGCCTGTCCGATGTCGTGTGCGCAAACAAAAAGCTGCAGATTGGCTTTATCGTTGCGCTCGTGGTACTGGCGCTGCTGTCGGGCTTTGTAGCTCGTCCGCATTTCGCCGATACCAAAACTTGGGACTCCACCATCGAGGTCATCGATCAAAAGAAAGGTAACGTACTGGCGCTCACGACCTCGTGCGTGGCGCTGTCTGCGGGTATTACCGCGCTGCCGGGTGATACGGGTACGCCGGTCGCCGAGCAGCTAGCGGAGCTTTCAGGCAACCTTGGTATCGTGCTTGCCGTGCTATATCTAGAGAAGTATTTGCTCACGATTTTGTGGTCGGTTGGCTTGGGCATCTTGATCCCGTTTGCGCTGGTGCTCTTTGCGGCGTCGCTCGGCATTCACGGGCGCTGGAGTACGAGCTCCGTCCTGCGCCGCGTGGCGACGCGCGTGCTGGTGGTCGCCATGATCGGCATGGCGTTGGTGCCTGCAAGTGTATGGGTGTCGCAAAAGGTCGATGAAACATATCGAGTGAGCATTGAAGCGGCCGAGCAAAAGGCGGCCGACGCTGCGGGTGCGGCAGATAGCGACAGCTCCAAAGCAAGCAAGAAAAAGACCGAGTCCACGGAGTCCAAGAATGTGCTTGAGCAGCTTGCCGACGGCGCCTCGGGCCTCGTCACGTCGGTGACCAGCGGTGCCAAGCAGATGACCGATGAAATTGTGCAGCAGGTGACCGATCTGATCGAAGGCGTCATCGTGATGATCGTGACCTCGTGTGTTATCCCATTGCTGGTGCTCGCAGCGTTTCTGTGGCTGGGACACACGCTGCTGGGGATCGATATTTCCGGCCCGGCGAACTATTTAACGGGCCGCTTTCTGAGCGCTCCGTCCAAGCACACCAAAAAGGGTAGGCAGGCCGAGTAGCTAAAACAGCTGTATTTGCTGGGGCATACCGCAAAGGGACGGCCGAGACTCGTTCTCGGCCGCCCCTTTTGTTTGTTGAAGACGTGCCAGGACGAAGCTTTCACGATCCCAAACGGTCAACAGTCGTTCGCGAACGGTCTTTGTTCAAAAAAGAACAAAGACAAACAAATAGTTGTTGCAGTCGATGTTCGAATGTGTTCAAATAAACACGAACAGTGAAGAACCGCACATTCAGATGCCTGGACCTGATCGCGATTCAACACTTCCAAACAGAAACTACGCGCCAGCGTATCTCTCAAGGAGGATGTCATGAGGGTTGTAATCGCTTCCGATGCCGACGGTATGTCGATGAAGGAGTCCATCAAGGAGATGCTCATCGCCGACGGTCACGAGGTCGTCGACTATTCCGAGACCCCTGCCGCGGACTTTGTCGATTCCGCGACCGCCGTTGCCAAGGACCTGCTGGAGCACAAGGATTCCCAGGGCTTCGCATTCGATAAGTACGGCGTCGGCTCCTATATGGCCGCCGTCAAGATTAAGGGCATGGTCGTCGCCAACATTTCCGATGAGCGTTCCGCTTACATGACCCGCGAGCACAACGGCTCGCGCATGGTCACCATGGGCCCGGGCGTTGTGGGCACCGAGGTCGCCAAGAAGATCGCCCGCGAGTTCCTGCGTGCGCAGTACGCCGGCGGCCGTCACCAGATCCGTGTCGACATGCTCAACAAGATGGCCTAACGAGAGCCACCGAGAACTCGAACTTCTACCTCAACTTGTGAATTCAGACGAAAGGACGTTCTGATGAAGAAGACCATCGCAATCGGTTGCGACCATATCGTTACGGACGAGAAGATCTATCTGGCCGACCGCCTGGAGCAGGCTGGCTACAAGGTGCTCGACTGCGGCACCTACAGCCACACCCGTACGCACTATCCCATCTACGGTAAGGCCGTGGGCGAGGCTGTTGCCAGCGGCAAGGCCGACTTTGGCGTGGCCCTGTGCGGCACCGGCATCGGCATCACCAACGCCGTCAACAAGGTTCCCGGCGCCCGCTGCGCCCTGGTTCGCGACATGACCTCTGCCCTCTATGCCCGTCGTGAGCTCAACGCCAACATCGTGGGCTTTGGCGGCAAGATCACCGGCGAGTTTCTGATGGCCGATATCATGCTTGCCTTCCTGGAGGAGCCCTACGAGAAGACCCCCGAGCACGATGCCCTGATTGCCAAGATCGATGCTTGCAATAAGGCCGACGCCGAGGCTCAGGCTGACCCGCACTTCTTTGACGAGTTCCTCGAGAAGTGGGACCGCGGCGAATACCATGATTAGCGGGTATCCGGCGTAATTAACTAGTCCGTTGACGGCTCGCGTTTCTGTGAGGGGGCGCGGGCCGGTTTTCTATCAGCCCAATTGGCCCAGCGGGCTGGACGTGCATTGTTCTTTTGTTTGCGGCGCTGCCTCATTACCTTTCTGCTAAAGGCACGACGTTCACAATGGATCGTGCGAGATGATATGTGAAGGAGAAGATTCCCATGGAGTTTGTTCTTGATAACGGCTCTGTCCGCATTGCGTTGAGCACGGCTGGCGGATCGTTCACTTCTATTACGGCCAACGGCCGTGAGTACCTGTGGCAGGGTGACCCGGCGGTCTGGTCGGGCCAGGCACCCATTTGTTTCCCGATCTGCGGCGGCCTTCGTGACGGTCGCGCAATGACCATGGGCGGCCGCGAGGTCAAGCTTGCCCGTCACGGCTTTGCGCGCAAACAGGAGTGGAAGCTCGATGAGCAGGGCGACAACATGGTTGCGCTGAGCCTAAGCTCTGCCGACCATGCCGAGTTGCTCGAGCAGTACCCGTATCCGTTTAAGATCGTTGCTCGTTACACGATCGATGCGGAAAAGGTGGCCGTGTCGTACGAGGTGACCAATGAGGGCACCGAGGACATGCCGTTCTTTGTGGGCGGTCACCCTGGCTTTAAGTGCCCGCTTGATGAGGGCGAGTCCTATGACGACTACGAGCTCCGTTTTGAGCAGCGCGAGGCTGCCGAGCTCTGTACTGCCGTTCCCTCGACGGGCCTGATTGATGTTGAGCATCGCAGCAAGAACCCCATGATCGGCCAGAACCTGCCGCTTACCCACGAACTCTTCGACTTCGCGGAGACCATCTTTGACGTGCTCGAGAGCCGCGTGGTTACGTTGACCAAGAAAACCGAGGACAAGGGCGTGCGCCTGACGTTCCCCGATATGCCGTACCTGATTGTGTGGAGCAAGCCCGAGGGCGACTTTGTGGCTGTTGAACCGTGGGGTGGTCTGTCCACCTGCTCCGACGAGGACGATATTCTGGAGCACAAGCGTGGCTGCCTGGTGGCCAAGCCGGGAGAGACCGTCACTTGCGGCTTTGAGATCGAGATCCTTTAACGAGTTATCGTATGTTTGGGGCCGCGCGTGCCGTGCCCCGGAAACAGGAGTTCAATATGATTCTGACCGTTACCATGAATCCGTCGATTGATACGCGCTATCAGCTCGACAAGCTGATCATCGACGATGTTAACCGTGTGACGCCCGAAAAGACCGCTGGCGGTAAGGGCCTCAACGTGAGCCGCGTGCTGCTGCAGTTGGGCGACGATGTGCTCGCGACCGGTCTGCTCGGCGGCCACATGGGTGCCTATATGGCCGAGCTTATGGATGCCGACGGCGTCAAGAACGACTTTGTGCCCATCGCCGGTGAGACGCGCATTTGCCTGAATATTCTGCACGAGGGCAATCAGACCGAGCTGCTGGAGAGCGGTCCGCAGATCGCCCCGGCCGAGCTCGAGGCCTTTACGGCCAAGTTCGCCGAGCTTGCAGCGAAGGCGGACGTTGTGACGCTTTCGGGCTCGCTGCCGCGTGGCGTCGATGCCGGCTACTATGCCGAGCTCGTCAAGATCGCCGAGGAGGCGGGCGCCAAGGTGCTGCTCGACACCTCGGGTGCATCGCTGGAGGCCGCGCTGGAGTCCGACGCTAAGCCCGAGCTCGTAAAGCCCAATCTGACCGAGATTAACGGCCTGCTGGGTACGTCCTTTACGACCGATGATGTCGATGCCCTGCGCGAGGCGCTCGCCGCCGATGACCGCTTTGCCGGCATTCCCTGGGTTGTCGTTTCGATGGGCGCTGCCGGTTCGGTTGGCTTCCATGAGGGTCGCGCGTTCCGCGCCAAGACGCCCGCGATTGCGGCTGTGAACGCGACGGGTTCCGGCGACTCGACCATCGCCGGCTTTGCGCATGCCATTGCTGCCGGCGCCGACGACGTCACGGTGCTCAAGACCGCCAATACCTGCGGCAAGCTCAACGCCATGGATCCCAAGACCGGCCACCTGGTCATGGACCGCTGGGACGAGGTCTACAACAGCGTTGTCGTGACTGAACTGTAGGGTTACGCGGTTTTACCAAACCGCGTAACGGCGCGACGCTGCAAACGCCCCTAAGCGGCAATCTGACGTTCAATCGTCGGGCATGACCAAAAGGTCAATGCCCTCCTCTTTCACGTCACCTTGCTCGCTTAGGGGCGTTTTCGCTGTCGTTGCCAAGACACCGGCGTTGCCTTGGTCGCAAGTAGTCATTGGGGACGCTCTTTAATGACTAGTCGTTTAAGAACGCCCCTTAAGAATGACCCCAATGACTACACTCAAAAACGGCGCCCGTCGGCGATGTTGCCGGCGGGCGCCGTTGTCTTGAAGACGAAATGATCTGTTTTCCTCCGTCCCCAAGGGACCATTACAGTGAGTCGATAAAGCGCTGCTGGGCGGCGCGGCCGGCTTCGTCCCACTTAAAGACGCCGGCGTTGTCGAGCACGTGGCCAAACACCACGCCGACCTCCTCGTGCAGGATGTCGATGGCGTTTTCGGCCGTAAGCTCGTCGGCGCGGCGGGCAAAGACGTCCTCGGCCCATGCGGCGTGGCTACGGCATAGATCATCGCCCTCGAGCGCACCGGCAAGGTCGTAGCTGGCATCGGCCTTGGCCGCTAGCAAGTGCTCGCGGACAGCGCCGAGCTCGGGAACCAGGCGCGGCGGAAGAATGGCCAGGCCCATGACCTCGATCAGGCCGATGTTCTCCTTCTTAATATGGTGGTACTCGGCATGCGGGTGGAAAACGCCCAGCGGATGCTCGCCGGTCGTGATGTTGCAGCGAAGCGCCAGGTAGGCCTCGTAGATCTCGCCGCCGGCGTTGCCGCGGGAGTCGACGCGGCGGATGACGGGCGTCACGGTGTTGTGCGCTACGCCGTCGGCTGTGTGCGCGATGACGCCCACCGACTCATCGGTCCACTCGCGCCAAGCGAGGATGATCTTCTCGGCGGCGTCGAGCAGCTGGGCGCGGTCGTGCGAGCGCAGTCGCAGCACCGAAAGCGGCCACTGCAACACGGTACCGCTGACTTGGTCAAAGCCAGGCACGCTAAACTGCGAGACCTCGGTGGCATGCATCATTGGGAACTCGTGCGCGCCGCCCTGGAAGTGGTCGTGCGACAGAATCGAGCCGCCTACGATGGGCAGGTCGGCGTTGGAGCCAATAAAGTAGTGCGGGAACAGGTCGACAAAGTCGAGCAGGCAGGTCAGCCCCTTGCGGTCGACGTGCATCGGACGATGCTCAGAGCTCATGGCAATGCAGTGCTCGTTAAAGTACGCATACGGGCTGTACTGGAAGCCCCAGCGCTCGCCGTTGAGCTGAATGGGGATAACGCGCAGATTCTGGCGGGCGGGGTGAGCGCCGCCGTCGGCTGCGGCAGAGCGTCCGGGATAGCCCTCGTTTTCGATGCAGAGCTGGCAGGCGGGATACTTATCTCCCGTGTTCTTTGCAACGCCGGCCGCGGCAATGTCACGCGGGTCCTTCTCGGGCTTCGACAGGTTGATAGTGATCTCGAGGTCGCCCCAGTTGGTGGAGGTGCTCCATTTGATGTTGCGCGCGATGGCGGCGCGGCGCACGTAGCCGGCGTCGCAGCACAGGCCGTAGAACCAGTCGGTCGCGGCGCGGGGCTCGTCGACGCCCATGCGGCCGTTGAATTCCTCGTTTACAATCGAAGGCCTCGGCATCAGCACGCCCATGATGCGCATGGCGATGCGGTCGCGGCCCGATGCCGTGTCCTCGGCGGCACCGTTGGCGACGGCGGCCTCGGAAAGCGCGGCAAGCGTGCCCTCCAGGTCAAAATCGGGGAGCGTATCGGGGTGCAAGAGCGAGAGCTTCTCGTTCTGCAACGCCCAGGTCATGTCGAGCGCGGGGCCCGTGGCGCCGATGCACTCCAGAATGGTGTTGTAGGCCCAGATGCGGTCGTCCTGTCCGATCATCGATCGGTGGATAGCATACTCAGTCAGGCCCTGCGCAGCCTCGCGCACATCAGTCATTACAGCCATGCCGCGTAAGCCCCCTTGTCAGAGATAGCGTAATGACGGGCAGAGCCCTCGCCCAGCCAGCCGTTCATCTTGGCGATGAAGGTGTCGACCAGGTCGAGCGGCACGAAGGCCTGGATGGTGCCACCAAAGCCGCCACCGTGGATACGGACGGCGCCTCGGCCGTCGAGGACATGCTCGGCCAGTGCCAAGGCGTACATGGAAGGCTGCTCGGAGCCCAGCTTGGCAACGACATTCTGCAGGTACATGGCAGAGCTGGCGCCGGACTCGCGCGTCAGGACCAGGAACTGGTCGATGTCGCCGGCGTTCAGGGCAGCCCAGCGCTTGTCGACTAGGCCGTTTTCGTACCAGTAGTGAACGGCGCGCAGGCAGGCACGGTCGCCCAGCTTGGCGCGCAGCTCGGGGAGTTTGGCGTCAAAGTCCGCCACGTTTACCTCGCACAGACGCGCCTTGCCAAACTCGGCGGCGACGTCCTGCATCTCGCGCGGAACGGCGGCGTAGTCGTCGGTAGCTGCCACATGGTCGGCACCGACCTTAACGAGCACGAGTGCATAGCCGTGATCCTCAAAGTTGAGTTCGAGCTTCTGGGTCTTGGGCTGGGCCTGATCCTCAAAGTCCATGTAGGCGAGTCCGCCCAAGCAAACGGCGGCCTGGTCCATCAGACCGCAGGGCTTGCCGTAGTAGTTGTTCTCGGTGCGCTGGCTCATCTGGGCGAGCGTGACGGGCTCAATGGCGGGCGCGCCCCAGAGCGTCTCCATGGCACGACCGTACGCTGCTTCGACGGCGGCAGAGCTGGAAAGGCCGCCGCCCGAGGGGACGGAGCAGGTAAAGGCAAAGTCGAAGCCTTTGGGCTCAACGCCAAGGGCTGCGACCTCGTGGGCCATACCGCGCACGAGGCTTGCGGACGTGCCCTTCTCGGACTCCTGAACGTCTAGCGTGTCGAGCGCGATCTCAAACGT
The DNA here is from genome assembly GCA_958445065.1 of uncultured Collinsella sp. GTDB lineage: Bacteria > Actinomycetota > Coriobacteriia > Coriobacteriales > Coriobacteriaceae > Collinsella. Next base: position 36,562 of record CAUCQW010000020.1, read on the forward strand.
GGGATAGCCCTCGTCGGCAACGCGAACCTTGTTGGAATCGGTTGCCACGGCGATGCCGTCGACGGCGACATCGAGCGAGCCGGCGATAACGTGGCCACCCTCGTGGTCGGTGTGGTTGCCGCTGATCTCGGAACGGCCGGGCGCGTGCACGTAGAGCACCTGGCGGTCGCCGATGGGGCCAAACTCCTCCTCGAACAGCTTGGTGAGCGTGGCGAATGTCTTTTCGTCGGGGGTGGTCATGGGAGTCCTTTCCTTGGCGCGCACGGGTGGGTTTTGCGTCGTTATGAGTACGTTAACAACTTGAAGCGGCATGAACCAAGTGTTCACAATACCGCACGTTACGGGCTATGTTAACGTACTCATAACACATCGCTTGTCACTTTTTGAGAATCTGGTAATCGGTAGAAATTCAGCCGTGAACGGTACTGCCGTATGGACTTATAAAGCAGAAGAGATGCAGATAGAAAAAGTAGAGTACGTTAACATGCGTCCGACGATAGCGGGCCTCGGCGCGGGATGTATTTCTGCCCGGGCCGGCATTCACGCTATTCAGATCTCGCAAGGGTGAAGGTGATCCTGTGGCAAGGCGCCCGTCCAACGATACCAGTTCGCGTCCGGTCTCCATGGCCGACGTCGCCCGCGCTGCCGGCGTTTCGCAGCAGACGGTTTCGCGCGTCGCCAACGGCTTGCCTAACGTTAACGAGCAGACGCGCCAGCGCGTACAGGCCGCTATGCAAAAGCTCGGCTTTCGTCCGAGTTATGCCGGTCGCTCGCTGCGCGACGGCCGTTATCATTCGGTCGGCCTGTGCGTCAACGATGTCACCAAGTTCGGCAACCTCTCAATGATCGACGGCATCGCCAGCGCTGCTCGCGAGCATAATTGCGCCATCACGCTGGTCGAGATGTCCAAGACCGAGGAGTTTTCGCTTGCCGAGGCCACGCGTCGTATGGCCGCATTGCCGGTGGACGGCATCATTATCGGCATGAGCCGTATGGCGCCCGATTTTGAGACGTTTGATCCACTGCCGGGCATTGGCACGGTCATCGTTACCATGTACGCGCACCCGCGGGTGACCACGGTAGACTCCGATCATTACGGCTGCTCGCTCTTGCTTATGAATCACCTGTTTGAGCTGGGGCATGAGCAAATTCGCTATATTGGCGGCCCGTCGTTCTCGGTCGACGAGCAATTTCGTCGAGCCGGTTGGCAGGATGCGCTCGAGCGTAGGCACATTAAGCCGCAGACGCCGCTCGAGGGCGACTGGTCTGCCAACAGCGGTTACGAGGCCGGCAGATATCTGGCCGAGCACGACCGCACCATGACGGCGATTTACGCGGCAAACGACCAGATGGCAAACGGCGCAATTGCAGCGCTGCGCGATAGTGGCTTGCGCGTGCCCGAGGACGTGAGCGTGGTGGGCGTCGATGATTCGCTCGATGATTTTGTGGCACACAACGAGCTCACGACCGTGCGATTTGATCTACATCAGCGCGGACGCGAGGTATTCGAGCATGCGGTTCCCGAGGCGGGTACGGCGGGCAAAACCGTTGCCATTCGTATTCCCGGCCAGCTCATTATTCGACATAGCACGGCGATACCGCGCGCATAGTTTGCGCAGGTAAACGGCGATTTATCGTATTTCAATAACAATCGGTATGGATGCCGGCAGATAACAGCTGGGATACTGCCGAGTGTTATGATAGACGGGTTCTTTTGTCTATCTAGGAGGCTTTGCCTGATGGAGATCACCAAGGATATCCGCTACATCGGTGTCGACGATCACGACATTGACCTGTTCGAGGGCCAGTACGACGTGTCCGAGAACGGTATGGCATACAACAGCTACGTTATCTTGGGCGAAAAGATCGCTGTCGCCGATTCAGTCGATGGCGGTTTTGTCGACGAATGGCTCGGCAACCTCGAGGCCGCGCTCGATGGCCGTACGCCCGACTACCTGGTCGTCCATCACATGGAGCCCGATCACTCCGCCGGTATCGCCGCCTTTATGGAGCGCTATCCCCAGGCACAGATTGTGGCCAGCATGGGCGCCTTCCGCATGATGGTCAACTACTTTGGCACCGACTACCCCGAGCGTAAGATAGTCGTCAAAGAGGGCGACGTGCTCGACCTGGGTGGCCACAGCCTAACGTTTGTCTGCGCCCCCAACGTGCACTGGCCCGAGGTGATCTTCTCCTACGAGTCTACCGACAAGGTGCTCTTTAGTGCCGACGGCTTTGGCAAGTTCGGCGCCAACGACATCGAGGACCCGGAAGGCTGGGCCTGCGAGGCGCGCCGCTACTACTTTGGCATCGTCGGTAAGTTCGGCAAGTTCGTGCAGGCCGTGCTCAAGAAGGCCGCCGACCTGGACATTCAGATTATCTGTCCGCTCCACGGCCCCGTGCTGACCGAGAATCTGGGCTATTACCTCGACACCTACAACACCTGGTCGAGCTATCAGCCCGAGGACGAGGGCATCACGATCGCCTATGTGAGCGTGTATGGCCATCTGAAGGCTGCTGTTGAGGAGCTCGCTTCTGCGCTCGAGGCTCGCGGCCAGAAGGTTTCCGTTTTTGACCTGGCACGCGACGATATGGCCGAGGCCGTTGAGGATGCGTTCCGCTATGACCGTCTGGTGCTCGCCTCCATCACCTATCAGGGCGAGATCTTCCCGTTCATGAGCACCTTTATCCATACGCTTGCCGAGCACGCCTATCAGAACCGTACGGTGGCACTCGTCGAGGCCGGCTCTTGGGCGCCCACCGCTGCCAAGGTTATGACCAAGGAGCTCGAGGGCATGAAGGACATCACCCTGGCGCAGAACAAGGTGACCGTGCTGGGCTCGCTCAACGACGCCTCGCGCGCTCAGATCGAGGTTCTCGCCGACGAGCTTTCCAAGTAGCGATATATCGCTTTTAACGCTCAAACCACCACAAAGGGGACAGGCACCTTTGTGGTGGTTTTTGTTTAAGCGCCGGCGATGACGAGATTTGGGCGGGCGTCGTCGACGATATCGGCGATTGAGGTGGCTACGGTGTGATCGGGGTCGCGGTCCATCACGATGGTGTCGACGTCGGTAAGCTCGGCAAAGCGGTACATGCCACGTCCGTTGACCTTGCTGGCATCCATGAGGGCGACGCTTTGACGGGCGGCACCGACCATAGCCGCTTTGGTCTCGGCCATCTGCGGAAAGTCGGTCGTAAAGCCGCAGCCGGGAACAAAAGCGCCGGGGCACATGACGGCAAGGTCGGCGTGGACCATTTGGAGCGCCTGCATGGTAAGTGGGCCGTACAGATAGCGATGACCTTTGCGCAGTGCCCCGCCCAGCATGACGACATCGACCGAGGGCATGCTCTCGTCGATATAATCAGCGATGGTAATGTCGGCCGTGATAACGGTGATGCCGTCGCGCTGGTCGAGGAGCCGGACGAACTCAAGCGCCGTGGTGCCCGAATCGACGAGCAGCGTGTCGCCGTCATTGACAAGCTCGATGGCGCTTTGCGCGATGGCCTGCTTGGCAGCGACGTTGACATTGATGCGGCGATCCTGCGTGGAAACGGTCAGGCGTTTGTGGAGCGATACGGCACCACCATGTGTGCGGCGCAGCTTGCCTGCTTCGGCGAGCGCGTCCAGGTCGGCGCGGGCGGTGACGGAGGACACGCCAAAGGTCTGGGCGATTTCTGCTACCTGCACCGAGGCATTATGCTCGAGCATTTCCATAATGGCGGACCGACGCTCATCGGCGAAAGCTCGGGTTGTTGCATGGGCCATATCCGCTCCATCATCGTCTGAAATTTGCAGGAATTGTGTTGAGTCTATTTTCGTTCATTTTCTTTTTAAGTAAGAAAACGCCTTTCGATTACTTACTTTTTCTATAAAAGAAAGATAATCAAGGCTCAAAACTCAATTTCGAACACGCGCGCTCGGGTTCGACCCCTTCCGTTTACTTTTCAAAAATGAAGGTTGGACCTCGCGCGATGACAATATCTCGCACATGCATACCCGCTGAATTTCATACAATGAGCGCAGCAAAACGCAAGGTAAAACGCCTTGTGAACAACTACGCCCGATGTCCAGATGCGGGCGAGGGAGAGGAGCAAACGCTCATGGCACTTGTTACCACCGAAAAGATGCTCAAGGACGCTCAGGCCGGCCACTACGCTGTTGGCGCTTTCAACGTCGAGAACCTCGAGTTTGTTATGGCCGTTCTGGCCGCTGCCGAGGAGACCAAGTCCCCAGTCATCATGCAGACCACCCCGGGCACCATCAAGACCGCTGGCCTGGATTACTTCTACGGCATGGTCAAGGCCGCTGCCGAGCGCGCTTCCGTACCCGTCGCCCTGCACCTCGATCACGGCGATGGCTATGACCGCTGCATGCAGGCTTTCCGCACGGGCTACACCTCCGTTATGATCGACGGCTCGCACGAGTCCTTCGAGGACAACATCGCCCTGACCAAGTCCGTCGCCGACGCTGGCCGCGCCATGGGCGTGCCCGTCGAGGCTGAGCTCGGTAAGGTTGGCGGCAAGGAGGACGACGGTCCCGCGGTTGAGGGCGAGAGCCCCTACACCGATCCGGCCGAGGCCAAGGAGTTCGTCGAGCGTACCGGCTGCACCTCCCTCGCAATTGGCGTTGGCACCAGCCACGGTGTGTACACGAGCGATCCGCACATCGAGCAGTCCGTGGTCAAGGCCATCCGCGACGCCGTCGACGTGCCGCTGGTCCTGCACGGCACCTCCGGTGTGCCCGATGAGCAGGTCGCCGAGGCTGTGAAGAACGGCATCTGCAAGGTTAACTACGCCACCGAGCTGCGTCAGGCCTACACCAAGGGCTTCATGGCCTACATGGCCGAGAACCCCGCCTGCTTCGATCCCAAGAAGCCGGCCAAGGAGGGCATGCGTGAGATCACCGAGCTGGTTAAGATCCGCATGACCAACCTCAACTCTGTGGGCAAAGCAGAGTAACAACAAGGGTACTCTGATCCCACCGGACGGTTTGGGCGGGTCCCGTACTTAGTTTCCAAAACGTCCTCGCGCATGAAGGCCCCCGTTGTCTCGCTTCTTCGAAGCGTTGACAACGGGGGCCTTCGCGCTGCGGAATGATTTTGGAAACTAAGTACGGGACCCGCCCAAACCGTCCTGCTCAATCGCCCTTGTGGCGTTGGGGCTGAAAGGGTGGGACGCGTGGGTTATTTGGTTGTTAGGGTTAGTAGGTCGTTGGGGGTTTTGAGGTTGTAGGTGGCGTTTGGGATATCTTGGTGTGATCCCCATGCTGCTCGGGCAAAACTGACCCCTGCCGAAGTTGCGCATTGTTCGTCGTAGACGGTGTCGCCAACGTAGACGACGTTGCCAGGATTCGCGCCCGTACGCCGGAGATATTCGAGCATGGGAGCGGGTGCGGGTTTATGTTCGGTTGTGTCTTCGACAAGGATGATGTGCTCAAAATACTTATCGAAGCCAAGGGGTGCAATTTCTTCTGCGTATTCGTCGCGCGCACGTGAGGAGACGATGCCAAGTTTGCAGCCATTGTCGGAGAGTGTTGCGATAACTTGGTGCAAGCCGGGAAACACGCTGATGGTGCTTTTAAAGCTGGCGGCAACTTGGCACCAGCGATCCAGCGTTGCCTGTGAGTAGATCCCAAGTTTCTCAAGGGCGTTCTTGCCGGGTATGCCGAGGGCAAATTCAAGCTCGTGTCGGGGGAGCGTTTTGCCGGTTTCTTCTTGGACAATCTGGCCAAGCGATGACAGCACGCTTTCTTCTGTATCTGCCAATGTCCCATCAACGTCAAACACGATATGGTCAAAGTGCTTCATATGATTGCTCCTCTCTGTTGTTTGCCTGCAAGTTTGATGCAGTGACAGAAAAAGGGCTAGCGGGATTTCTGCCTGGTACTATCGAAATTCTGCCTCGCTGCTCGATAGCTCGAAGGAGTGCATCCCATTTGTTCTTTAAATACCTGGCCAAGATGGCTTGCTGTCGCAAAGCCGCATTGGCGCGCGACTGTCTGGACCGTTCGCGTGGTGTGTGCCAAAAGTTCGCAAGCACGGTTTACGCGGTATGCGCGCAGATATGCCGCCGGGGTCGTTCCTGCGCAAGCTTCGATAATGCGGTAACACTCTCTTTCGCTTACGCCGGATGCAGATGCCATCTGGGGCACATCTATAGCGGCTGCATAGTTTGCGCGGATATAGTCCAGGATTGCCTTGAACTGTACGTCGCGGTTGGTCATCCAAGAGGTGTTGTCGGAGGAAAAGAGCGGTTCGGCCTTGGCGTAAATCTGAATCCAGAGCTCTGACAAACTATTTCGAAGCGCCATCTCGTTCTGCGGCCGTTGAAGGTCGTGGTTAAAGGAACTCTTTAGCAAATCGATAAAGGGCATATCGTCGGGGTTGGTGGGCGACCATTTGAGCACATCGACGCCTCGACATTGCAGCAAAGGATTGATATAGCGCTTTTGAAGGCGTCCCGCGGGATCGCCGAGCATCGACGGCTGAAAGATATGCAACATTTGAATGGCTGGTGCCGAATTGGGTGATTGCAGCGTGCTGTGCAAAACGCCGCCGTTGATAAAGCCGGCGGACCCTTCCTCAAAGCGTACGTGCTCATGAGCCGCGCGCGTTCGATAGTCAATCGCTCCCTGCTCCATGTAGAAAAGCTCAACTTCGGAATGCCAGTGCCAGGGGACGGAATTGCCCGGATAGCGAGCGAATTCTGCGCGTTCGGCAATATAGGGCCAGTCTTCGCCGGTCTCGGGAAACGCTTCCTCGCGTCCTCCGCGGTGCAATTCTATGTGATCCATGTTTCGCATGGCATCAGTATAAAGCGCGATGGGCTTAGATTGCTCTTGCCTGTTCGGGGAACGCCTTGTCTAGGGATGCTTGGAGCTTTTCGAACGATGCTCGCAAGTTGTGGCTCTGGTCGGTTGAGCGTTTGGCTTTTGTGGTGGGGGAGTCGAGGAAGCCGTTTCTCTGTGTCGGGGGGAAGGAGAAAAGGTTCGCATGATTTAGGGATGGCTGCTGTGCTGCGTCATTGGAAGAATGCATGCTTATGCGGCCTCCTCGATGTCCACCAAAAGTTTGCGCACGGGGTGTGCTGCTAGATCCCGTGCGTTGGCAGTATTATGCCGCGGACGTCGCAAAGAAGCGCTAAAGAAAGGCTTAACCTGGTTTGGTGTTACGATGAAACCGCAGGTAAAAACTATCGAGTAACACTCTTGAAAGGTTTTGGGCTTAAGAGCTTTCTAAGGTTTGTGACGTGGATGTGGCGCGGACGTGCGGGGCGTGTGGACGGCTCGTTCCTAGCGCTGCAGCTCTGCGGTGCGCACCTGCTCGATGACCTTTTCCATCGTGGCGTCGATGCGGTCCTTTTTGAGCTCACATTCCCAGATGGTTATGGGTGTCCAGCCCATTTGAGTGAGTGCTGCCACGGCGGCTCGGTCGCGCTCGACGTTGCGGCGGAACTTTGCCTCCCAAAACTCAACATTGCGCTTGGGCTGACTTGGGTTGCATTTGGGGCAGCGATGCCAAAAGCAGCCGTTGACGAAGATGGCGATCTTGCGCCCGGGAAAGGCGATGTCGGGTTTTCCGGGCACCTTCCATTCCAGACGGTATCCCGTAAGGCCTGCGGCGCGCAGGCGCTGGCGAACGAGCAGCTCAGGTTTGGTGTTCGCACGCTTGTTGCCCTTCATGGACTTTTTTATAGCGGCGCGACGGCGCACGAGCTCACGCTCGTCGGCAGAAAGGTCCGAGGTATCGATGCCGTCCAGCAGGCCGGGCTTGGGGCGCTTTTTGCTACGGCGCTTAGGTGCGCGCTTGGGTTTGGCGGCAGACTCGTCGGCCATGGCGGCCTCGGCGTCATCGGCGGCGCTTGCCTCAAGCCGGTCTTCCTTCAGCTCAATTAGGGCATCAATGAGCCCCTTGTCGGCGGGCATCCATTCCACCGTGGCAAGCGAGGTGCGCGGAATCCAGCGGATATCGAGCTGACGGTCGTGCTTCTGAGGCTCATCGGATTCATCGGCGAGCGAGCAGTAGTAGCACTCCATGGAGAGATGGAAATCGGGGTAGTCGTACTCAACGGTATAGAAATTGCGCAGGTTGGTGACTTTGACCTGCAGCTCTTCCATGAGCTCGCGGCGTACGGCGTCCTCGGGCGTCTCGCCGCGCATGAGCTTGCCACCGGGGAACTCCCAAAGTCCCTGCATGTCGCCATAGCCGCGCTGCACGGCAAGCAGCTCGTCAGATCCTTCCTTGCGAATGATCCCAGCGGCAACATGAACGGTCTTCAACAGGAGTCCTCTCTCAATATCAACACGTGGCAGGCTAGCTACCCGTACCTTACACAACGGTAAGGCAAGCGTAAGCCATATCGATGGTAGCCGACTCGGCTTCTTGCGACTATAGATGCCGTAGACTAATCGCAAGAAAGGACTCGGTATGCAAACCACGCACATGGCGACCCCGGTACTGGAGGTCGCGCATCTCGAAAAGGTATACGGAGCGCTGGGCAACGTGACCCGCGCGCTCAACGACGTCAGCTTTACCGTCAACCGCGGTGAATTTGTTGGCATCATGGGCGCTTCGGGCTCGGGCAAGTCGACGTTGCTCAACTGCGTGTCGACCATCGATAGCGCCACGAGCGGCACGATCCGCATTAACGGCCAGGACGTGACGCGCATGAAGCAGGCCAAACTCTCGCAGTTCCGCCGCGAGGAGCTCGGCTTTATCTTCCAGGACTCCAACCTGCTCGATACGCTCACGGCACGCGAGAACATCGCTCTGCCGCTCACCATCGCCCGCACAAACTCGGCAGAGATCTCGACTCGCGTGCAGGATGTGGCAGCGCGCCTGTCCATCAGCCAGGTGCTCGACAAGTATCCCTACCAGATGTCCGGCGGTCAGCAGCAGCGCGTTGCCGCGGCTCGCGCGCTCGTCACCGACCCCACCATGATCATGGCCGACGAGCCTACCGGCGCCCTCGACTCCAAAAGCGCCCGCCTGTTGCTCGAGAGCCTAGAGGCCCTTAACCGCCGCCTACGCGCCACCGTGCTCATGGTCACGCACGACAGCTTTGCCGCCAGCTACACGAGCCGTGTGCTGTTTATTCGCGACGGCAAGATCTTCACCGAGCTGCGCCGCGGCGACATCGACCGCCGAGAGTTCTTCGACCGCATTATGGAGGTCGTTGCCATGATGGGCGGTGAGGGCTCCGATGCTCTGTAAACTCGCTTGGGGCAACGTCCGCCGCGCCGGCCGCGACTACCTCGTCTACTTGCTGACGCTCACCCTGGGCGTCACGGTCTTCTATGCCTTTAACACCATCTCGATGCAGGTCGACATCGCCGGCATCGATGAAGAGGGCTTGGCGCAGGTTATGGGCAGCATACTCGGCGACCTAACGTACTTTTTGGCCGGTGTCATGGCCTTTTTGATGGTGTATGCCAATAACTTCATCATGAAACGCCGCAAGAAGGAGTTTGGCCTGTACCAGGTGCTCGGCATGGGGCGCGGGCGCGTCGCCACGATCATGGCGCTCGAGACCGTGATAGTATCGGTCGTGGCCTTTGTCGCCGGCATTGTGCTGGGTGTGGGACTCTCCCAGCTCATGACGTTCTTTACGGCCTCGCTCTTTAAGACACAGATCGCCAATTTCCACTTCTTTTTCTCGATGCATGCGTTCAATCTGACCCTTGCCTGCATGCTCGTAATGTTTGTGCTCACGCTACTGCTGAACCTTCGCGCCGTGCGTCGCACCAAACTCATCGAGCTTATGGGTGCCGAGCGTCGCAACGAGAGCATCAAGACGCGCAACCCCTGGATTGCGATTGCCATCTTTGCCGTGGGCGTGGTGCTTGTGGGCGTGGCCTATTACCGTCTGCTACGTGATGGGTTCCCGCTAACCGCGACGGACAGCAAGCTGCAAGAGGCCATGAACCAGTTTGGCATTACGACCGCTATGGTTACAGTGGGCACCTTTGCCCTGTTCTGGGGACTCTCGGGCATGCTCATCAAGCTGCTGCAGAGCCTGCGCGGCGTGTATTGGCGCGGCCTCAACATGTTTACCGTGCGCCAGCTTGCGGCCAAGGTCAACACGGTGTGCTTTTCGATGGGCGTCATCGCGATGCTCCTGTTTTTGGCCATCACCTCGGTGACGTGCGGTATGTCGATTGCCAATGTGATGAACGAAAACCTGGAGCGCTATAACCCTGTTGACGTGTCACAGACGTATGTCTATTACACGCCCGATACGCTCGACTACTACAAAGAGTACATCAATCCGTCTGAAGCCGATCGCATGGTGCTGGCCGATAGTACGGTCGATTTGTACTCCGCATGGCACGGCGATCCATGGCACGGCGATCGTAAGGGCAAGTCGGCGGACAACAACGACGAGACCGGCAAGAAGGTCAATATTGCCGATGTTGCCGGTGAGCATGTGCAGATCGATTCGTATCTGAGTTACCCGCTTGGCGGTTCGGATCCTTCGGTGACTCCAAGTGAAATGTGCAAGGCCATGGGCGAAAAGCTTCCCAAGGCGTTCGGGGGTAGCAATGCCGATACGATGGGTCTGTTTGTGACGCCGGCGAGCCAGTACAACAAACTGCGTCAGATGATGGGCGAGGAGCCGGTGCACATCGGTCACGACCAGTATCTGCTCACGTGTGATATGGGCGGCGAGCTGGTCGACCTGTACACCAAGTATATGGCTGGCGGCCATGCCCTTACCTTGGGCGGGCATACGCTCAAGCCCGCAACCGATAAGTCGGACGAAGATGCGGCGGCCATCGCCAACTCGGCGATGGGCAGTAATCCGGGTACCGTCGTCGTTGCCGACGAGCTGTTGTCCCAACTTAATCTGCAGCCGTATTCCAGTAGCCTGCTCGTTAACTACAAACAGGGGATGGATACGACCGAGGCAGACGAGAGTATTAAATACACTGTGCTCGACAATCTGCTCGTTGACGGCAAGGAGCCGGGGTCGTGGGGAACCTTCATCACACGCTCCGAGATGTACGCGCAAGCAGCGCAAATGAACGGTCTTATTAGCTACCTAGCCATCTACATCGGCTTTGTATTGGTCGTTGCATGCGCGGCGATTCTGTCGATCCAGCAACTCTCCAACGTGGCCGACGGCAGCCGCAGCTATCGTGTGCTGGCACAGATCGGCTGTGAGGACCGCCAGATTCGCCATTCGGTGATGGCGCAGCAAGCAGTGTTCTTCCTGTTCCCTCTGGCAGTGGGCCTGGCGCACTCCTTTGTGGCACTTAAGGTGATCATCGAGCTGGTGAGCATATTCGGAAATATGAGCATCGGCGGCACCGTGGGCCTCACCTGTGCAATCTTCCTGGCAGCCTATGGCGGATACTTCCTGGTGACCTACCTCATGAGCGCCGGAATGGTGCAAGCTGCCATAGCCACCCGCTACAGCGAGTAGCTCGTTCAGCTCGGATTTATCGTAGGTTGAGCATAAGTCAGACACTATGACCCAATCCAGGGGCACGGAAACGACAGGAGCCCCCGCTCGT
>CAUCQW010000021.1 GCA_958445065.1 uncultured Collinsella sp.
AGCTCAGCTGGGTCGATAATGCGCTGAAGGAAACGACCGGGCGCACGCGCAACGAGGTAGATGTCGACGACGATAACGGGGCCAAGGAGCAAGTCCTGGAGCGCTGCTGGTCTATCAACTACACCAGCTGCACGGGCTTGTCGCACGGAGGCAATCCTTTTACCTCGGCACGAGTAGTCAACGAGCATCTGTATAAGAGCCCGTACATCAACCCCAGCGGCACCGAGGATACAAAGTCAGATTACCTCAAGCACATTGGCATCATCGCATCCGACTTTGTTGATGCGGCGCTGGCCCGGAGCATCTACCAGCGCAATTACGATACGGAGCACAAGCAGACGGCTTCGTACTACCTCCCGACCCGCATGCGCATGACGTACGGCGACTCGCTGAGCGATGCCTCGCTCCAGGATGGCAAGACCGTTGGCGAGGGCCATTTCCGCCTTGTCGACAGCAGCAACGTACTCAACGTGGCGGCTTCGGGCCATGCGTTTGCCATTGAATACGTGGATGTTGATGCCCTGGGCAACGAGACCGTTACAAGACTGCAGGGCTTTGTGCCTATCGATATCGATCCACGCGCGCTGACGCCCCATTTTGAGGGACTCGAAGGCCTTAAGGCCGGCGAAGACGTGCGCGCCAAGATTGCGGCATCACTCGAGGGCAAGCTCGAAACCGATGCCTGCACGGCCCAGCTCGAGTTTGTGCACGACGCGGACGGCGCTCCGGGCACGGCAATGGCCGAGGGCGAAACATTTGCCGCAGGAACGTACTGGGTGCGCGTGAACGGTCTCTTGGGCGACGCGGCGCAGAACTACACGCTCGCCAGCGACGGAGCCGCAAGCTTTACCGTTGCAGCCTCGGGCAACGCGGGCGGCAACGGCGCCGGCACCGACGGTGGCACGGGCTCCAACGCAGGTAGCGCCGACAAGAACGGCAAGGGCAACAAGAGAGACCAGGGCAAGAGCTCGGGCGGAAAGCTCGCCAACACGGGCGACGGTTCTGGCGTTGCCGCCGGGCTCGCTGCCGCCGCCGTGGCGACAACGGTCGCTGGCGCGGCAATGCTTACCAATGACCGCGAAAGCAACGAAGGCGCTAGCGAATAGGCAAGCCGGCTTTCAGACGCATCGGCTCAATCAGGGGCGCAGGATACCGTTCTGCGCCCCTATTTTTGTCATGAAGGAGTAGCAAAGTGTTGTTATCCATGCGTGTCACTCCCGCGGGGTTCGCTAAAACTGCCTCTATGGCCACATTTTAGTCACCGCAAGGCTCCCATGCGAAGGTGCCAGACAGCACAGCAATTCGTGTCCGCGCGAGGCTTTAAACTAAATGCGATAAAGATGCATTCCACAAGAGGAAAGTGGGGCGACAGTGATGGGCGAACTGGTAAACCGTGGAGAATCGGCAATCGTGCCAGAAGTTTTTTACAAGCAGGTTTCCTCGATTCTCAACGCCGCTCGCGACAAGGCCTATACCGCCGTTAACTTTGCGATGGTTGAGGCGTATTGGGAGATCGGCAAGAGCATTGTTGATGAGCAGGGCGGAGAGGAGCGCGCCAAGTATGGAGAGGCGCTGCTCAAGGCCCTCGCAATCAGACTTACCAAGGATTTTGGTAAAGGTTTTGAAGCAAGAGAGCTGCGTAAAATGCGTCAGTTCCATCTTGCATTTCCAATTCGGGACTCACTGCGTCCCGAATTGAGCTGGACACATTACCGCAGGTTAATACGCATTCCTGACCCCGAAACTCGAACATGGTACATGAACGAATGCGCCGATTCTCGCTGGAGCACGCGTCAGCTCGAACGCCAGATCAACACCATGTTCCGAGAGCGCCTACTTGCCAGCAAGGACAAGGAGGCCGTCACCAAGGAAATCCAAAAGAGCGCCCCGGCTCGTCGCCCCGAGGATATCATCCGCGACCCATACGTACTGGAGTTTTTAGGTTTCACGGACGATGCTGCGTTTCGCGAGAGCGATCTAGAGCAGGCACTCATAACGCATCTTCAGAAGTTCCTGCTGGAGCTTGGCCGTGGCTTCGCTTTCGAGGCGCGCCAAAAGCGCATCACCTTTGATGGGCGCCATTTCTATATTGACCTTGTGTTTTACAACTATCTGATGCGCTGCTTCGTGCTCATCGACCTTAAGACCGATGACCTTACGCATCAGGACCTGGGCCAGATGCAAATGTATGTGAACTACTACACGCGTGAGCTCATGAACGAAGGCGACAATCCGCCCATAGGCATCGTGCTCTGCGCGGACAAAAGCGATTCGATCGTCGAGTACACGCTGCCCGAAGACAACGACCAAGTGTTTGCCGCCAAATACCTGCCGTATCTTCCAAGCAAGGAAGAGCTGGCGCGCGAGCTGAGTGCCGAGTACCGCGCCATCAACGAAGCGACTAATGGCGAAGCGCAAGGGTAGCAGCACGTTGCGACCGATACCCCCGACGGTGTTTCATATCCCCCGACATAAGAGGAGCGCTCCATGACAGACAGACCGAAAACAACACTGCGCGACTGCATCTATGGACTTGCCGTCGGCGACGCGTTGGGCGTTCCGTATGAGTTCATGCCCCGCGGCACGTTCGAATGCACGGACATGATCGGCTACGGCACGCATGGGCAGTCCGCCGGCACCTGGAGCGATGACACATCTATGACGCTTGCTACCTGTGACTCGATTAGGGAGCTCGGGCATATTGACACCGCAGACGTGCACGACAAGTTCGTAGGCTGGATTGCCCGTGGCGAGTATACGATTGACGGCGTTTTCGATTACGGCGGCACGACCGCCCGCGCCTTGCGTACCGGCAAAGGAGGCTCCGGCGAGCGCGACAACGGCAACGGTTCGCTCATGCGCATCGCTCCCCTGGCGTTCACCGATGCGACAGGTAAAGAGATCCGTGAGGTCTCTGCAATTACCCACGCTCACAGAACGTCGACCGACGCATGCATCATATTTGTCGAGCTGATGAGGGGCGTGATGAACGGCACGCTTCCCTCGTGGGCGCTTCATCTGAAAGGTGTGCCTGAGCAGGAAATCAGGTCCGGCGGCTTCGTGCGCGACACCCTTAAGGCCGCCAGCTGGTGCTTTGTCAACACCAACAGCTACGAAGATTGCGTGCTTGCCGCCGTCAACCTGGGCGACGACACCGACACCACCGCGGCCGTCGCAGGCGCGCTCGCCGGCACGGCATACGGCATCGAGGCCATCCCGCAGGAGTGGGTCGATACCCTGCGCGGAAAAGAGCTGATTGAGAGCTGCCTGTTTTAGGGCGCGATTCAAAAAATAAGGCAGGAGGCATCATGGAGAGGAAAATCACGAATATCGATGAGTTCCAAATGGACGAAAACGAGACCCCGATACTCCCAACGGGACTGAGGGAGGAAGAAAACCTTTACGTCCTCCCCGACGGGCGTTACCTCCCCTGCGCACTCGAAACGCTGAAAAGGACGCGGGCCTCGGTTCTTAACCAGGGTGCGCGTCCTTTACCAGCATATTATCTCATCAGAGAGCAACGGCGTCGCGGAACCGATGAAACAAACGAGACGGTTCCAACCCCAGAGCGAGCCCAGGGCGGAACCGCCCAAGCAGCTACATTCCATCAGTCCTACGGGATGGATTTGATGCTGACAGGAAGCGACCAGGAGGCAACCGATATCCGGCACGGGGCAATCATGCGTAGGCCTCCGCGGGAAGGCTACCGTCAATGGCAGCGTGGGGCTGGCCGTCGAGGTCT
The DNA here is from genome assembly GCA_958445065.1 of uncultured Collinsella sp. Taxonomy (GTDB): domain Bacteria; phylum Actinomycetota; class Coriobacteriia; order Coriobacteriales; family Coriobacteriaceae; genus Collinsella. The sequence continues at coordinate 3,743 of CAUCQW010000021.1, forward strand.
TCCCAGCTCGCGCAGATGTAGTCGTATTTTTCGAGCTCTACATTGTCGTTTTCAATCCATGCAGGCTCGAGCTCATGCACAAGCTCATTCGGGACTGCCCAGCCGAACATATCCCAACAGTGCTTCCCATCGATAATCTGCTGACGAAAATCACAGCTATCGAAGAAGAAACTCATTTCATGGGACGCAAGTTGCGAATTGAGAAGGTCAACGGAGTCGACGATGCAGTCGCTGTAGTCACCAGGCAGGTCTTGCATGCACCTTATTCCAAAGTGCGGTGTAATAGCCACTGCAGCCCTCCTCGTATCTGAACAGAGGCTTGATTACCAGTTAGATCGACACTGTTTAAAATCTAAATGTCTCAGTGCGTAGTCCACGAACTCGGGCTCAAGCTCTAGGTCGTACTTCTCAACGTGATAGGCATCGCGATCGCTCCACTGCCAGTCACCGTGCCTATACCAACCCCATGCGCGATCGCACACCGTCTTGCCCGTAGTCGCGTCTTCGAATCGTCCAGCAGTCGCACAGAACGGCGCTGGCCCGCGCATGAACGCAAGCACCTTGTCCTTCTCCGCTAGTACCTTGATCGGGAAGTCCGCGTTCCGCGTGTAGTCTGTCGTCGCTATGCTTCTCATTTTTGCCTTCCTCGGCTGGAACGTTATGAACTCGCCCGTGTTATCCCCCACGTTTCCCCAGCCCCAAGCCCGCCGTCACCGCAAACCCGCAGCCTGTCGTCGGGTGCGACGACGAGTGCGCCCCTCTCGTAGTCATCGCGTTCCCCGACCACGTCCGTCAGCACCTTGTGGTCGGAGCGGTTGCCCATAAGGTCGACGAACAACGGGGCGCCGTGGCACATGACAACGGCTTGGTTGCCCGCCAGAGCGGTACCGCTCCAAAAAATGGTGTCGAGTGCTTTGTTCGTTCTATTGATGCGGGACACCTAGCCGCCCAGCAGGATATTAAGGATTGCGATAATAATTGCTATCGCAGCGATAATCAGAAATAGCGTAAAGGGGAAAATTACCGCTCGAGCAACAGTCTGATGAGCGCGTCGATAAACTCGGCGTTTGCATCGGACATGGTGACATCAACTCCAGACGAATGCGACCGCTCGTGGCGGCCGCCAGCTAGCAGTAATAAACAGAGTATATTGTCGTCTGCCTACCAGTCAGATCGACACTGCTCCAAAACTATGCGGCTGTGTGCTTGGCTAGTACCAGAAAACGGCGCCGCCATCCCGTACGCTACCATCGCGCAGCATGCGGCGAGCCTCTGCGAACATGTGCTCCACATAGCGCTCATGCCTATCGTTCGGCGATACGGACAGAACGGAAACGATACCGACGCTGCGGTCGAGGACCACGGTACCCGGGTCTCCCTTGCCCTCGGGATAGTATTCGAACATCGCGACATTACCGTCGTCTTCGACCTTCTTAAACTCGAGCATCTTCTGGCCACGCCACCTCATCCAACCATGCGCCCAATGTGTCCTGGTAACTGTACCGCAGGTTCGCAGCGTCGTAGGCTGCAGGCTGACCCTTTCCCTGAGTCATGTAATGCGATTCCAGCAGCTCGCGCTTGAACATCATCACGCAGCGCGCATGCAGTTCCTCGCCATCGAAAAGCCTGCACATTGTCCCAGTTTGATTACCAGTTAGATCGACACTGCTCCAAAACAAGAAACAAGTTCATAGGCCGCTCCAATCGGTTTGATTACCAGTTAGATCGACACTGCTCCAAAACGGAGACTACCAGCGTCCCGGCTCCAACATGTTTGATTACCAGTTAGATCGACACTGCTCCAAAACGTTCTCCTAGCCTTGACCGTGCGAGCGACCGTTTGATTACCAGTTAGATCGACACTGCTCCAAAACCCGAACAAATCATTGCCGTGCATTGTCCTGTTTGATTACCAGTTAGATCGACACTGCTCCAAAACTATTTCATCACGAACGTTGAGTACCTTTCCGTTTGATTACCAGTTAGATCGACACTGCTCCAAAACGACGTCTATGTGCATGTACTCCATTTCTTAGTTTGATTACCAGTTAGATCGACACTGCTCCAAAACAACTTTCCTCTGTTGCCAAAAAAATATCGTGTTTGATTACCAGTTAGATCGACACTGCTCCAAAACGCATCGGGGAGCCTCCACTCCTCCGCTGTGTTTGATTACCAGTTAGATCGACACTGCTCCAAAACCGAGGCCGTTTCTAGTTCCCTGCCGCTCGAGTTTGATTACCAGTTAGATCGACACTGCTCCAAAACCTCCGACACCCAGCAGCGGTCGATGATGACGTTTGATTACCAGTTAGATCGACACTGCTCCAAAACGTTCGCTTGTTGAGAATGGCTTTAATTTGGTTTGATTACCAGTTAGATCGACACTGCTCCAAAACTTAATCATGTTAGGAATCCGCGGGTCATTGGTTTGATTACCAGTTAGATCGACACTGCTCCAAAACGATAGGTATATAAACGTGAGGAAGTCTGAGGTTTGATTACCAGTTAGATCGACACTGCTCCAAAACGAGACAGACGGCTCGTTTGACCCGAACAACGTTTGATTACCAGTTAGATCGACACTGCTCCAAAACCATTGGAGCAAATTCCCTACTGCGACGGGACGTTCAATCTAACCGGTCTGTTCTTTCAATGCTCTAAAAACTGCAGGTCAACCGTTAGTTTATGTTCATGTCTGTAAGCCATGGTATCTTTTTTATTCTCCAGGAGCAACAGGCTCAACTTAAGGAAAAACACGTGGTCATAGAGCGTTTGCAGCTCATTTTCCGTCAAAAAAGTTTTGAGATTTACAAATACGATTGTCTTCCTGCAGCCAGCGTCAAGAGCAAATGAAAGGAAATTCAGCAGATTATCAAGGAACGATTTATCTTCTTGAGGCGCTGCACCAAATCCTAAAAACTTGAGGTAGCGCTTCAAATCCCATTCTAACCCAAACCCCAAATCGGCATTAAAGCCAAGGTTCAATCCGCCTAAACGTAGCTTTATTGCACGTTCAGCCTCTTCCACCTGCATACGCAGATCTTCGTCTTCTAGAAACTCGCGCTCAACCTTCTTGGTGATTGCGGTCATAAACGCACGGTCATCCCATGGAAGGTTCAAAGCATCAGGCACTACCATCAGGGCGCTGCCGGGCTTAATCTCCTCATCGTCTTTCCAAAGGGAATAAGGCTCCATCGCCTGGCGCCCCAATCCGTTTTGCAAGGAAGCTACAATCCGCGCGAACAGGGCCGAGTTCTCGACTTGCAAAACCGATGTCTCCCCTGCCGTTAGCTCCAACGAGTTCTCAAGTCCCGAAAACACGAGCCTCATAAAACCAGGAGCTCCTCCATTGTGTCTATCTCCTCATGAGCCTCGCGGTTGCCCGTAATGTACTCCATGGTCGAAAACTGAGACTCAGTCACGCGAAGGACTTGCACGAGGCCGGACGGCGGACGATGCTTCCTGAGCCTTTGTACTGCACTTCCTGCCGCCCCATCATTAACAACAAGCTTTGCATACACGGACTCCTGGAGCATAAGATAGCCATCTTTAAGAAGAAACTTGCGAAACACGCGGTAGTCTTTTCTCTGCGCAGGAGTATCGACGGGCAAATCAAAGAAAACGACAAGCCTCATATATCTGATCCTTTCCCCGACACTCATACGACCTCAAACGACTCGATTTCGTCCACCGACAACTTCCGGTCAAGAGCCTTGAAACAGTCAGCAACATACAGAGAGATTACGGAGCCCACGCGATACGTGCCGCCTCGATACGCGATTCCCTGATTGAGCATGTCAACCAAAAGCAGCTTTGTCTCCTTAGAGAACTCGCCGTCAAAGTTATCGAATACAATGCGGTCGACAAGAGGCCTAAACGGCTCCATAAAATCGCAGCTCAGGTTGAACTGGTTAAACTCATTTCTGTGACAAATCCCCGCCTGCGTAAGGTATCCGCGCGCCGCGATCTCACGATTGACACTCGATAGCAGAATCGCATACCCGTAATTGAGAGCAGCATTAAGAGGCGTATCGTCATCCCTCGAGAAGGACGGACCAAACAGAGAGCTGAAATACAGCCGAGCGGCATGACCCTCGCGATTTGTTGTATCTCCAGAGCGTACCTCGGCAACAATGCTCCTGAGCGTCTCACCCTGCTCCTCACGTGCACGGGCGTGAAGCACGTCAGATTGATGCTTAATCTTGTCGCGCACGATTCGCTGCCATACGCGCTTTTTGATCGGCTCGCCCCACTCAAGCTGTTCTGCAATACGCTTACTGGTGTTATGAGCCCCATATAGCGGCAAATACTGCCCAATGGGGTCGCGCTTCTCGTCAGAAACGACAAACGCGACCTTTGCCTTGGCAAGCTCCGAGAGCAGATAAGCGCTTATGAACACCTGGTTGGTCTGGAGGACGACCGACGAAATCTCCGAAAGGTGGACCTTCGCCGTGTCGTCCTCGCGGCGGACAACCATGTAGCCGCCCTTGTACTGCAATTTGCAGGGGCTAGAAATGACAATGTTCCTAAAGCCCGACACGGGTCCTTCTCTCGAACATACCCGTTACGGACTGATCAATAAGGAAAACCGTCACATTTGAATCGCTCAGCAACTTTGAATAATTAGGCTGTATACAACCCGAAAACTTTGAGCCGCCCGCGGGTGACAAATCAACCATATTCATTGTTCCATTCACCAAGGCAAGCAGGCGCTTGACTACTGCAACAACATCTTCCGCATCCATAGTTGCGCACTTTTCTATGATCGCCTCAATTTTGAGTTGACGCAGCAGCCTGCCAGAGACGGAAGAAGCCGCAGGATTAAACATATCCAAAAGCTTGATAGCATCTTCGCTACACGTATCTCCTGCGAGCAGTTTCATTTGCTCATTTGAAAAAGCCAGTTGCGTAGCATTCCTCATCTCCTTTTTCCCCGTAATAAAGAATCTCTCGCCGTCCACCTCAATCAGCTGTTTCTTGTAGATCTTCGGCCTCGTGATACCGACGTATTCCAAACCTTCCTTCTCCGCAAGTCCCCTTGCATATTCGCCGAGTACCGCCGAGTCGCCCTCGATGCGCGCCGCAAGCCACACGGGAACCTGAGAGAACCGGAACACCGGCTTCCCCTTCTTTTTGGCCTTATAGATAAAGAAATACGCAAACTGCTGGCTCGAAAAACCACCGTACCGCTTAGCATCAAGCCCCTGCTTGGTCGACAACTCAAGCTTTGCACCCATCTTGGGATCACGCGGCGAGTAAATCGTTGCCTTCCAGAACGCTCCCGTATCCTCCTGCGGCATCCTCGAGATGTAACACTGGCGATAGTTGAACGCACGGCGAATGCCCTCGACCTCCGCAGCAGCATTCCAGCCGTCCGGAAGATACTTGCCCCTATAGCGCTTGACCTCATCGTCCTCGGACCAAGCATCGTCAAAGACCTCGCCCGTCTCGGGGTCAAATCCCGCAGTCATAAAGCTATTGACGACAAAACCGGCAGATCCGGGCATGCGATGGGTTTTCTTAAACAGCTCGGACTGCTCGCGCACGTACTTCTTAATCACATGCGAGTAGCCAATGGGGTTCTCGTACATACCCGGATGGCGCATCTGGATAAACAGACCCAAGCGACATGCCAGATACGCATCATGTGCATGGTGAAAATCATTTGCCTCACGGCATTTGACCAAACCGGCAGCTTCACGAAGGTTGTGCGACATGCTTGCTTTAACAGGAACGATCTTAGTTCCCTCGCCGGCATAACGCGCCTCCAGCAACGCTTGAGCCATCTTGACCATCTGGCTCGTTTCTACAAGTTGGCGAGCCACAAAGCCCTTCATCGCATTATCGTTAATGGAAGAACGCAGCAAGTTGCGATACTTTTTATCGCCAATGAGCTTCGCCTGGTGCAGTTGCTTCCATGTTTCGCCCATCTTCCAGCGAATGCTCTTATCAATCAAAAGCTGGTCGGTCTTGTGCTGATTCTCCTCGCGGTATACCAGCGCCTTGTTCTCAAGGCTGTCATCCTTAATGTATGCACGCGGGATGATATGGTCGACCTCGTACTCACCCGAGCCCGCCATAAGCTTATTAAGGTCGATAGCGCGACCAGAATACAAGCACTTTCCGTTCTGCATCAAATAGAGGGTCAAGCGCTCGTCAAGGTTAACGTTTGCCGCCTTGAGTTCCTTGAAATCGCCCATAACAGCCAAGTCGCCGCCCTCGGCCTTAAACGCCTTGAGAGCGTCCTCGATGGCGTCCCAGCGCTTCGCGGTCCGCTTGCCCTTCTTCTTTTCGTCCTCGTCGCGAGTCACCTCAACAAATACGTTAGCCGGCGCGTATCCCGCAATCTTAGCGATTTCGTCAACGATGCGAATCGCTTGATTCAGGCTGCGGCGAATCGCAGGAGATCCAGGGAGCTCATTTACGCCGAGAGACTTCTCGTTTTCGGCATAGTATTTGCGATTATACTCATCCACTTTTTCCTGGAAGCCCAACGTATTGTCGTGGAGAATCTCCATCATCACCATAGTCTCGCCCAAGCGGCGCTCTGAGCTGGGATTTCCTTCTCGCAGCACGTCCATGATGCTCATAGATCGACCGGCTTGTGTATCAATCCTGATACCCGTCAGGAACTTCTCCGACAGACGTCCCCAACCGGTCAGGCGCTTTTTGCAAATCTTCTTAATCTGTTCGGCGTCGAGCATTCCATTGCCACTTGGACCAAACTCATCCTGTAGTTTTTCCTTAAGGATTGAGCGGTCCTCAAACAACGTGTTCCAAAGAATGATTTTCTCGATAACCGGATATTCGGCACGGCTCAACTCGTCAACACCAAAGATGTCCTTGGCAAAAAAGATATACGAGCCCATCTTCGATTCAAGACCGCTCTCGCCCTGGCCACCTCGGACAACCGGATTTGTTGCGTCACCCTCTTTTACAAGCCAGTCGGCAATCATCTTGTAAGTAACGCGGCGCTTTTTATGGAAAAGTTCATGGACAATGCCTTCACGCTGCGCGGCATCCAAGCGCCGCCAATCGTCACCATCCTCAGACCAGCGAACGCCATTGAGCTCATTCAGGACGCAAAACTCCTCATAGAGCAGAGACTGCTTGGGAAGCACCTTCTCGTCTGCGAGATAAGTGCAGTCACCCGTCATGCGCAGGATAAAGTTCTCTGCACTCTTGTTCTTATCGATTACGGTATCCCAGTTCCAAGGCGTGATTGCTGCATCTTCCATGCCGGGCTTGCGCTCGGACCATTGAAATCGAGGCTTGCCGTGTTTGTCCTGGGCAGCGTTTTTAGACGTCAGCGGCCCCACATAGTACGGAATACGGAACGTGACCAGACTCTCGATTTTTGCAGCCTCATCCTTAAGGAACGGATAAAAGCGCCCCTGGTTTTTAAGAATAGCCTGAAGTTCCTCAAGATGCAGCTGGTAGTAGATGGCGCCGTTATCGCTCGTCTTCAGGCGACGCAAAAAGCGCTGTTTGTCGAATGCGTCCATCATGGCGATATAGCGCTCATCCGTCTCCGCGCCCGTTCCCGCAAAGAGCTTCTTTACCGATTTGGCAAAGTCATCGTAGGAGAGCTTATGCAGATCGTAGGCAGTGTAGCCCTGGGCCTTCGAGACATCATAGTCGCGCGAAGGATCGTCTGCATTCGCATCATGGTATGTTGACCCGCGGAAAAACGCATCATACGACCCGGGCGCATAGCCGCCAAACGTATCAGCGTCATCTTTCGGGGCACCATGGACCAAATATTTGAGTGTTTCGAGGTCGTGATCGTATTGCTTGTACTTTTCAATCATGTTATGAGAAATCGTCTGACCCTCGGCGTACGAAAGAAGACCTTGGAGAACATAGGCGGAATAAACACCGCAGATCGCCTCGAGAAACTCGGCGCAGTCATCGGGACATGCGGCCTGCAGCGCCTCTAGCTTCTCGTCATCGGAAAGCGCGATCTTGGTTGCCTCGCACTCAAACTCGCCAAACACGTCTTTGAACTCGCACTGAAGGCCAACGACAGCGTTCGACAAACCCTTCGCCAGCTTTTTATTCGCAGTCGCGTCTCCTGTGTCAACCACTACAAGGGCCTGAATGTCTTTTGCCTTTTGCGAACGAGAAGACCTCTCATCAACGAGGATCTTTGCGACGGCGCTTTTATTGATTTTTGCAACATCATATTCCCTCGACTCGCACCAAGCCTGCAGGGAGTCGCTAAGACGCTCGAGGGCATCCGACGTTTTCGCCGTCTTTGCCGTCAGCTTCTCTCCCTGGCGCAAGAAGTTGCCACGATGCTTAACGATGTTATGGATTGCAAGATACACCAGGCGCAGGTCGGCCTGCTCATCGGTATCCATAAGATAGGCGCGCAGATGGTAGATGGTCGGGAAACGATCGTAGTAATCGGCTTTCGTGAAGTCCTTGGTAAAGATCGGGTCGCCTTCGATGGTTCGTGACTGATTGAGTCGCATGAAAAAGCCCGGATCGACTTCGCTCATCGCGGGTTCGAACAGCTTTTGCAGCAAGTCGAGACGCCAGCGACGACGCACGTAACGACGACGCTGGCCACGATGAACGCGCGCCTCGGATGCCGGCTGCGCACTATCGAACAAGCGGCTACCCCACGTCGGCTGCTTCTTAAAATGCAGAAGCTTGCCCTGGGCATCAGTCACCGCCCAACCAACGGAGCCGGTTCCCATGTCGAGGCCGATATTGTAGTCGCCAGAGTAGTTTCTTAAATTCATGTCGGCCAGCCCTTCCGCGCTGTGCTACAGTTGCCTTGTCGATTACCAGTTACATCGACACTGCGAGTCAAAATACGGCTTTGCCAAAAATGCCTTCCTCGGAAGGCGTCCCGTAGGGGACAAATTGACTTGCCAGAGGGGTTCCATTTGGAGCCCCTCTTTTTTTGATACTACTACCGCGAACGGACATTTTTTAATAGCTATCGGCAAACGTAATGTTGCACAACGTTTGCGCTGTGAGCATGAGCGTTTAATGGAGTGCCTGCGGGTCCTGCCGCCGAATAAAAACGGGGCAGCCCGCATTCCCGTGAGCTGCCCCGTGCCCCTGGCTATCACGCCGTCATGTCAACCGGCGCCACTCCCCTACTTACCAAAAATCGCAGCGAGCAATCCCTTGCGTTTGGGCTTCTCCTCCCGGCAGGAACCCTCGGCCGCCGCTGCCACTTGACGCGGCTGCTCGCCGCCTCCACGGCGCACGATCTGGTATAGGAAGGGCGATTTAACGTATTTGACCTCGATGGGCGTGGCGTGCACGGTGCTTTCGCTCGACAGTATCACTTTGGGATTGAGCGGTGCCACCACATGCGTCTCGCGCTTGTCGCTGAACACTACCGCGGCCGCGCGACCTGTCTGGCCGTTCACGGCGATGCGCACTTGCTCGCCGTCGCGGCTATCCGACGCCGGGCGATCGACAAAGTAGACCGGTACCATCACCAGGCCGTCCTTATGCTTGCGGGCCTTACGCGCCCAGGTGCGGATGCTCTTTTTATTGAGCCCCAGCACCGCCTCGGCATCGTTGCCGGCAACGTCGAGCGCCAGCTTATCAATGACCACCTGGTCCTTGGTAGACGCATCGACGGAGACAACGCGGAAGTCGCCCTCCTGCATGGCAGGATCGAACGGCCCCACCTTGCCAAAGTCCCACGGCTCCAAAATGCCCATAAGGCGAACGTCCAGGTAGTTTGCCCGCGGATACGCCCAGTCGAGCACCTCGTAGTACACCAAGGTCTCCTTGCTCAGCCCCTTGCCCGGGAAGGACGCCATCATGCGCAAATCCGCCAGCGCCATGGGGAAATAGAAGAGCATCATGTCATTTTGAATCGCGTCTTCCACGTCGTGCCCGGCAAAGGCGTCGGGGTACTGGCGCACCAGCTGCAGTGCATTGGCACGCGCCTGCTGCGGAGTGATCTCGCAGGGAATGCCCTGCTCGGGTACATACTCCGCACCAACGCCCATGGTCAGGCGTTTGCTAAAAGTACCGGGCTTGAGCAGGTCGGCAACGCCGATCTTATTGCCGCAGGACGGGCATTCAAACACGCGCTGGGTCGATGACCCCTCAAAGGACGCACCGCAGAAGGGGCAGGGAATGCTCACATGCGTAGCTTCTTGGAACTCCTGCGCCGTGCCGCGGTCCTCCCACAGCAGATGCTCCAGAACCGACTGATTGCGCCAGTGCGCATTGAAGAAATACCAGTCCGGGTCTACCGGGCGCTCGAGCTGCGACACATGGGTGAGCTTAAGTAGCCCATCCACCACCGTCAACGGCGTATGACGAATGCCCAGGGCACTCTTGGGCTCCCCCACATCGGCCTGCCACGGAACGACCGTACCGCAATAGGCGCACTCAAAGCTGCGTTTAGCCTGGTGCGAGTACATAGGGCCGCCGCAGTTTTGGCATTTAATGGCAAACATCTCGTCCATGGAAACGTCCTCCTTTACGCAGGGGCTGTCGACATTAAGTATGTCGGGCAGGCAGGCACATGCCTATACCCATATGGCCCAAAATGGAGCACCCGGTCGGACAAGAAGCCCTGCTCGTTAGCGCGGGCAGACCATTGCTGCATTTTCTGAGCACCGGCGCACGGCGCGCCCATGCGAGCTACACTATCCCTTTAACCATGATTGTGAGGATGACCGCCATGCTATTTGTTAATCGGCTGGTACATACGCTTGTTCCCGGCAGCGAAAGCGAGCCGGTCGATACCTCCTGCCGCACCAAAGCGGGTTTTGCCGCAAGCCTCATCTGCATCGGCCTCAACATCACCCTGTGCTTGGCCAAGGGCATCGCGGGCCTGCTCGCCGGCTCTGTCTCGCTCATCGCTGACGCCTTCAACAACCTCTCCGACGCCTCGAGCAACATCGTGAGTCTGCTCGGGTTCCGCCTTGCCAGCCGCCCGGCCGACGAAGGCCACCCCTACGGCCACGGCCGCTACGAGTACCTGGCGGGGCTGTTTGTCGCCGTTCTCGTTTGCTCCGTCGGCATCAACCTGATCCTGGAGTCAGTTGCCAAGATCATCAAGTCCTCCCCCACCGCGTATTCGGCGCTCTCCATGGCAGCCCTTGTCCTGTCCATGCTCGTCAAGTTTTGGATGGCCGCGTTCAACCGCACGCTGGGCGACCGCATCGGCTCGGAGACGCTCATCGCCACGGCACAGGACTCCAAAAACGATGTCATCACCTCGGGCTCGGTCTTGGCCGCAGCGCTTATTTCGCAAACGACCGACTTTGACCTCGATGGCTGGGCGGGCCTGGGCGTGGGCATCTTCATTTGCATCAGCGGCATGGGCCTGGTGCGCGACGCCATCAGCCCGCTGTTGGGACAAGCGCCCGACCCCAAGCTCGTCCAGGAAATCCGCGACAGGATTATGTCGTACCCCCAGGTCTTGGGCACACACGACCTCATGGTGCACGACTACGGCCCCGGCCGTCAGTTTGCCAGCGCACACGTGGAAATGCCCGGCGAGGGCGATGCCTTTGAACACCACGAGATCCTGGACACCATCGAACACGACATCAAGCATCAAATGGGCATCGACATCACGCTGCACTGCGACCCCATCGCCACCACCGGCGACGACCTGCGCGGCTGGGTCAAGCGCGGCGTAGTGCAGATCGACCCCGCGCTTTCCATCCACGACCTTCACGAACACGATGGCTTTGTGTCATTTGACCTGGTGCGTCCCGACGACTTTGACATATCCGACGAGGAGCTGCTGGAGCTCGTCACGCGCATCGTGCACGAGCGCCGGCCCGATGCGTCATGCGTCGTCACGTTTGACTCGGGCTTCAGCTCGCCCGACCGTCCGGCCGAGCAGCTGTAGCCCCGCTCCGCTCGGCCGCTAGTTTCCCTGTGCACCCAAAATGCCGTTTTGTAGGGCGTTCCAGGCATCTGTCGCCATGTCTCCCAAGTTCTGCGCGGTATCGCCCAGGTTTTGTGTCGTATCGCCCAGCTCTTGCGCCTTGTCTCCCAATTCCTGCGCCTTATTGCTCAGGTCCTCCAGCATGTTGGAGCTCGAGCTGTCGGTGCCGCTTTGGCCGTCGGACGAGTTGCCCGAGCTGTTCTTGTGCGTAAGTTGAATTTCGAGGTTACCGTTGTCGTTATAATAGGCAGAAGTAACAACCCAGTTGGCATCGACGACGGGCGTTGAGCCATCATCAGTCAGGACCACGGCATTCGAAAGATCGGCGCCACGCGACTTGAGAATCTTTTTGGCGTTGGACCAGTACTGTCCCGGGATATCGCCCAGCTCTACTGCACCCGCCTGGGCGACCTCTGTCTGCTCGGCCGTCGTGCTGGTTGTAGCACCTCGCTTGTTGAGCATGCCCGACACAATGGCAAACACAACCGACAGCGCAAAGAAGATCGCCAGCACAATGAGGATCTTCTTGATCACGCTCGACGAACGCGACGGCGCCTCTTCCTCGTCCTCACCATACTGCGGAATCGATTTGGGATACTCGCGATAAGGCTGGCGCGCATACGGATCGCGCGACTCATAACGAGGCTGGGTCTGTGCCATACGCGGCATATACGTCGTCTGCTGAGGCTGCGGAATGGGATTTTGCGGCAGGTTGTTATAAGTGCCTGCCGCCGCATTGCCATACGGGTCCTGCGGTGCATAATCAAATGGATCCCGCGGTGTATCGCCATAGCCCATAACCCGCGTGGGTTCGGCAGAAGGCTGCGTCGCGGCGGGGTCGGTATAGCCGGGGTTGGGAACAACGCGGGTCGCATCGGCGCTATCGCCAGCCTGCGCGGAGCCGTAGCCGCCCATCACGGTTGTCTTGTCCTGATCCATGCAACGATTCCTTTCCGTCGCGCGTGAGCATCAAGTTATCCATGCATTCTACCCGCGCAAAAGCCTATGATGGGCAGAGCCCGTCGGTATCTACAAGACATGCGCGGGCCTAAGGATAAAAAAGCCCCGCCGGGCCTTGTGGGCACGGCGGGGCGGACAAGCAGCTATGGGCAGCAGGCTTAGAACAGGCCGGTGATGTTGCCGTCGTTGTCGACGTCGATGTTCTCGGCCGCAGGGACCTTGGGCAGGCCCGGCATGGTCAGAACACTGCCAGTCAGTGCGACCACAAAGTGGGCACCGGCGGAAACCTTGAGCTCGCGCACCGTGATGCGGAAGTTCTCGGGAGCGCCCAGGGCCTTGGCGTTGTCGCTAAAGCTGTACTGCGTCTTGGCCACGCACACCGGCAGGTTGCCAAAGCCGTTCTCGCGCAGCTCGGCGAGCTGGCGCTTGGCGGCCGGCGTAAAGTCAACACCGTCGGCGCGGTAGACCTTGGTGGCAATGGCCTCAAGAGCGTCGGCCACATCGGCGCCGTCCTCATAGGCAAACTTGAGCTCACTCGGCTGCTCAATCAGACGCATAACCTCATCGGCCAGCTCGAGCGCGCCCTCGCCGCCCTTGGCCCAGACCTCGGATAGCTTAACGTTGACGCCGAGCTTCTGGCACTCGGACTCGATGAGCGCAAGCTCGGCCTCGGTGTCCGTCGGGAATCGGTTGATGGCGACCACGCAGGGCAGACCATAAACGTTCTGGATGTTGTCGACGTGACGCAGCAGGTTGGGCATGCCAGCCTTGAGTGCCTCGAGATTCTCCTCGTTGAGGTCGGCCTTGGCGACGCCACCGTTGTACTTCAGCGCACGAGCGGTCGCGACGATCACGACAGCGCTGGGGCGAACGCCCGTCATGCGGCACTTGATGTCGAGGAACTTCTCGGCACCCAGATCGGCACCGAAGCCGGCCTCGGTAATAGCGACATCGCCAAAGCGCATCGCCATACGCGTGGCCATGATAGAGTTGCAGCCGTGGGCAATGTTGGCGAAGGGACCGCCGTGGACAAACGCGGGCGTGCCCTCGAGCGTTTGCACCAGGTTGGGCTTGAGCGCGTCCTTAAGCAACGCGGCCATGGCACCCTGGGCCTTGAGGTCGCGGGCACGGACGGGCTCGCCGGCAAAGCTATAGCCGACGACAATCTCACCCAAGCGTTCCTTGAGGTCGTTGATGCTCGTAGACAGGCACAGGATTGCCATGACCTCGGAGGCGACGGTGATGTCGAAGCCGTCCTCGCGCGGCACGCCCTGGGCCTTACCACCAATGCCATCGATAACATGGCGCAGCTGACGGTCGTTCATGTCGACGACGCGCTTCCAGGTGATGCGCTTAACGTCAATACCGAGCTGATTGCCCTGCTGGATGTGGTTATCAAGCATGGCGGCCAGCAGGTTGTTGGCAGCACCGATAGCGTGGAAGTCGCCGGTAAAGTGCAGGTTGATATCCTCCATGGGGATCACCTGAGCCCAGCCGCCACCGGCAGCACCGCCCTTAACGCCAAAGACAGGGCCGAGCGAAGGCTCGCGCAGGGCCACGGCACTCTTGACGCCGCGGCGACGCAGGCCATCGGCCAGACCGATGGTCGTGGTGGTCTTGCCCTCGCCCGCAGGCGTTGGGTTGATAGCGGTCACGAGAACGAGCTTGGCCTGGTGATCAGTCGGCTCGTTGAGCAGTGAATAGTCGACCTTAGCCTTGTCGAAGCCGTACGGAATAAGGTGCTTAACGTCGACGCCGGCGTTCTTGGCCACCTCGGTAATAGGCAGCGGCGTGACAGAACGTGCGATTTCGATGTCAGTAGGCATGGGCGGTCCTTTCGTTACCGAATGAGAAAAAGACCAATTCAGCATAGCACGGGCGCGCAATAGTAAAACGCCCATAACCGATGAACGGCGATATGTTTACCCGATGCCCAGCGATAGCCTACAGATGCGCTAAAACAAGCCCATTCCTACAGGGTCGGTTCAATACCCAAATGCTCAAAGGTGCGAAGCGTTGCCTGGCGGCCCTGGGGCGTGCGAATCATCAAGCCGCACTGCAGCAGATAGGGCTCGTAGACATCCTCAAGCGTACCCGGGTCCTCGCCCACCGCGCTAGCAAGCGTCGTCAGGCCCACGGCACGGCCGGAGAACGTCTTGGCAAGCGTCTCCAAGATGCGAATGTCCATCCAGTCCAGACCAAGCTCGTCGATCTCAAAGAACTCGAGCGCCTGACGGCAAATGTCAAGCTCAATAGGACCGTTGCCGCGCACCTGCGCGTAGTCGCGCACGCGCTTGAGCAGACGGTTGGCAAGACGCGGCGTACCGCGGGAACGCGAGCCGATCTCGAGTGCACTGGCATGGTCGATCGTCACACCCAGAATGGTCGCCGAGCGTGTCACAATCTGGGCGAGCTCCTCGACGGTGTAGTAATCCAGGCGATACGAAATGCCAAAACGGTCGCGTAGTGGGCCGGTCAACATGCCCGAGCGAGTCGTTGCCGCTACCAGCGTAAACTTGGGGATATCCAGGCGAATCGAGCGCGCCGCCGGACCCTTGCCAATCACGATATCGAGGGCAAAGTCCTCCATCGCGGGGTACAGGACCTCCTCGACCGAACGGTTGAGGCGGTGGATCTCGTCGATAAACAGCACATCACCCGGCTGCAAGTTAGTAAGGATGGCCGCCAGGTCGCCCGTGCGCGCGATGGCGGGGCCACTCGTGGTCTTGATCTGAGCGCCCAGCTCGTTGGCGATAACGGTGGCCAGCGTGGTCTTGCCCAGGCCCGGAGGACCCGAGAAAATCACGTGGTCGAGCGTCTCGCCACGGTTCTGCGCCGCTTCGATCAACACGCGCAGGCTCTGCTTGATGTGCTCCTGGCCGCAGTAGTCGTCCAGGCGCTGGGGGCGCAAAGTGCGGTCGACATCGAGGTCCTCGGCCGTCAGCTCCGAGCCCACCATGCGCTCGCCGTGCGCCATGGATGCCGCCGGCGAGTTACCGGGCGTCGCCCACAGGTCCTGAGAGTCATCGGCTTCCCACATCACGCATCCATTCCGAGTCGCTTAAGCGCCGCGCCGAGCAGATCCTCGACACGCATATTCTGCCCATCATACCCGCTCAGGGCAACATCGGTCTCCTGCGGGCTAAAGCCCATGGAAAGGAGCGCCGCACGGGCATCATCGATGGCCGAGGGAGCAGCAGCGGGCACGGGCATCGCAACCTGGCCGGGAATCACGTCGACCGGCACAAAGCCCTTATCCTTGGCAAAGGTGCTCTTGAGTTCCAGGATCAGGCGCTGAGCTGTCTTTTTGCCCACACCGGGTACCTTGGCCATGCCCTTGTCGTCCTCGGCCATCACCAGCGAATACAGCTGCCCCACGGTATAGGTGGAAAGCACGGCGAGCGCCAAGCGCGGGCCAACGCCCGAGACGGACACGAGCCGATCGAACATCGTGCGCTCATCCTTGGAGGAAAAACCGAAAAGTGTCATGGCGTCCTCGCGCACCTGCATACGCGTATAGAGGCGGACCTCGCCGCCGGGCGTCGGCAACGTGGCCGCAGTGCTGCCCGAGATGCCGAGCTCAAAGCCAACGCCCGACACATCGACGACAGCAGAGCTCATCGTGGCCTCGACAAGCGTTCCATGGAGCTGGGAAATCATCAGTATCCGGTTCCTCTCTGTTGATAGAACTCGCCACCGGTGAGGGCGCGGGTGCGGCTGAGGTTTACGTGGCAGATGGCGCAGGCCAGGGCATCGGCGGCATGGTCGGGATGCGGGTCGTGGTCGAGCTGCGTGAGCGTGCGCACCATGTAGGCGACCTGCCGTTTGTCCGCGGCGCCGGTGCCCACAACAGCCTGTTTGATCTGCATGGGCGTGTACTCGCCAATCTCGAGCGCGCATTCCGAAAGCGCCACGAGTGCAGCACCGCGGGCATGAGCCGTAGGGATGGCCGAGCGAACGTTGGCGCCAAAGTAAATGCTCTCGATAGCAGCGGTATCGGGGCGGTAGCGCTCCACGACACCCTTGAGGTCGCGGGCGATATGCGACAGGCGCACCGCGAGCGGACTTCCGGCACTGGTCTCGATGCAGCCATAGGCACGGCAGCGAACCTCGCCACGACGCTCCTCGATAATCCCCCAACCCGTATGAGCCAAACCGGGGTCAATGCCCAAGATAACCAAGCCAACCTCCCCTCGTCTTTTTCAAAGCACAAGGCAAGGCCCCGCGCACTATTCACGAACGTCTGTTCTAGAATAACACAACAGCGACCGTATCTAGCAAGCAAGGTTGAACCATAGGTTGAGCATAAGTCAGCGAGCGAGTCCCTGCCGTGGCAAGGTGTCACGAAAGAGGAGCGCCGCGTACTTCTGTACGCAAGCGACGGTTTGAGCGGCAGATTGCCCGGCAGGGGCTCGCGCAGCGTCGACTCGTTACGCGGTTTGGTAAAACCGCGTAACCTTGGCCCTATCCCAGAGTTAGTTTTGAGAGAAAAAGGGGAACTGCCTTGGATCCACCGGCGGGTGCGGCATCGGTCCGCCCTGGGGCCCACCTTGCGGGCCGCCCTGACCGCCCATCATCTTATCGATGGCGTCCTGAACCTCGCCCTCGAACTTTTTCATTCCCTCGTGCA
Source organism: uncultured Collinsella sp. (assembly GCA_958445065.1). Taxonomy (GTDB): domain Bacteria; phylum Actinomycetota; class Coriobacteriia; order Coriobacteriales; family Coriobacteriaceae; genus Collinsella. Next base: position 21,226 of record CAUCQW010000021.1, read on the forward strand.
AACGACGCTGACCGTCCTCGGAGCGCAGCTCCTCCATTTGCTCGGGCGAAATACCCAGTAGCTCGCCCAGCACGCCCATCATCTCGTTTCGCACGCGCTCGCTCGTATCCTCGTCAGCAAAACGGCGCACCTCGGCGCGCGCCAGCGAATCGACCGTCATACGCTCCTTGCCGTTAAGCCCCAGGTCGGACCACGCGAGCATATACGGCCAGGCACGCTCGGCAAACGAACGGGCCGAGACGATCGGCGCCATCGGCAACATGCGGCGGGCAGCCTCACCCTGTCGAACGAGCATCAGCAGCAGCGAGCAAGCCTCAGGCTTGCCAGCGGCCATCGGGATGTCGTCGAAAGCTCGATTGCGGTCCACGTGCGCCTCGAGCGCGCCATCGACCTCACCCGGCTCAAGCCCGCCGAGCAGCTGTGCCGCGCGGTCGAGCATATCGACCGGACCGTCGATCGTCGAGAGCGCTTGCGCCAGCACGCGCTCCATGCAATCCTCCACCGCGTTGAGCGTCACGAGCTCTTGGGGCACCACGGCAGACGTGCGGTTGCGCACACGTGCCACAAACTCAAGCGTCGACAGGTACACATCGCCAAAGGGCGCAAAGTCGCCCTGGTAGCCGCCGCAAAGCGCCGGCGCCGCCAGCGCATACTCGGTTTTGGACAGCGGGCTCAGCGCCATCGCACCCAGCTCGAGCGCCGTGTCCTCCAGCATGAGGCCCAGCGTGCGCGAGCGCAGACGCTCGGCATCGCCCGCCGACACGTCGCGATCGAGCACACGCGCCGCATCCGGTGCATCGCGCTCGACGGTGCGAATGTGCAAACGCTCGGCGATGGCACGGACGGCGGCACAGCGGGCAGCCTCGGCCTCCTCCTGCGCCGGCGTAAAGATACGGTTGCGCCCCAGCACCAGGCCAATTACGTTACGCGAACCCAGAGCGTCAACGGCCAGCGCCGCCAGCAGGGATGACGGCAGGTCACCCTCGAGTGCCACCACAGCACGCGACGCACCGTGGGCCCGAGCGTTGTCGCGCACGGCGAGCACCAGCGCCTGCCACAACCACTCCTCGGAACGGAACTCGGGCAGTTCGTGATCTTCCAGGGCATCGAGCATCACGCCGCGCTGAATCTCCTGAACCAGCAGGCTCTCCTCAAAACACGGCGCCTGGGCCACCACGCGACCGCAGTCGTCGAGCACAAACGAACCGCCGGTATACACCGACTCGTCATAGGCACCGACCGGCGCCATGCAGGCAAACCACACGCTGCGCTTGGATGCGATCTTGCGGTAGGCGCCGCTGCGAACGGCGGCAATGGCGGCAGTCTCGCGGTCGGTCATGTCAAACGCGTTGAATTGGAAATACGCGATGAGGTCGACGCCGGTCGGCAACATCTCGAGCTCGCGGTCCAAGTCAAAAATCACAGCGATGCGCACGCCGTCCACGTCGAACACCGGCGGCGCCCAACGCGTGTCGTTGTTCTCGCCACGCTGCAAGGCAATGCTCGAACGCGCCGGCACCACATGACCGTCCTTGAGCATCATGTAGTCGAGCAGCGGCTGGCCTTCAAACGAAACCGCCGCGGGCACGATGCAGATCATGTCAAGCTCCTGGATACGCTCGGCGACACCAGTCAAGCCGGCAAGCATGTCGTGCTCAAAGTCGGCAGCGCCCACCAGGCCACCGGGCATGGCGCCCATAAAGAGCGGAGCTGGAACGCACAGCACGCGCGCTCCGCGCTCGTGGGCCAGACGAGCCTGGTCCTCGATGCGGCCGCAAATGCCCTCAATATCACCCAGGCGCATATCGATCTGTGCAAGCGCGAGCTTCATGGCCCAGCCCTTTCCGTCGTAAACCATCGAAATCGTAGTAAAAGCGCCGGCCGCATAATGCAGTCGGCGCTTGCATGTGCATATGCTAGCTATGATACCCCGAGCGGGGACGCGCTCCTAGAATGTCGCGGACCACAGCCCGTGCAGGTTGCAGTAGGCATAGACGGTACCGGTCTTGGAGCCGCCCGCGAAAAACGTCGCGGGCTTCATGCCGGGCTGGAGGTAATGGACCTCCAGACGGCCCTCGGCCTCAAGGGCGATCCACTCAATGTAGTGCTCGGGCAGGCTGGGGTGCTCGACCGAGCCAACGCGTGCGCGAATCACGTGACCGTCGCGCTCGGTCTCGACGACGGGCACGTGCTTCTCGTGCGCCGCGTCCTCAGTATTTGCGGTCAGCTCCGTGCAACCGGCAGGGGTCGCAACGCCGTCGCCAAGGGCAGCGATGAGCTTACCGTCGGGGTCCTTAAAGAATTTCGCCATGATGTTCTCCTTTGCTGATGTGCCAATGTTCTTGATGGTTCTTATGCCCAAAGGCAGACAAACCATCCACGGCATTGCAAATGAACACATAACGGATCAGGCAAGCGGTCGGGCCAAAATGCGTCGACCGTCCTGTCCGCTCCAGCAGTCCCACCCCGCGCGCGGCTAGCGACCGTCGCCACCGAGCAGCGCCAGAACATCCTCGCGCGTAAACAGTGCCGACGAGATACCATCGCCGCCGAGCACGCTGTTGACCAGATCGCGCTTGGACTCCTGCATCTGCATAATGCGCTCCTCGATCGTATCCTTGGCGATGAGTTTGTACACGGTCACGGTGTGCTGCTGGCCAATGCGGTGGGCGCGGTCGGTCGCCTGGTCCTGTGCCGCCACGTTCCACCACGGGTCGTAGTGGATGACCACGTCGGCGGCCGTCAAATTGAGACCCACGCCGCCCGCCTTGAGCGAAATCAAGAACACCGGCACCTCGCCCGCCTGGAACTGCGCAACCATCTTGGCGCGGCTCTCCTTAGACGATGCGCCCGTAAGCTTAAGGAAGGCGATATCCTCCTTTGCCAGGCGCTTACCGATAATATCGAGCATGCCCGTAAACTGGCTGAACAGCAAGATGCGATGACCGCCGTCGAGCGCGCCGTGCACGAGCTCCATGCACGTATCGAGCTTGGCGCTTCCCGCCTTGTAGTCCGCATAGTGCAGATGCGGGTCGCAGCAGATCTGACGCAGCTTGGTGAGCTCGGCAAGCACCTTGAGCTTGTCTTTCTTAAACTCGGATGCCTCGCGGTGCTGCACCTGCTGGGCGATGCGGTCCTGGTTGGCCAGGTAGAGCTTGCGCTGCTCTCCGGTAAGCTGCGCCATCACCGTGTCTTCGATCTTCTCGGGCAGGTCGGTCACCACGTCTTCCTTAACGCGACGCAGCACAAACGGCGACACAAGCGCCTGCAGACGAGCGGCGCTGTCGCCCTCGGCATGCTCGACGGGACTCTCAAAGCGCTTGGCAAATGAGTCGCGCGTACCCAAAAGGCCCGGCATCAAAAAGTCGAAGATGCTCCAGAGCTCGGACAGGCGGTTTTCGATGGGCGTGCCCGTCAGGGCAAAGCGCACGCCGGCCGGCAGGCGCTTGGCGGCGCGGGCCACCTGGGTGAGCGGGTTTTTAATGTACTGGGCCTCGTCGAGTACCACGCGGGCAAAGTCCTGCTCGACGTATTCGTCGATATCGCGGCGCATGAGATCATACGACGTCACGACCACGTTGTGCTCGGCGGCACCGGCAATTTGCACGCGACGCTGGGCCTTGGCGCCCACGATGGCACACACATCAAGCGAGGGGGCAAAGCGCTCCAGCTCGGCAGCCCAGTTGTACACGAGCGACGCGGGGCATACCACGAGCGTGGGCTTGGTATCCCCCGCCTCCACGCGCGCCAGAATGTGCGCGATCATCTGCAGCGTTTTGCCCAGGCCCATATCGTCGGCCAAGATGCCGCCTAGGCCCAGGTGCTCAAGCGAGCCGAGCCACTGGTAGCCGTCGACCTGGTAGCCACGCAGTGTGGCCTTGAGCGAGGCGGGCACCGTAAAGTCCATCTTGCCGAGCGTGTCCAGGCGCTCGACGGTACGGAGGAACGCAGCGTCGCGATCGGCCTCAAGCGCTGGCGTGCGCGCGAGCATGCTATCGACAAACAGGGTGCTCGACGCGGGAAGCGACATGCCGTCGAGCAGGTCGACGGCATCGACGCCCAGGTCCTCGGCAAGTCCAAACGCGGCGCGCGCTCCCTCGTCCAGGCGAACGATGTCGCCGGACGTAAGGCGCGCGAACGTCTGGTGGCGCTTATACGAATCGAGATAGATGGCAAGGTCGGCCGCCGAAAGCCCGCTCGCACCCAGCTCGACGTCGAGCAAGTTGCTCTTGACGGTGGCGCGCACCGAGAGCTTAGGCGCAGGGCGCACCGAGATCTGGCGCAGGCGGTCGCTGAGCATGACCTCGCCCAGCTCGGACAGAGCAGACAGGCCCTCGGTCAACAAGTGGAACAGGCTCTCGTCATCGCGCTCCTCAAATGCCAGGCCGCCCTCGTAAAAGTCGAAATACAGGGCAGCCGTGTCCATAACGCGAAACTCCGCCACCGTATCGCGGGGCGGAACGCCGGGGCGTTGCTCTTCGAAAGGACTGCCCGGAGCACCAAGACTAAAGAGATCTGCCGACCAATCGCCGTAGGCCACCGTAATCTTGCAGGTCACAAGACCATCGTCGACGCCAATCGCCATGGCAAAACTCGGCTCGGGCGCCACGGCGTCAAGTACGGCGGGAGCGGTCAGGTCGGTGTAGTCGCGCAAGATGGGCAGCGCCATGCGGCAGAACTCACCCACCTGGTCGGCAGCGATATGGACCGGCGTGCGGCAGGGCAACAAGTGCGATAGGAACGGCGCCGCATGTTGGGCAAACGCCGCGTCGGTACGGCGCGCGCGGCGCGTATCGACCAGATAGGCTGCGTCACCTGCGACAAAGCAGTACGTATCGGCCGGCAGGCGCAAGTCGTAGCTGCCTCCCGCCGCCGGTGCAATCTTGGCGGCAAGGAGCGGCGGGCGCTTAGCCGGGACTTCGCCCTCCCCCTGCGGCGACGGCTCGACCGCCACCTCGTAGGAGCGATGCGTCGTCGTCCCCCGCGACCAAGCAGGCTCAAAGGACATGGTCCTGCCGCGCAGCAGGTCCAGCACGGACACGATGGAATACTCGGATACCGGCAACTGACGCTCGGCAACAAAGCCGCTGCGAGCAAAGTCATACGATGCCGAGCGCGAACTCGTGATGTCGCTCAGGTAGGCGACCGTCATTGCGACAAAGTCGAGCAGCTTTGTCGACACGTCATCGAAAGCCTCGGGTACATGGGCAAACGTAAGCTTCTTGCCATAGGAGAACGTACCACCACGCACATAGGCATCGGCCATGCCGTCGATATCCTTAACCACGTAGGACACCGAACCGCAGCGAATGCGAAACTCGAGCGCCCAGTTAAAGCGATCGGCAAACAGCGGATTGTAGTACGGCACCAGCGAGGGCTCCAGCACCGCTTTGGGCGCATCGGGGTCAATGGTGCCGGCGAGCTTGCGACGCATGGCCGCGAGCTCGTCCATGCGCGCGTCCGAAAGATCGGAAAGCGCCGCCACAAGGCTCGGGCTCGTGGGGACGGGCGCAGGGAAGGGAAAGTTGGGGTTGACCGAAGATGCGCTAGGCGCGGGGCGTGCGGACTGTTTGGATTGTGCGGGCGGTGCCGTAAACGTGCGGACCGGCGTACGCAGGCCCTCGACAGGCTCGGCGCCACTGGCATCCAGATACGCCAACGCCGTGGCGATGGCGTGCTTGCACATGCCGGAATAGCGGAAGGCAGCGGGGCAATCGCAGTCGTAGTCAATAACCTCGTGCTCGTCCATATCGAGCGCCACGTGCGTCTTGTACAGGTCGCCGCGCGAGCCACGCACCGTGCCCTCGATGTTCACGTTTTTGGAGAAGCGCGAGCCGGAGTCCTCAAACGACAGCACGGCACCGTTGAGCATGAGCGAGCGCCCCTTCATAAAGGTGCTGCTAAGCGCCGCCTCCTTACGAAGCGCCTGCACAAACGTCCCCTGCGCCATCACTTCCTCCAATCTCACCCGGGGTAGCTAATTTGGGACGGGGCTATTTTAGCTACCCCCATATGTCGGTTGAGATGCATTCCGACCCCGACTCATTCGCCGTCAGTCAAAGGGTAGCTAAAATAGCCCCGTCCCAAATTAGCTACCCCGCCAACGCCGTCCTTAAATTACCGTCACTCTGCCTTGGTTACCCACAATCGCCTTTGCCTCTGCCAGCAGCGGAATCGAGCGTGCGTTGACCTTGGCCGGCACCTCGGCACGCAGTACGCGCCCGTCCACCTGCTCGATAAAGATCTCCACGCGGTCGCCGCCCGGGTTAGTGGTGAGCACCGTGGCCAGGCGCGCCATATTGCCCTGGCTAAAGCGGCTGTTGGGCACCATGACCTCAAACACCTTGGGCTTGTTTTTCTCCTCGCTAAGCTCCAGCGGCACAATCTCCTGCGCGATGATCTGGTCGCCGCGGTCCGAGCGCTCGAGCTTGCCCTTAATGCGCACAAACGCATCGGACAGCTGTGCGCCGGTCTCGGGATCGACCTCGCCGTATAGATACCCCTCGGCCTCCTTGTAGGTCTTGGGGAACACCACGACCGTGGCCTCGCCTTCCATGTCCTCGAGCTGCACGATGCCCATGGGGTCGCCGTTTTTGGTCACGCGCTTGGACACGCTCGAGACCATGCCGGCCCACCACAGCGCCTTACCCTCGGGAATCTCCTGGTTGATGGTGCCGCCCGTGGGGTTCTGTACTTCGTAGCCGGTGTCGATCTGCGAGAACGAGAAGTCGCGCGCCTTACTGAGCGCATACTCAAACGGGCGCAGCGGGTGGTCCGAGACATAGATGCCCAGAACCTCCTTCTCCTGGCTCAGCTTAAGGTGGCGGTCCCACTCCTGGCCATCCGGATCGGGCACGCTCACCTCAAAGCCCGAGCCCTCAACGTCGCCAAACATATCGAAGAACGAGGTCTGACCGCTCGCGCGGTCCTTCTGGCGCTTTACCGCGGCGTCGATGATGTTCTCGGGGTTGTTCTTGTCCACAAAGTGCATCATCTGGCGACGCGGATACCCCGTGGAGTCGAAGGCGCCTGCCTTGATCAGCGATTCGATCACGCGACGGTTGGCCTGGCTCGAGTCCACGCGCTCGACAAAGTCGTGCAGCGTCTTAAACGGGCCGCCTGCCTCGCGCTCTGCGATAATCGCCTGCGCCACGCCGGTACCCACGCCGCGGATGCCGGCCAGACCAAAGCGCACGCCCTCCTTGGTAGCCGTGAACTCGGTGCCGGACTCGTTGACATCTGGCGAAAGCACGGGGATGCCGTCGTGACGGCATGCCGAGACGTAGTGCACGATCTTGTCGGTCTTGCCCGTATAGGACGTCAGAACGGCCGCCATGTACTCGTGCGGATAGTGCGCCTTGAGCCACGCCGTCTGCATAACCAGGATGGCGTAGCCGGCGGAGTGCGACTTGTTGAAGGCGTAGGATGCGAACTCGAGAACATCGTCCCAAATTTTCTGGGCGACCTCGCGCGTGTAGTTGTTCTTGATAGCGCCGTTCATCCAGTGGTCGTAGGTGGTCTCGTCCGAGCCATCCTCCCAGTGCAGCACCGTCGACGTAAGCAGCTTAATCTTTTTCTTAGCCACGGGCTTACGGATACGCGAGTCCGATTCGCCCTTGGAGAAGCCGCACATCTCGACGGAGATGAGCATAACCTGTTCCTGATAGACCATGGTGCCGTAGGTTTCGCCCAGGATGTCGTCCAGACGGTCGTCGTAGGAGACGGCCGGCTCCTTGCCGTTCATACGGTTGATGTAGGACGAGACCATGCCGGCGCCCAGCGGGCCCGGGCGGTACAGGGCGATCAATGCCACGACGTGTTTGTACTCGGTGGGCTTCATGTTCTTGATCGTGGCCGTCATGCCGGCGGACTCGACCTGGAAGACGCCGGCGGTGTGGCCGGAGCCCATGAGCTTAAAGATCTCGGGATCGTCAAAGGGAATCTCTTCCTCTTTGATGTCGATGCCGAAGTTCTTTTTGATGTTTGCCTTGGCCTTGGAGATAACCGTCAGCGTGCGCAGGCCCAAGAAGTCCATCTTGAGCAGGCCCATGTCGGCGACGGTATGGCCCTCGTACTGGGTAATCTCGACGCCGCCCTTGGTGTCGAGCTTGGTGGGCACGTGCTCGTTGACGGGGTCGCGGCAGATCAGAACGGCGCACGCGTGCACGCCCTCGCCACGGGTGAGGCCCTCGATCGAGAGCGCCGTGTCGATGATGCGGCGAGCGTCGTCGTCCTTTTTATAGGCCTCGGCAAAATCGGGGTTAAACAGATCCTCTTTGCCGGGTTGCTTTTCGAGCACCTGCTTGAGCTTGACCTTGGGGTCGCTCGAGACCATCTTGGACAGGCGCTGGCCCATGTAGACCGGGTAGTCCAGGACGCGCGCGGCGTCGTTGATGGCCTGCTTGGCCTTGATGGTCGAGTAGGTGATGACGTGGGTGACCTTCTCGGGGCCGTAGAGCTGACGAACGTGCTCCACGACCTCGAGGCGTCGCTCATCGTCGAAGTCCATATCGATATCGGGCATCTCGGTACGTTGCGGGGACAGGAACCTCTCGAACATCAGGCCGTTCTCGAGCGGGTCGAACGCGGTGATGTTCATGGCGTAGGCGACGATAGCGCCGGCGGCCGAGCCACGGCCGGGGCCGACGCCGATGCCGTTGTCCTTAGCCCATTGCACGTACTCGGCAACGATCAAAAAGTAGGCGGCAAAGCCCTTGTCGCAAATGACCTTGTATTCGTACTCAAAGCGCTCTTTGATGTTGACGCCACCGATCTCGCGCGTGGCCCAGTCGTCGCCATAGTGCTGGCGCAGGCCCTTCTCGCACTCGCGGCGGAACTGGCTCTCGTGCGTCTCGCCGGGATCGAGCAACGGAAAGCGCGGCAGGATGATAGAGTCCCAGTCCAGCTCAACGTAGCACTTGTCGGCGATCTCGAGCGTGTTGTCGCAGGCCTCGGGGCAATACGGGAACATCGCCCGCATCTCCTCCTCGGTCTTCATGTAAAACTCCGAGCCGGTCATGCGCATGCGGTTGGGGTCATCGACCTTGGCGTTCATGCCAATACACATGATGACGTCCTGCACGGGCGCATCCTCGCGGCGCAGGTAGTGGAAGTCGTTGGTGGCGATGACCTTGACGCCCACCTGCTTGGCGATGTCGATGAGCGTGCGGTCCATCTGCTCGTCAGTCAGGCCGTTGTCGGTGGTGATGCCGTGTTCCTGGATCTCGATGTAGAAGTCACCGGGCTCGAAGGTATCACGGAAGGTCTCGGCCCACTTGATGGCGCCTTTCATGTCGCCGCGGTCGATGTATTTGGGGATGATGCCCGCGATACAGGCGCTCGTGCAGATCATGCCCTTGGCATGGCGGCGCAGGTTGTCGAGCGTCACGCGCGGCTTGTAGTAAAAGCCCTGCACGGCGGCCTCGGAGACCGTCTGCATTAGGTTGACGTAGCCCTCCTGGTCCTTGGCCAGAAGGATCATGTGGTAGAGCTCGGGCTTGTGGTCGCGGGCAAGGGTCTCGTCCGGCGTAAAGTAGACCTCGCAGCCAAAGATGGGCTTGATGACCAGGGGCGGTTTGAGCTCGTCGATGTTGCCCTTCTCGTCCCACATGGCCATGTCTTTGACGTACTGGGCATGCTCGCGCGGGTTTGCCTCGGGGTCGGGCTCCACCAGCTCGTCGCGGCGGTCCTTTTCCAAGAAGGCCTTGTCGTGGCTCCAGGTTTTGTACTCGGGCGTGTTGTGATTGACGGCGTCGCAGGCCAGCGCCAGGTCGGGCACGCCATACATGTAGCCGTGGTCGGTAATGGCCACGGCGGGCATGCCAAGTTCAACGGCACGATTGACCATATCCTGGATACGGGTTGCGCCGTCGAGCATGGAGAAAACAGTGTGATTGTGCAGATGGACGAATGCCATGTGATGAGCTCCGATGCGGGTTCGTGTTCTGACTGAACGATTTTACCGCACGGCACGGACAGCACCCGAACCTAGCCAAACCAACACGGCTACTCACGCAGTTGCGGTGAAATGCGGACTGTTTGGCGGCTTTTTTGGCCAAAACAGTCCTTATTCCACCGCAAGTTATCTGAGGACTAGAAGTTGTAGGAGACTACTTGAGGTTCGGCGGGTTCGACGAAGATGGCTGGATTCGCCTGCTCCACGCGAACGAACTTGACCGTCACCGTCTCAAAGCCCGCCTTGTGCAACACGTCGGCGTAAACGCGCGCCTGCAGGGCGTGCTTCTCGAGCAGCTGGTCCGGCGTCTCGTCCGGCGTGCCGCCCGTCTTGTAATCGATGACCAGTGCGCGTGACGGATCGGCCGGGTCGGTCGCCAAAGCGTCGATGGCGCCTTCGGCATATGCACCGTAGCGGGCGATGTCCTCGTCCTCGCAGCCCAGCGAGAAGAACGGCACCTCGGCGCGAACGCACGGCCACGCGAACAGCTCGGCACGAACCGACGACTTGAGCCAGCGCTCCAGAGCGACATCGAAGCGCTCGCGCTGTTCTGGCGTCAGGTGCCACAGGCGAGCCAGGGCGTCGGCACGCTCAGCGGGCAGCGCATCGGCACCCATCTCGATGAGCCACTGGCAGGCGGCGTGGAAGGCCGAGCCCAGCGCCATGGGATTGCCGGCGGGCTCGACAGCGGCCACGTCTGCATCCGTCATCTCCGAGCCATCCGACTCTGCATCATCGCCGGACTCGTCCATGGGAACACGAGCCTCGGCGGCACGGTCTTCCGTCTCGGCATGGAGTGCCGCGGCGATTGACGAGTAGCTATACGAGTCACGCGCCGGGAACGGACAGATGCCCATGCGCACGCCCACTGCCTGGGGATACACAAGCTCAAACGAATCGGGCTTGGGGTCAGCAGGACCGGGCACAGTTGAGTGCGCAGCACTATCGGCGACATCGACATCGCCGCGAACAAGCCTGCTCTCGGCATCCAGTGAAGCGTTGGCTTCAAACGCCTGCTCGCCAAAGGTAAAGCCCGCGAGCGAAATGAGCTCGTAGTCGCCCGGCTGGGAGTTATCGAACACCAGGCGGTCGGCATCGAGCTGCGGCATGTCCAGAGCGTCGGTCGGCAAAATACGGCGCAGCACGTCGTAGGTCAGATCGGTCTCGACGTCGAAGGTCGGCACCGTCACCTTGCCACGGCTCACGCCGGCATCCATCGCCAAGATCACCAGCTCGCGCGCACGCGTCATGGCAACATAGAGCAAGCGGGCCCGCTCCTCGAGCGAAAGCCGCAGATCATCGTTGCGCAGGCGGGCAAATGCCTCGGCGGGAGAATCCGTCGCGCAGACGTCCTCCATGAGCTCCGGCGGCAGCCACAGCGACGTGCCCTTGCCCTTAAACGCATGCTCAAACTGCTTTTTGACGTCGTCGCCCTTCACAAAGGTTCCGTCGGCGAGCTTAACGCCGTCGAAGCGTGCCGGCAGTGCCACGACCTGCGCTCCGCCATCGACGCGACCCATCTGTGCCGCACCCGAGGACTTACGCACGCCAAAGCACTCGGCGACCGCCACGACCGGATATTCCAGACCCTTGGAGGCATGCACCGTCATGATGCGTACCGCGCCGTCACCCTCCTCGTTGAGCGCGCCCGGGGCCTCCTTGCCCGCCAAGAAGCGGTCGAAGGCCAGCGCGATGGAACGCGGCGAGTTGCCGAACTCGGCCTCAGCCTCAGCCACGGCGTCGAGCGCCTTGAGCACGTTGGCGGCAATGGCCTTGCCCTCGGGGCCGCGCTGCGCCAGGCGCACAAACCAGCCGGAGGCGTTGACCACGTCGCGCGCGATGGCGGCGAACGAATCGCGGCCCGCGCGACGAAGCGCATACCGCAGCACCTCGCGGGCGCGCTTCACAAGCGGCAAGTCTTGCAAACCCGGCACGTCGGAATCGCTCATGATGCCCATGTCGATATTCCGGCGCGAGGTCTCCCCTGTCTCGCTATCGAGCTTGGTCGCCAGCGCCAGGAACTCCTGAGCGCCGAGCGCAAACATCGGCGAGGCGAGCAGCGGCATAAGGCCCCGCGCCGTATCGGCCGGATTGGCGAGCGCACAAACCAGGGCGCGCACCGTCTGCACCTCGGCTGCTTGGGCAAAGACCGAGCCGCCCGCGATGACGCAGTCGAGCCCCTGATCGCGGAAGGCCTGGGCGTAGACGTCGGCGTTGGTCATGCGGCCCAGCAGCAGCACCATGCCGCCCTGGGGCTGGCCCGCTTTAACAAGCGCTTGGAACCGCTCCGCAATCGCACGGGCTTTCGCCTGCGTTCGTTCCTGGGTGCTGCCGCCGGCAACGAGCAGCGCCTGGCGGCGCGAAGCCTTTGCCTTGAGCTTGTCCTCGCGATCGTCACTCGGCTCAAGATCCAAGAACCCCTGCATCAAACCACCGGTATCGCCGTCGAAGACGCGTGCCACGTAACGCAGTACCTCGTCGTGGCTGCGGAAGTTGCGCACGAGTTTGACGAGTTCGCCGGCAGGGGCGTCGACCACGGCAGTCGCCTCGGGCGCGGCAGACGAGCCCACCTTGCGCTCCTGACGACGGAACACCTCGACCTCGGCGCCACGGAAGCGATAGATGGACTGCTGCGCATCGCCCACGGTGCACAGCGCGCGCTCCCCCGCACCCGTCAGGTAACGGATCAGATCGACCTGCATCTGGTCGGTATCCTGAAACTCATCGATCATGACCATCTTAAAGCGGCCCTCGTACGCAGCACGGATGGCAGGGTAATCGCGCAGGGCCTCGTAAGCCATACGCAGCAGGTCGTTATTATCGAGGGCGGACTGGGCAGCCTTCAGCGCGCGATACTCGGCCTCCACGGAACGGGCCAGGCCCACCAACGCATCGAGCGCCGGGCCACCACAGGCAAGCACGATATTGATAAACGCATCGGCGGCCTCGGCCTTGAGCAGCTCGACCTGCTCCTTGGGGAACGCCTTGCTCGCGCGCGGCATGGTGCACGACATCATGAGTCGCGCCGCATCGACCATGGTCTTGTCGCTCGCCTCGAACGCGTCGATGGCATCGAGCGCCGCCTGCGCCTTCTCGGTCGCGGCCTTGCTTGCGCCCAGCGCCGCGCGATAGGCATCGGCGAGTGCCGAGGTATCGGCCTGCCCGCGCGCCACGCACACGTCGTCCATACCGCCCGGCAACTGGCTCGACAGCTCCAGCAGGTCGCGCACCAGGCCCTTGATGGTCGTGCCGGTGCCAAAGGAACCGCCCTCGCCCGCCATGGGATACCAGGCATAGAGGGCCTTGAGCGATGCCGCGAGCTCGGGGGCGGCATCGGGCGCCGTCGCGCGGGCCAACACATGCTCAACAGCCTGGTCCATAAGCTCGTCGGTATCGGTGAGCACCGTGAACTCGGGGTCGATGCCCAGCTCCAGCGCATGCGCGCGCAGGATACGCGAGCACATGCCGTGAATGGTCGAGATCCACGCGTCGTCGACGGTCAGTGCTTCCTCGTCCATGCCCTCGTCGATAAGCGCACGGCGCACGCGGTCACGGATCTCGGCCGCGGCATCTTTGGTAAAGGTAATGGCGAGCACCTGGTCCAGATGCTCGACGAACGGACCTGATTCGGGCGAGAGCGCGTAGACGATGCGGCGCGTGAGGGTAAAGGTCTTACCCGAACCGGCGCCCGCCGAGACAAACAGCGGGCGGTCGAGCGTTTTGACAATCTGCAGCTGTTGCGGCATCAAAGTCGAAAGATCCATGGTCTACACGTCCCTCCTTACAAACGTTCCTTCGTGGTTATACGAGCAGCGCGCATGCGCGGCCTGAACCGACGCCGGGTCGACGGCGGCAACGTTGCCCGCCTCGAGCTCGCGCAGGCGCTCGGCGATGCCGGCCTCAACGCGATCGAGCAGGACGTCGAAGTCCATGCTGCCACCCTCGCCGGGGAAACCTTTCTTAAGGCCCGGGATGCGGCCGTCGCCGCGCTCTTCCTCGAGCAGCTCGGCGCTCGCGGCACCGCGCAACGCCGGCTTGCCGCCCTTGGTCGAAAAGTAGAGCGCCGCGCGGGTGTCCAAATCCAGCGCCCGGCGCATGGCCTGGGCGTAGATAAGCGTTTGGGTATGTGGTGGCAACCAGCGCGGATCGTCGATGGGCGCCGTGCCCGATTCCTCGTCGCGCACCGTAGGGTCGGCGAGCTTAAACTCCTCAACGCCCGTGCGATGCTTGTAGTCGATCACCACGGCACGATTCTCGGCGTCCACGTCCACGCGGTCGATGCGCCCGCCAAGCGGCCAACCGGCATACTCGACCTTGAGCTCGTTGAAGGTGAACTCCAGGTAGCGCGGGGCAAAGGGGGCAAGCGCCTCGGACTCGTAGGCAAGCACGCCCTCCAGCTGGGGCAAAATCTCGGCCACCTGGCGCTCCTCCACCGGGGAGAGCGGCACGAGCGGGCCCTCCGTGCCGCGCTTGCCAGCGTGCTCGGCCAACGTCTCGTCAAAGACCTCGTGCAGCAGCTCCTGTGCACGCGGCAGATTCTCGGGCGTCACGCGCTCCATGCCTTCTTGGGGCAGACGGGCATGCAGATGCTCCAGCACGTCGTGGACAAAGTTGCCCTTCTCCATGTTGCCAAAGCCCGCGTCGATCGACTGGGGCTTGACGCGATACGACACGAACCAGCACAGTGGACAGGTAGAATAGGCCTCGATCTGCGAGGCGGACGTCAGACGCGGCACGAGCGGCGCGTTCTCGCCCTCGCCATCGCGACGGCGCAGAACCAGATACGGAATGGCTTCATCGCTCAGGTGCTGAGGGGCTTCGCAGGTCACGCGCTCGCGCTTGAGGCCTTCACCTGCCGCGGGATCAAAGTCGGCGATGATATCGCCCTCGCCCACGCACGTGGGCTTGGCAGCGCCAGCGGCCTCGGCACGTGCCCGCAGCTCGGTCCATACGGCTGCCGGGTAGCACTCTCGCGCCTGGCGATCGTGTGTCACGCGGGCAAGCGCGACCGGACCGCTCGTCGCCTGCATTGCACGGCCAAAGCGCACGCGCAGCAGGGCGGCGGGCTCCAAAGACACGCCGTCGCGGCGCAGCTCGGTCGTCAACGTGGCAAGCGGGCCCTCTTCGTGCGAAAGCGGATAGCTGTCCAGGTCGACATCGGCAAACAGCACGGCATCGTAGCCGCCAGGACGCAAAACCGACGCATCGGCAAGCGACACGAAGCGCACTTGCGCCCGTGGCGTGCGATCGACCTCGTAGGTCTCGTAATCGTAAGCGGTGCTGCGCTTGTCCACCTTAGTTCGAACGCCGTCGAGAACCGGCACGGTCGCGGCCTGCGACACGTCGAGCGCGCGAGCATCGTTCATAAGGATGTCGATGGCATGGCGCAGCAAAGCCGTCTCTGCCTGACGACGGGCCTGGCCGTCAAGACCGCCTAGAGCGCGATCGGGCAGCGCCTCTGCAACGGCGAGCATGGCCTTGAGCGCCGTCACGGGTTTGTCGCGCCACAGCGCCTGAAACACGTCCGAGACCACGCACGGCACATTCTTAAACCAGTTATCGTCGCTGGCGGCCTTGCGGGCGCCCCTCACCTGGCCCTGCACGCTCTGCAGCAGGCTCTTGACGCCCGCAGCGGTCTTGCTGCGCGACAGGCGCATGTTCTTGTCGAAGCCGCGGGCGCTCGCGGCGTCGGCACCCGAAAGCGGACTGTAGATCCAGTCGGTAAGCTCCGGCGCGGGCCACCACTCGGTCTTTGACGCCATGCCCTCATCGGCGGCCTTCATGCGCTCGATCAGGCCGGCAAGCGCCGCAAACTGCCTGCCCGCGATGGACTGGGAAAACGCCGTGAACTCAGTTGTCTCGGCAGCGATATGACGAGCCGCCAGACGAGAGGCGAGCTCACCGAACAGCTGGGGTGCCCGGGCAGAAACGGCAAGCACGCGCACGGGGTCGGCAGAGGCGCCGTCGACCTCGGAACCCCGGCACGTTTTTACCAGATCATCAATTGCGTCCGCATAAGCATGAGCACGGGCATGGGGGCCAGCGACCTCAATAAAGGCAGGCTGAGCGGCGGTCCCGCAAGCGGCATCAGACGCGCCGACATCCTCCCCTAGCGGCGCGATCTCAAACAACACATCGCGGGCATCAAATGCCGCGGCAAGCTCCTCGCGCATCGCCGCCTGTTCGCGGGCAAGCAGCACGACGACCTCTCCCCCATTGTTCGCCACGGCAGACAGCAGCTCGAGCAGACCGTGCGTAAACGACGTGATACCGCGCACGCATACGGCGCGAGTGCACGCCGGCAGGCTATCGGCCAGGACACTGGTCATAATGTCAGCTGCCTCGCAGGGCTCAACCATATCTCGACGGTCCAAACCGCCCGCGTAGGCGCGCAAAAGCTCGAACACACGAGTCTCGGCATCGCTTTTTGGCTCAGGCTGGCAGTTGTCGCCACGGCATCGTTCGGCACCCGTCCCCGCAACGCCCGGCAACACGTCGCGGGCCATGCGCGCGAGCATGCGCACTGTGCCCTGACTGCGCGAAAGCGGCTGCAGGTCGGCATCGTCGAGACGCGTGACCATGTCCGAGAACAGCATCTGGCGCTGCAGGTTATCCACAAAGCTGCGGCCATCGCCCATAAGCTCCCACAGCGAGCGGAGCCACGATGTGGGCGTCTTGTAATCGATACCCAGTGAAACCCCGGCTTCTGCCGCATCATGACGGCACAAGTCGAGCTCGGCAAACGAGGGCGCCAACAGAACAGCGCGCCCGTGGCGGGCAACCAGGTCGGCCAGCAGCGCCGCCTCGGCATCGCTCAAATCCGTGCCGGCATTGGTGGTATAGATTCGAACAGGCATGGTCCTCCGCTCAAACTGTTCGCAATAATCAATGCATCCATCCTACCCGCCCACGCGGACACATTGCCACCACAGCTCCATCTTTTGGTACAAAGCAACCTGGGCTTATAGGACAAAATGTGTGTCCCGATAGAACATCCGTTTCCATCCATTAA
>CAUCQW010000022.1 GCA_958445065.1 uncultured Collinsella sp.
GGCAATACGCTTGAGGATCCTTAAAAGAAAGTCCAGTTTATCCTTCCCACTCCAGATCTCTGCCATGTCGAGGTGCGAGATCAAATCCTTGGCGCGCTCGCCGGAGTGGTATGCCTTGTTCGGCGCCACCTTCCTGTAGAGCTTCTTGAGCTTCGTCTTCCCCTTGTTGCCCGGCGGCATCTCCGTCTCAGGTGGCAGCCCTAGGAAGGACAGGACGCCGGGCAGGTCGCACAGCATCACGTCCTCGATGTCGGCCTTGGCCGCCAGGTCGACGACTCTCTGCGCTGTCGGCGAGATGTTCGGGGTGCTGCTACCGCCCGCTGGTTCGGAAGCTGGCGGGCAGTAGCGGGCAGTAGCGGCAGTAGCGGTGTGGCTCGATAGGCCCGAATATCCGTAAGGAAGGTGCTCGCTCTCATATGTGCTGATATGCCTCGCCTCGCGAACCTTGGGATGCTTCCTGAGGTAATCCCTCAATTCGAGCCACTCTTTATGCTCATAACGCTTCGAAATCGTTTCCCCGTCGACAGTTTCCTTCACATAATGGTATGTTCGAACGCCTTCGAACTTGCCGAACCCGTTCTCGACGCTGAAGTTTCTGAACCAGCGCGAAAACCCATTCAGGTCCATGAAGTTGACTTGGGGATGCCTGTCTTTCGTTCGTTCGAATGAGTGGACGAGCGGAGTGCCTTTGACTTGTTCCAGGCCGAAGGCTTCCATTTCGCGGGCCTGCTCCTTTTTCCAGAATTCGAGATACGACGTCAGCGTCTCGCTTATCGAGATCCTCCGCACGCTTTTCTTGCTTTTGGGCGAGCGAACGCTTCGATCGGCCGCGAACTGCTGCTCAATGAGGATGCTTCTGTTCTCGACGGAGACATCGGACCACGTCATCCCGAGGGCTTCTGCCCTTCTCATGTCGGTGTCGAGCATGAGCATCACGCATGTGATGTGCGCGTCCGGTTCTCGATTGAGTAGGATGTCGAGTAGGCGAGCGGCGTGATGGTTCCTTCGCGGTTGTCGTGGAACTTTTTTGCGTACGAGCCGACGGTGTCCCTCGATTTTTGGACGTAGGTGCCGCTGTTGAGTTCTGCCTTGTAGGCTTCGAGTGCGGCGTCGACCTCTCGGCTTTTGGTGGTATGTATGGTCTGCCACGGCGAATAGCGGTATTTGCCCGTGACCGGATCCTTGCCGAGGCTGTGACGGTAGCGCCACGTGTATTTGTCGCGGCGTTGCTTCGTTCCTTTGCCTATGACGAGAGGTCGGTCGTTCATCGTGTTCCTTGCCTGAAGTGCCTGAGAATCGCGCTCGGTTGCGCGGAATGGCGCAAAGGGCTGGGGCGGGTGGGCATTACCCTTGGTGGTGGGCCCTGCGTGGGGTCACACCCCAAGGGTAATGCTCCGCCTGACCGCTTTCAAGCTCGTTGTGGGTCGAATTTGGGTCGAATTATTCCGCGTACTTTTCTTTCGTAAATCTATGAAAACATCAAATGACCTGGAGTTATATTGACTTCAATTTGGGTCGAAATGTCTGAATGAAACAACGTCGTAGCGACCTCATAACCCGAAGGTCGGTGGTTCAAATCCGCCCCCCGCGACCATGAAACTTCAGGTCGGAAGCATAAAAACTCCCGACCTTTTTCTTTGTCTAGGGGTTTCGGCATCTCTCGTTCTTTGGGTACCTCGAGGCGGGCAATCAGATAGATGCTTACGAGTATCATAGGGTCTTTTTACGTCGCGGTCGTGTCTCGTACTGGTGCGCCGCTCTTTGTGGGACGTGTCACTTTGCCATAGGTTGTCCGGCGGCGGGGCGCAGGTCGTTCCCCGTGGCGTCGCTCCTTTCGACGCTACGCTGCCTGGCTACTCGTTCCACTGGTGCTTTTTCATGTCGACGCAGCCGTTGTCTCGGAAGGCGACTCCTTCCTCCGTCAGTAGTGCTCGCTGGTCGGGGAAGTTTGGCACGAGGCGTCCCGCGTGGTTGACGACGCGGTGGCAGGGATAATCGCCGTAGCGATCCGCCTCGCTCAGCACCGCTCCGACCAGGCGAGAGTTTTTCTCCCTGCCGATGAGGCGCGCTATCTGACCGTACGAGGCGACGCATCCCGCCGGAATCTCTGCCACGACGGAGAGAATCTCATAAACCAAATCTTCGTCCAGGACTTTTCCCATTGTATCGCTCCCGTGTTCGCTTTTGCCTTCGGGGGCGCGGCGCCGATCACCCGTGCTGCGATTTTCGCAGCTCCCCTTACCGAAGCATCGAGGGAAAGCGCGTGCGTGTCAAGGTTGTCTGGTCCAGTTGCTGGCTCGATGCCTCGAGATGTTCGCCTCAAGTGCGACCTGCCCCTATTGGAAAAGGATGCCGAAGATGTATTTGGTGATGGCGGAGCGGCGGATGACCCCCACGAGTTTGCCCTCGTCATCAACCACAGGAAGCTTCTTGAACTTCTTCTTCGCCAGCAGCGCGGCGACGCGGGCGATGCTCTGCTCGGGACGGGCACACACTACCTGGCGCGTCGCGAAATCCATGACGCAGCGATCCTTCAGGTCTTCGATGCGCTGCTCAAGGCTCTGATCGTCGAAGTACAGCATGGACGCGTCGCCGCCCGTGAAGATGGTGTGAGCGCGATGCTGCGCGATGGCTCCCATGACATCGCCGTCGGAGATGAACCCGACCACCTGGTTGCGCTCATCGATTACGGGCATGCTGCTCACCTCGTTTTCGGCGAGCATGCGCACCACGTCGGAAATCGTGCAATCCTGCGTGCAGGTGAACGGCTCTTCAATCATGATGCTCGAAACGGGCGTCCCCTCGAGCTCGAGCGGGATGCGCTCGGACAGAATCTCGGACATCGCTTATGCCTCCTTCGTTTTCGGTGCGGTTTTCTTGGTGCGCACGCTGAATATGGCGCAGATAAGGGAAACGAGGCCGATTGCCGCGCACACCTTGTAAGCGACGCCCGCGCCCACGGCGGTGGCTACTTGGATGCTCGCATCGACGCCGGCCGACGCGGTGACGCTTGTCATGACCGTGATGATGAGCGCCGTGCACAAACCGCCGGCGACCTGGCGGCCGGTGTTCGCGATGGCGTTGCCGTGGGCGATCATGTCATTTTTCAAGGCATTGACACCCCATGTGTTCACCGGCATGTTCGCGAGCGACTGGCCGGCGGACTGCAGCATGCAGAACAGCGCAACCACCAAGATGGGCGTGTTTACCGTCGAAAGCGAGAGCAGGAACAGAGCGCCGGTCATGAGGGCCAGACCGACGATCGAGATGGCACGCGGACCGAACTTGTCGAACACCACGCCGGAGATAGGGCTGATGATGATGCCCACCGCCGCGGCGGGAAGCATGGCCATGCCGGTTTCGAAGGCCGAAGCGCCAAGCGAGGTTTGCAGCAGCAACGGCAACAGCGTGTTGGTGACCAGGCATGCGGCGTTGATGAGCGTGACGATGATGGCGGCCACGCGGAACTCGCGCGTCTTGAGCGTGCCCAGTTGAAGCAGCGGGTCCTCGATTTTGCCCTGGCGTACGACGAACAGCACCAAGCACACGACACCCGCGACGATCGAGCCGAGCACCACGGGGTTGCCCCAACCCATCGACGAGGCGCTCGAGAACCCGTAGAGAAGTCCGCCGAAGGCGATGGTGGAGAGGACGACCGAGGGCAGGTCGAGCTTGGGGTTCTTCAGCTCGCCCACGTTTTTCAGCATGAACACGCCCAGCACCAGCACGAGAATTGCGAGGGGGACGATGGCGCCGATCATGGTGCGCCAGCCGTACGTGTCGATCACCGCGCCGCCTACGACGGGGCCGACCGCGGGACCCGCCGACATGACGATGCCCGCCATGCCCATAGCCGTTCCTCGTTTCTCGACGGGGAACACCAGCATGGGAACCACCGAGACAAGCGGCATGAGCACGCCTGAGCCCGCCGCTTGCAACACGCGACCGATGATGAGGAACAGGAAATCAGGGGCTGCGGCGCACAGCAGCGTGCCCAGCGCGAACACCAGCGTCGCCCCGAAGAATAGCGCGCGGGTGCTGAACTTGTCGATAAGGAACGCCGAAACGGGGACCATGATGCCGCTCACCAGCGGGTATATGGACATGATCCACTGGGCAGTCGAGGCATCGATGGCGAAATCGGACATGATGACCGGCAGCGCAGGCGACATCACCGTTTGGTTCAGTAGCGCCAAGAAGGCACCCAGGACGACGACCGCGACGATGCGGATCTGGGTACCGGTAATGCGCCCATTGGCGGGCGCGACCGTACAATTATCAGACATAAGCTTCCTTCGTATCTATTCGATTCTTCGCCGAAGGCGCGCCGGCCCACGGGCGAAATAACATGCACGTGCTATGCGTGCATCAGATACGACAGGAAGAAAGCGGCTGCTCAGAGCGCACTTGGGGAACAACAGGAGAGGCCCCGTATACCAGGGGCCGCCGAATTGCGATGTATGCTTTGGTCAAATCCTTCATAGCGGGGAGGTATTCTAGCAGCCGTCTTCGCCCCTTTCAAGGGATGTAACCCAGACGTTGATTTTCCTCACCGAGGCGCCATCGTTGACGGGTGGCGTGCTTCTCTATCGCCACACCGCGGGGCGAGGGAACGCCGCGGCGAGCTTGTACATCGGCTATGTGTGCAGCTGCGAGCGTGTCGCCGGCGCGCGCTGGGCGCCAGTCCGATCCGGCCGACTCTTGCCGACGGTCGGTCGCCGTCCTCCTCCATCTCCGCCTGCTCTGTTTTTGCTCGGCTCCCTTGTCGTATCATGGACGGACGAGAATTGAGCGAAGGCGGTACGTATGAACATCCAGATATTCGGCACGAAGAAAAGCTTCGATACTAAGAAGGCGCAGCGCTATTTCAAGGAACGTCGTGTGAAGTTCCAGTTCATCGACTTGAAGGAAAAGGGGATGAGCAAAGGCGAGCTCGAAAGCGTGGCGCGCGCCGTCGGCGGGATCGACGCTGTGATCGATCCAAAGGCGAAAGATGCCGACACGGTTGCGCTCGTACAGTATCTTGCTGCCGACCAGAAGTTCGAAAAGGTGCTCGATAACCAGCAGATTCTTCGTGAGCCCATCGTTCGCAACGGCCGCCAGGCAACCGTTGGCTACGAGCCTGACGTGTGGAAGGGCTGGGAATAAAGCGGCTGGGAATAAAGTGAAGCGCCCACGCCCGTGGTTTTATCCACGGACGCGGGCGCTTGCGTAAGACGTCTCTTGTCGTTTGAGTGGAGCGCCCCGGCGGCGCTGAACAACGCGCCCCGGTGACGTGGCTGAACTCGGGGCTCTTTGTGCCGCACATCTATGAGAGGAGAAATTCGATGCGTACGTGCGCTACTCCATGTAGCCACCCTGAATGGCGGAAACTGCATGCTCGGTAAAGAACTTGAGCGTGCCGGAGGTGTAACGATTAGCCTTGGGCTTCCAAGCGGCTCGGCGCTCGGCCAGGACGGCGTCGACCTCGGCCGGCTCCATCTCCTTGCCGGCGATGCCCACGATGGACAGCGAGCGCTCGGGGATGTTGATTCGGATAAGGTCGCCCTCCTCAATCAGGGCAATCGGACCGCCCACAGCGGCCTCGGGCGAAACGTGACCGATAGCCGGGCCCTTGGAGGCGCCGGAGAAGCGGCCGTCAGTGATCAGGGCAATGCTCGCGCCCAGCTCGGGGTCGCTGGCGATAGCTTCGGTGGTGTAGAACATCTCGGGCATACCGGAACCCTTGGGTCCCTCATAGCGAATGATAACGGCATCGCCGGGCTTGACCTCGTGCGTCAGGACGGCGTGAATGGCGTCCTCCTCGCAGTCGAACGGACGGGCCTTGAGCGTAGCCTGGAACATCTCGCGCGGAACGACGGTGTGCTTGACGACCGCGCCCTCGGGAGCAAGATTGCCGTGGAGGATGGCGATGGAACCGTCGGTGCCGAAGGCCTGGTCAAACGGACGGATGATGTCCTCGCGCTTGAGATTCCACTTCTCAAGGTAACGACCGCACTTCTCGTAGTAACCGTTGTTCTTGAGGTCCTCGAGGTTCTCGCCGAGAGTCTTGCCGGTGACGGTCATAACGTCGAGGTGGAGCATCGACTTGATCTCCTCCATAATGCGCGGCACGCCGCCCGCATAGTAGAAGAACTGCGCCGGCCACTCGCCTGCGGGGCGAACGTTGAGCAGGTAGTGGGCGCCACGGTGCAGGCGATCGAAATCGTCGGCGGACATCTCGATGCCAAACTCGCGGGCGATCGCGGGAATGTGCAGCAGCGAGTTGGTGGAACCGGAGATGGCGCCGTGGACCATGATGAGGTTCTCGAAGGATTCCTTGGTCACGATGTCGCGGGGCACAGGTTGTGCTCGGAGAGCCACACGGACTGACGGCCAGCCTCGCGCGCAAACTCACGCAGATCGGAGCTGGTTGCGGGCAGCAGGGCCGTGCCGGGGAGCATAAGGCCCAGGGCCTCGGCGGTAACCTGCATGGTCGACGCGGTGCCCATAAAGGAGCAGGCGCCGCAGCTGGGACATGCGTTGTGCTTGGCAAACTCAAGCTCCTCGCGAGAGATCTCGCCGCGCTCGTAGCGGGCAGAAATCGCGCCGAGCTGCTCCAGGGTCAGCAGGTCAGGGCCTGCATCCATGACGCCGCCGGTAACGACGATGGAGGGGATGTTGATGCGACCCATGGCCATGAGGTTCGCAGGCAGGCCCTTATCGCAGCTGGCGACAAAGACGCCGGCGTCGAACGGGGTGGCCTTGGCATGAATCTCGATCATGTTGGCGATCATGTCGCGACTGGGCAGCGAGTAGTTAATGCCGTCGTGGCCCTGGGCCTCGCCGTCGCAAATGTCGGTGCAGAAGTAACGAGCACCGTGACCGCCAGCCTCGGCAACGCCAGCACGGACCTCCTCGACCAGATCAAACAGGCCGGCAGAACCCGGGTGCGAGTCGCCGAACGTCGACTCGATAATGACCTGCGGCTTGTCCAGATCCTCGATGGACCAGCCAGAGCCCAGACGCAGCGGGTCCATCTCGGGGCTGATGGTGCGAAACTTGCCGGAACGCGGCTGCAGCTTGACAACCAGGTCGGCTGCCTCCTGCTGAATCTGTGCCTTGGTCTTCTCGTCCATGATGCTCTCCTCTTTTGATTTGAACGGTTGTACCAATCGTTGGTTAATGAATCAGGTGTAAATGGGTACCGAGCGATGCCCTCGGCAAAAGATGCTTAGCTACGCGAACTAGGCGAAGAACGAAATCACCAGGGCGCAGGCAAGACCCGAAAGGCCGATGAGCGTCTCCATAATGGTCCAGGACTTGAGGGTGGTTTTCTCGTCAATCTCCAGGAACGAGGAGCACATCCAAAAACCGGCATCGTTGACGTGCGAGAGGGCCGTGGCACCGCCGCAGATAGCAAGACAGATGGAGGCACGCATGAGCACCGAAGCGCCGGCGACCGCGGGCATGGCGGCCATAATGCCCGATGCCATGGTCATAGCGACGATGGAGCTGCCAACAGAGGCACGCACCATGACGGCAATCAAAAAGGCAACGACCACCAAGGGCAGCGGTGAAGCCTCGAGCATGGGCCCAATAACCTGGCCCAAGCCGCAGTCCTGCAGCATCCAGCGAATGACGCCGCCGCAAGCGATAACCAGCAAGATCATGCCGACGGGCTTAAGAGAGCGGTCGAGCAAGGCCTTGAGCTCGGCGCCGGAGTAGCCGCGGCGCGCGCCCAGCAGATACATCGCGACGAGCGTGGCGAGCGTCAAAGCGACGAACGGCTTGCCCAGGAAGGCGAGAATCGAGGCGAGCTCGGCGGGCATGGGGATATAAGAGGACAGCGTGCCCAGCAAAATCAAACAAAGCGGCGTGAGCACGATGGCAAGCACCATGCCAAAGGAGGGAAGCTCCTTTTCGTCGCTCGCGCCCTCGGCAGAGGTAAAGTGCTCCGGAACATCGGTAAAGATGCGACCGCCCACGTTGCGACCCCAGATGACGCCGGCGATCGCCATGGCGATGAAGGCGGTAGGGATACCGACGAGGATCATGGTGCCCAGGTCGACACCGAGCGTGCCGGCGACCAGAACCGACCCGGCCGATGGCGGCACAAACGCATAACCAGCGGCAAGTCCCGCGAGCAGCGCGATGCCGTAGTAGAGCGTCGACTTTTTGGTCTGCGATGCCACACTAAACGCAAGTGGGATCAAAACGACCACGCCGGCCTCAAAGAACACCGTAGTGCCGATAACCAGACCGGTAATGCCCAGCGCCCAGCTGGAATGATCCTGCCCAAAGGTATCGATGAAGGTCTGGGCGATCTTCTTGGCGCCGCCGCTCTCCTCAAGAATCTGGCCAAACATCGAGCCGAGGCCAATGAGCAGGGCGATGTTTTGCAGCGTGGTTCCCACGCCCTTGGTGACAGTGTCCGCCACCAGGTCGAGCGGCATACCGGCGCCGATGCCGATCGCGAGCGCCGAGACCATCATCGAAAGCACAGGATGCAGCTTGAACTTAATGATGAGCGCAAGCAGCAGCGCGATGCCCACGATGGCGGCGATGACCAGCCTGGTGGGGTCGGCCATAAACGTTGGGTCTGACATCTTTCCTCAAATTCATCAGACCTTTTGAATTCGGCTTAGACTATAGCGCGTTTTCAATAGGTCTGATGTTTAAAAGGGAAACTTTTTCGAAATACATCTGATGTATTTGCTGAACGATCTGTTTTTTACGGTAAACGGCCACTTACAGTTCTCCATTGTCGGAGCGAACCACCGCGGCTTCTGTTAAATGAGCTAGAATAGCTCTGATGAATTCTTTTGATATGAGGTGAAGCGTGGCACGAGCCGATTCGGGACTCCCCGAGCAGATTTCGGAGAAAATTATTCAACTGATCCTGGATGAGCATCTTGAGCAAGGCGACCGCCTGCCCAAGGAGGCTGTGCTCGTCGAGCGCCTGGGTGCTGGCAGGAGCACCGTACGCGAGGCTATGAAGCTGCTGCAGTCGCGCAACATCGTGCGCATTAAGCAGGGCTCGGGCACCTATGTGGCATCAAACCCCGGCGTTGCCGACGATCCGCTGGGCTTTACCTTTATCGATGACAAGAGGCGCCTGGCACGCGACCTGCTCGAAGTGCGCTTTATGATCGAGCCGCAGATGGCCAGCATGGCCGCAGAGCACGCGACCGACGATCAAATCATCTGCATTAAAGAGCTTTGCGATGAGTCCGAGCACTTGGCCGCGCGGGACGAAGACTATTCTGCCGCCGACACCGCGTTTCACATCGCAATTGCCGAAAGCTGCGGCAACCTCGTCGTTCCCCGCCTAATGGGCGTGCTCAAGGCGTCTGTCCCCCTGTTTATTGACGTGACCGGCAAAAAGCTGGTTGAGGAAACCATCCGCACCCACCGTGGCGTGGCCGACGCCATCGCCGCGCGCAATCCCACCGCAGCGCACGACGCGATGTACCTGCATCTGGTGTACAACCGCAACATGATCGCAGAGGGAGCGCAGGAACAGAGCAAATAGACGTCCGCACGGCAAGGGCGAGACTACCGTTCGCCTTTTAAAAGTGAACGTTCACCTGATTTTAGGGAATAAGGGGTGGCTATTACGCCGCTTCACCTATACTGACCTTGTATGAAAAGCAAGACTTATATAGATGAACGTTTCTTTTGAAAGGATCGCTATGTCTGATCTTATGGACAGCTTCCGTCTGGACGGCAAGGTCGCACTGGTGACCGGCGCCACCTACGGCATTGGCATGGCCATTGCCGAGGCGCTCGGAGAGGCCGGCGCCAAGATCGCCTTTAACGCCCGTCACGCCGACAAAGTCGCCGAAGCCGAGAAGCACTACCGTGAGCTGGGCTTTGAGGCTCATGGTTACGTGGCAGACGTCACCGACGAGACTGTCGTCGCCGAGCTCATCGCCAAGATCGAGGCCGACTTTGGCACCACGCCCGACATCCTGGTCAACAACGCCGGCGTCATCCAGCGTACCCCGATGCTCGACATGAGCGCCGAGGACTTCCGCCGCGTCGTCGATATTGACCTCAACGCACCGTTTATCGTGTCCAAGGCCTGCCTGCCCGGCATGATCGCCAAGGGCCACGGCAAGATCATCAACATCTGCTCGATGATGAGCGAGCTGGGCCGCGAGACCATCGCCGGCTATGCCGCGGCCAAGGGCGGACTCAAGATGCTCACCAAGAACATCTGCTCGGAGTTTGGCGAGGCCAATATCCAGTGCAACGGCATTGGACCCGGCTACATCGCCACGCCGCAGACCGCACCGCTGCGCGAGACGCAGCCCGACGGCAGCCGCCACCCGTTTGACCAGTTCATCATTGCCAAGACGCCGGCCGCCCGTTGGGGCACGCCCGAGGATCTGAAGGGCCCCGCCGTGTTCTTGGCTTCCGACGCGTCGAACTTCGTCAACGGCCACATCCTCTACGTCGACGGCGGAATCCTCGCATACATTGGAAAGCAGCCTCAATAAGCGTCGCCGCAACTGCCCATATCAGGTTTCATCCACTCGTTTTTCATTTGAGTTGCGGTGAGATAAGGATTGGTTTTGGCTTCTATCAGGCAAAACAGTCCGTATTTCACCGCAAGTTAGAAATAGAAAGGTAATTCGCAATGAAGATCGCTCTGATCAACGAAAACTCTCAGAACTCCAAGAACCCTATGATCGAGGCTGCCCTTAAGAAGGTTGTCGAGCCCATGGGGCACACCGTCTTTAACTATGGCATGTATGCCGACGCCGATTCCAAGCCCCTCACCTACGTGCAGAACGGCATCCTTGCCGCCGTGCTGCTGAACTCCGGTGCTGCCGACTACGTCGTGACCGGCTGCGGCACCGGCGAGGGCGCCATGCTCGCCTGCAACTCCTTCCCCGGCGTGCTGTGCGGCCACGTTGCCGACCCGCTCGACGCCTACACCTTTGCCCAGGTCAACGATGGCAACGCCGTCGCCATGCCCTTCGCTCTTAAGAACGGCTGGGGCCAGGAGCTCAACCTCGAGTACACCTTCGAGAAGCTCTTTGGCTTTGGTTCGGGCAACGGCTATCCTGCCGAGCGTGTTGAGCCCGAGCAGCGCAACAAGAAGATCCTCGACGGCGTGCGCGCTGTGACCATGCGTCCGCTCGTCGACGTCCTGGGCGAGATCGATCAGGACCTGGTGAAGGGGGCACTTGCCGGCGAGCACTTCCAGGAGTACTTCTTTGCCAACGCAACCGACGAGGCCATCATCGCCAAGGTCAAGGAGATCCTGGGCCTCTAATCCCACGGCTCATTGCAGCTAACGCAAGCGGCGGTCGTCCCACGTACGGGACGACCGCCGCTTTTTGCTATCTACCGACTGACGCCGCAGGGATAGGCCTCACATGCGCCAAGGGGTTAACTAGAGCTCGCAGGCAACCTTGTAGCCATCGCCGATGGCGTCGCGAATGTTGCCGCACTTGTTGGCATCGCCCAGCACGTGGGTGGCAACACCGGCTGCAGCCAGGTCGTCGGCCAGCTTGGTATTGGGACGATAGCCCATGGCAAGCACCAGCGTATCGGCATCGGCGATGGTGTGGACCTCGCCATCCTTCTCGTAGCTGATGGCATCCTCGGTAATCTCGGTCACCTTGGCCTCGGTCAGCACGTGAACGCCCTTGGAGAGCATGCGCGTGATGAGCACCGCGCGACCGGCGCCACCCTCGTTGGCGGCGAGCGTCTTGGTCATCTCGATGACGGTGACATCGCGGTTGGCCGGCGACAGGTCGTTGACCAACGGGGCCAGGTAATCGGCCGTCTCGCAGCCAACGGTACCGCCGCCCACGATGACGATCTTCTTACCCGGGAAAGCCTTGCCACCCAGCAGGTCGTCGGCCGTCATAACCTGCTTAAAGCCCTGCATGAAGGCCGGAGCGATGGGCTCGGCGCCATAGGCCAGGACGACCTCGTAGCCGGCGTAGTCGCGCTGAATGTCCTCGGCAGTAAGCTCGGTGCCAAATACGCACTTCACGCCCGCCTCAGCAAGACGGCGATACTGATACTTGATCACACGGGTGAGTTCCTGCTTTGCCGGCGGAACGGCTGCGATACGCATCTCGCCGCCCGGTTCGTCCTGCTTGTCCACGAGCACCACGTTGTGGCCGCGCTTGGCGGCAATGAACGCCGCCTCCATGCCCGCAGGACCAGCGCCCACAACGAGCACGTTCTTGGCCTCGGCGGCAGGTTCGTAGCCAGCCTCGTCGCGCTCCACGTCCGGATTAACGGTGCAGGAGATGCGTTTGCCAAACATAATGCCGTTCAGGCAGCGCAGGCAGCCAATGCAGGGGCGAATATCGTCGGCGTTGCCGGCAGCGGCCTTGTTGCAGAACTCGGCATCACACAGATTGGCGCGGCCCATCATGCAGATGTCGGCGGCACCGTCCTCGATCAGCTCCTCGGCGATCCAAGCCTCGTTAATGCGTCCGACGGTGGCAACGGGAATGTTGACGTGCTTTTTGATCTCGCGCGAGCAGGCGGCATGCGAGGCCTGCTGAGTACCGGCGGCGGGAATTGCGGAACCGCGCTTGATGGTGGTACCGCCCGACACGTGAATCATGTCGACGCCGGCCTTCTCCAAGCGACGCGAGACATAGATCATGTCGTTGAGGGTCAGGCCGCCATCGGTGTACTCATCGCCCGAGATACGAACGTCGATGATGAAGTCCTTGCCGCAGCGCTCACGAATCTCGGCGATGACCTCGAGCAAAAAGCGCATGCGGGCGTCGAGCGAGCCGCCGTACTCATCGGTACGCTTGTTATAGAGCGGGGTCAAGAAACCGCCGAGCATGCCGTGGGCGTGCGCCGCATGGACCTCGACGCCATCGACACCGGCCTTCTGCATACGCACGGCAGCGTCGCCAAACTGATGCGTGAGCTCGTGAATCTCATCGACCGTAATGGGGCGCGGCGCCTCGCGGGCATAGGACGGGCCCACAAAGGACGGAGCGATCAGGCGCGGCATACCCGGAATGTTAAAGGCCATGTAGGCGGGGTGGAAGAGCTGCGGCATGATCTTACAGCCATACTCGTGGACGGCCGCGGCGAGCTTTTCCCAGCCAGGGATAAACGTGTCGTCGTAGCAGCACATGTCACCCGGCAGATAGGTATAGGTAGGCTCGACCGTCACGACCTCGGTGATGATGAGGCCCACGCCGCCCTTGGCGCGGGCACGGTAATGATCGACCAAGTCGTCGGTCACATAGCCATGATCGGCCAGGTTGGTGGACACCGGCGGCATAAAGACGCGGTTCTTGACCTCGGTCGTACCGACCTTGATCGGGCTAAAGAGCATTGGATAGGCAGAGGACTCCATACAGGGTTCCTTTCATTTGAGCCGCTCGGCGGCAGTTGCTGACGTACCTATCGTACCAGCAACCGTGCAGCACCCGACCGCACGCGCTCCCCCAGTCTCTGCTCAACCCCCAAAAAGTTGCGGTGGAATACGGAGTAGATAAGGCTTTTGACAGCCAAAACAGTCCGTATTTCACCGCAACTGATGGATGGGATGTGTTAGAGACCCAGGTAGCTGGTCATGCCTTCGACGGCGAGCTTGGCGCCTGCCACGGCATGAACCACGGTGAGCGGGCCGTTAACCACGTCGCCGGCGGCAAAGACGCCAGGCACGGTGGTCATACCGTACTCGTCGACCGAAAGAAGGCCGCGATGATCGGTCTCCAGACCGCCCGTCGTAAGCACAAGCTTGTCCTTGGGCACCTGCGAAGCCGCGATCACAACTGTGTCGGCGGACACATGGTCGAGCTCTTCCTCATAGCCCACCACGTTGTTGTCCTCGTCAAAGATAGCCGTCTCGAACACCGGACCGTTATCGTCGATGGCGCAGATCGCCTTGCCGCACACAATCTCGGCACCGTCAAGCTCGGTCAGCTCGACCTCGTCGTCGATGGCCGAGATATGGCGCGAGCGTGCATACACAGTGACCTTGCGAGCACCCGAACGCAGCGCCGTGCGGGCCACATCCATGGCCACATTACCGGCACCGATGACCGCCACGTTCTGCCCGATCGCCACGCTCGAGGGATCGACCAGGTAATCGATACCAAACAGCACGTTGCCGCGCGACTCGCCGGGAATGCCCAGTTTGCGGGCACGCCAGGTACCGGTACCAACAAAGACCGCGTCGTAGCCGTCACGTAGCAGGTCATCGATGTGCAGTGCGCCGCCGATGGTGGTCGAGGGGCGCACGCGCACGCCAAGCGAGCACATCACGTGACGGTACTTTTGTACGAGCGCACGGGGCAGGCGGAACTCGGGGATGCCGTACTCCAGCACACCGCCGATCTCGGGGCGCTGCTCAAATACCGTGACGGCACAGCCCAGCTGGGCCATCTTGATAGCCACGGTAATACCAGCGGGACCGGAACCGACCACAGCAATCTGTTTACCGCACGACGGTGCGGGCTTCCACTCCTTACGATCCAAATATGCCGTGGAGATATAGTTCTCGATGCTCGAGAAATGCACGGGTGTGCCCTTGCGGCCCTGGATGCAAGCACCCTCGCACTGGCCCGAATGGTTGCACACCACGGAGCAGACCGCGCTCATGGGATTGTTCTGGAACAGCAGTTCGCCCGCCTCTTCTAGACGACGCTGTTTGAACAGGTCGATGACCTGCGGAATAGGCGTCTGAACCGGGCAGCCCTTAATCTGACAGAACGCCCTTTTACAACCTAGGCAACGATTCGCCTCTTCGACAATGTGGATAGCCACGCAACTCCCCTTTTTAATGCAATCCAATGGGGGCGACGATAAAGACCCTTCACCGCCGCCCCCATACAGGTAATCTCAATCTGCCGACACGGCAAAAGCCAATGCTATAACTCGCGATGAGAAGCCCCGCAGCGAGCAGACATGTGCTCGAGTGTCGCCAGGCAGTCAGCCGCCGTCGCCGGTACGCTGTTCTCGACCACGCAGGGAATCCCAGGGCAGGCGGCAGCCGCCCAGGCCACCACAGGCTCAAAGTCATATCGTCCCGTCTCGCCCACGCCATGACACACCAGGCGCGAACCCGTACCGTCGCACCATCCGGCTCCGTCCTCGTTATCAACGATCTCAAAATCCTTGGCGTGCAGCACGCGGATCTTACTGCCGCATAAGTAGAGCATGCGCGCGGTGATTTCCTGCGCTTCGTCAACGACACTGGGGTGCAGCAGCGATACCGGGTCGTAGATCACGCCGAGCGACGGGCTCGAGACGCGCTCCAGCACCTCACGGCAGCGATCCGGAGTATTAACCGTCTCGTTCCAACCGGGCTCGATCAAAATTTGCCCGCCCACGGCCTCGGCCCGATCGCAGACGCGTGCAAGCCCGTCTGTAAACGCTTCGAGTGCCCCATCGGTCATGCGGTCGTCAGCAACGCGGTTCTGTGCATTGGGGCGACCGGTCTCGGTGCCAACCGGGCATCCGCCGAGCATCTGGGCAAAGTTCAAGCATGCCTCGTACTCGGCAAAGTTATCCATGAGCTGTTGGCGATCGGGCGTCGCCAGATTCTTATAACAGCCGAGCACGGTGACCGAAACGCCCGCCTCGTCGAGCACCGCACGCAAATGGTCGGCAAGCTCGTGGGTCAGGCCGCCTCGATCGATCCCCATCGATGCGTAGAGCACCTTGCTCGGCAGTTGAATGCACGAAAAGCCCAGCTCTCCCGCCATGCGAATGCGTTCCTCGACGGTCCCCTGCGGAAGGTCGTGCAAACGTACGCCCGGAGTAATAGCCCCCACGTTATTCACATCCCTTATGAGCGTTGATGCCCGGGGTGTATCCGCCAAACGGGTCCTCGATGGAGCACACGCCCGAGGGGGCGAGCGGATCGCGCTTACCGGCCAGCTTGTCGTGATGCATGGTCTCGATATAGGCAAGCACCAGCGGCGCCACACCCTTTGCATCATTTTTGACCACGGGCTCGCTCATGTAGTAATCAAACGTGCCCTCGCGGTGCGCGGTGTTTCCCAAGCCCGCAACCAGGCAGATGTTGTCGAGCGCCAGCTGCCCGTCATACTCGGACAGGCAGGTCTCGCAGATGCCGTCGAAGGCGCGACGGCCGTACTGGTAGTAACGCTCGCCCAGCACGCCCAGACGCACGCCCTTCATGATGGCGTTGGCAAAGATGGCGCTGCCCGACTCCTCCAGGTAGTTGGGGGCGATATTGGGCAGGTTGATAACCTGGTGCCACATGCCGGTCTTCTCGTCCTGATACGGCAGCATGGCGTCGATCAGATCGTGGAACATCTTGCGGATCTCGTCCTTCTCGGCCGACATCGAAGGCGGCATAAGCTCCCAGGTGTCGATGAGCGCCATGGCAAACCAGCCCTCGGCGCGCAGCCAGAAGTTAGCCGAAAGGCCGGTGACCGGGTCGCACCAGAACTGTTTGCGGCTCGCGTCGTAAGCGTGATAGTACAGACCGTTGAGGGGGTTGCGCATCAGGTCATGCACGACCTGGAACATATGGAAGCTGTCCGAGCAGGCACGACGGTTGTGGAAGCTCAGCTCGTACTGCATGTAGAACGGCTGCGCCATGTACATGCCATCGAGCCAAATCTGGTTGGGATAGACGGCCTTGTGCCAGAACACGCCTTCTTTGGTGCGCGGCTGGGTCTCGAGCTGGCGGTAGATGGTGTCCATGGCGGCACGGTACTTGGGCTTGCCCACCAGGTCATAGAGCTTGTAGAGGGTCTTGCCCGCATTGACGTTATCGAGGTTGTACTCCTCGGGGTTGTAATGCTTTATGGTACCGTCGTCCTGGACAAAGAAATCGATGTAGTCATCGGCGAAAGTCAGGTAGCGCTGCTCACCCGTGATCTCGTACAGTTCGATGAGCGCCTTGATCATGCAGCCGTCAATATAGTTCCAGGTGTTCTCCTTGCCGGCGCGAATCTTTTCGATATTCCAAGCCGGCGCCTGCGGCGTAGAGGTTTCGATCAACTGCTCGATATAACGGTCCAGGATTTGATTGCAACCCATTGCTGTCCCCTCTGACATAAACGATAGGTGAACGTTACCCCTAGTGTAACGCGAACGAGGAATATAGGGTGAACGTTAACCCTATATTCCTCGCGAACGGCAGACTTTTAGCGGCAAACGGCGGTGAGACCCGCGGCGATGCGATGCGCCAGGCGCTCATAGCCGGCAGGACTGTAATGCAGACCGTCCGGCATATAGAGCTCGCGGTGCTCCGGCAAAAACGGGCTGATACCGCTTTGCGCATACAGGTCAATCACCGGCACGGAGTAGCGGTCGCAGACCTCGAGCATCGCTCGCACGTAGGCGACCTGCGTCAACCCCAGGTGGTTGAGCTCGTCGCTTGCCGGGATATCCTTCTCGTGCTTGCCGCTCGTCTTGCACGGCGTCATAAACACGAGCTTTGCCCGAGGCGAGCGCGCCGTGATGGTACGGATCAGGTAATCGAGTGCACCATAGAACTCATGCACGTCCGTGCTGCCGAGCTCTCCAAGCGGCACGTTGCGGCTAAAGTCGTTGACGCCGCCAAAGACGATGTAGATATCGGCCGCATCGTCGATACCGTCAAGGCGCTCGACAAACGAATCGGTACGGTCGGCCTTGATGGCGATACGCGAACCCTTGATGCCAAAGTTCTCGACGACCGCGCCTCCCAGCAACGCGCCCAAATGCGAGGTCCACGAGATGTCGTTGCCTCCCCCACCGCAGCCGTTGTCGCCCCAGGTCGTTGAGTCGCCAAAGCAGCAAATGGTCGATTCACTCAAACTCTTCGTTTCCATAATCTTCTCCTCATCCGCCCATCGGCGGTCATACAGGAACGTACCGTTTATTCGCAGCATGCCGAGGGGCTATGCACGGGCGCATTCCGCAACGTGCGAATCGAGCCATTCGATATCCTCGGCAAGATGTGTCACGCCCAGATGGTGTTCACCCGGACACACCTCGTGCCGCAGGCCATCTCTGCGACCCAGTAACTTGTAGGCATCGCGCACGATCTCGAGCTGCTCGTCAACATTTTTCAGCCCGCGCGAACCGTTCAGATGATCCTCTTCGCAGCTCTGCACCAACAGCGGGCGTGGCGCAATAAGCGAGGCAATATCGCCCATGTCGAGCAAGCGCCAAAGTCCGGGTGTGTAGTTGCAGCTGCAATTGCCGTTGAGGTGCAGCAGCGAATCATCGACACCGTACAGGTAGCCCGAGACAAACGTCTTGCATACGCGTGGGTCGAGCGCCGCCAGATACAGCGTCATGTATCCGCCGCCCGAAAAGCCAAAACAGCCCAGGTCGTCCATGGCAATGTCGCCGCGCGCCTCTAGGTAATCGATCAGACGCATGTTATCCCAGGCGTTGAGACCCGCAACGGTAAGTCCCAGCGGCTCGGCCATGCGCGCCTGGTTTAGGCACGTGCCGCGCAGAAAGCTGTTCTCGTCATCGCCCTGGCCCTTCCAGTCACGACGGTATCCCCAACCGCGTGCGTCGGGGCAGACGGTCACGTAACCCATGCGTGCCAAACGCAGACCGTAGTCGTAATTGAACTTACGCACGGCATCATCGACCGCCGGCACGCCCGCAACACCGGCTACGCTTGCAGCACCCGCTCCCTGATGGCCATGCGGGCAGATATAGCAACACTTGCGGCCGCACGCATCGAGCTTAGGCGACTGCGGCTCGAGCAGGTAGAACGGCATCCAAACGTCGCGCTCCACCTGCAGCATCGCATGGGTGCGCACGATGCCGCCGGCAACCCGCACGCGGCTGAGCTCACGAATCTCAATCGGGACGCGGTCCATAAGCGAAAGGCCCAAAACATCGTACAGACGAGTCCTGGTCGCAATCTTCCACGCCTCAAAATCTGCAGGAGTCTTGCCCGTAAAAGCAGCCGAACGTCCCTCGCGCTTCAGCCGGGCACGCAGCGCAGGCTCGTCTTCGCAGTACGTCTCGATGTGCACGGTGCGGCCATTGGCAGATAGCCCAGCCGTCTCAACCGCATCACCGTCGCCGCCCTCGGGATCCCAGCCATCCCCACCGGCAAGCACCTGCTCGCGAGCGTACCCGGCGGCAGCCATCACATCGAGTTTATTTGCCCACGGCACCCAGTCGGTAGTATCACCCGCCGGCCCATGCAGAATTGCGCCAGCATACTGCGCGCAGCTGTGCGCCGCCGGCTTATTCCAATCCCACCAGCCTTCGCGCTTGATATGTCGCCCCAGCCAGCAATCGATCAGCACAGTTTGCGCCCATTCGCGCCAAGGACGACCCAGGTAGACCGAATCCGGCGCCACGCCATCCGGAGCTGTAAACGAACAGCCGTGGAACACAAATCCGTACGGCTCGCCTTTAGGCGTGGAGGCTGCCGTTACATACCCGTTGACATCCATATCGCGATTGAGCGAGCGAATCTCGCACCCCTCAAAGTAGGCACGCGCGCCGCCAAAGATAAAGTCGACATCGCCCTCGATCCGGCAACGTCGAAAATACTGGCGCCCCACCCGGCGCGGCGCATACTGTTTGGGTCCTATAAACCCGCCCGGTTTGGCCTCATGCGGCGGCAGCGGACCCAAAAACAGTGTGTCCTGGTGCCCCTTAATGCAGCAGGCATCGACAACCAGACGGTCGCCATCGGCATACAGGGCAATCGCCTGACCGACCTCGCGCCCATCGCCCGCATCGTTTTCGATCGTGAGGTTCTCGAGCCGTACGTCGTCGGCATCGACCAAAACGGTATAGGTCCTAAACGTGCCGAGCGTGCCGTCCACGCCCGAGCCGTCCTCCGAAGGCATCTTGGCACCCAGGCTGCCCACGATACGCACGCTGTCGGCCGTCTCTCCCTCAATCGTCACATGCGAGCGATGAATCTCGACCCGCTCGCGATACTCGCCCGGATCGACGCGAATCATCACCGGTTGCTCGGCATCCGGATAGAGCTGATCGGCTGCCGCCAAGGCATCGGAAATCGTTGGATACGCTCCTGCCGCAGCCCTCGAAACGCGCAGCGTATAGATACTTTCGCTCATCGTCCATCACGCTCCCAGGAAGCGAACTGTTCAGGCCAGCCCTGAACTTGTGGCTGAATATGCTCGGCGCAGCCCTTAAATGCCGTTAGGGCCGTGGCGAGCGATGCCCCATGCTTTCCATGCGGAAAGACATGTAGGCTAAAGCCAATCCCGTGGTCGGCAAGAGCCTGCGCAAGAAGGAGGCTATTTTGAACTGGTACCGATGCATCCTCGGCGGTATGCCACAAGAACGTACGGGGGAAGCCCTCGCCCACCATATTCTCGATCGACAACTTTTGAGCCAAAGCGCCATCGGCACCCGTTAGGTGTTCAAATGAACCACGATGAGCATAGGCCCCCGAGCTTACGACCGGATAGCCCAAGCAAAGTGCGTCAGGCCGAATCGACTCAGGAGATGCCGCAATCGACTCTGCAAGCCAGGGTTGGTCCCAAAGCGCCCCGAGCAAGCCAACTAGATGCCCACCGGCCGAAAAACCCATGACCGTAATCCGATCAGGATCGACACAGTACTCTGCCGCATGGCCTCGGACGGTATCGACCGCCCGCGCGAGTTCTTGCAATGCCAGCGGATAGACAGCCGGAGCAACCGAGTAGTTCAGCACAAACGCTTGGTAGCCCATCGCCAACAAACGGAGCGCTACCGGCTCGCCTTCGCGCGGCGAAACGTGATCGTAGCCGCCTCCTGGCACGACCACAACTGCAGGCAGCGGTTTTAAAGCATAAGCATCTTCGGTCGGGGCAAAAACATAAGACGTAATCGTGGCAGACGAGCCATCGACCCCGACAGGAATCGTTTTATTGAGCATGTATTCCCTTTCACCATGATGCGTAGCGCAGCGCACACGGCCGTATCGCACAAGGGCTGCATTGCCGATTTATCCGACAATGCAGCCCTGGTCATCAACCCGAGTTAGGAACGGACAACCTTGTCGACGTTCTGGAGCTGCAGCTCCTCGCCGTCCTGGCCCTCGATCACCACATTTTGCAGGTCGAGCACCTTGACGTTTTGCGCAATGATGCCCTGACGCACCATGGGCTCAACGCCGCAGGCCATGGCCGGGACAAAGGGCTCGGCATCGTCGGCAAAGGTCACGTGAACGTCTTGGAACGTCAGACGCGTCACCTTGCTCTCGGGCAGACCCGTGATATAGGCCGCGGCAGCATGGCAGTTGGTGGCCTCGATATCGCAAAACGTCGTGGCACCAAAGCCGGGCGTGCGGTCGTCGACAGGCAGCGTCTCGCGAGACTGCACGTAATCGGTCTTGCCGTCCTTGTCGCAGAAGTAGAAGGAGTTGACCACGAAGGGCGTGAGCACCTCATCCATGCGAATGTGCTCAAAGGTAATGCCCTCGTTGACGGCATCCTTGCC
The DNA here is from genome assembly GCA_958445065.1 of uncultured Collinsella sp. Taxonomy (GTDB): domain Bacteria; phylum Actinomycetota; class Coriobacteriia; order Coriobacteriales; family Coriobacteriaceae; genus Collinsella. Next base: position 21,382 of record CAUCQW010000022.1, read on the forward strand.
GCGCCCGCGGCGGGTCTTGACGCGCAGGCCGCGGTCGGTGCGCTCAAAGAGGCACTTGCTCACGGTAAGGTCCTTGATGCCGCCGGCAGCCTCTGAACCCAGGACCACGGCGCCGTGACCATCGTGCATGTAGCAGTGAGAGATCAGCACGTCGTGCGTGGCGGGACGAAGCTCGGGCTCAATACCCAGCTTGCCGCTCTTGATGGCGATGCAGTCGTCGCCCACCGAGAACTGGCAGCCCAAGATGCGGACAAAGCCGCAGCTCTCAGGATCGAAGCCGTCGGTGTTGTGGGAGTTCTTGGGACCCTCGATGGACAGGCAGAGCGCATCGACGTGCTCGCACAGGATGGGGTGGATGTTCCACGCCGGGCTATTGCGCACGGTGAAGCCGGCCAAGCTCACGTTCTCACACTCGGATAGGAAGATCATGCGCGGGCGGGCGACCTCACGGCCCTCCTCCGGGCGAAAGATGTTCTTAAAGTCCTTGTTCCACCAGTTGTCCTCGGCAAAATCAGTCTGACCGTCGATCGCGCCGCGACCATAGATGCACACGTCGTGCACGCTCAGACCCGTAAAGGTAGAGCAGTAGGTCGAGAAGCTCTCGCCCTCCCAGCGGCCCAGGGGCAGCATATCGGTGCCGGCATACCCGGCACCCTCGTTGCCCGTGACCGTGCCCGGAATGTAGGCAAGCGAGGCACGATCGTGGCGGGCCAGCAGCACCGCTCCCTCGGCGAGCTCGATGTTGATATTGCTCTTAAGAAAGAGAGACTTGATGCGATAACTACCGGCGGGGATCAGCACGCGGCCACCCTTGGGGCAGGCCATGATGGCAGCCTGGATGTTGGTGGTGTCATCATGCTCGGCATCGCCCTTGGCGCCACAGTCGCGAACGTTGATGGTAAAGGGCTCAGCCGGCGTGGTGACACCTACGCTCAGCTCACGCTCGCCACAAACAAAACGAACCAGGTTGCGCTTGCCGGGGGTCAGGCCGTCGACATAGGTCTCGACCGTATTCGTGGTACCGGCGGGCTCGTCGTTGACAAAGATCTCCCACGTATCGGCGCAGGTAAAGTAACCGCCGTCGTCAAGCTCGATAACCGCCGCGCGCGCGTTGCGCCAGATAACGTTCGTCTCCATGGGTTTCTCCCTCAAAAAGATGCTCTAAAGGCAAATTGTACGCTGTTGAAAAAGGGCCGTGCCTGCCGGCGGAATTCCGGTGGCACGGCCCTGTGATTTGGACGATATGTCGGCCTTACTCGGCGGGAGTTACGCTACCGTCCTGGAAGCCAACGTTGTTGTGGGCAAAGCAGTCCTCGTACTTAAAGCCGGAGAGCTCCTCGCAAAGCGCCTTGACCTCGGGCTTGACGTCGGCCATCTTGCCACCCTCCTTGACTCGGTGAATCTCGTCGCAAAGGACGTCGCACTGCTCCTTGTCGATCTTGATGCCGCGGGCAAGGACGGCCGCAAGCAGGAAGAAGCCGGCGCAGCCGATGATCATGTAGCCGCAGATATACAGAGGCACGGTAGCGGGCTGGGTCACGGCGTCGCTATTGCCGGCGGTCTGAATGAAGCCGGAGGCAGCAAGGACGATAGCCCACACGTTGACGGCGATAGCCTGGGCGATCTGCTGGCAGAGCTGCTGAGCGGAGCTGTAGATGCCCTCGCGACGACGCAGGGTGATGAGCTCATCGACATCGGGGATGTAGTTGAGCAGAACATCGGGCAGGTACTGGAAGCCGACGTAGAAGAACTTCCAGATGGCGAAGATGATGGGGTAGGCGATCATGGCGATGGCGACCGTGGAGGTGCCATTGATCTGACCAAAGGCGAAGTAGTTGTAGGCGATGATGCACGCAGCGCAACCGACATTTGCGAGGTACCAAGACTTGTGGAAGCCCTTCTTGGCCATGAGAGCGACCCAGATGGCGGTGCAGACGATAGCGACGACCTTGCCAGGCATCTCCATCACGGACTCGTAGGACTTAGGAATCTGCAGGCAGTAGACGATGAAGAAGGACAGGCAGGCAGACCGGCAGGCAGCAGCGAGCTTCGTGGAGACCTGTGCGTACAGGACCTTGCGGAAGGACTTGTTGCGGAAGGTGGAGATTACGTCGATGAAGAACTTCTTGATACCCTCGCCGACGCTCTCGATCTTCTCCTGAGCGACCTCCTCGGGGGTGTGCTCCCACGTGGACAGGTACACACAAAGCAGCGAGATTGCCATGACCGAAGCGTTGATCGTAGCGATGATGAAGTAGCTGAACGGGTTGGTCTCGCCGAAGGTGCCAAAGCCGAAGCCCACAAGTGCAGCCATCAGGAAGCCGGCGGCGTTACCAAAGAGATGCTTGTAGCCGGTGAGGTACGTACGCTCCTTGAAGTCGTCGGTCATCTCGATGGTAAGCGGCGACAGGTTGGCGGTGCAGAACGTATACGCGACGTTGTAGATCAGGTACAGCACAAAGTAGTACGGGAAGCCAAACGGCGTAGCCACGAAGATGAGCGGCTCGGCGATCATCATCGGGATGGCCAGCAAGATCCAGAAACGACGACGACCAAAGATGCGGCCAATCTTGGTGGCATAGAAGTTATCGGCCACAAAGCCCATCAGCGGGCAAAGAATAGCGTTGACATAGATGGCAAACGAGCTGATCAGTGCAGCCTCGCCTGCGGACAGGCCACACTCCGTGGACAGGAACAGCACCATGTAGCTGTGCGTAAAGGTCAGGGCACCGGAATTGAGCATACCGCCCATACCAAAGCCCAAGCGCGTCCAGAATGTGATCTTACGCTTTTTTCCGATCTTATTAGTCATCGAGCTCCCTCTCTTTTCTCGATTGTCTTGCAGCAAGACATTGGAGTCCACACTGACATCTGTCTGCCCAGCGTTCAGGGTGAACGTTTAGTTAGATTATGCGCGATTGCTTATGATAGGTGAACGTTCACTTGCATATTATCCCCGAACGGTCGATTTTTACCGCCGAACGGACACAATTGAGATCCTCACACCTATTTTCTGCTGGTAAGGGTGCCATGCTGGACAGCCATGAGATAGGTGAACGTTTATCAGATTTTCCAACATATTCACTTAACCACGAAGCGAAAAAGCCCCGCCGGGATCACTCCCAACGGGGCAGACGACATAGCGCTATGTTTGGGCGCACTTGCTGCTACAAGCAGACGCCGTCCTTCCAGATACTGATCTCGTGACAGCCACGGCGCTCGGCACTCGTGAGCTTACCGCTCGCCGTCTGTAGCACCAGCTGGTACAAATCGCGGGCGGCCTCGTCGAGCGTGCGCTCACCCGTGGCAATCACGCCGGCGTTAAAGTCCATCCAGTTGGCCTTGTGGTCGCACAGACGCTGATTGGTGAACACCTTGAGCGTAGGCGCCGGCGCGCCAAACGGCGTGCCGCGTCCAGTCGAGAACAGAATCACGTGGCAGCCAGCAGCCGTCAACGCCGTGGTGGATACCATGTCGTTGCCCGGGCCGCACAGCATGTTCAGGCCATGCTTGGTGACCTGACCGGCATACGGCAGCACGTCGACGATGGGTGCAGAGCCACCCTTCTGCACGCAGCCGCAACTCTTGTCCTCGAGCGTGGTAATACCGCCGTCCTTGTTACCGGGACTCGGGTTCTCGTAGACCACCTCGCCATGGCTAATAAAGTAGTCCTTAAAGCCATTGAGCATGTCGGAGGCAGCGTTAAAGACCTGCTCGTTCTCGCAACGGTCAAGCAGGATGCTCTCCGCGCCAAACATCTCGGGCACCTCGGTAAGCACCGACGTGCCGCCGCGGGCGACGACCATATCGCTCACGCGACCGATCGTGGGGTTGGCGGTAATGCCCGAAAGGCCGTCAGAGCCGCCACACTTAAGACCAATGACCAGCTCGGAGGCCGGAATGGGCTCACGCTTTGCTTGCTTGGCCAGGTCAGCCAGCTCGGACAGAATCTTGTGCCCCTCGATCTGCTCGTCGGCGACGTCCTGGCAGGTGAGGAAGCGGACGCGCTCGTGGTCGAAGTCACCGAGCTCGTCGAGCACCTGCTGATGCGTGCAGTTCTCGCAACCGAGCGACAGGAATAGCACGCCGGCCGCATTAGGATGACGCGAGAGCGCCACCAGCAGACGACGCGTCTGGGCATGGTCGGCGCCGGTCTGCGAGCAGCCAAAGGGATGCGGGAAGTAGTAAACACCCTCCAGCGAGCCATCGACCAGATCCTGGGCCTGCTCACACATGGCACGGGCGACTTCGTTGACACAGCCGACCGTGGGGATGATCCATAGCTCATTACGCGTCGCGGCACGACCGTCGGCGCGGCGGAACCCCATAAAGGTCTCGGGCTCAACGGGATCCACGACCGGATGTGTGGGGTTGTAGGTATACTCGACCTCGCCCGAAAGGTTGGTCTTCACATTGTGCGTGTGGAGCCACTGACCGGGCTGGACATCGCCCGTCACGTGTCCGATGGGCAAGCCGTACTTGATGACGTCCTCCCCTGCGGCAATCGAGCGCACGGCCATCTTATGACCCTGCGGAATATCCTCCGCGGCCACGACCTCGCCCACCCCGGGAACCGCGACGGCGGTGCCCTTGGCAAGCGGCGACAGCGCGACAATCACGTTATCGGCCGGATTAATCTGGATAGTGTTCATTGCAAATGGTCCTAACCCTACAGGTTGAGCAGAAGTCGAGGCGCGGGCACGCCGTCCCGCACCCGCGTCCGCGCCGGAAATTTACGCCTGAGCGTTGGCGAAGGCCTGCTTGGCGCCCTCGGCACGCACGACGGCGAGCGCGCTGACGACAAACTCCTCAAGACCTGCGATCTGCGTAAGGTCCTCGCCCCACATTTGCTCGTTGGTGAGCACATCGTGCACCAGCTGGGCATCGTCGGTGCCGGCATGGGCGGCGTAGAAGTCGAGCACGAAGGCGTCGTCCTGAGCGGTGTACTCGGTGCCGTCGGAGCGACGCAGGTGCAGGCCGTCGCCCTCGCGGGACACGAGCTCCTGCGTGTAGAAGGAGATGAGCGTAGCGAGGCTCGTCGCCAGACACTTGGGCAGGTTGCCGGTCTCGGCAACGTAGTCCTTGAGCGTGGGCAGGTCACGAGCGCGCCACTTAGCCGTGGAGTTGAGGCAGATGGAGAGCAGCGCATGATCAATAAACGGGTTGTCGAAGCGGTTTTCGACGGCGGCGGCAAAGGCCTTGCAGTCCTCGACATCCAAGTCGGCGGCAAGCGTCGGAATGACCTCGTCGTAGAGCATGGTGTTCATGAAGCCGCGAACGGTCTCGTCATGCATGCAGTCGCGCACGATATCAAAGCCGGCAACCCAAGAGCCCGGAACAAAGGCGGTATGGGCACCGTTGAGGATGCGGACCTTGCGCTTTTTGTACGGGGTGACGTCGGGAGTCACAAAGACACCCGGAAGACCAGCCTTCACAAAGGGAAGCTTCTCGGCAAGCGACTCGTCGCCCTGGATGCCCCACATCTGGAAGGGTTCGCGCACGGCCAGGAAGGGATCCTCGTAGCCCAGACGCTCAGCCACCGCGGCGGCCTCGGATGCGTCGCGGATACGGCCCGGCACGATGGTGTCGACGAGCGTGGTGCAGACGGTGCAGTCGTTGGCCATCCACTGCGCAAACTCGTCCTCCCAGCCCCAGTCGCTCACATACTGGTTCATGATGCGCAGCAACTCCTCGCCGTTGTGATCGATGAGCTCGCAGGCGAGGACGATGACGCCCGGCTTACCGGCAGCCCAGCGGGTGTGGAGCACCTGGGCAAGCTTGGCGGGGAAGCTCGCAGGTGGCATGTCGTCGGCCTTGCAGGACGGGTCATAGGCGATACCGGCCTCGGTGGTGTTGGAGACGATGATCTCTAGGTCGTCGGAGACGGCGACCTCCATCATGGCGCGGTAGTCGTCCTCACGATACGGGTTAAGGCAGCGGCTGCAGGCGCTGATCACGCGGGACTCGTCAACCGTGTTGCCGTTCTCCTTGCCGCGCACCAGCACGGTGTACAGGTCGTCCTGGGCATTGATACCGTCGGCAAAGCCAAAGGCACCGTTGATGGGCTGCACCATGACGACCTTGCCGTTCCAGCCGGTGGCCTCGTTGCCCATGTCAAAGAAACGGTCGACGAAGGCGCGCAGGAAATTGCCCTCGCCAAACTGCAGAACCTTCTCGGGAGCATCCTTGGGCAGCAAATAGCCCTTGTAGCCGATCTTCTCGAGCGCATCGTAGCTGATGTTCTCCATCTATGTGTCTCCTTAGATGTTTGTTAGCGTGCAAGCAAAACGGGGCTCCGCGTTTGGCAACGGCGCCCAGGGTTCGATGTGATTCGATGCGGGCTTAGGCCTCGTCGGTGTCCAGGTCAAAGCCAAAGTAGCGGACCGCATTGTTGTAGCTGATGTCGCGCACGATACTGCCCAGCAGCTCCATGTCGGCCGGGTACTTGCCCCGCTCGACCCACTCGCCGATCACGCTGCACAGCACGCGACGGAAGTACTCGTGGCGCGGATAGGACAGGAAAGAGCGGGAGTCGGTAAGCATGCCCACAAAGTTGCCCAGGACGCCCTCGTTAGCCAGAGCCGTGAGTTGCTCGCGCATGCCGACCTCGTTGTCGTTGAACCACCAGGCGGAGCCGTTCTGGATCTTACCGGCGGTCGGAGCCTCCTGGAAGCAGCCCATGACGGTATCGATCATGGTGTTATCGATGGGGTTCAGGCTGTACAGAATGGTCTTGGGCAGGCCGCAGGTCTCCTGAATGGAGTTGAGGAAATCGGCAAGCTGGTCGGACGGCGTGTAGTTGGAGATGCAATCGTAGCCGGTATCGGGACCGAGCTTGGCAAACATGGCGCGGTTGTTGTCGCGCTTGCAGCCAAAGTGCAGCTGCATGGCCCAGCCCAGACGGACATACTCGCCGGCAACGAACTGCATAAAGGCAGTCTTGTACTTGAGGACCTCTTCCTCGGTAAGCGGCTCGGCAGCCAGACCCTTGGCAAAGATAGCCTCGATCTCGTCGGCGGTAGCCGGGACGTACATAACGTAGTCGAGTGCGTGGTCGGAGGCGCGGCAGCCCAGCTCGTGAGCAACGTCGTAGCGCTTGGAAATGGCAGCCTTCATGCCCTCAAAGTCGCTGACCTCGACGCCGGCAACCTCGGAAAGGTGCTTGCAGTAGTCGGCAAACTCCTGGCCGCGCTCGATGCGCAAAGCGGCATCGGGGCGCATGGCGGGAACGACCTGAACGTCAAAGCTGTCGTCGGCGGCAATCTTCTTGTGCCACTCAAAGCTGTCGGCGGGGTCGTCGGTAGTGCAGATCATGCGGACGTTGGACTGCTTGATCAGGTTGCGGCAGGTGAAACTGGCCTCGGCGAGCTTGGCGTTGGCAAGGTCCCAGACCTCCTGGGCAGTCTTGCCGTTGAGGACGCCCTCGTAGCCAAAGTAGCGCTTAAGCTCCAGGTGGCTCCACTCAAAGACGGGGTTGCCAACGCAGCGACCCAGGGTCTCGGCCCACTTTTGGAACTTCTCGCGAGCAGGGGCGTCGCCAGTGATAAAACGCTCGTCGACGCCGTTGGCACGCATCAGGCGCCACTTGTAGTGGTCGCCGCCCAGCCAAACCTCGGTGATGTTCTCGAAACGCTTGTCCTCCCAAATCTCCTTAGGAGAAATGTGGCAGTGATAGTCGACGATGGGCATGCCCTCGGCAAAGTTGTGGAACAGCTCCTCGCCGGTCTTGGTGCTCAGCAGGAAATCCTGATCGTCCATGAAGTTTTTCATCAAACAACCCCTTTGTTTGCGGAGCGGGCGCACAATACGCTCGTCATCCTCTAGGTGAACGTTCACCATACTAATCCATTACGACTCAAAAGGTGAACGTTCACCTAACAACCATGGGGTGAACGGTAGGTTTTGCCCGTTCAACGGTTGCCGGAGCTGTGACTTGCATGCATTGCGGACCGGTTGGCGTCCCCGAACACCGAACTTGAGCGCTTTTGCTCAGGTGGGTCATGTCCCGACGTACATTTTTGGGAGTATTCAGCATTGGAGCGCGCCGTGCGCCATCCTCAGCGTCCTATTTGGAACGCAGATAGCGCCCGATCGGCATAAAAAGTGCCCCCGATGGCAAATTACGCCATCGGGGGCACTTAAAACAGTCGTTCTGCACCTCATTCAGGGCATGCCAATGCTGAATACTCCCAAAAATGCACGTCGCAAGAGGGGGTACCTGCTCAATCGGCTAAATACCCGCAAGTTCGCAGTAGCGGTCGACATTGCTGGCAAATACCATCTCGACGGCACCCTTCTGGACGGGCACCGTCGGGGTCCTTCCCCACAGCAGATAATCGCCCAGCGTCTTAGCGCCGCGATACGCCAGGCTCGTCGGGTCCTTATAGACAATATTGGTAAAGATACCGCGGCGCAAGGCCAGAGCACTTTCGGGAAACAGGTCGTTGCCGATCACCATGACCTGACCGGCCTTGCCGGTCGAGACGAGCGCGTCGGCAACCACTTCGGAACCAACGGCAAAAACGCTACAGATAAGTTCGGGGGCGTCCGGCGCACTCAAGCGCTTTTCGAGCTCATGCTCGAGTTGTTTGACTTGCGCATGGGCACCTGCAAGATCCTCAACCTGCCATGGAATATCACGTTCGCGCAGGTAATTGTGGAAGGCGCGGGCGGTTAGATAGTGCGAATCGGTATATGGGTCGCCTGTCAAAAGGAGCACGCGGGCGTCGGCCCCAGAAGCATGGACCAGGTTTGCCGCCTGCTCGGCCATAAGGCTGCCTGCCGTCGAATAATCGGCCAAGCTCGCACCCAAACGATTCAAATGCGGACGGTCGCCGTCGACAAGCTCAATCGTCACGCCCGCCTCGGCGATCTGCCCCAAAAGCTCAGTCGCACGATCGTCGCCCGGCGCATAGGCGAGCAAGCCATCAATCTTCTCGCCCACCTGCAGACGCTCGTCGATTTGCTCGAGTGCATCAGCGTAGCCGCCCACGCCAAATTCAACGCGCTCAACCGTAATGCCCCGGTCGATGACCTCCTGTTCAAAGCGATTGCAGCCTTCCCACAGGTAACGGAAAAAGTACGCTCCCTCGCGCGATGCGCGGGGCAGGCAAAACACCAGATTGATATCCTTGCGGCGCAGGCTTGAGGCACTTGTGTTGCGGTGATAGCCCATGGCCTCGGCCTTAGCGTTCACCTTGGCGCGCACGGATTCGCTCACGCCGGCCTTTCCCGTCAGAGCCTTGTGCACGGTATTGATGGAAACGCCAAGCTCGGCGGCTATGTCCTTCATGGTTACGCGAGCGCTCATGCGGTTACTCCGTTATAGATAAGTTGCCAATTAATAGTCCAGTTAACGATACCCCAAAAATACTCTTCGACTCGCCGTGCTCTCCCTCAAATGCACAAAGCGCCCCGCGAACGGATGCCCGCGGAGCGCTTGGATGTCCGGACCTTATTTGATACCGCGACCCAAGTCTTCAGCGATTTTGTCTACGCCCTTAAGTGCAGCGCACGTCTTTTTGTTGGAGCAATGCCCCGTGCAAGCGCCGCCCTGAGCGCAGTCGGCGCAAGTGCCCTTGCGGTAGATGCGAACGCATACCGCGACAAACGCAATACCGATAACAGCCAGTACAACAATATCGATAGGTGCCATAGCAAGCCTCCTCTAGTTAACCATCACTTACTTTACCCCATTCTCCACCTACCAAAAAGGGACAGGTTTATTTTGGTCGGTTTTATCTGCGGAAACGCCACATCTCCCCCACCAAAAAGCCCGAGTGTCGCTGGGACACCCGGGCTCGTGGAAAGGGGTTAATCCTTATTCGGACTTAAGCGGAAACTGCGGCGGAAGCAGTGTTGGTCTCGTCCTCATCGGTCCATGCATGCTTGGGCATGGGACGGAAAATCTGGAAGAGCATCGCGACCAGCAGCACAATGGCCACAACCGTCCAAATACCAAACTGGCCAAGGACAAGCAGGTTGTAGAACTGGTTGATGAACAGGGCGATCACCCAAGCAAAGGCGCACTCGTAGCCGATGGCAATCGCGGTCCACTTGCCGGAGTCCATCTGGTTGCGGATGGTGCCAATGGCGGCAAAGCACGGTGCGCACAGCAGGTTGAACGCACCAAAGGCAACGCAAGCGCCCATAGTCGGGAACATGCCGGCGAACGCGGTCCACAGGCTCGGGTCGGTCTCGCCGGCGTCGGCAACGGAGAGCAGCGAACCGGCGGTGGCGACGACGTTCTCCTTGGCGACAAGGCCAGAGACAGTCAGCGCGGTGGCCTGCCAGGTGCTAAAGCCGAGCGGGGCGAAGATCCAGGCGACCAGGTTGCCCAGCATGGCAAGCACGGAGTAGTCCATGAACTCCTCGGGGATGCCCTCCATAGCAGGCAGGAAGCCAAACGTGCCGTTGTAGCTACCAAAGTTGGAGAGGAACCACACCACGACAGTGGACGCGAAGATGACCGTGCCGGCCTTCTTGATAAAGGCCCAGCAGCGCTCCCACACGTGCAGCGCCCAAGAGCGGATCGCCGGGAAGTGGTAGGCAGGAAGCTCCATAACGAACGGCGTCGGGCGGCCGGCGAAGAGCTTGGTCTTCTTGAGCATGAGGCCCGAGGCGATGACGGCAAAGACGCCCAGGAAGTAGAAGAGCGGGCTGATCCACGCGGCGGTGGTGGAAGAATCGCCGATAATGGAACCCATGAGCAGGGCAATGATCGGCAGCTTAGCGCCACAGGGAATGAACGTGGTAGTCATGACCGTCATACGGCGGTCCTTCTCGTTCTCGATGGTCTTGGTGGCCATGACGCCGGGAACGCCGCAGCCCGAGGACACGAGCATAGGAATGAAGGACTTACCGGACAGGCCGAAGCGGCGGAACACGCGGTCCATGATGAAGGCGACGCGGGCCATATAGCCACAGTCCTCCAGGAAGGACAGCATCACAAAGAGCAGGAACATCTGCGGCACAAAGCCGAAGATGGCGCCCAGGCCGCCGACGATACCGTCACAGACCAGCGAATCGACCAGGCCACCGTCCTCGGTGCCACCCGCCACAAGTGCGTCGTGGACCATGGTGGTAATACCCGGAACATACGGGCCATACCGCGCAGGGTCGACCGAGTCGGCGTCGTCACCCGCGGCCTCGACAGCCTCATCGTATGCATCGCGGCCCTGACCGAGCACATACCAGCCGTCGGTACCGAAGAGCTGGTCGTTGGTGAAGTCGGTCACCGTGCCGCCCAGGGTGGAAACGGCGATGTAGTACACGCAGAACATGATGACCACGAAGATCGGCAGACCCAGGATACGGTTGGTAACCACGCGGTCGATCTTCTCGGAGGTGCTCATCTTGGCCGGGGCCTTGGTGAGGCACTCGTCGATGATGTGCGCGATCACGCCGTAGCGCTCACCGGTGATGATGGACTCAGCGTCATCGTCGCAGTCCTGCTCGCACTGGGCGACCAGCTGCTCCACGCGAGCGGCCTTCTCCTTGGTGAGGTTGATGAGCTTGCAGGCGTCCGCGTCGCGCTCGAACAGTTTGACGGCGTAGTAGCGACGCTTGTTAGCAGGAACGCTGGCTGGCAGGTTGTTCTCGATGTGGTCCAGAACGTCCTCGATGGAGGAATCAAACTTGTGCTCCGGCACCTGGCCCTTGGAAGCAGCAGACTTCTTTACCTGCTCGAAGAGCTCCTTGATGCCCTTGTTCTTAAGAGCGGAGATCATCATAACCGGGCAGCCGAGCTTCTTGGAAAGCTTGTCGGTGTCGATCTTGTCGCCGTTCTTCTCGACCAGGTCGGCCATGTTGAGGGCAACGACCACGGGCAGGCCGGTCTCGATGACCTGAAGTGCCAGGTACAGGTTGCGCTCCAAGTTGGTGGCATCGACGACTTGGACGACAACATCGGGCTCGCCGCTCATGAGGTAATCGCGCGAGCATTGCTCCTCGGGGCTGTAGGGGGAAAGCGAGTAGATGCCAGGGAGGTCCGTGATGGTAACGTTCTTGTCGCTTAGGAGCTTGGCCTCCTTTTTCTCAACCGTGACGCCGGGCCAGTTGCCAACGTAGCCGTTGGCGCCGGTGATCAGGTTGAAAAGCGTGGTCTTGCCGCAGTTGGGGTTACCCGCCAACGCGACATGGATCTGAGAATCCGCCATTCAATCCTTCTTCCTTGTGTGCCTGCGCTGCTTTCTCCGCGCAGGCTGGATAATGTACTTCAAAGATGCTGCATTAAGTTAGAAAAACCTAACTTTATCTGCAGAAATATGCGCCCCGAGTCCTTACTGGACCTCGACGACGGCGGCCTCCTCCTTGCGGATGGAAAGCTCGTAGCCGCGCACGTTGATCTCGACCGGATCACCGAGCGGTGCAACCTTCACGACCTTGAACGAAGTGCCCTTGATGAGCCCCAGGTCCATAAGGTGGCGGCGAAGCGCACCCTCACCGTGAAGCTTGACGATGGTGGAGCTCTCGCCCACCTTAACGTCACCCAACGTCTTCATCCTCTTGTCCCCCTTTCGGTTTTTATGAAATGCTGCAGACTAACCGACGGTCATGATGTGCATGGCAACCTTGGAATCGATACCAAAGCGTGCGCCCAGCACAGTGACGATGATATTGGCGCCACTCGAGCTCACCACGTGGATTTCGTTGCCCTCGACAAAGCCGAGGTCCTTGAGGTGGTGTTTCATGTCCTCATTGCCCTTTACACGAGACACGCGCACGGTTTCGCCCGCTTTTACCATCGAAAGCGGCATTGCCGGCATCTGCGGTCCGCAAGACATGAGTGGCTCCTAACGTCAGTTCGTCCTCAACATCGACGCGGTAAAAGTTAACCACGCCTATGTTCGCTATAGTAAACTAACACGTGGTTAACTTTTTGGAAAGGGTCCCCATTCAGATTTCGAAAAAGTTTCCTATACGAAACAAAAGGGCGCGGCAAAGGACCATCCTTTACCACGCCCTGTCATGCTTAAAGCGAGAGATTTCTGATCGATGTGACACAGGAGGCCTCATCTACGCCCGAAACGCGGAAGATGATGTCCTCGCCGCACTCGCCGTAGAGAGCCATGAGTCCCATGACATCGCGGCCATTCGTGTGGCGATCGCCGATACTGACTGACACGTCGCAACGATGCTTGGCAATGATGTCATAGAGCAGCGCAACCGGGCGGGCATGCAATCCCAACGGATCTTTAATCGTCTTTGTAAACTCGACCATGTCCCCTCCCACGACATCGTACATTCGGCTGGCAAACCCAGCCATGCGGTAGTTATTGTAGCGTTAGATGCTTGTCGAGGACCCTTTCGGACACCCCGTGGACAAAAAGTGGCAAATATGAGTACTGTCACAAATTTAGTAGCAGCAGAATTGAGAGCAAATTGGCCGATTTGGCCGATTTTAATGTTTTGGAAGCCATCGAATCGCGTCTATAGGGGGTTAGATAAATTGATTTTGAGCCCATTTTCGCTCAGAACAGGCCGAAAAATATGACACCTCTTTTGCAACAGTACTCATATTTGGCATTTTTTGCCCACAGGGTCCAAAACCATGCTCCAAAACACAAAAGGAGGGGCCTCGTAAGGCCCCTCCTTAGGAAAGGGAATCGATTTATTCCACAGCCGTAGATTAATCCTAGCCGCTACTCCATCATGTCGAGGACGGAGGGGCGAAGCTCGTTCTCAGCAGCCTCGGGATCGGTTTCGCGCAGGCGGTTGATGTAGCGGTTGTACCACATCACGGCAAGGCCCAGGAAGACAACCACGCCGCCGACGTTGTAGACCAGCGTCAGCCACAGCGGCTGATCGAGCGGAATGGTGCCGCAGATAAGCACGAAGCAGAAGACCACAAGCAGGAATGCAGCAATGACCAGGCCAAAGGTGCGCGAACCCATGCGGAAGCCACGGGGAGCAGCGTCGAAGTTCTTGCGCAACATAAAGTAGGCAAGCAGGATCAGCAGCGGCGGGAGCAGAGCGATGGCAGCCGTCATGTTGGTGACGATCATGAGCAGGTCGTCGAGGTTACCGGAGCCCAGGGCCGGGATGATCAGGATGGGGACGACGATGGCGAACTGCAGCCAGGCAGCGCGGGCGGGAATGCCGTGCTCGTTGAGCTCGACGATCTTGCTACCAAAGACACCCTTGGGGATCTCGGTGAAGAAAACC
>CAUCQW010000023.1 GCA_958445065.1 uncultured Collinsella sp.
TAGCGCGCGGCGGCGCCCCAGCACAGGCGATGCAGATGACATCGAGGGCCCTGGGGGTCGAGGCCTCCATCACCGACATCCAGAACACCGCGGCGCACGCGAGGGCGGTGGGAACCGCACCCCTGAGGCCCACCCGCCGCGCAACTGAGAAGAGTGCGAGCGCACCAGCTACATCAATGAGTACGAAAAGGGCGCGAAGGGCGGCCTCCCCCATCAGATCGTGCACCATGGCGAGCAGGACGCAGACGGGCCATTGCTGGCAGATATAGGGCAGCTGAGCGTGAAGTGTCAGGGGGTCGGTCTCCGGCACGCGTCCGTTTTCGAGAATCCACCTCCCGGCGGCGATCATGTATCGCGCGTCGGGGCCGAACAGGCCCCCGGACATCGATACGGCCCAGAGGCCGATGATTGCGGCCGAGGCAACCGCAAGATAGGCGCATACCGCCGACGCTCGTTGGGATTCCGATGACATGGATGCTCCGATGCAAATTTCTCCGAAAAAGAAAACCCCGCCCCGGCAGTTGAGTCGGGACGGGGCCAAAGGGGAAGGCGTATTTGCGTTTACGCCGGCAACGAGTAGCCGTTGGTGCCGATCTTGCCTACAACGTTGGTGGCCATAGTGATGACGTCCCGGAGCTTGCCGGAGTAGGCGGAGAGGACGGTCACGAGGGCGAGGGCGAGCAGGCCGATGAGGATGATCATCTCGGTGGAGATGACGGCACCGAACTTCTCATTGGCTGCGCGACGCACATTGTAGGTCTTGGCCGCGAGATACGTGGCCGTGGCGTTCATGGTTGCAGAATCCATGATGCGCTCCTTTCGGTTAGGGGGTTCGAGTCTTTGGCCCCCGTCGACACGATAGGGGCTTACTTCCTGCCCCACGAGATAGATTCTGCTCCCGTAAATGCGTCCGTGAGGGGCCATTTGGTGCCAAGTGGTGACAAACGGTGACACGGGAATGCGTAGGTAGGCTATAACGTACGTTGCCGTACAAACACATGTTCGTCTAGCATTGATGCCAACTGTACCCTGGCAGTCTCTAATCGTACGGTTCGGCGCAGCGCCGGAGTCGATGCGTTGATGGCTGTGAGTATTTAAACAAGAGAAAAATGGGGCACGGCAGATACACGCTATCGAAACAGCCGATGAGATCGATCTCAGGAACGTCCCGAGCCCCCGCTTGGCGCCTTCTTAAAACGACTTTCCGTGCGGACTCGATTATATGAAGTTCATTGATATGATAGGATTTCATATCATATCGGAAGGAGAATGGGTATGAGCCAGATAGGGGTTCACCCCAGAATCAGCAGACGACACCCCGAGGTGGCCGAAGCTGACGTAATCAGCGCGATGCGGTCGATGATTCGCTACAAGCAGCGTGGTTCGG
This sequence comes from uncultured Collinsella sp., assembly GCA_958445065.1. GTDB lineage: Bacteria > Actinomycetota > Coriobacteriia > Coriobacteriales > Coriobacteriaceae > Collinsella. The sequence goes on from CAUCQW010000023.1 coordinate 1,388, forward strand.
GAGAGTGGATAGCCGTGGGTATGGATTCGCGGAACAGACTTGTCGAGCTTGTCTACATCTACGACGCCGACGATGACTACTTCTTTGTCTATCACGGGATGACCCCGCCGAGCGGCAAGACGCTCAGGGAACTCGGCTTGGAGAGGTGATTTGGATGAACGTGAACGATTTCATGGCAAAGCACGGCATCGCCGATGCGGACCTCGACCGCATGGCCGCGCCCTACGAGGACGGCAGCTTCGAACCCGAGCCCGAAGGAACTGTGTTTAGCGGCTCCCATCTCGATGCCGTTGGCACTCGCCGCGTAACGGTGGTCTATGATGCGAAGGACACGCAGAGAGTTGCGCTGATTGCCCGAAGTAGAGGCGTGAAGCCGTCCGCAGTCTACAGGGACGCGCTCGAGTACTACCTCGCCGCGCAGTCCTAGTTGCAAGCATCCGATCCATGGGTCTTATGGATCGGAAGTATTATTCTGGTCGCTTAGAAAACCTGAATGTATGGAAACGTTCAGGATGCAAGCAAAGGGGGCGGGGTACCGTGTGGTGCCCCGCCCCCTTTGCTTCCTGCATCGTGCCGTCGCCCGCTTGTCTACGAGATTGGCGTCTGAGAACCGTTACTCCTCGTACTTGTTTCCCTTCCCGCAGTTGCAGTCCTCGCAGAGAGTCTGAAGGTTGCTCATCACGGACTTTCCCCCGCGCGAGACGGGCTTTATATGGTCGACGTGGAGCTTCACCCCGTCTTCGCGTCCGCGTCCGCACTTGACGCACCTGAAACCGTCCCGGCGCAGCACGTCATAACGCATCGCGCGCGTCACATTTGCGTGCTCCTCGTCGTTGACCATGCGGCGATCCTGGTACTCCAGGCGACGCTTCTCCCGCTCCTTCTTCTTTTTCGATTTGCGATGCTCCTTCAATAACATCGTCAGGATTGCCTCCGCGGCCCACAACGCGACAACGATCTGCAGGAGCGGCAATAGAGACCGCATTACCTGTGTGGCGGGACCCGACGTTTCCATGAACTGCCTCCTAATTGGGGGATATACGCCACAAGTCTAAGCTCCTGCAGATGCCGCCGCCCCTCCACTTGGTGCCAAGGGGTGACACCCGCCCTGAACACTTGTTCATAGCCTCCCGCACGCCTGCCCTCCAAACGATGATTGGATCATCGAGAGACCGGACGGAGGAGGAATTATGGCAGAGATGCTTAATCTGGATATGCTTCCCGATTGGCTGAGGGACATGGATGTCGGCGCGTCGGTGAGGCCCGGTGCAGATGGGAGCGCCCTTCCCTGCCTCACATGGTGTGGCAGCTTCACGGTCCACGGCCTGGGATTCCACGCGATGAGCGGGACGACGACCGATTTCGCAATGGCCTGGCCTTTCGGCAACGGGGGCTGGCAGGTCCTGCAAGACTCCTACGACATCTACGACCCTATCGCCGGGCAGGACGGCTATATCGAGCCCGATAACCTCAACGACATCTTGGGTGAGAACGGCTACAGCTCTCTCAGTTCCTTTGTCGCGTTAGAGGGTAAATGGTGGCGCGAGGCCCTGACGTGCGCCGTCGCGGCCAAGTGGTGCAGGGAACGCTATTCGGTCCCCCTGACCTTTGCCGACGGGCACGCGGCGCTGTCGCGCCTCGTCTCCTGTGCCGCCGCGTTCTATCCGGATGCGGATAGGGCGCTGCTTGGCACAACGATTGCGCGGGAGATGGCCTGCCAGGAGAAAGACTACAACATGGCCGCCTACGGCACATCGCGCGAGCTCAAGGACACGCAGATCCGCTCAGGCGGCGTGGTTCCGCAGAATTCGGTTGGCCATGCGATAGGCATGGCGCCAATGGGCGGAATGACACCCCTACAAGACCCGGAAACGAAAGGCCGCGGGCCCAAGTTCGGCCATTGATGACAGAAAGGACTGATGGCAATGTATGAGAGGGTATGGGAAGGTGCGGCGCCCGGCCCGGACGGGACCGAATGGGACCTCACACTCGAATTTAACGAGGATACAGGACTGTTCCGAGTCTGCGGCGCGCTGGACGGAGAGGCTCCCCAGATCCACGAGTGCGCCGACCCGGTGGTATCCGGCCACATGGCGAGGTCTGAATTCGATCGGCCGGACAGCCCCGAAATGATGGCGCTCATCCCTCCCGCTCCTCTGGAGATGCGGGGCAGGTTCGCCCCCTTCTCATCCCCCGACCAGATCGTCTCGGGCTCATGGCGCACCCCTCGTGATTGGCCGGATGCGCGAAAGGACGAGACGGTCAGAGAGCTCCGTTTTAGAAGAAACGACATTGTGAGATTGACCGATGACGTAAATCCCAACCGACTGGCCACCATGGAGTGCTCAAGGCTTCTGAACGGCATGTACGGAGATCCGTCCCGCTGGCCGCGGCGCGCTGTCGACGCCGTGCTCCGCTATCCGCGTGGCACTATGCCCGGAAACAGATACCATGACCCAAGGCTCAGTGGCGCCTTGCTTCCACCAGAGTTCTCTGCCGCCATCATGCGCGTAGGAAGCGCGTTGGCGGGCAGAGCCCTGGGCTATCGCGATGCGGTATACGCCCTCTACGAGAAAGCTAAGTCCGACGGCCTGTATATAAACCGGGACTGGAAAGACTGTTTCGGCGTCATTCCAAGCGTGGACGCGGCTCAGTTTATCAGGGAGCTATCCGAAGGCGACATCGTTACCCTATCGCTTGCCGCCTGCTTCAGCTCAATCGGCGGAAGCGCAGTGGAGCTGGGAGATGTCCGGGTCGACCTCAAATCTGCCGTCTGGTTTAGAGATGTGCTCCAAAACGAAAACTTCCTGCACGGACCGTTAGATGGTCATGCCTTGGGAAAGCTCCAGATCGGGGAGCTGGAGGAATACCTCGTGCAATCCGCAAAAGGGCTCCTGCACACAGCCTGGACCGGCGCCTTCCTCGATGGCGAGTACGAGGTGGGCCCTGAGGGCGAGTCGGACCGGGTTCTCATCTCAGCAAAGGTGGTTGATGAGGGCGACTGTATGGATGAGCGCGGACTTCTTCAAAGGAGCTGCTCATGGGTGGTCGTCTCCTGGTCTAAATCGGAGGACGTCTATCATGTCGAGTTGTGGCAAGCGCCAAAGTATCTCGCGAACGACCGCAAGAGCAGCAAACAGGCCTGGAGAGAACGGGACAGCACCTTCGACTCGTTCCAGTCACAATTCATGCCGGACATGCGCACCATGCCGATGGCCATGGACGGTAGTGAGCCGGCGGCCTTCGTCAACGCCCGCTATGCGAGCGACCCGGACCGGCTGCTCAAGGAACGCGCCTACAAGGGTGCCCGAGATAAGGTCGTGCCCGGCACGAAGTCGCTTAAGGAGAACCTGGCGAAACTCGATACGAAGATAAATGTAGATCGAAAGCAAGGCACTGGGAGCCGTGGTCAACATGTATGAGAAGGTGTGGAGCGGGAAGGTCGAGGGCTGCGAGATCTCCCTCGACTTCAACGAGAAGGACGGCCTATTCAGCTATGTCGCGAAAAAGGACGGTGCGATAACGTGCGAGCGCCACTGTGCCGACCCGATGGATGCAGGCCTCATGGACGGACCCGGGGTCGAATGGGATGGCAAGACGCCCCTTGTCCCCAGCGCCTCGGAGATTAAATTCGAGGGCCGTTTCGCGCCCTTCCACACGCTCGAGGAGATTGTGGGTGGCACCTGGCTATCCCCCGCTGACTGGCCGGGTTTCCGAAAGGCGATGGCAGTCGATGAGCTGGCGGGCCGCATGACCCGGATCGCGAGGAGCTATGCAGGCGATCGCGCGCCGGACGAGGCGTACATGAACTTCGGCCTCATCGATTGCTCGAAGCGCCTGAACGCGATATACGAAAACCCCGACAACTGGCCGAATCGTGCATTTGAGTCCCTGTTCACTGTGACCGGGTACAAGGAGCTCACACTCGGCAAGAGTTTCGCCTTCAGCGACCACTATCTGCTCGCCGACCCGCACAAGATGCCCAGGCAGGTCGTCAAGCAGATTTGCATGACGGCTGCGAACGGAAGACAGGAGCAACCCTCATATCGAGATGCCGTGGTTAGCCTATGCAGGCAATCGCGCGTGGAAAACGGGGGTAACGCCGATTCGTTCACCGTCCTGCCCTTTGTTAAGGTGGGTGCGTTCATAGACGAAATCCGCAAGTCGGACAGGATTCACGTTGACCTGTATGCCGACTTCAACGGCGACAAAGTGCCGATGGCTCATTTGGGCAAAACGGCGATCACTCTCAATGAGATGGATGCCGAGAGAATAAGGCTGAACATTGACAGGGCTCACGAAAAGCATAGTTACTACTGGTCGATAAGGGGGAAGGGCGCCTCCTCCAAGCTGGATTATTCGCTCCGCATGTTCGAACTAACCGAACTGGTCGCCGCCATCAAATCATGTGCCGACTGGAGCCTGTTCTTCAACCATTGCGTCTGCCTTCCGGATCTCGGTTATGACCTCGATTCCGACGGCCCGTCCGACCGCGTGCTCCTTGCCTGCGGCATGAGCGAATGGCGCTCGGACGACGCCCGGGAGTGGATGGCCGTTTCGCGCTCGAAATCAGATCGTCTTTACCATATCGAGCGTATCGACGCATGGGATTCCTACGAAGGGCCTGAATTCGAGGTCACGGAATCGAGTGCAACGAAAACCTACCCGAGCGATCTCATCGACCAGATTGCGGCAGACCATAACGGGTTCAGGGAGACGGATGGCGTGCCGCCCTTCATCAATGCGCGATATGCCGCCCAACTCGAGCATTTGCGCGAAGTCTACCCCCTAAAGCAGAAGGTCCCGGAGAAAACGCCTGGCACTGCGGCATTGAAGGACGGACTTGCGAAGCTCGAGAAGAAGGCTGAACCCAAAAAGACACCAAGCCACAACAAGCGACCGGGCTATTTCACTTATTAAACCAGACTAAAGAAGAGGGCCCCATGAGGGCCCTCTTGCTAGTTCTTATTCGATGAGACGCCGTCGTAGTCGGCTCGCTCCACCCTCATGTATACGCAGGTGTCGCGTGTCGGCGTGACCTTCGTCATCTGGGAATCGGAATCCTGTGAGGCAAGCCATGCTACGGCGCGAAAGCCCGTCCAGGTTCCGTCCTCCATGCTGGCGTACACCCTGCCCATGGGCCTTGCGAGCGTGACCGACTCACCGAGATAAAGCGCCTTGTGGGCGGGCCCGTCATCGCCGATAGCGGGAAGGCCGATGCCGTCAAGGGCATGCCTCTCGTCGGACAGCCCGAAATCCGGCAGGGTCCATGATTCGGCAAGCGGGGCGGTCGATTCGGGCGAAGTCCTGAGCACAAGCTCCGTGGTGTCCACGGAGTCATCGGTCAAGGCACACCTGAGTGTCAGGCGGTTGCGGGCGTAGAGATGAAGCTCATCGCCCGCCGACAGCTCGGAACCTCCGTAGGGCGCAGTGAGCCCTTTGTCCGTGAACCAGCCCGTGAACCCTGTGCTCGGGTCCTCATCGAAATGGTCGTTGAGGTTGCAATGGGTTTTAATAGCGGCAGACGTGGCGTCGTCGCTTGCCGTATGGGGTCCAGCCTGAGCCGTCTCGGTGAACACAACGGACTCATCGTCGATACCGTCGGCATGGTAGACGACCTTGATGCCGCCGACATGAACGGGTCCGGCAGATACCGAGCCGTGGAAACGGTGGACGAGCGGCGAATCGAAGTCGATACCGCTTCGCAATGCCGTGGGGAACACCTGCTGGACCACACAGGAAAGATAGCGTCCCGAAAGCGAATCGAGCTCCAGCTCCGTTAGGCTGAGCTCCCTCAAGCCTTTCGAGAACTCGCGCCGTACCGTAGCGCCCTTCGGTTTCGGAATCAGATCGACCTGGACGCAGCGCAGCTCGTTGACGCCCTTTAGATCGCCGAAGCCATTAACGCTCGTGAAATCGAGATCGTGCCCAGAGACAAACCCCCCGGTCCATGACAAATTTGAGTTGAACGCCCTGACCTCAAGGTCGAAATGTTGGGATACCTCGCCGGTAAGCCATACCTTGACGGCACTCCAGCGCAAGGACTTGCCGCCCTCGCCGATTCGGGCGCCATCTGCGGCGGCATCGCTCCATTCGCCGCCCTTTGCAAGCATGCTGTAGCAGATCGAGCCTTGCCAGGGGGAGCCGTCCAGGCGAAGCGAGATCGCCTCTATGCACATTTTGGCCGACATATTCATGCCCACATGCCGATAGGCGGGACAGTCGGGCATATCACCGAAGTTCGACAGATGGCACGACCCGATGACGGACGCACCGGAGCAGTCAAGCGGAACGTCATCTGTGTCGGCATAATACCAGCGGTACATAAAGTCGGATACGGCAGTCCCGCCATTGTTACCCTTGACGTCCGACCAGTTATGGCACGGCGTACATGAGAGGAGCGGATCCGAACACGTCACCGTCTCGCCGGCCCCGATCTCCTTTGACCCGTCATTCAGGCTCAGCGAACCCGTGAACGGGACCTCTTCGACGACCCAGGCCGAGGCACGGTCTCCCGCCACGCCCCCCTTGTAGCCATTATGGAAGAGGTTCAATTTAAATGGCCTTGTTTGTGTTGCGTTCGGCCTGTTCACGCATAGCCCCGATGCGTCGCTGATGATCGCGACCGCGCCGTCTTCGAATAGGGACGTTCCTTCGGAAAACGCCTTTGTAACCCACCAGGCGCTCGCCCTCGAAGCGACTCCGGCCCTATGGATCTCGAACGGCTGCTTGTTCGCGACGTGGTTGAATTCCTTTCCGTCCCAAGGGCCTCCCCCTAGGGCATTGACGGCACAGGACGCGTCGGCCACATGGGCCGGTCGGAACGTCGTGAGAAACCCGGGGACGGGCCCCCAGTCATCGAAATAGGAATCGTCGCGAACTTTCGAGAATTCAGTCAAGAAGAGCTGATTGTAATTGCCTTTGAATATCTGCTGGAATAGGCCCGTGCAATCTTTAATTGAGGCATTTCCGACATCCCAGTTCAGGGAGTCATCGTCTGCCGCATGGACGCGACAGACGATGACCTGGATGTCCTCGCTGGTTAGGTACGTTTGCTCCACGGTAGAGGTCAGCCAGCCGGTTTGAGAGTGGAGGGCGTCGACCGTCTCGTCATGCGAAACCCCCTCGACGTAGATATTGAAGATGTTGAGGTCCGCGCACCATCTATGGGACACGTCCTTCGAGGTGCGCCTGTACCATTTCCCCGTGTCATGGTATTGATAGTGCTTCCAGCCGGTATCGTGCCGACCGGTGCCGACCCCAAGTTCCTCATTGGTCAAATTGCCATCAAAGGTGACTATGTTATTTTCCTGCTCGTCCTCCTTGATTGCCCCGAGGTTATCATGGTCCGCCGCAAACCATATGCGTTTTCCGTTGGGGTTGTAGTTAGTGTCTCCGCAGGCAGTCAGCGGATAAAAGGAGAGGTGGAACCATAGCTCGTTCTCATAGTCGCACTCGACCTGTAAATTCAGGGCGTATCGTAGGATCTGGACGTAGGCATAGCGGAAGGCATACCATTCAGTCCATCCATTTGCCCACCCCATGCATTGATTTACGGGATTCGACCTACCCCTGCAGCAGTTGATCTTGCCGTTGATCATCCCGTACATGTCCCAGGCTCCCTGGTTGATACGGGCATTCTGGCCCCAGTAGTCCCATCCGAGCGCGTCATTGGCGCCCAACAATCCCAGCCCGGCCGCAACTGCCAGGGCGGCGAACAGGCCCCGCCTGCTAAGCGGGGTTTCCATTAAAGACTTGTCGGCCGGTTTCTCACAATTGCTTTTGTCAGCCTTCATCTACGCGCACCTCCTACAAGGGACGCGCGCGGGCTCGGGACGGAGGCCGCACCTCCGTCCCAGATGATATTTACCTCTTTGCGCTGGCGACGCCGTCTGAATCGGCGTAGCGCCACCTGATGTAGAGCGTGGTGTCCCGGACCATCTTGATGCTCTGCAGGGACGACCCCCCCCCCGCCTTATCGGTCAGGTAGGCGTCGCACACGATATGCCTCCAGGTGCCGTCTTCCATCTTGCGGTAGGCGTCAGCAGGTGCCGCGAGCGAGATGCGCTCGCCATAGTAGACGGCCATGTGACCGGCGCCGTTGTCGCCGATGGCGGGAAGCCCGATCCCATCGAGGCTATGGGATTCAGCCAAACCGGTGTAGTCGGGCAGCTCGAGCGCGCCCTCCACGGTTGCGGCATCGTCCTTGGGCTCGGACACGTAGACGGCGCCCTCCTCCGGCTCAAGGGAACCCTTGGCATACTCGATATGCAGGGTGCAGCGGTTGCGCGCATAGAGATGCAGCTCGTCGCCCGCCGACAGCTCGGATCCTCCGTAGGGTGCGGTCAGTCCCTTGTTCGTGAACCAGCCCGTAAGGCCCATGCCGGGGTCCTCGTCGAAGTGGTCGTTAAGGTTGCAGTGCGATTTAATCGCGGAAGACGTGGCGTCGTCGTTTGCTGTATGGGGTCCGGGCTGAGCCGTCTCGGTAAACACAACGGACTTGTCATCGAAGCCGTCGGCATGGTAGACGACCCTGATGGCGCCGATAAAGAGAGGCGTGGAGGAGGTCACCGTTCCCCTGTAGCGCTGAGCCGCGCTATGCAGTGAATCGGTGGTCGCGTAAGCGGCGTTTCGCACGAGGCAGGTCTGTGCGTATACGTAGCCTGTGGCATCGTCCGGCAACTGGACCTTAAGGCTATTTGAAAAATCAGCGAGCAACTTGATAGCGCCGACAGGGCGCGGAACAGCTTCCACCTGGAACGCGATAAGTCTCTCCCCTGCAAAAGTGATCTCGGGGGCATGCTCGGCATCGACCTTGAAGGACTCATGGCGCAGTCCCCAACCGGTCTTTTCGGTGCAGCAGCGGATCGAGAGATCGAATTCATCCGATACATCGCCCTCGAGCCAGATCTTGATTCCCCAGATACGAGATTCATCAGAAAGCTCGGTCCACTGGCCGTCTCTGTAGGTCTCCGACCAGCCTCCATCTGCGCCCTTTAGAATCGAATAGCAGATCGAGCCCGGCGCGTCGGCGGAAGCCAGCTTCAAATAGAACCCTCTCATGAGGTTAGCCGCCGCGAAGGGAAAGCCTATCAGGCGGTTGGCGGCAGTCTCCTTGAACCAATGCAGTCCCCAGGGGGCCTGCGAGGCGCCACCGACGATATCGAGGGAGGCTGAACGGACCCCGGCATCCGAATCGCACAGGATAAATCTCGTGAGGTGTTCAACGGAAAGGGTCTTATAGATATCAATCGGCGTACAGCTCGAAGACGGGTCCCCTATCTCAATCTCTTTGGAGTCATTCGATGGCTCCTTGAACGAGACATCGCCCACGAACACGACCTCGTCGGCTTTCCAGTCGACACTTGAAACACCCTTGGTGCCGTTCCGGGTGCCGCTATGCCATAGGCAGACATCCGCGCCGTCGCTTTTAACCGACTTTGTGAGCGAGATGCAGAGCCCTGTTTCATTGCTCACGATCTGCGAATAACCCTCCTCAGACTTGAGGCTATCGGTCACCCAGAAATTGCAGAAATTCGAGGCTTGCGGATTATGCCAGACCCAGAGTTTCTCAAAGTAGGCATTTGAGAAGCCGGAATCCACATTGGGATACGCATCTGCGGACAGTCCCTTTGAGATGATCCCTCGACCCGACTCGGCGTACAGGGTTGAGTTCCAGCCCTTGAAACAGACGGATTTCAGGCAGTGTAGGAAGTCGCCGTACTCATCGCATGCGTTGCCGAGCTCCACGGCAAAGTTGCCGTCAGTCGTGCCGGCTCCGTCCTTCTTCTGGCAAAGCCTCGACCACTCTCCTGAACCATCGCCGCGAATCACCAGGTCAGAGTCGCTGTAGCGATTGGAAAGGGATACAATCGCACCAAATAGGTCATATCGGTTCCTGATGGCGATCTTCTCGAGCTTTACGCTCAGGTCCCCGCCCGCATCGTCATGCGTATTCATCCCCTTTTGCACGCATGCAATATGGCCCGCGTTGTTGAAGTCAAACGGTGTGTCCGCGCCATATCTTTGCCCGAAGGCGTTGTATCCGTTTACGACGATGTTGAACAGATATATGTTCGCCCCCAGCGTTCTGGTCGACTCCGTCGCGCCTTTCCTCTCCAGCCATCCGTAGCTGGGATAGCCAAAGGTGTGCATGGCGGTATCGTGACGGCCGTATCCCGCGCCTAGGAATGTATTATCGAACGCGAAGCGTCCCGTCTCGGTCTTCCAGTAGGCACCGTTCCAGTAGTACTCAATATAGTTGTCTTGATAGCGTGGGTACCAAAGCCGGTGCGTGTTGAGGTTATTCGTGTCGCCGCATTGTGAAAACGGCTGCATGCAACACCATTCGTATAGGGGGTTTGAATAGTTGGAAGAGAGCTCCACTGCCATCGCGACTCGAAGTGTCTGGCCTGCATGGGCATCCCATTCGAGCCAATGCGTCGCACAGCCGAAGCCGTTACCGTTGTAAAGGGCTCCGTTATTCCAGTCACCCCAATAGTAATGACCGCCGCGCCCCGCGCCATGGCTATCATCCGTATCCGCGTATGCAAGGCCGGCAAGGCCGAGCCCGGCAGCAATCGCCAGCGCGGCCAGCAGGCCGCGTCTCGATATCGGTGTTCCATTTTTCTCAGTGTCTGCTCGGTCCTCATTCCGAACATCGAGACCGTTCATCTACGCGCACCTCCCGCAAGGGACATGCGCGGCCTGGGGACGGAGGCCGCGCCTCCGTCCCGATTCGTAGTTACTTCTTTGCCGTGGCGACGCCGTCCGAATCGGCGTAGCGCCACCTGATGTAGAGCGTGGTGTCCCGCACCATCTTGATGTTCTGCAGGGACGACCCCCCCCCGCTCTATCGGTCAGGTATGCGTCGCACACGATATGTCTCCAGGTGCCATCGCCCATCTTGCGGTAGGCGTCTGTCGGCGTAGCGAGCGAGATGCGCTCGCCGTAGTAGACGGCCATGCGGCCGGCACCGTTGTCGCCGATGGCGGGAAGTTCGATACCGTCAAGGGCATGTGACTCGATATCGCCCGAAAAGTCCGGGAGTCCAAGGGCACCCGAGATAGATGCCGCCCCGTCCTTCGGCTGCGATTTATAATCGACCCCATCCTCCGGTCTCAGGGATCCGTCGGCATAGTCAATCCTCAGCGTGCAGCGGTTGCGGCCGTAGAGGTCGAGTTTCTGGCCTCTGTCGAGGTCGATGCCTCCAAAGGAGTCAATAAGCTCCCTGGTCGTGAACCAACCGGTGAAGCCGCTAGAAGCAGTGTCGCCAAAATGCTCGTTAAGGTTGCACACGGCCTTTACCGCCGCCTGCGTGGCGGCATCGGATGCCGTGTACTTGCCCGGGTCAGCGTGATCGATATAGACGATATGCTCATCGTCGACGCCGTCAGCGTAGTAGGTGATGAGCGATTTCTTTGCGCAATACTTAACGCTGGGTGTGACGATGGTGCCGTGGAAACGGTGGACGAGTGGCCATACCTCGGCTGTGCCTGAGCGCTTCTCGGTTTTGAATTCCTGCTGGACGGCACAGCTCAGGTACATTCCGTCCACAGCACCGGCCTCGTCCTCGGTAAGTTCGAGCATCTGCGCGTCACGCGAGAACTCCTTGACGAGCACGGCATCTGTCGGCTTCGGTATAAGGTCGACCTGGATGCAGCGCAAGGTCTTGCCCGCCACGCCCACTGCAGGGGCGCTTTCAGCATCCGTGGCGCTCACATAAGTTCGACACCACGACACATCACTTTGGAACGCGCGAACCTCAAGGTCGTAGTGACGTGCGACCTCACCCTGGAGCCAGACCTTGATCTGGCTCCAGCGCAGGCTGGCGCCGCTTTGACCGATCCACTCGCCGTCGATGCGGGCGTCAGACCACGTCCCGCTGTCGCGGGATAGCGCCATGTACCCGATAGATCCCTCATAACCCGTTCCCTTGAGGTAGAGACGGAACGCCTCGAGCACGTAGTCCGGGTTGAAGTTCGTGCCAACGTGGCGGTAGGCGGGGACTTCCATGAAGTCGCCCGTTTTGGAGATGTGGGCCTGACCCATGACCACGGCGTCCTCATCGGGTGCTGGATCTGGCGTCTTCGCAGCGTACCAGCGATAGATCATCGCAGTCGGCTTTCCCATCGTTTCCCACAGCTCCTTTTTGGCAGGATAGCAGGTGGCGAAGGGGTCGCCGCAGGTCGGGGCCTGGGGCCAAGTGATTTCTTCGGCGCCACTATTTAGCTCTAGCTTGCCTGTAAAGGGAACCTCCTCGATGACCCATTCGGAAGCCTTATTCTTTTGCGTATCCGAATCATAGCCATCATGCCACATGAATAGCTGTGTCGGTTTGGCGGTCGTGCCGCCATAGCGGTTCACAGCCTGCCCCGACGCATCGCTGATGACCTGTACGGCATTTTTAGTGCCGTCGGAGTTCCATTTATCGACAAGCCACCATCCGCAGGTGCGGTCAGCGACAGTATATTTGCAGATGACGAATTCGCGTTTGGTGCTCGTCCTGATGTCAGTTCCGTCGAAGGGGCCGCCGCCCCACGCATTGAGGGCCGCAGAGCCATCCACGACATGGGCGGGACGGAAGGTGATGAGATAGCTTTGGTCGGCATCCGCATAGTTGCCGCCAATCTCCTGGTAGTTCGCGAACTCAGTCAGAAACAGCTGGTTCAAATTCGGCTCGGGCCTGGTCTTGTCATTTCCCGCAAAGAGCTCCTGCTGGTAGATCGGCGTGCGATTTGATGACTTGGCGTTGCATACGTCCCAGTTGAGTGAATCGTCAGCGGCGGCGTGAACACGGCAGACCATCCCGAAGAAATCCTGACGCGACCCGTGCGGAATTGCGGGGAAGCTGGTCGCGCACCAGCCCGTTCCAAATGCCTTGGCGCCCCATTCGCTGTGCCAGACCTTATCGATTCTGATGTCTCGGAGCTCGAGCCATGCTGCGAAACTGTGCGAAAAACCGCTGCCCGTTCGGCGATACCACTTGGAAGTGTCCTTGTAGGAGCGGCGCTCCCACCCGGTGTTGAATGTCGCTTGCTGGCCCGGGGACGGACAACCGGCATAGTTATTCGTGAGGTCGCAGTTAAAGTCAAGAATCTTATGGGAGTCATCGGGGGCATCCTCATAAATGCGCCCGCGGTTGTCGTCCTCGCCGTTATCGTACCAGAGGCGGTGAGAGGTGCCGTAGTTTGTGTCGCCGCAGGCCGAGAGCGGATAGAAGCTGAGGTGGTACCACAGCGTGTTCTCATAGTCACACTCGATTTGCAGGTTGAGGGCGCAACGGAGCTGCTGGGTTCCCGGCCAACATGTCCATTCGCACCAGCTTGTTGCATAGCCCATGCACTTGGCGCTGGGGTTCGTATACGACCTACTCCTGCCAACATGGCCTTTTAGCATGCCGTATGCGTCCCAAAATCCCTGTCCAATACCGGCGTTTTGGCCCCAGTAGTCCCAACCAAAAGCATCATCGGCGCCAAGCAATCCCAACCCAGCTGCGACTGCTAAAGCGGCGAACAGGCCTCGTCTGCTAATCGGGGTTTCCTTTAAGGTCTTATCGGCAGCGGTCTTGCTTTCGTATTTCTCAGCCTTCATCTACGCGCACCTCCCGCAAGGGACATGCGCGGCCTCGGGACGGAGGCCGCACCTCCGTCCCGATTTGTAATTACTTCTTTGCCGTGGCGACGCCGTCCGACTCCGCAAACGCCCATACGGAATATACGGTCGTGTCGCGTTCCATCTTGATAGTCGTGAGAGGCGACCCCCCCCCGCCTTATCGGACATGTAGCCCTTGAAGACGAGGCGGCGCCACGTTCCGTCCTCCAGCTTGGTGAAAACGTCAGCCGATCCGGCGAGCGTTACAGACTCGCCGCGGTAGAAGGCCGCGTGCGCCACCCCGTCATCGCCGATGGCGGGCAGGTCGATCTTGTCGAGCCGGTGTTTCTCATTACGTCCGGTAAAGTCGACCAGGCCAAGCGCGCCGTCAATGACCTCGGCCCTATCGCTCGGCTTCTTCCTGAAGACGGTTCCAGCGTCGGGCTCGACCGATCCTTCCGCATATTCGATACGCAAAGTGCAGCGGTTGCGCCCATACAGCTTCAATGCGCCCTTCTCGGGAATCTCAAGGGAGGCAGCTGGATTGACTAAAGCGGCATCCTTGAACCATCCAGTGAAACCTGAGGCGGCATCCTCCCCGAAATGGGCATCGAGATTGCATGGCTTCTTCCCAGCCGCCTCAAGTGCCGCATCTACAGGCGCGTAGGTGTCACCTGAATGGACATTGGAATCTCGATATACAAGGTGAGCCTCATCGATACCGTCCGCGTAGTACTCGACGCAAACAGTTTCGACCTTGCTCGGCTTTGACACCACAGTTCCCTTGTAGCGGTCGGTCCAGACCGTCACGTCTGTGAAGGGGACGGTGCGAATGCCGAGCATTGCGGCGGCGTAGATATAGCCCGCCCCCCAGGACTCGTCGACCGTAAAATCCTCGTCGCCTGAGAACTCGCGCACGACGCGTCCGTTTTCCGGTTTCCTGATGAGATGGACATTCAGTCCGGCGATCTTTCCGGTCAGCCCTTCGGAGCGGGCGGGCACGCCGACCATGGACCATACCTGTCCGGTGTGGTCCGCGCGCTCCGCTTCGCAGGATACGTTGGCGCCCTTGGTGTCGGAGGCGTAGGTCATGAGGCCGCCCGTCCATTGGCTGCGGACAAGGACGCCCCCCTCCGCTTCCTCTATCTGCCATTTCGGGCCCAAGCCGTCGTTTCTCTGCCAAATCTGTACGTTGTGGTTCGAATAGACGTCAATGAGCCAACCGTAGGTATTCGCGATATAGGTGGTGCCGGACACGGTTTCCTGGACGAGGAACTGCTGCGCGATAGACGAGTTCGTCGTCCAGAGCTCGACGTTCTGGCCGTTGACGTTGCCCTTGTTGCCCCCATCGTAGACATCGAGGCAGAGCCCGGAGGGGGTCCGGAACTCAAACCAGCCGGTCTGGGGAGATTCATCGCCTGATGTGATGTTCGCGCCCGCCGCCGGCGCGCCCTCGGCGGTGCCGGAATTGGAATAGTACGGCCCAACCCAGCCGAGGCCGCCCACGAAGGCGCGATAGCAAAGGTCGTAGTGCTTCGAGATCTCGCCCTCGAGCCAGACCTTCACCTGCGCGATGGGCGACGAGGAGGACTCGAGGATGCGGGCGCCGTCGGAGCCCTCGATCCACTCGCCTCCGGCCTGGGGACGTGCGGCATAGTGGATGGAGCCCGGGAACTTCGAGCCCTCGATCCTCATTTCGAGATTATGGATTGAATGCCCGCCGTGCGGCCAGCCGATATGGCGGTGCGATGGACATTCCAGCTGCTTGCTATCCCAGGTGACGACGCCGCAGGATGCCATAATGACCGCATCCGAGTCGTCGGTGACCTCAGCCTCAACGTCAGTCATGTAGAGCCGGAAGATGGGATAGACGGGCAGGGAGGACTCGTTGACGGAGTCCCTGATATAGCCCAGGGGTAGGATCATCTGCGTATCGTCGCCGATCCTATTGTGCCACCCCTGAATCTCAACAGTCTCGCCCACCTTCATGAGGTCTTTCGACAGGGCGACGCTGCCGTGACAGCACGCCTCCTCCAGCATCCATTGGGCACCCGCCTGCTGGCCCCATCGCCCGGGGCAGGCCGCGCTGTAGACCTGGGGGTTGGCGCCCTTGCCGGTGCTCCAGAGATCCAGCCTCTGTCCGTCGGCGTCAGAGGTGAAAAACCAGCACTTGTGATCCGTCTCGCTCGTAATGGACGGCTCGTGGTGGACCCACCAAGAGTTTGTGAGGTTGGTGGACTCGCGGTTTCGCCAGATTTCCGCATGTCCCCTATTCATGGTCGGAGCCGTATGCCCCTTGTTGTCCAGGCCGCGATCGAGGCCTGGACCGAGCATATTCGCGACGCAGAAGGTGAACGTGCCCCTGCCGTCATTTTTGTTGGGCTTCATCATCCAATTCTGGTTGACGCCCTCGTAGTCCGTCCAGATGACGACCTGACGCCCATTCTCATAGGACGCGATCGCATTGTTGTTGGAGTCGACGACCCCCTGGGAAAGGTCCAGCCTCATCTCGGGCGCGCATACCGGGATGATCTTGAAGATGCCGCCCATGATGGACATGTCGTTCTCGAGATATATCTTCTCGACGTTGATGGCCATGTCGTTATCTGGTGCATAACGGCGAAACTTGATGTCGTCTGGGTTTTTATTTGCAGGAACTCCGTTCACCCAGACATTCCAGATATCCATGCGAGCCTTAACTTTCTCATCATGGGGTTTCGCCTGGCGACGAACGAAGGTATCGCATCCGGGACCCTCGTAGAACCCGTTGACGAGCCAGCCCTTGCTCCAGCCGCTGTTGATGAGGTTGCCCTGGAACCAGCCGACCTGCCTATCGTTGAGGAAGACATAGCTTTTGTTGTCGTCGCCGTCCGATGCGCCCAGCCAAAGGGGTTTGCCGTAGCTCGAGTCGAGGGAGGCGCAGTAATAGAACGGGCGAAAGACGATGTGGTCATAGAGCTCATCGGACCAGTCGCACTCAACCACGCAGGCGAACTCGGCCTGCAGCTTCTGATAACCGTACCTATCGACATTCCAGGCGCCGGCATTCGTCGACTTCCCGAAGAAGTAGTCGTTTACCCCGCGATCGGCATGGGGATGCGTGATCTCGCCCGAGATATGGCCGTTCACCCATTTGTTGCCGATCCACTGCCCGAGCCCGAAATTCTGCGCGGCGAGGGCATATGCCTGGGTGCTCGATAGGATGCCAAGCCCGGCTGCAACCGCGAGGGCCGCGAAGAGACCGCGGCGCGAAATGGGCGCGGAGATTCCGGCGTCGGATCCGTCGCCATGGGGTCGGCCTTCATTTCCGGTCGCCTTGTTCGCTTCAAAGCGGGCGATTCCCTTTTTATTTCGGGAGCCCATATCAGTATCCCCTCGACTTGATGGCAGACAGGCCACAGCACAAGGCCACCGCCAGATAGACGGCAGCCTGGTACAAATCCAGCCTCATGGATGCAAGCACGCATGCCGCGAGCCCGAACAAGGATGTAAGTGCGTAAAAGCGCCAGTCGTCGACCTTTCGCGCTATAAGGGCGAAGGTAAATATGGCGACGGGGATCCAGATGGTCTCAACAGACCCTCGCGACAGGTAGAACAGGGCGGCCCGCTTGCCCATCACGGGCATGATGTTGACGATGATGGAATAGGCCGAGTATGCGCAGGCGGGCAGGAGGGTCGCGGAAGACACCGCCGCCGAGAGTGAGAGCTCATCCTCATCGGGCCCCATAAGTGAAAGGTTATCCAGCACTCGATATCCTCCAAGGAACTACGTTTGCCGTCAGTTGGTCGGGGCCTTGTGGCGACCAGCCCGCCACTGGCCCATGGTCGCCCATGGGCATTCGGCCCCATCAATAGCGTAAGACGACAATCTGCTCAGTGCCGGGCGGTTTGGTGCCATTGGGTGACAGGCCGAGCGTGAAGGGAAGCTATCCTGGGGTAGAATGTCCCTAGAAATCGGCACGTCTATCGGAGTATTCGGATATATGTTTAACAAATTATTCAATTTGCTTGCTGGGACCAAAAAGGAAAAGAACCTCGCCGATAGCTCGCGTACAGATATGCCCCTGAGCCGGGAATTACAGCGGCAATTTGTCCGCAGCTATATCGAACAGACCGCCTCCGAGCGCGAAGGCGGCATCCCGAATGGCGTGTACGAGACTTCTATCGTCTCTTTCGTGTTCAACCATGAAAGGATTGAGGGCAGCTCCCTCACGGAATGGCAGACAAGGACGGTTTTCGAAACCAGGGATACCGTTCTCGCGGACTCGACTACCCCCGGAAACGTCCGCGAGACGGCAAACCATACGAAAATGTTCGATTTCCTTTTCGATTCGCTGGACAGGGAGCTGACCCCCGAATTCATCAAGGAGATCCATCTGCAACTCATGGCAGGGGTAATGGACGTGCCCGGCCAGTGGAAGATTCTGGGCAACGGCGTGGGAAGCGTCATCACGGCACGCCCAGAGGAGGTTCCCTCGCTAATCGACCGCCTGGTCACGGAATACAACAAATACGAGCCGTCCCTGGAGAACATCGTCAGGTTCCACGTTCGATTCGAGACGATCCACCCCTTCCCGGACGGTAATGGAAGAGTCGGAAGGGCCATCGCCTTTCGTGAATGCCTGCGAGCCGGACTCATTCCCTTTATCGTGACGGACGCCTCGAAGGAAACCTATTACGCCTCCCTAGATGAGTTCAGGGCGGGGACTACAACACCACTTATTTCCTATGCCGAGGCAATGCAGGTCGATTTCGTTTCCACGATAGCGCCCATGCTCGCCGACCGCTCTCTGTCCGACAGCCTACTTGGGAAATTGGGCATAGAGAGGCCGAACTTCAAGGATGACGCCGGCTTTGTCGGCCCTTCCACAAAATCGTTGAAATCCAGCCTCGAATCAGTCGAAAACTCTGGATCCGAGATCGAGTCCGATCATAAGACGCATCGCACTCGTCGGATTTAGCCCCAAACAATGATAGGACCGTTCTTCCCGAACGGTCCCAAACCCGGCTTCAGGGCACGGTGTCGTGGCATTTCAGCGATGAGAGCACTGCGCCCTTTATTACTCAATGCTCAGATTCTCAGAAACGGTTTTTGGCCTGCAACCGGCTTTAACAATCGACGAAACGAACGGGGACGTCCATGGGCAACGGCCCACGGGTCGTGACCTTAATCGTTCCGAAGCTCGAATTCAGAACCTTTCGATGGGCGATATCGGCGGGCATGCGAAAATAGTCCTCATTGTCGATATGTACGGTGCAGGTGGGCCACCCTCCGCATGTGACGACAACCAGCTCCCCCACCTCGGTAACGCTCTCGAGAAACTCACGGACCGTCATGCTGCGGCCCGATGAGTTAGCGCCCATGCCGAAATTGAATTCATTCATTTATTTGCCTCCGGTAGCTCGTTGACGAGGGCGCGTTCGCGCCATTGTTCCGTAGTCGCCAGATGGCCGGCCGGATGGCTATCTCTATTAGTTTACTACGGGCAGGTTTGCTGGGGCTCGGAAACGCCTGAACACTTGTTCCGAGTCCATATCCAATCGAGCGCTCCCGTTAGTGTGGAAACGATAGGTCCGTTCCGCACCGCACGCGCAAACTGTCACCCTGTGGCACCAAATCGGTGCTCATGGCGCCGATGCCGGCGGTACGTTAGACCATGGGGGCGCATGCCAATAAATGTAGCCAGAAATCCGCGTCCCCTCTCCGGTAACCGAGAGAATGGAGCAGTCATGCGACCTGGAGGAAAGATGAAGGAGTGCGCCGGCAAGCTCTTCGGCCGCATCGGCGCCCGTCTCAAGAAAGGCGCGGTCATCGGTACGGGCGCGGTGCTCATCGCGAGCCAGGTGCTCTCCGTCGTGCCGGCGCCGACCGCGGCATATGCCGCATCGTCCGAGACGATCACTCGCGGCGAGCGCGTGAACTACGGCGGCTACTACATGTACAATTCGACGACCTCTGAGGGTACCCCGGCGATCTGTCTTGACCCGGCGAAGCGCCACCCGCTCGATGCCATGACGGCCACCGCACAGCTGCCCATTGAAACCGACTGGACCAAATGCTACACGGGAGGCGGCGGTGATCAGACCCGGATAGACCGCACCGACGGGATGGCGAGGGTCCTCTACTACGGTCCCACGGGTCCTGGTTTCGAGGAGGCGAAGGCAAAGGGCCTGTGGAACTTCAACTGGTACGACGGCACACCCCTGGACTACAGCAAGATGCTCGCTATCCAGCACATCGCCCTCTCGGCCCTCTCGAAGAGCTCCAGCCAGTACGGTATGCAGGGCACGACGGCCGCGTTCCGCAACTGGTGCTATAAGACCATCCTCTACTACAACGGCAATATCAACGCGGGCACATTCCTTGCAAATCTGGACAAGAATCTGCCGGGACCCGCACCCCAGTCCTTCAAGAACTCAATCTACTTGGTCAACTACGGCACCGGCACCCAGTGCCTCATCACCTTCCACAACAAGGGCAAGATGAAGCTCAAGAAGAGGAGCTCGAACCCCGGCATCTCCGATAACAACCCCTGCTACTCGCTCGAGGGTGCGACCTACGGTGTCTACACCGATTCGGGCTGCACCCAGCAGGTGGGCACCCTCTCATGCAACGCCTCCGGCGACTCCAACGTGATCGATATCGCGCCGGGCACCTACTACGTCAAGGAGACCAAGGCGGGAAAGTCCTATGCGCTCGATGAGGGGATCCATAAGGTGAACGTGTCGGGTGGCCAGACGGCGACCGTGAACGTCACCGATGCCCCCCAGAACGACCCTGCCGACATGCTGGTCGCCAAGGTCGATGCCGAGACGGGCAAGGCCTCCCCGCTCGGTGCCGGCACGCTCGCGGGCGCGGAGTTCACCGTCAAGTACTACGACGGCTTCTACACACAGGAGAACCTGCCCGAGAAGGCCACGAGGGCCTGGATTCTGAAAACGGATGAAAACGGCCGAACTTCTCTTGCGCGTGTAACACTTGACAAGGACAAGTACTTTGTTTCGGGTGACAGCTTCTACACAAGCACAAATGGGAACATAACCCTTCCAATTGGTACTGTAACCGTTCAAGAGACAAAAGCTCCAAGCGGGTACCTGCTTTCTGATAATTCAGTTCACATTCAACAAATTACATCTAACACTACGACAGAGCGTGTAACGACCTTCGTTGAGCCCAGCGAGGACGCCCCCACTGTGCGCGAGCAGGTGAAGCGCGGGGATATCGCCTTCAACAAGGTCCACGGCGAGGATATGACCGGCCTCGCGAACGTCCCGTTCAAGATCACCTCCAAGACCACGGGCGAGAGCCACATCGCCATCACCGATGCGAACGGTATCCTGACGACCGAGTCCTCGGCCTGCCCGCATACCCAGAACACCAACGGTAACGATGCGGCACTCAACGCCGACGGCACCCTCGATGAGTCGAAGCTCTCCATCGACAACGGCCTGTGGTTCTCCGGATCGAAGGGCGCGCAGACGACGGCTGACGACTCCAAGGGCGCGCTTCCGTATGACACATACACCTTCGAGGAGCTCCGCTGCGCCTCAAACGACAGCCTCAACCTCGTCAAGTTCGAAGTGACCGTGAGCCGCGACGCCTACACTATCGACCGCGGCACCGTGGACGACAACCCCATCGAGATTGGCACGACCGCGACCGACGCCGCAGACGGGGACCATAAGCTCCTGGCATCGAACCAGGCCGAGATCGTCGACACGGTTACCTACAAGGGCCTCAAGAAGGGCCTGGAGTATGAGCTCTCCGGCACCCTCATGGACGCCAAGACCGGAGAGGCGCTGAAGGACGTCGCCGGCAAGGAGATCACCGCCACGGCCAAGTTCACGCCCAAGGCATCCAGCGGCAAGCAGAAGGTCAAGTTCAAGTTCGATGCCACGCTTCTCGGTGGCCATAAGGCGGTCGTGTTCGAGCGCCTCTACCTTGAAGGCAAGATCCAGGCGTCACACGAGGATCCCGAGGACGAGGACCAGACTGTCGAGTTCCTGCCCGTCAAAATCGGAACCACCGCGACCGACGCGGCAGACGGGGACAAGACCATCGGGGTCGGCAAGGCCGTAACCATCGAGGACGAGGTCTCCTACGAGAATCTCGCCACGGGCCGCGAGTACACCGTCACCGGCACGCTGATGGATTCCGAGACCGGAGAACCCCTGAAGGACGCAGGGGGCAATGCCGTGAGCGCATCCACGACCTTCGAGCCCGAGAAAACCGAGGGTAAGGTGAAGGTGACGTTCTCGGTCGACACCTCGACCCTTTCCAATAAGAAGCTCGTCGTGTTCGAGAAGCTCGCGGCAGATGGCAATGTCATCGCCAGCCATGAGGACCTGACGGACGAGGGGCAGACCGTCGAGGTCGTTCCTCCCGAGATCGGCACGTCTGCGGCCGATGGCGCCGACGGCGACAAGGAGATCACCGCCGACGGCAAGGCCTCCATCATCGACGCCGTCAAGTACACGGGCCTCGTCCCCGGTACCGAATACGAGCTCCAGGGCACCCTCATGGACGCCGAGATCGGCGAGGCGCTGAAGGGCGCCGATGGCAAGGAGATCACCGCCACGGCCAAGTTCACGCCGCAGTCCCAGGACGGCACCCAGGACGTGACCTTCACGTTCGATGCAAGCGAGCTGGGCGGCGCCAAGGCGGTCGTATTCGAGAAGCTGTTCGTCGACGGCACGCTAATCGGATCCCACGAGGACCCGACCGATGAGGGACAGACGGTCGAGATCTCCCCGAGCCTCAAGACCACGGCGGCCACTATCCAGGGCAGCAAGGTCGTGAAGCCCGAGGACGAGGTCGCCATCGTCGACACCGTCCACCTCAAGGGGCTGCGCCCCGGCCAGAGCTATACGCTCACAGCATCGATCAACAAAAAGGCCGATGGTACGCAGCTCACGCTCGCGGACGTGAAGGACGCCTCGACCCTTGCCGGCAATGGAATCCAGAAGGGCTCCACTGGTACCGCATCCGGCACCGACCTCTCGAAGGCGCTCGTCGACGTCACCGGGACGGGCTCGTTTGTCAGTATTCCCGAGGGCGCCAAGCTCTCCAAGAACGATGACGGGACCTACACGCTCACGATGCCGGGCGCGACGCAGGACGCGGTCGACATCGTAACGAAGCTGAGCGGCAGCCAGGTGAAACTCGAGCCTTCCGATAAGGGTGACAAGGCGGACGGCGACGGCACGGCAGCGGGTTCGGAATCGAACGTGGAGAACTCGACGCTGGGCACCTACGAGGTCATCGCCAACGGGCAGGTGCGCTTCACCCCCGCCGTGTCCGATCTCGACGTAGATGTCCCCATGGTGTTCAAGGCCTCCGACGTGGCAGGTCAGCAGGCGGTCGTGTTCGAGAGTCTGCAGCGCGACACCGATGGCAAGGAGATCTCCAAGGAGACTGACCTCGAGGATACCGACCAGACTATCGATATCGAGAAAGCCCCCGAGGGCAAGAACCTCGACCAGACCGGCAACTGGATCCTCTACGCGGCAATCGCTGCCGGAGTCGCGGCCTGCATCGCCGGTATCGTCCTGATCCATCACAAGCGCAAGATCTAAGGCGCTTTCGCTATAAAGCCAAAGGGCCCCGCTCACACGAGCGGGGCCCTTCTCTTTTTGAAAGGAGCTGTCGGTTTGTAAGGGGTTTTCCATGCGCCCCCATCGGGATGCGACTATGAATGCGGGATATTCTCGTGGTCGAACACGCCGACCATGCGGATTCGGCGGTTTCTCTCGCGGATAAAATACACGACCAGGACATCGTCGTCGTAGGTATGGGCCTCACGGTGCTTGCCGTCAGAATAGGGCGGATGGACGAGAACGTGGTCGTCCCATCCGCTTTCCTCTATCATTCCGGTGCGGCCGAGTTCATCAATACATCCCTTGACCGCGTTGACGACTTCCACGTATTCGGCATGGGAGTATTTCGGCTTCAGCACGACGAGCGTTTTCCAAAAGGAGGCGGGAACCTTGACATCGTAGCGGTTCACTGCCCGACCTCCTCGGGCTCGATGCCCATCTCCGCAAGTATGCCTGCCGGTATCTCGAGCGGGTCCTCCCCGGAATCGTCCTCAATCAAACCGTACTCCTGGGCCTCGGCACGAAGCATCGCTACGCGCACTTCCTCCGAGTAGAGGCGGCCGGATGGCGATGAGAACAGGCCGTCGAAAGGCGTCCTGCCGGTCTGGGCAACCTGATTGACCATAATGCGCATCGCATACGGCGTCGTGAGACCGCTCCTGGCGAAAGCCCTGTCAGCGCGGTCCTTCACCTCATCGGGGACGTTCAGCTGTATCAGTGCCATATATATCACCTCTCAATATGATAATGACATACTATCGCATAATCATAGTACCCAAAAGCCTTTCGTTTAGATGCGATGTTGCCGCCTTGATATCCCCATTTCCATGTGGTCACCCTTTGGAAAGGCGGCAAAGCTCGTATCAGCCCGGCAACATATCGCAAGATGCCGCGCGCCAGGCGCAGGAGCGCGCCAAGCAGAACGAGCAGCCCGACTCCCCTATAAAGACATGTCCTCTTCCCGAAGTGATCCAGTCGTATTATCAGGAGCAGGGCGAAGTAAAATCGACCGAAGAGCGAGATGGCGTGGAGCAAACTCACACCTGGTTCCATAGAGCCGGTCCATCTTTTCCGCTTCGGGCCTATTTCGTGGCGCCGCAACCGGAGCAGCGGTAGCCCGTGATAATCTGCTTGGTCCCGGTCTGCACCTGATATTGCTCTTGATGCGTAACGGCATCGTGGTGAACAGTTACTTGGGGTGTATAAATAGAGTATGAACAACCGGTGCTATCTTGATGATTGATGGCGTCAGTGAGAGAAGTGGTTACATAACCGTCAGAGAATCTAAACTCATCGTAGCCAGCACTAACCGTCTCATCCCATGCAGCCTGATCGACCACAGTTCGAGTGCGAGTCTCGTACACCGGTTCGCTACGGTCTTGCGCCTGCCACGTATGCTCATGAGAGGGCTTTGAGGTAGAGCCTGAGGACGGCTTGGAGTCCGACTTGGACGGCGCGGAGCTAGAGCCTGTCGACGGCTTCACGGCATCGGCCTTCTTTTCCTCGGCCTTCGCGGCGCTGTCGGTCGCGGCGTCCTTCTTCTCCTCCACCTTCTCCTTGTCGGCGGCAGGGGCCTTCGAGGCGTTGTCGGTGACCTTGTTCACCACGTCCTTGCCGGCATCCCCCGTTAGCGTGCCGTCGCCCTTGGAGATGGCATCGTTCACCTTGTCGAGGACCCCATCGATGTCGTCCTGGGTGACGTCCCCGGCGGGCTTGGTCTCGCCGGTGAAATCAGTGCAGCCAGAGCCCTTGTGGTCGCCTGGGACGGCCTGCTCGCCGCCGCCGGAGGGGGTGGTGATGGAGCCGTCCGGGTTGATGATGGGGATCGCGGT
Source organism: uncultured Collinsella sp. (assembly GCA_958445065.1). Classification (GTDB taxonomy): domain Bacteria; phylum Actinomycetota; class Coriobacteriia; order Coriobacteriales; family Coriobacteriaceae; genus Collinsella. The sequence goes on from CAUCQW010000023.1 coordinate 26,410, forward strand.
GATCTCCCAGGTGCCCTCGGTAAGACGCACGCTGTCCTTGCCCTCGATGGCGTCGGATGCCGGCGTGGCATGGTAGAACTCGGTGCCCACCTCGGCGCCGTCGGTGCAGACATAGCGGGTGATGAGGGGCGAGGAGTCGGCCGTCACGCCCTCGGCCTCGATCTTGACGGTCCAATCAACCGTCGACTCGGCCTTATCCGAGACCTGCTTCTTGTTGGCACCAGTGCCGGCCTCGACCTTGGAGGACTCGGGTGTGGGTGTGAAGGCGGCGGTCGCCCATGCGCCGCCGAGCCCCAGCCCCGCGACGACGAGCGCGACCGCGGCGCCGATGGCGACCTTCCGCTTCAAAGGCATTGTGCCGCCGCCGTCTCCATCGGGTACGAGGTTGAGTTCCTGGTCCAGCTCGTCCTGGGGTTTGTTGTCGTTCTCATCCATGATGTTGCCTTTCTCTAATCCCCTATCGGATTCTATTCTATCGTTCGGACATGATGATCTCGGCCACGCGATCGACCCGGACGCCGCTTGCGATCATGTCCAATGTCGTGACTATGCGAGCCTTCTGCACGGGTCCCAGGGAGCGGATCGTCTTGGTCTCGGACAGGCCCAGCGCGCGGAGTAGTGTTCTCGCACCTACCGCCCCCACGCCGGGACAATTCTTGAGGAACGCAAACATTCTGATTTTAGCTGCGACGCGGCTCTCATCGTTGAGCACATCGACAGGGGCTATCTCACCTGCCTTGAGGCGCTCCTTGAGAGCGGCGCGCTCCCGGCGCACCTCTACAGAGCGTTCACGGCCCTGATCAGATATTTGCTTTGAGTAGCGAATTGAGTCATTCGGCATGGCACCGTCTCCTTAAATCCCTATTGCGGACTGATGGGCGCCCTGAATAGTGGCGCATTGACGGTGTCGATTACCTTAAACCACTTATACCCCATGATGGTCGCAAAAACAAGGAACTTTACCCTTCTTCCGGTAAGGGGCACTTCTTTTACGGCCGTTGTAGGGCATCTGGAGGCGTGTGTCCTGCTGGGGAACTGCAATGCTGTTATCGGGCACTCAATTATCCTAGAATACGAAATCGACAAGTGCTCGGCATGAAGATCCCGAGGGATGAACAATGATTATCTCCTCAAACAAGATGCAGACGCTCAAGGCGGCGCCGAATTCAGCCTATGAGGTCATCCTTCCGGAGTTCCTCTACCAGTCGAATAAGATCGAGGGATCAAACTTCACGCTCGATCAGATCGAGACGTTCTATGCAACGAACAGGGTGACGGGAGACCACTATTTAGACGACATTATTGAAACCAAGAATTCCTTCAAGATGTTCGACCGAATGGTCGATACACTTGGAGTTGAGTTGACGCCGGAACTCCTCATTGAATTCGAGACTATCCTTCACATGGGCACGACCATGGCGGCCAATGGGGAAAGCGGGCATTTCAAGTACATCACCAATCGAATCAGAAACAGTTCGGTGCGGGTCGCCCTCCCGAGCGACATACCGACTGCCATACCGCAGCTGCTCGCCGAATGGGACGGCAGCCCGAAGGACTTCGAGTCGATCTCTCGTTTCCACGCAAAGTTCGAGCGCCTGCATCCTTTCCAAGACGGTAACGGGCGAATCGGTCGCCTCATTATGATGAAGCAGTGCATCGAAAACGGTGTCGACCTAATCGTCATTGACGAAAAACATGCGGACGAGTACAAGAGCTGGATGGAGATCGCGCAGACTCAGGGCAATTTCCGCTTCTTCGATGAGGTTCTTCGGAAGTGCCAATCCTCCTTTGACGCCAGAATACACGAGATAGGGGCTGACATCCTCATCCAACACACCCCTGAGACTCTTGAGGAAGGAAAGCGCTCAATCGACCCTTCCACTCTGTCGACCGCCAAGATCCAGACAGGCTTAAAGGTTCTCGAAAATGAAGGCCGAGCAGCTGGCGCGCCTATGAGTAAGGGGCATAACCCTTACGGCGTATGATTGGCGATTTGACAGTTAGACGAATAGGCGCATTGTAGAGGCACAATACCGGGACCATAACTGAGACTCGGGGCCACGAGCAAACGCAAGGATTTAGGCTCTATTAGACAAAGATTGACATAGGTGACTTTGAAGGTCGAAGTCGTTATTCCATGAATTGAAGCCAGTCCATATTGATACGTACATGGATATGGACTGGCTTTGCTGGACTATAAATAGTATGTCGTATTCACAGTTCAAATATACTTTATTGGGAAACTAGACTAGGTTTATGTGGCTGTATCTTGGCTCAATGTCCAGCTGACCCAGCATAGGCGTGTCATTCAACTTGGCCACTTCGTCTGCAAGCGTAGACGTTCCTTTTATGAGACGGTTGATGTAAGGCTGAAGTTTTTTTCTAGATTTATCTGATAGCTTAGGAATCTTGATATTCAGAAGTGCGTTATCGGGAATCTCCGCAAGTCCATCTGACCCCGTAGCAAGTCCACGCATTTGGCTGTTCCAGCTTTCCGTTGTTAGATAGGCTACAAGGTCAGTCAAACACTCTTCAGATCCAACCTTTATTCTAATTCTCTTGCAACCGTTCGTAACGATTCCATTTTTCAATGAGTCCGGGACAACAAACCATTTATCCACAGATGACCAAATGCCTCCAACAAAAATATCTTTAGAACGAGCAAGATGCTTGGCTCTCGAGGGCAGTTGCCAACCCATTAGAGGGCTTGGCCAGAAAGAGCCATTTGAAATGTGCGAAATATCGATATAGTTGTATTTTTCAGATGATTTGATCTTCAGCTTTTTGCCGCTATCGCAAATTCCCTCCTGAATAACGTCTGCTATATCACCCAACGTGTAGTGATCTTTTTCCTGAATCCTACTTAAATGGAGTTGATTTTTTTCACACCAGTATTTCGGATCAAGCGAGAGACTTTCTGAGTTCAAAATTCTATGAAGGGGTATGGCCCAACCGGTTCCATCGGTATAGCAATCTCTTCGACCGGTCAATAGCCATGGATGATCAAGCGCCGCAGCCGAATTAAGGACACCCATGCGAACCTTCTCAAAATCAGCGTCAACGATCAGGTTTCCCTCAGCATCCACCATCAGTGCTCCGTCACTTTGATCACGAAGGTAGGTAGTCTCCTGCCGCTTGTTGCCCGCGGACCAACCCAGCTTATCAATTACCTGAAAAGCTATAGACGAGTCCTCCAAGTCCTTTAGGCTTTCGGCCTCTTGCTCAAGCGAATCCATAAACACGATGCTTGCACTAACATCGGCCCCGCTTGATTTAAATGCGAAACGAGGAAGGGCGATAATCGCGGCGATGCTAACTTTTCTCAGTAGCCACTCTCTGAATGTTCGAAACTTTGAGCTTGTATTTCCTAAATATCCATTAGGGAGAATCAAAGCAATTCTGCCGCCCGTTTTTCTGCAAAGTCGGACACACGCCTCTGCAAAGAGAATACCGAGCTCCTGCTTACTTTCTAATTCCCCTATCTTATGATTACTTCCTATTAGGAACACTGTAAATACAAGGCTTTTCGGAGCCTACAAACCAGAAAAAATAATATTTGATCTATCACATTACGCAAAAAGCCGTCCGGCATGAAAAACGGGCGGCTTTTTTGCGTGGATAGACGGAAAGGAGGCACAAAAATAACTACAAAATTTTAGCGTTCAAATTTGTGCAACTTTAACGAAAAGGAGGATCGTAAATGGCCGATGAAAAACTGAACACAGGCCCTGCGGAGAATACTTCCCCGGAGGCCGCCGAGCCTATCACCACACCTGAACAGGCCGTAGCGTCTGAGCCCCGGCAGGAACATACCGGGCCTACCATACCTGAGCCCGGCGATGTGGTTGTGTCCTTTGACAAAATCAATGAGCTTATGGCGGAAAAGAGGCAGAACGCCCGCGCCGAAGTCGAAAAGGCGGAAACTCCAGAAACGCCGGAGGCAGCAGCCCCCGGAGAAACACCGCAGCCCGCCAATACGGAGGAGCCGAAAAAGCCGCGCCGTGGTCGTCCACCGAAAGTAGAAAAGGCCGCGACTGAAAATCAGAAAGCGGAGAAATCGGCTGGGGCCCGCAAGGGCCGCCCACCCAAGGCGGATAAGGCGGCCCCTGACAAGCCCAAGCCGTCCAAACGAGACAAAGTGTCCCGAAGTGACGGAAAGGCCCCGGATGCCAAGGAGCCCGTAAAGCCCACACAGGATACGGCACCGAAGGAAGCTGCTGTGGAACAGACGACTCCCGAGCCGACTACACCGCCCCGCCCGGTTGAGGAAGGCAAGCTGGTTTATCTGAAACTTTCCGAGGTTCATCCGTTTCACACATTCCGTCCGCACCCCTTTAAGGTACGGGACGATGCGAAGATGCAGGAAATCGTTGCTTCTATCCGCGTAAACGGTGTAATGGTTCCCGGTCTTGCCCGCCCGGAGAAAGATGGAAACGGCTATGAAATTGTAGCGGGCCATCGCCGTACCCACGGCAGTGAACTGGCGGGGCTGGAGGAAATGCCCTTTATAGTCCGTGAAATGACCGACCACGAAGCGGTACAGGCCATGAAGGACAGCAACAAGCAGCGTGACGGGATGCTCCCCAGCGAATTGGCCGCGCTGCTGGAACTCGAGGTTGAGGACATCAAGCATCAGGGCGGGCGGCTGAAAGGTGTTGCGGAAGGCGATGTCGGGAAACGCTCGGTTGAGATTGTAGGCGAGGCGCATGAAATGAACTATAAAAAGGTCATGCGCTACTTGCGGCTCAACTCCCTTGTGCCGGAGCTTCTGGATAAGGTAGACGATAAAAAGATGGGCTTCATGCCTGCCGTGGAGCTTTCCTACATCAAACCGAAAAATCAGAGGCTTATTGCTGTTTCCATTGACGGGGAGCAGGCTTCGCCCTCGCTGGCCCAGGCTAAACGGCTCCGGGAGCTGGATAAGGAAGGCAAGCTTAACGGCGATGTCATTGACGGTATCTTATCAGAACAGAAAAAGGAGGATCGAGGCGTGATTATTTCTACTGCGGAACTGGAAAAGTATTTTGGCAAGGAGGTCACTCCCGCCAAAATGAAAGAACAGATTATGTCCCTGCTGGATGACTGGAAAGAAAAACAGCCGCCGGAGCTGGCAAAAGCCCCGAAAAAGCAGGAACTTGACAAGTAACAACTTCGAGACACTTTGTCCCGAGGGCCCCGCCCTCGCGCAGAGGCTCTGGTGGTATATATCCCCCGTCGCCGCCTGTTTTTTAGTACAGCCGGGAGTGGGCCGTCAAGGGTGCAGCGCACCGCCGTTTTCGGCGGCTCGCCCTTGACGGTCTGCCCCGGCTGTGCTATTTCCCCGGCAAGCGGCGGGGGTATATCCTCCAGAGCCGCCCCCTTTCCCAAGACTGGGAAAGGGCGTGGGGTTTGGGTTGAACTTTCTTATTAAAATATCGGAGGTATGAACGATGAAACGACCCCTTGCTTATATCACCGCTGCATGGCTCGGCGGCGATAGCGAAAACGCAGAACTGGCGGCGCAGTATTGCCGCACCGTGTATGAGGCAGGCTTTTCTCCTATTTGCCCGCCCCTGTACTTGCCCCTGTTTCTCAATGATGCTGTTCCCGAGGAGCATAAAAGCGGCATCGACATGAGCCGTGACCTGCTCCGCCGTTCTCATGTGCTGGTTGTTTGCGGGCACAGTATGACCGAAGCCATGAAAAATGATATTGCCGTGGCCCAGCGGCTGGGAATTACGGCAACAACCCTTGAGGGCATCCTGACCGTCAAGGGACAGGGCCGCCGCTAATGGCAACCCTGTTTGAAGCCTACGTTACCAACGCCGGAAGGTACAGCGAGGGCCAGCTTGTGGGTGAAACACTGAAATTTCCCACAACCGCCCAGGAGGTGGAGGCTCTCTTGAAACGGATCGGCGTAGATGGCGTCCGCTATCAGGAAATTTTTATTACCTCTTTCGATGGGGATGTGCTGGGGCTCTATGACCATTTGAGCGAGTATGAAAATCTGGACGAGCTTAATCATCTGGCCTGCCTGCTTTCCGAGCTTACCTCATCGGAGCTGGAAACACTGGAGGCCGTCCTCGACAGCGGCGATCACTGTTCTTCGGTGCGGGACATCATCAATCTGACACAAAATCTGGACTGTTACGGCTTTTACCCCGGCGTATCCGATGAGGAAACGCTGGGGCGTATTTATGTGGACGATCTGGAAATGTTGGATGTGCCGGATCAGGTAAAACCGTATTTCGATTATGAGGCGTATGGCCGGGATGCCTGCATCCACGAAAACGGCCATTTTGCCCCGGGCGGCTATGTTGTCAAAGAAAGCGATCATTTCGTGGAAGTGTATCACGGCTTGCAGGATATTCCCAAGGAGCATAAGGTATTCTCTTTCCCGAAGCTCTCTATCCGGGAGCAAATGGCCGCTTATCAGGAAATCATAGACGGTTCTTCTTTGGAGGGCTACCGTCAAATGCAGAAAAAAGACCGTGGGGATCGGTGATGGCACTTCGAGACAAATTGTCCCAAGGAAGGAGGTGGTGTAACTGATTGATGAAGATATTTCCCGGCGCACGATAGCCATATCCGTAAAAACAACCAAGCTGACGGCGCGGGGACTGGCGTATGTGCTGGGCATGGTGGGCCGGAAGATCCGCAAGGCATACCGTGGGCGGCAAGTACCACATGGCAAACAAAGTGTGCGAAAGCTCATGGCCCACGGCACAGCCACAAACAGCATTGAGCTATCCGGGGATGCCAAGTCCTTTGACCGCGTGGCCCGGAAATGGAATGTGGACTATGCGTTCTATAAAACCGGGCCGGACAAATACCTGTTGTTTTTCAAGGCTGGACAGGCAGACGCGATGACCGCCTGCTTTTCCGAGTACTCCCGGAAGGTGTTAAGCAAAGCAAAATCGAACCGTGTTCCCATCCGGGAACAACTGAAACAGGCGGCAGATCAGCTTTCCAAAGAAAAGCCGAAACAAAAAGAACGTGCAAAGGAGGTGGCCCATGAGGACAGATAAGATCAGAAAATATCTCATCCTAAACATTCCCTATCTGTTCATCCTGTGGGCGTTCCTCAAGCTGGGGACAGCCTACCGGCTGGCGGCGGGTAACGATTTTGCACATAAGCTCATCGGGCTGGGCCAGACGATTGGCCCGGCCTTTGCTGACTTTGCGCCCGGTTTAGTCCCGCTGGATTGGCTTGTCGGTATTGTAGGAGCCGTTGGTTTCCGGCTGCTGATCTATTTCAAAAGCAAGAACGCTAAGAAGTTCCGGCGGGATGCAGAATACGGCAGCGCCCGGTGGGGAACGGAAAAAGACATCAAACCGTTTGTCGATCCGAAGTTTGAAAACAACGTGATTTTGACCGGGACGGAGTTTCTCACGATGAACACCCGCCCGAAAATCCCCGCAAATGCCAGAAACCTGAATTGCTGTATTATCGGCTCGTCCGGCTCCGGCAAAACCCGCTTCTGGCTTACGCCCCAGCTTTTACAGGCTCATTCCTCTTATGTGGTGGTCGATCCGAAAGGCGGTGTGCTGGGACAGGTCGGGGCTTTTCTGCAAAAACGCGGGTACAAAATCAAGGTGTTCAACAGCATAGATTTTTCAAAATCCATGCAATATAACCCGCTGGCGTATATCCGCAACGAGGCCGATATTCTGAAATTCGTGGATGCCCTGATTTCCAACACCAAGGGCGAAGGCAAGGAAGGCGATCCATTCTGGACAAAATCGGAAACGCTTTTGTACTGCGCCCTGATTGCCTACATCATTTTCGAGGGGCCTGCCGAGGATCGGAACATGAATACCCTTGTGGATATGATTTCCGGCATGGAGGTCAAGGAGGATGACGAGGATTTTATGAACGCGGTGGACTATATGTTTGCCGGGCTCGAAAAGCGCAAGCCGGATTGCTTCGCGGTCAAACAGTATAAAAAGTACAAATTGGCCAGCGGCAAGACGGCAAAAAGCATTTTGATTTCCTGCGGTGCGCGACTGGCTCCCTTTGACATCCCGCAGCTTCGTGAAGTCATGGCCTATGACGAATTGGAGCTTGACCGCATCGGAGATCGGAAAACAGCGGTATTCTTCATCATTTCCGATACCACGCAGACCTACAACTTTTTAGTGGCGCTTGCTTTTTCGCAGATGTTCAACCTCCTGTGTGAACGGGCGGACAATGTTCACGGTGGCCGCCTGCCGCACCATGTACGAGTGCTGTGGGACGAGGCAGCCAACACGGGACAGGTGCCCCAGCTCGAAAAGCTGGTCGCGGTTATCCGCTCCCGCGAGGTGAGTCTTTGCCTGCTGTATCAGCAGTTGGCACAGTGCAAGGCCATTTACGATAAACACGCCGAGACAATCCTCGGCAACATGGACAGCGTGGTGTTCCTCGGTGGCCGCGAAGCCAGCACCATCAAGGAAATATCCGAGAACTGGTTGGGAAAAGCCACAATCAGTATGCAGACCGACAGCCGCTCCCGTGGCCAGTCGGAAAGCTACAGTCAAAATACCCAGCGGCTGGGCCGGGAACTGATGACCCCAGCCGAACTTGCAACCATGCCGGGAGACAAATGTATTTTGCAGCTTCGGGGCCTGCCCCCGTTCTTCTCTCCCAAGTATGATCTGAAACGGCATCCGAACTACCGTTATACAGCGGAGGCCGATAAACAGAAAAACGCTTTTGACCTCGACAGGCTCATTAACCGCCGCAGGCGGCCCGGTCTGAACGAGGTGTGTACGATGTATGAGGTGGCTGTGCCGGACGATGCACTCACGGAAGAGGACGAGGACATCCTCAACTATGATGACATCGACGATCCAGACGCCTTTGCATAAACGCTTCGAGACAAAGTGTCCCGAAGTTTGTAACCTGCCGCCTGCAAGGGCGGCTTTTTTGTTATCGGGAAAATCCCGGAGAAATGGAGGTTTATATGGCATTTTTCTCATCTGCAATCGACACTTTACAGACCCTCGTTATTGCTCTCGGTGCTGGCCTTGGCGTGTGGGGCGTGGTTAATCTGCTGGAGGGCTACGGCTCGGATAACCCGGGCTCCAAGTCCCAGGGCATGAAGCAGCTCATGGCGGGCGGCGGCATCATCGTCATTGGCACCACACTGATCCCTCTGC
>CAUCQW010000024.1 GCA_958445065.1 uncultured Collinsella sp.
TGGCGGTCTATCTCTTGTTTTCGGTTGCTTGCTTCCTTACCGTACATGAGCATTGTCCGCCGAGATATATCCACCATTGAGGTAGCGCGAGACGGCGGCACTCGAAACGCCGGCCAGCTCGGCCACATCTTTCATCTTTACCACAAGCACCCCTGTCATTGAAATCGCTTACACAATGATACCCAACCCATACCGGCAAATTTAGCAAATGGGACGAGCCACATGGATCATTTCAACAGCCCAGGTCAAGCAAACGTCAGCGAGCGCGCAGCTGCCGTGGCGAGGTGCCGCGAAAGAGGAGCGACGCGTACTTCATGTACGCGAGCGACGGTTTGAGCGGCAGATCGCCCGGAAGATGCGTGCGCAGCGTCGAGCGGTCCGGCGTTCGTCAGAACGACGGAACATAATAGCCCGGCAGATGCCCGCGCAGCGTCGAGTGGTCCGGCGTTTGTTAAAACGCCGGAACATAGTTACCCGTGGTATTCGCCGTTGTACTGGATGAGCGTCAGGTCCTCCACGCCGTCGAGCGCGCGAATGGCGTCTGCATAGGGCATGTCAACGCCGTCCGAGAACACCTCCACGGTCATCTCCACCTTGTCACCGCGCATGGTCTTGGACTTGACGGTGAACTTGGTGCGCCCAAATGCACGCACGATATCATCACCGGTGGTCTGGCCAGCGTAGTGAATCACCATCATGTACACGCGCGCCTTGTCCTGGTGGCTCGCAAAGCCGGCAATCATCACCACAATCACCACAGCCGTGAGCCCCACAAGCGCATACATGCCGGCGCCCGCCGTAATGCCCGTGGTAATGGCCCAAAACAGATACAGCAGATCGAGCGGGTCCTTGACCGCCGTACGATAGCGGACGATAGACAGAGCACCGACCATACCGAGCGAGATGACCACGTTGGTCGAGATCGCAAGGGTGACCATGCACGTGAGCACGCACATGCCCACGAGCGTCACGGCAAAGCTGCGCGAGTACACCACGCCGGTAAAAAAGCGCTTGTACACGCAGTAGATCAGGATGCCCATGGCGAGCGCCACGAACAGCGACAGGCCAATCTTGGCAGGGTCGACCTGGCCAAACGCCTCCAAGACGGAGTTCTTAAAAAAGTCCTTGGTGCTCATGGTCTAAATATCCCCTCGGTTCTCAAAGTCCGATTCCCAGTAGTTGAAGCCGCGCAGGTAGGCGGTCTTTTCGTAACACAGGCAGTACTTAGAGACTGCCGTGAGTTCCGCCGCGCCCGGCGGCACCATATCGCGCACCAGCTGCGGGCAAAACTCTGTAAACTTGACCTCCATCACCAGCTTGCCGGGCTCCAGGACCGGCAGTGCGGGCAGCGTCGCGTCAAAGATATCGAAGCTTCCCACCGCGGCACGCACGTTCATGTCAAACGTGATGCGCACGGTGCCCTCATCCATCACCCACGGCTCGCGCTCGTAGTCCACGATGGTCCGCGGGCGCATCATATTGCAGATGCACTCAATGTAGAACTCACGGCAGAGTTGGTGCGGACTCCTCAGCAAAAAGTCGTAGTCGCCAGCCAGGATCTGCTCAAACTCACCGCGCGTGAGCGGCGCGTCCTCCTTGTAGATCCAGCTGCCGTACTTCTTTTTGCGCTCGAGCTTAATCACCTTATCGCTGCCGTTATAGATGCGCACGCGATACTTTTTGCGCATAAGGATGCCGGCGTCTTTTTCCTCGTAGGCCGAGTTGCAGTAGTCGTCAAAGTACAGGCTGCGAATAGTGTAGCCGCCCGCCTGCGCATGCTTATCCAGCTTAAACACCGGCGCCATGCGACAGGCCAGCGCGGCGTGCTCGCCCTCGTTAATGAGAAATTTGAGCTCGTGGCGGTAACGCTCCTGCGTGGTACGCGCGGGAGGTGCCGCCAGGCGCTCAAGCAGCGCGCTAGCCCTCCTCATACGTGTCCTCCACGACCTTACCGCCGTCTTGCACGTAAAAACACTTCATGCCGTAGTGCTTGCCGTCGTCGGTCACATAGTAGTCAAACGCATCTTGCGTATAGCCATCTGAGTTGGTGGCGCGCACGCGCACAAAATACTGGCCGGCATCGGGAGCATCGCAGGTCACCTCGGGAAGTAGCACGTCCTCAGCCTTAAAAAGCACGTCGCTTATGGCATAGTCGCGCGCCAGCTCCACGGTATAGCGAATGTCACGCGCCTTAAAGTCGTAGGACGCATCCCAGTTCATGCGCAGCTTACCGTTATCGATCTGCGGCACGCCAATGTAGAACGGCATGGGCTTTTTATAGCTCTCGCGAAAGCTCTTGTAGTTCTCCTCAATCTCGGAGGGAATCGCCGCGGCAATCTGCTCGTATTCGTCCTTGGTGACAGGCAGATTGTCGATATCGGGCGCAGCAAAGACGAGCGACTCCGTAACCTCGCGATAATGTTTAATCATCTTGGCCAGGCGTGCCTCGGTCAAATACGTGCGCAAGTCCTTTACGGCGCGGTCGAGCTCACTGCGGAACGATTTGCTGCGCAGCGCACGATTGAATAGCACGTTGCCCCAATAGTTACTTACGCCGCGCTCCCAGCTCGCGTAGTCCGAAAACCCCTTAAGAGACAGCTCCAGCTTGCGCAGCATGCCATCGTTGTCCCAATCAAGGATGTACCAGGTATTTGAGTTGAGCGGGCTGTACAGATAGCAGTTGCGGTTCTGCGTGTCGCAATTGCCCGTAAGGATCTGAAACGCCATCCAATAGACCAGGTTCTCGGTATCAAAGTAGGTGTCGAGCACATCGTCAATCTTTTGCGAATCGTCGTTGAGCGCCTCGAGCATCTCGATGAGCTTGGTGTGGTCCGAGTCGCCTTTGATCTCGAGCATGCCCTCAAAATTAGCCTGGTTGTAGTCGGGGTCGTCGGCAAGTTTTATGGTGTCCTCGTAGCGGTGGAAATCGAAGCTGTTCACCTTGTACAGATGCCCGTTCTTATCCAGGCCATGTGCCTTGAGCGCCGTTTTGTTGAGCTGCTCCACCTGCGTAAATAGGCCATAGTCCTCAAAGGTGTCGTTAGATTTTTCGGTCTGGTCGCACACCCATAGATGCACAAACTGCGTGCGCAGACCCATCATCTGGGGAATCCCACGGATAAGATCATAGGCCATCTTGTTGCGAAAACGCATGCCCTCGCCCATGTGCTTGTTGAGCGCAATCGCGCGTTGTTGGCGCCAGGTGCCTTTGCCCTTTTTGAGCTCCACCTTGTAATTCTTTTGCGTGTAGGAGCTCGACGTCTGGCCGCGCACCTGCACGGTGGCATTGGGCGCTTCCTCGCCATAGCCAACCTCGCCAGAAACTGGCCCCTCTTCGTCGCCCGCCTGCAGCAGGCCCAAAACCTGATAACGCGTCACACCCATATCGGCGTAGTCATACACCGAGTACGTGTTGACCTCGGCCCAGCTATGGTCCGTGTTCTCGGAGCTGTTGCCGCGTGAGACCGTCAGGTACATGGTCACAATGCCCGAGTCGTCATAGACCTCGTACAGCTCGTCCTTATCGCGCAGGTGCTTGGTCTCGCCCGAGGCCTCGGCCTTTTTTATCTTGTCCTGCTTTTTTACCTTATTTGTCGAGGATTCGTCCTGAGATGAGCAGCCTGAAAGCAGCAGCGCGCCGGCAGCCGCCTCGATCAGACAGCGGCGAGACATCAACTTATCGATCATCAGAACCTCCCCAATGGTTGCGATACACGCGAGCTACTGCGCGCTGAAACGCGCCGTGCGGCACGCCCTTGCGGCGGCACTCCTCATAGCGCTGCTCGGCACGGTCGAGCAAGCGGCCCAGCCGTGTAAAGCGACCCGTTTTGTCGGCCGCCACAATGGGCTGCTGGCTCAGGATACGATACGGCAAGTTGGCGGTATAGGTATCGAGCCGCAACAGGGCCACGATAAAAAACACCACCGCACCCAACAAAAAGCCAAAACCGTAAAACTGCTGCGGCAAAAGCAACGACACGGCGGTCGCCAGCCCTGCCACACCGGCAAACAGGCCCGAGGCCAGAACGGCTCCCTTGTAGTCGGTAAAGTACAGCAAGATAAGCAGGATCGTGTTGCCCACGGCATACAGGCCGTAGCCTACGCATAACGTGCGAAAATACCCGTGCATAAGATTGTTAAAGCCCAGCGGCAGGGCCGAGAGCACTGTGGTCTCGAGCGAGATGACCGCCGCCGTCACAAACAGCTGCTTGAGCGCGCAAAAGCGCAGTTCGCTGTTGAGCGTGGAGAGCATCTCCTCCTCGGCCACCACAATATCGCCCACCACGCCGCCGTCGTTAAACAGGCTGTAGTAGTCACGGTAGCGCGGATAGAAATTGACCTCGACCGACACCACAAAGTTGACGGTCGTGACGAGTGTGGTCAAAAACGCAATGAGCGCCGGCACGTCATGGTAAGGAGCCCCGTAAAACAGACCTTTGATCTGCACGCCAATAGGGCCCGCCCAGATAATAACCAGGTGTGCGAAAAGCCCCAAGTTGGTAAACAGGCCCGTGAGCGCCAGCGGCATAAACTGATCGAGCCACTGCAAAAAGCGCCAGGGACTTCGGTCGCTCTGCGGAAAATACCGGTACAGCAGTACCACATCCCAGGCGAGCATGACGCCGTAACCTAGGGCGATTGACGCCAACAGGCCCTCGACCGGCGGCAGCCCCAGTGCCAGCGCGGCCAGGGCGCACAGGCATGCCACACCAATGGCAGCCGCAAAGCTGCACAGGATACCGCGGTAATCTTTGATGGCCGTGAGGTAGCTCATGCCATTCCAGTTGACGATCATAATGTTGAACAGCCACAGGCACAGCAGCCCCTGCAGCAGCGTAGCGCCCGAGAACAGCAAAAAGACGCCGTAGAGCACCGTGCCCGCAACGAGCATGATGGCATTAGATCCCCAAAACGAAGGCAGGATCTCATCCTCGCGCTCGGTAAAGAGCATGTCGGCCAAAAAGCGCGTGACCGGCATGGAGAAAAAGCTTGTGAGCGTGAGCGATGCCAGCAGCGTATAGGTCACCATGCACACCAGCAGATCTTGGTTGGCGCGGCCCACACCCCACAGACCGCACAGCACCAAAATACCCACCTGGAGCAGCACGCCAAGCAGCATGGGGCCCGTGCACACAATGCCGGCGTAGCCATAGGCGCGCATCGTGGCAAACAGACCCTTGCGCCTAAACAGGCGTTTGAGCTCAAAACCGATTCCGGCCACCGGCTACTCCCCCTCTCTGGGCAGGTCAAACGCACGCGCTGTCTCGTCGTACAGCGCGCGATAGTTGGCGAGCATCTGCTCGTGCAAAAAGTACGTGGCGACGCGACGCTGGCCGCGCTCCCCCATCTCAATGCGGCGGGCGCGGCTTGTGCACATGCGCTCCATGGCATCGGCCAAGCCCTTGCGATACATGGGCGGCGTCACAAAACCTGCCACGCCAAAGTCATCGCCCGGAGCGCCTTCGAGCAGCTCGCGGCAGCAGCCCACCTCGGTCGTCACGCAGGGACGGCGCGCTGCAAGCGACTCCAGCACGCTGAGCGGCTGGCCCTCGGAGATGCTCGTCAGAATGGTAAAGTCGAGCTTTTCCATGTACTCGACCACGTTGACGCGGCCGGTAAAGATCAAGTCACGCACGCCCAATGTCTCCACCAGCGCATGACACTCGGCGCCGTACTCCTCATCGTCCACGCCGCCCATAATATGCAGGCGCACCTTAGGCAGGCGCTCGTGCAGTTCAAAGAAGGCATAGATCATGGTCTTGACGTCCTTGATGGGCGCCAGACGCACCACCGCGCCAATGTCCACCCAGCCGTCATCGGGCTTTAAGGGAATGTCCTTAAAGCGGTCGAACTGAATGCCGTTGGGGATGACCAGGCATTTGTCCGCATCGCAGCCCATATCGATCTGCGTCTTGCGGGCGTTATGAAACAAGCTCGTCACGCGGAAGGCGCGGCGGTAGATCTCCTCCGAAAGCAGGTAGAAAAAGCGAATCCAGCGGTCCTTAAACGACGGCACGACCCAGTCGGCGCGAATGATCTCTTCCTCGCGCTCGCGGGTATAAATGCCGTGCTCGGTCAGCAGCACCGGAGCCTGGTGAACGCTTGAGCCCAGGCAGGCGAGCAGGCCGCCGTAGCCGGTCGAGATGGCGTGGTACACATCGGCCACCGGCACCTCGCTGCCCAGAAGGTAGAGCACGGGCAGCAACATGGAGCGCATAGTGTGGAATGCGTCGGCAAAAGGCGTGTAGGGGTACTCGGCCAGGCACACGTCGCGAAAGATATCCATAAACGTGCGGCTCTGCAAAAACGAGAGCGGATGCACGCGACGGCGCTGGAAGATATCGAACAACACGTCCCAGTCCGGATTGGAGAGCGACACCAGGCGACGCAGCGCCTCGCGCTCGCGGGCGTTAAAGTCGGCCTCTTCTTGCTCGCCCGAAAGCCGCAGGGCATCGTCCAGAAATACCTCGTGCACCTCGACCACGTTGCCGGGCAGCTCGTAGACAAACTTGCCGCGGTCGGCAGCATGCGCGCCAATCACCCACAGCACAAACTCGTGCTCGGGCATGGCCTGGATATAGCCATGCATCCAGGTAGATACGCCGCCGTGCACATAAGGGTAGCAACCCTCGAGTACCAAACAGATTCTCATTTGTCGCCACCCTCCTTGCGTGCAATGGTCACCGTCTTGTCCGTGGCTTTAACCAGGTACAGATCGCCCGTCAGATGCGTAATCTCGCCACCCGTGACTGCACCCGGCTCGCCGTAGTTGGAGCGGAACATGAGCCACGCCTCGTCGTGGAAATTGCCCAGGCTGAGCGTCCAGGAATCCGCGCTGGTATCCACGCTCACCGTCACGGACGAAAAGCGCTGGATAGCGCCCGAGCATTCCGAACCGGTCTGGCGTCGCAAGTCGGGCGCAAACTTGGTAAGCCAATCCAGGTAGTCGGTCAAGCCGCCCTTGTAGACCTCCCAGCCCTCCTTAGCGCCGCGATCGGGATCCAGTAGGTCGTCCGGATGCATAAAGTGCGTGCTTACGTAGTGCATGTTGAGCTCGGACACGGCAGCCAGGCGCATGTAGGAATCGTCGACCATGCCGCCCGAGACAATGCGCGGCTGCTCCACAATGCCATCGCTCGCCACGTCAAACTCCTGCACGTATGGCAGGGCGGTGCCATCCTCAAAATACGTACTGGCGATGGTCTTAATGCGCGGAACGTCGGTGCCGATAAGCTGGCGCGCACGGGCCGAAAGGATATTCGACGGTGGCACATAGACCGAGCCGTGCGCGTTGGGCAGCACCTCATCCTGGAAGGCTATAAGCTCGTTGAGCGATGCGACGAGCGTCTCCTTGTTCTTCCACGTCTTGTAGTCGTACAGCGTGCCATAGTCGGTGTCCCAGAGCGCCAGCGGCTGATGGTTGTAGCCGTGGAAACCCAGCTCTCCGCCCATCTGCAGCAGCATGCCGCCAAAGTAGCGGAACTGCGTGGTATCGGCCTGGCGCGCGGGCTCGGTCTGGTTGACCGTGTCCTCGTAGTTTTCGATCATCACGCCGGTATAGCGAATGCCGTATTTTTGCGCGAGCTTTTGCAGATCGGGCCACCAGACCTTGGTATAAAAGTCGGCAATGGAAAGCCCGTAGTCGCGCTTGATGTAGGTGCCGTCGCCCGAGGGCACGGGGCTGGGAAAGTCGTCCAGATAGAAGACAGCGCTGTTGATGACCGGATAGGCCGTGGCATCGCCCAGCAGGCTGATCGCCGCGGCGTAAAAGCCGCGCATGACCTTGTCATAGATACCGATATTGCATACCACGGTGCGCCCGCTACCGCAGTCATTCGACCAAATGAGCGGGGCGCCCGCATCGCCGGTCTTAGCCCACACACAAGCCGTCTCGCGCAGCGATACCGAAAGCGACGAATCAAAGGGGTCCGAGAGCTCGTAGCGCTCTCCCCCGCCCAGCATAAAGTCCTCGCTCGGCACAATGCTTTCGGCTTTTACATAGTCATATCCGGCCGATTCAATGCCAAGCTTGGGAGCAATCACTTGCAGATAGCTCGAGTTATCCGGAGGCATGGCGAGCATAAGCGAACCGCCGGCACTCACCCAACTCATAATGTCGCTCAGGTGCGTACCGAGCCCATCGAGCGACGGCATGAGCAAAATCACGCGATCGTAGGAGGTCAGCGAGGGAATGGCATCCGCGCCGTCCAGGGCAAGGTCCACGTCGCGGTGCGCAATCTTCATGTCGAGCAGGATCTGGTCGAACTGCTCCTTTACGTCCTCGACGCCAGCTTGATCGGAATCGGTAATGACCAGACACGTGGGCTTTTGGCCAAACATCGCCGAGGAAGCCGGCACCGCATCGTTGGCGGCAAGCATCCCCAGCTTATGCTGGCCCGCACTGTACTGCACGCCGGCACGCTCCACCAGCAGCACGGCCGCCATGGCAATAAAGACCGCCCACACCACAAGCAAGCCCATCCAGCGAAAATGGCCCGCACGGTCGCGGATATGTTGCACCACGCTCATCGGGCCTCCTCTCCGTTGCGCCAAAAAGCCAGTTCCTCGCGGTTGGCGGCGCTCAAGTATACATGCTGTCTGTCAATCGCATCGATCACACGGTGGACCTCGTCACCGTCGCGGCGCATCACGGCCAGGCGCAGACAAAGCATCCAAACCTCCTGCTCCTCGGGCACGTCGAGCACCAGCTGGTCGGTCACGGCCTGCGCCTCGTCGATCTGTCCGACATCGGCCAGCGCCGTCGCGTATCGAATGCGCAGCTCAAGGGTGTTCTCGCGCTCGCAGCGACGCGCAAGCAGGCGCGCGTACTGTTGGCGCTGAATCTGAGCCACGCGCCCCTCGGCCAAGCCCGAGCCCAAGTATTCACCAAGAAAATCGCAGTATTCGTTGAGGTTTTGCGCGTTCGGGTCCGTCTTAAAGGCACGCTCCAGCTGCTGCAGTTTAAGGTCGGACTCTTTGGAGATCTGTGCCACCGCCGTCGCGGCATAGTGCGCCACCTCAACGTCGTCGTTAAGCTTAGCCGCCTGCAGCTGCGCCAGGTACGCGTCGGGCTCCTCGGTGAGCATGGAGAGCATTAGACGGCGCCGGTCTGCCGGGTCGTTAACGATGAGCGCCTCCTCGAGCGGCACTACGCCTGCATCAGCATCACGTTCGTACACTAGGATGCTGCGATGCAGGTCGTCGTTGAAGCGCAGCGACTCCAGCGCAGACTCTTTCAGCCCCTCGCCAAACACCGCGCTGCGGACCGATAGCAGAACCACCAGCAATGGGCCCCATAGCGGCACCAGCACTATCACAGCCAGCATGTGCCCGCGCACCGGCAGCAGGCCCAACTTCATGAGCGTCCACAGCATCAGACAAACCAGCGCATGAATCAGCAGCAAGACGGCGGCAACAACAAGCGAGATCAAGCGACACTCCCCTCACCGTCACCGGTGTAAGCGATGTGCTGCAGCAGCGCCACGATGTCCTCGCCGTCGACGGGCTCCACCGCAATCTGCTTCGCGATCAGACGCTCGCGGATAATGGGCAGGTCGCACGCCTTTGCCTGGCGCATAAGCAGGTAGAGCACGTCGCCATCGACCAAGCCCGCCGCGTCGCTCTCGCGGATTGCCGACCCAATTGCGCCCACCAGCTCGCCGACAGGCTCCATGCCCGGTACCACGCGCAGGAGCAAAAAGCTGCCCATCTTGCCATCTGCCAGCGCCTGCTCGGCCGCGAGCTCTTGGCCAAAGGCAGCCTGTTTGAGCACGCAAGTGCCGTCAACGCAGCGTTTATCCTGTGCCACCGCCTCATAGTCAAAGGCACGGCCCAGCGCGCTTTCGACCAGGCCGCACAAGATGCGGAACAGGTTTTGGTAATAGAGCGTCATTTGGTTTTCAGCCGCGCGACGTACAAAGATCAACACGGCGGGTGCCCCGTCGCGCTCGATCGTGTATCCAAACATGGGAAGCCCCGGCGTCAGCTCGCGGTTCACCCACAGATTCGAACGACCCCCGTCGCCCAAAAGAGGTGCAAGCTGCTCAAGCGTGAGCGAGCGTGCGGCATCTTCGGCAATCGCGGGACTTGCTGCCACCAGGCGTGCAAATGCCCCGCCCGAAACATGGTAGATCGCCACCGAATCGTTCTCGAGAATCTCGCCCAGAAGCTCGCAGCACTTGCGATAGATGTCGCGTGGGTTGAACACATCGAGCTCCTGCGTCACGGCAAAGATCTTGCCAAAGCTGTCGTGGCGACCCACGATCTGGCGCCTGTACGCGCGCTTGTCCTCGATCGCGTCGTGGTAGAGCTGCGTAAGGAACGTATTGCGGTTGCGCACGAGCTCGTTATGATCGCGCTCCGCCCTAATGGCTTCGCTGTTGCGCAGCTGCACATAGCCGCACACGGCACCCACAACAAAGTACGCAATAAACGGCAGCCAGTTGGACGGCTCGTAGAACAGGCCCTGGAAGGTATAGCCGTACAGAGTAAAGTAACTCGCGGCCAAACCCACCGACACCAGCAGCGCCGCAACCAGGCCAAAATCGAGCCCATACAGCGTGCCGATCAGTACCACGTACAGCAGGCGGTAGTCGAGCACGTTAAGCTGAGCAGACTGCGAAAACACCAGCTCCAAGCCCTCAAAGAGCACCCAGGCCAGCGCGGTCTCCAGGCATTTGATGGGCAGTGTCCGCCCGCGCATGCGGTCGATGGCGGCACGCAGCGGATGGCGCTTGCCCGCGAGGGTCTGCTCCCAGCGGGCGTGTATGGTCGAAAGATCGCGCAGCACGTCATAGCGCTGGAACCACCCGTAGCGCGTGCGGACGGTATCGCTCGGAGCAATGGAGACGACGGCGTCCCCGTCGTAGGTAATGTCGAGCCCCGGGAACAAGCCCTTGAGCGCCTCGCCCAGGTCTCCCACGGTGTGGGCAAAGCTATCCGGAACCTCGAGTTCCTCGAATGTGGCATCCCAGCTGTCGAAGATGCGACGCACCAGAACGGCCAGCTCCTCGGCGCAGAGGGCACCGAGCGGTGAGTCCGCCCCAGCCCTCATGACAGCAGAGCCTTGCGAGCACGCCTCGAACAGCGGGGTCAAAATCGGGTCTTCCAGCGTGGGCGAGGCGGTGTACAGATACGGCACGCGCAAGATCTTGGCCTGAATGCCGTCGCGGACCGCATAGTAGCGGCACAGGTCGTTGGCCGCACGGGCAATGATGCCCTTGCCGTTTTGCCCCGCAACGTCCACCGCACCGTCCGCTCCCATGGGACCAGTCACAAACAGCAGCTGAATCTGGCGACCCATGCAAGCTCGAAAGACGGAGCGCAGCAGCTCGATGTCGCCAACGGCCTCGGTATGCGGCGTGAGATAGGTAGAGAGGTAGACCACACGGTCGAATTCGTAAGCCTGGTCCAGGTGCTGCAGCAGCTCTTTCCAAGACGCATGGAGCGACGACCCGTCGCGGCGCGCCTCGTTGGCCGCCACGACCTGAACATGGTCACCGGGAAACGCCTTGGCACAAAAGTCGTCATCGACATACGCGGTATTGCCAACAACCAGCACTTCCACCGTGCGCTCCCCCTCCCCAAATTTAGCTTTTGCCATGGTAAACATGCGTATTGTACGCTGTCAATGTAGGCCAAAGGCAACTTTAAAGCTGTTTTAAGAACTTTTTCAGACGGGAAGCGACTCGCGCCTGAGCCAGAGAGCCCTACACGTGCCGCTGCACGGCGGAGAAAGGCGAATCCACTACCCCTCAGGCATAATTCCTGAGCAAAATCAAGCAGAGCACACGGCTTTTTGCGCCACTTTAAGACGTAATCGGGATGTGGCGAGAGGCCAAATTCGGAAGTGCGGGGAAAACCAAAGGAATGCTGACCAGACCCCCGTTTTAGGCTTCCGCGACCTGCGGTTTTGATACAAAAAAACCGCGTTGTGCTCGAAGGTTTTCGATTTTTCCCCGCACTTCTGTAATTACATCTCTGGATCGAGGGCGCAGGCAATGGTGACGACATCCACGATAGCGCCCCCCTATGCCTGATACCAAAATCGTTCCATAGGGACCCGTTTCCCAATGGGATGATTCTTCACAAAGGGCATTAAGGCGCATGAGAACATGGTAGAGGCAAGCAAGCGCGCTTCCACGTTTTCGCCCATGGTGACCACGGTATAATCCAACGAGACAAGCAACGAACGGGAAAGGCAGCGCGGATGAACCTGGGCAGCGAGAGCGAGACCGTCGAGTTCAAGAAGTCCACTGGCGAGCATAAAGAAGCACTGCAAGCCATCAGCGCCATGCTGAACAAGCACGGCCGCGGCGAGCTCTACTTCGGCGTGAAGGACAACGGCGATGTCATCGGCCAGGATGTCAGCGACGCAACGCTGCGCCAGGTGACGTCGTGGGTGTCCGACAAGATCGAGCCCGCGGTGTTCCCGACGGTCGAGTGCCTCGACGCCGATGATGGGCTGCGATACATCAAAATTGCCTTCTCAGGTGCCGACGCCCCCTACTCCGCCGACGGACGCTACTTCACCCGCGTGGGGACTTCGAACAAAGCGCTGTCGGCCTCGGAGCTGAGCGCCATGGTCGTCAAGCGTGAGCGCGCCCGTAGCCCGTGGGACTCGCTGCCGTCCGGCAGGCCCGTCTCCGACGCCGACGAGCAGGCGGTGCGTGACTTCGTCGCGCGCGGCGGCAGGGCCGGACGCGTGGGCGGCGGGTTCGCCGGCGTGGAGGACACCTTGGCAAGGCTCGACCTCGTCGCGCCCGACGGCAGCCTAAGAAACGCCGCGGTGGAGCTGTTCTGCGAGGGATCCGACACCTACCCCAGGATGAAGCTGGGGCTTCTGGGCGGCAACACCAAGGCCAAGATCCTCGACCTGCGCCGCGAGTGCGGCACCATGCTCAAGCTGCTCGACTTCGCCGAGTACTTCGTGACGTCGAACATCAGGCGCGAGTTCGTCATCGGCGAGACGGGCATGTACCGCAAGGAGATCCCCGAGATCCCGGCCGAGGCCATCCGCGAGGCGGTTGCCAACGCGCTGTGCCACCGCGACTACACCACCGGCACCGCCGTCGAGGTCAACGTGTTCATGGACACCGTCCAGATCGTGAGCCCGGGCCTGTTCCCCGAGGGCGACTCGCCGCAAGAGCACCTAGACGGTACCGCGAGCGAGTTCGGCCTCCGAAACCCCGCGATCGCGCGCACCCTGTTCCGCGCCGGCGTCATCGAGCAGTACGGCACGGGCATACCGCGCATCAAGGAGGCCTGCGAGGCAGCCGGCGTGAGGTTCCGCTTCGAGCAGACCGTCAACAGCACCGTCGTCGTCTTCGAGCGTCCTGGGTTACAGAAAGCGGCCTTCAGGAGAACCGCGGCCGACAACCGACCGCTCCTCAGCGAGCGCGAACGAGCAGCGATGGCAATTGCCGCCGCTCAGGGGAAAATCACGACCTCCGACCTCGCGCGGGAGTCCAATGTCGGTAGGAAAACGGCCTCGAAGACTCTGAAAGACCTTGCCGGGCGAGGCCTGTTGGAATGGGTAGGGAAAAGCCCGAAAGACCCGCACCAGTTCTACAGGATGCCAAGCGAAGTTTGAGGCTGCAGGTCCTAGCCGGGAAACAGGCCCATTGCGTTTGCTGCCCTCCCCCTGCTGGGCACTACTGAGTAATCTACTGGGCACTGCTGAGTAATCTACTGAGTAGTGCCCAAGCGCGAGTTGGCAAGTCCGCCGAAGCCCAGAGAAACGGCTCCGAAGAATATACTGACCGCTACTGACCGCTACTGATCGCGGCATTCGGCAGGCCCGCCGAATGCCGCGGTCTCCCGAGACTAGCAGAGCCGCCCTTATTGTTAGCGCTGCCGAAGCAAGCCCTACTTCAGCAGCAACTTGAATTTTCGTGCGATGAGCCTCCCCGGAGCCAAGAGCCTTTTGCCCTAATCACAACACCGCAATTCAAGCACCGCAGAAAACTCCATTAGCGATGAACCAGCCACTTGAAGACGTGATCAAGGTGCGGCAAGGGGTCAAATTCGGAAGTGCGGGGAAAATCGAAGAAATGCTAACCAGGCCCCAGTTTTCGCTTCCGCGAACTGCGGTTTTGGTGCTAAAAATCGCGTTGTGCTCGAAGGTTCTCGATTTTCCCCGCACTTCCGTAATTACATCCTTGGATCGAGAGTGCAGGCAACAATGACGTCATCCGCGATAGCACCCAACAGTCACGGACGTACAAAAGGCCGTTGCCGGAAGCCTCCATACAACGACTCTTCTTTGCGCGCGCCACGCTCGCAATGCTCCATTAAATGTAACTAATTGATTTGCTATATACCATTCATAATGGCACATAGCAAATCAATTAGTTACATGTGGAGGCAGAACATGAGGGAGTACGTCGAGAAGCAGCTGCACACTAGAGTCGATTGCGAGCCCAACGACGCCTCGGAAATAACGACGCAAAACTCTTTCCGAAAGTGTAGGTGAGCGAAATGGCGACTCATGCATACGATGACCTTTATTCTTATCTAGCCGCATTCAAGAACAGCTCTCTTGCCGAAATAATTGCGTACCTAGAAGAACTGGGGCAAAGGAGGTTCGACGCCTTTATTAGGGGCCTTGCACCCCTTATCCCAATCGAAAAAATCGAAAATCAATCCCTGTTCAATTTTTCTGTTGACTCCACCCTTGAAGGAGGCAAATTCCCCTGCACTGACTATGCCTGTCGAGAGCAAAACATTTACCATTTGGCAAAGTTCTCAGCATTGTATGCAGATAAAACACTGATTCATTGCCCTATAGAATCGGCATTCGAAATGGGGCACGATGATTATGTCTCAGTCGATGAACTTGCATTCGGGATCTATTTGACCATGCGAGTCGAAGACATAGTCAAAGCTGGAATACTCGGATTTTCGAGCAATTACATTCCTCTTTGCAAAGATTGCCTAGCGCGACAAATCGAAAGAGAATCAAAAGCAAAAGGATTGATATCGAGTTATTGGGATGAACTCGTACGACAATTCTGTTCCTCTACCTCGTGCACTTTAAAACAAGCACCAGATGGGAATCTGTATGTAGCGATTGAGGGAATGGATGCATATGGGTCCCATGATGAGATGGATGTCGATTTCCTGGTAATCCCGTCTGAATACGAATCGCTCTATGCAAGCCAAGGCGAAACGCGATTGGATAGAGACATGCTGGAGAAAGGCGGCATCTTGACTATCCTACTGCCATTGTTGGACGATTGCTTTCAAGCCCTCGTCAATCCCTATTTTTCGAATAGCTCGTATTTAACCACTCGTCCAGCTCAGATTGAGTTCCTCGAGTCCGCAACTTCCACCCTTTATCCTCGAAAAGATCAGACCATACCCATTCGCCGGTTATCTTGCCCCCTCCCCATTGCTGAAAATGCAACGTTGCGTAGCATCCTTGATTGCCGCATTAGAAACGAAGAGTCGTTTCTTGTGTTTAGGGATACCTTGTCCAAAGGCCTGAGCGAAAGGCCCATCGACACCTCGACATTAGCTGACCTGAAGAACGACCTAATTGAGCCCGAGCTTCACAAGATATCTTTAGTGATGAAAAACGAGCGATCCCGATTAGTCACCTCCGCAGGCATTGAAGCCGCTATCGGAATTGCGAGCTTTACATTGGGGCAATACGGAATCGCATCACCTTCTGATGCCATGGCCTTCCTCGGGGCTGCCGGCATAGGGGCCGTTGCATCTCAATCCGCAGATTTCTTGCGAGAAGCCAAGGCAAAAGAGAACCCCATGTATTTCCTCTGGAAGCTCAATAGAAACAACCGTCTGTAACCTAAGGGGCAGAACACCGCAGTCGCCGAGCATATCTCGATCATTAAATAAAGGCAGCACTAGAAAGGATGCGAATCGTGAAGAACCGATTCCCTTTACGAATGCCTAATGCAGTAAAAATCACTGGTAGATCCGAGCAGTTTAACCAAGACGACAAGAGCGCGCTCAGATTGCTGTCTGCAGTAGCTAGCCAAGTATAGATACCATCCTGTTTCCAAATTCGGTCCTACGATAAACCCTTTCTTCTTTCTCAATTTCGTCGGGATCGTCGAAGATGAGCGTCGTATCTACTACGTCCCACTGCTGCCGATGGATATCCTCAATCAGCAATCCCAGTCCGGTTAATCGAAGAAGAACTTCTGCATCTCTGCCTCTGAGCGTCTGAAAAGTTTCCTTTTCTCGAAGCATTTCGTAGTCTCCAGGTAGAAATCTGTCCAAAGTCTCTGCAAACAAACGAAGATCGTCCCAGCTAATTTCTTTATCTAGGTAGGCCTCATAAATCTTTGCTAGTCGCCGCGCTTTGTCCTCCTCAATGTATCTTTCGAGCAGGATAAGCAGGTACTCAATATCGCGCTTCCTATTTGACTCTTCAAAGTATTGCTTGTACTTGTTCCATGAGCCATTTTCAAAAGAGTCGCGGTTGAACTCATCGAGGAAACACGCATACTTCTTCAGCAGATGCGCATTGTGGATATTGTTTCCGATTTTGTAGATGCTCACTAGGCTTGAGATGACGGGGATGTCCTTCAAGAACTCGTTTTGGAGAATTTCGTCCAGGCCAACCTCTGCGATATTCGAAATAAGTTCGAGAGAGTCGCTGCAAATAGTCGGCCTTGCGTCGTCTTGCAAGCGCGATAGACCGGCCTTAGTTGATTCCTCTGCGTTTGCCATAAGATTACCTTTCATAATAATTTGCCAGTTTTGGCATGCGTTTGCAGCGCCGCTTTTCTGAAAGTGGCTCCGATTTAAATGCCATCCCCCGAATAAGCGCTCAGGTTCGATTCAACAAGTGCATTGGTTGAAAAGAGCTTTAGACCCCCTTCGAGGTAAAAGTCGCTTGTGCAGAGCAACCAAATCATCTTGTCGAGCTTGTAGGCAGTGGCCTCGGGGTCCACGCCGCCCTTCCGCGCCGCGCGCGCGGCTTCGAAATAGCAACGAGCCACTTCGACCTCGCTGTCAGTGGTAGCGTAAAACTGAACAGTATTCAGTAGGCCGTTGACACAAACATCGACGAGCGGCTGCTGAACAAGCCCGAGGACCTGTTCAGGGCGATGCAGCTCGAGCTCATGGAGCTGCACCACGGTTCGCCCTCGACCGTCTTCTGCACGCAGTGCAGGTCGAAGGGCTAGGCAGGAGCCCCGAGGCTTTTCCTAATTCTAGGTGTTAAAGTCGATTACTGCCTGCCGTGGAATAGCCTCCACTTTTCGTCTTCGATGTCTCTTTCAATTGATGACTTCACTTTTGACAGCCATTCTCTGTGTTTTAAATATGCAACACCTGCGGGCAGCTGAGCAGCAATCGAGTCAATCGCCTCAATCTCCTTGAGCTTTGCTGGAATAAAGCCTTTTTCAGGGGACCCGCTCATTGAAGATCGACGGAGATCCAAATGGTTGATCGATATCCCGTCTTTATCGAGCGTCAGAATGAGGGTGATAGCCCTAATCCTCGTCTCGTCATTGCAATCGGACAAGGCCCAGCTAATTCTATCGAGGCTATTTGCGTCGGCGATCCTTTCGCGGATGGTATATTCCAAGCGCTCCCAAAAAATATCGCTCGAGAGCGCATTTACGTCATGAACGGGAAACAAAACGGCTATTTCAAGCCTGCCGAGTGGTTCGCTCAGCGCTTCATCGATCATTGCTTTCAGCAGATTCCAGGCATGATCATCCTGGACGGTCCAAAACGAGCTGATTCTTCGCAGGAGATCGTGCCTTTGTCGGTAGTCGAGGTTGGCAACGTACTCCAAAAAACGGTCAATCATTGAGCTGTCAAGGCGTAAAAGGCAGCGTAGGAAAGCGAGGTTATAGTCGAAAGTAGGATATCCTTCAAGTGCGAGAAAATACAGGTTGACGGCCGGTGAGGGATTGGATTCGAAGTACGAATCTAGAGCGGAGACGCGCTTTTCGTCTCCGCAGTTGCCGAAAAACCGCCAAACCCCATCATTGTGTATATGTTCGGAAAGCCAAGAAGCATATTTGAGGATATAGCCAGGATGCTTTGGCTCGACTATCTCCAAATCTTCCAAGCAGAGATGCGTTCTGCCGTCATCGAGTCTTGCGAGAATTTCGTCGAGCTCCTCCTTGTCGGGCCCGTTCTTTATTGCTAGCAAATCAAGATAGTCAAACAGGGCCGGATGGTCACTCACGTCGATCACCGCGCCCAGCTCGTTTCTAAGGACCTTCCTGCCGATGGTTTCAGCAAGATGATCAAGTGCTTCGTACGGGACAGGGATCGTCGAGGGCGACGAAGCGATATTGCGTGCGATTATGCTTGAGGCAGTATCTGGGGTCCTTTTGGCGATTTCCAGAAGGACTTTTCCGATAGCCCTGCCCGACTCCCACTCTTTATCGGAAATCTCATAATCTTCGGCTAGCTTTCCCAGGGCTTCGGTCAGTCGCTCTAGCGGTAACTCTTCCGCGGATATCCTCGGTTCTTTCTCTACGAGAGACTCGGAGTTCTCCAGACCAAGTGCGTCGAATGCGCTCTGGCGGAACCCATCGAGGCTCAGAGGGGGATTCTGCGCGCATGTTTCGTAAATCTGGTTGATGCTTAAGCTGCATAAGAGATCGATTGTCGAGTCTTCGGTTATATATTTGGGGAATAGCTCTTCAATCCTCGAGAGTACCGAATACATGTTTTCTGCGTACTCCGCTTCAGGTTCTTTGCCATAGAACGAGAAGTGCTGCCGAAAAGTGGATTTAACTTGCCTGCTGAATTCGGTTTCGACCAGAACGGAGAGCGCCCGGAAGCAATGGGCGTGGAGCTCGGCCAGCTCTGATGTGAAATTGAAGGTCAAAGTGTTGTATGTGTACGTTATGCCGTTTTGACAAACGCGCTGGGCCCTTGAAGAGAGGTATGAACTCGTCAAGACGATCAGACATGCTGCAACATTGCGGGAATGCGATTGTTGATATTTTTGAGCGAGGGCATCGAGTTTGCTGTTTTCCAAATCGAATCCCGTACGATCGAGATCGTAAGCGAAAGCGCCGTCCGGCCCGCATGCCCAGTTGTACTCGGCCGCTCGCTCGGTGCCTCTTTCTACACACTTCACGAACAACTCGGAGGCTGTTTGCGAATACTCGCTTGAGTTCATCAGGGATACAGAAATTTGCAGGGGCATAGATCCGTCGGATGTCGAATTCATGCCGAGAATTTCTTCCGATACGTCAGCGCAATCAGCGTTTTCGATGCGGTTTGAGGCAAAGGCGAGCGCCTGTATGGGGAGGAATTGATTGAATGTGACTATGAACTGATCGGCAATTCGCGCATCCCGATTCTTTATTTCATCCCAAGCTTTCTCGCATTCCCTTCGAAGGTAGTCGTACACGCTCGCACTTCCGCACACTTCAGCCATTGACTTGGCGGCTTTGAGATACGGCGCGTTCGGCATTTCTGCGGTATGCAGAATGAAATCCGCAAAACTGCCGTTCCCTTCTTTTGCGAAGTGGCGGCATATCAAGAAGTCGCGAAGATTCTGCTCTTCCATTCTTATGGCTAGCACGCCATCGGCGGAGGTAAGGATCGTGACAATTTCCTGGTCGTTCAATCTGGATGCAAAATCCCGAATCTCGGCGTCGTCGTACCCCAGCCCCAAGAGTTCCTCGTAACAAGGGTCTCCTTCAATAAGATCGCAGCAGTCGTAGATTGCAAGGTTCTCTGCGAGACGCTGCTCCCTGCTGGAGTACCCAGCTAAAGCAGAATTCATATAGATGTTCAAAAGATCGTATGGCTCTTGGATGGCTTCGAAATTGCCGTCTGCTATGGGGCTTGCCGCCATGATAGCCAAGCGCAGGTTTCCGTTTGCGATTGCCGATACTCTCTCCCTCAGTGCTATGTTTTTTATGTTGTATTCGGTCTCGAGTATCGCTTCTATATTTTCCGCGGTTAGAGGCTCCAGCTCTATTTCTCTGAAATTTAGATAACTGCCGATTTTTGCGGTCAACTCGCTTCGGTGCATCTTCCTGCAGGTGAGGACAATCTTTAGCTTTTTGTTTTCCAAACAGATTCCCAGCAAGTGCTCAAGTGACAGGTTGCCGTTTGCATCATCGACTAGAAGGATAATGTTTTCCGACTCCGACAAAATCAGCTCGATATCATCGTCGAGATGCGATGAATACCTAGAGTCCAAGATAAGAAGATCCCAGTGATGCCGTTTGCTGAATGAGAGGCATGCGTCGAGGGCGATCTTGGTTTTCCCCGATCCAGACTGCCCCTGAATCACCACTGCCTTGTTTTGCTCTATCGATTCGACGATGACTGAAAACTCGGAATCCCTGTGCATGAGGAGCTTCGACAGGTCGGTTGAGAAACGGTCGTTCAGGCTTCGCTCGATGAAGCGGTCTGGGGCGATGAATGATCCCTTTCCGAGTGGAACGCCCAATACCGTATGCGCTAGCGCAGGGTATTTTCCATCAAGGTCGCTCGCAATTGTCTCTGGCCCGATTATTTCTATCCGTGGATCGATGGCACGGACCTCCTCGAGTACCAGAGGTGAAAGGCGAAAGTATGTGTGGCACAGGATGATTCGATCTATGAGTTGCGGATTGATTCCGGTTTTGCTCCTGTCGAGGCAGTCTTTAGCATCATTTAGCAGCTTATTGCGGATGTCGGATTTAGAGGTTGTGTATGCCGCGAAGAGGTAGTGTCCATTCTCTCCTACGGAGTACATGTCTGGCACTCCGGTCGTGGTTTTATCCGTGCCGCATTGGGATCCTAATTCAATGAAGTTGTTAAGCGAATATCTCCTATATAGATACTGATTTGCTAGTGTTTGAAAACGCCCGCCTTCGATCTGCCTTAGCTCTTCTTGGATCTGATTTATTTGGGACATTTTGCTCCTCGCGATAAATTCGCCTTTTGATTTCTCTTTTCTTACTCTAGTCCGCCTACCTCAGCAAGCCTTACAAGCTCGAGGGACGAGTCGACGACGTCCTCGAAGTCAAGCCCCGCCGCATAGGCCCTCGGATAAGGCGAGCGGAGGGCGCGTGACCCCGTCGGAAATGGCCGCCGTTAGGTGCGTGTTCGAGAGCTGCGCGGCGGAGCTGGATGGAGCCTGGGCAAGGCATTAGGGCATCCTCGTCCTTGTCGTAAGACTGCCATTAGAAGATCTTCTGCAAATCCTAAGCCACGTTTCAACTTGGCAACAGCTGCGGATCCTAGATATCGGCAAGACATTCGAGACTCTTGGATATGGCGTCGAAATAGATCCTTTGGTAATACTCCATGGTCTCGACCTTGCCGATCTCCGATCCGAGCCTCTTGGCCCAAGCTACGAGGGCCTTCCTGTCCTCGCCCTCGAGCGAGGCCGTGCACGACCTCATGTGGTCGCCCGGAAAAAGGACACTGTGCACAAGCCGAATATCTTCGGGAGGCATCTTCTCCATCGCCCTCGCGAGGAGGGAAGTGTCGAGGGAAATGAGCGACAGGATGGGTTCCGACCAGTCATCTGATTTCGAGAAAGCCAGATAGAGCTTCGTCGCGAATTGGTCGGGGGCGTTTATCAGGACGTTGCCAAGAGACTCCGACTCCCGTTCGCGTAGCGTCGTCAAGGCGAGCTCCCTCAGCCTGTCGACCTCCTCCAAAGCCGGAATCTCATGCGCTTCGCTCGAGTCGAAAGGGATCTCCTGCCATTCGACTCGATTCTTTCCGATTGACCTCACTGCAGACTCGGGATCCCGTCCAATGGAGGATTCCATCGCCTTGACGAGCGGCGCGACCCCTTCGGGAAAGGCGTCAGCAAATTCCCCCGCAATGCCTTTGACGGCACGCAGGACGTCGGGATAGACGTCGAACGACAAGCCGCGGCTCCCGTCCCCGGGGACAATCCCGGCGACTAAAGTCTCCACCATGCCAAGGACATCGGCATCGCGGAAAGTGGCGTGTCTGATGCCTTCGATACATTCAATAGCTTTCCGCGCGGCCGGCCCGTCGGGATGAAAGGTCGCAAGGTAATCTTCCAGGCAGGAACGAACATGCTTGGAATCGACCCCCTCACACCTCTCGAAAAAGCGGGGGATGAAGTCCAGGGCGGCGTATTTGAGCCGGCGCGACTCGAAAATGCCACCCCTAAGGATGGAATCCTCCCGGCTTGACGGAGGCCCGATGCGCATCCCCTTCGCCGCCCCCGCTGCAAAGCCGAAAGCCTCTTTGAAAACTGCCCTGGCAGACTCCGGGTCGGTGGGTTCAGCGAAGAACCCGGATTCCTTCATCCCGACCAGCACGGGGCGCATCTTGCTGAGGGATCGCAAGTTCGGCGATTCGCTTCCTTCAATCGCCGAAACGGCGTCCTCGAGCGCGCCTGGGTAGATGCCGCCCAGCACGCCTCCCAGAACGCGTTCCACAACCGAGCCGACCGAGGGCCTGAACCGGCACTTCCGCCAGACGGTCTTCTCGATGAGGCTCTCGTACTCCCTGGTCGTCCCCTTCTCCCCCTTCGGTCCTAGCCCTTTCCTCCACTCATCCTCGTTGCAGACGAGGAGGACCTTCTTCCTGCAGCCAACGACGAGGTGGTCGACCGCCCCGAGCAGCTCGCGAATGCCCATGTCGCACCTCTCCACGTCGTCTATGACGAGGAGGGTCTCGGGGCCGATGATGAGGTTCACGGCATTCAGCGGCGCCATCTTGAGATCGACGCCCGCCTTCTTCTCCAGCTCCCTGATCTTTTTCCCGAGGAACGATATTCCCGTGTCCTTGGCGAACCCGACGAGTGAATCCCACCTGCCCCTCTCCCCGCCGGCCGCGCACCCTATGGCGTATTTCGAGATGAAACCAGACTCAATCGCCCCGCAGAGCTCCGCTAAGTCCTTGGCGCCGTAGGCGGACGCCACCACGACGGGATGCCGGCTCTCATCCTCCTCCAGCTTCTCGGTCAGTGCGTGCTCGACAAAGTAGGTTTTCCCGCATCCCCATTCCCCGGTAAGCATGAGGGCGTACGAGTTCTCCTTGTCCTCGATGTACTCCCTCACGACGCCGATGATGTCATCCTCGTTCACCTTGGTCGCTCCTTGTCCGCCATCGGTTTCCACCCTTACCTTTCCTATGGCCAGGCGAGAGCCTACTCCAGCGCTTTCGGATCCCATTCGAACCCTTCGGCCTGCCGCCTTATCGCCGGGTCGATGCACTTCTTGACGAGCTCAAGCGCCGCGGCCGCGCGGTGCAAGCTAGTGGATGACCATTTCAAACAAATCTTTCGCGATAAAATCAACGCGCTTCTTAACGTCAAAACAACCATTCGCATAGCGTTTAGCAAAAGCTCTTGTAGTGGCATAACGCGATTCAGCGTATATGGGCAGCTTTTCCTTAAGCGATTTGTCTTTACATTTCGCGTTAAGTCGCTCTTCTAGCATGAGCAAGTTCCCAATAATCGAGTTTTCCTGAGCCTGCGAATCCGGAAGAATGTGCTCTATTGTGAATGCCTCAGAAACCCTAACACCAGACTTAAGCTCCTCGAGCAAGGCAAGGACCAACTTGCAGCGATCCTTCAACTTTGTTTCGCTATACAACGGCCACGAATGAGACCATCCAAGCGAAAGGAGATTAATTCGAAATGTTTCTTCTGAAGGCAGTTTTTCGTTAAAACTATTTTTCCACTCATCTAACACTTGCTGGGTGCAGTTCAACTCGATTGCGTATGAGTGTTTCACGATCGAATCCGATAGGTGGTTCGACTCCATTCCCCCGATTATCTTATAGCAAATATAGAACCGGTAAATAAATCCAATCGCATCATCATACTGCTCGCTCGTTAGCTGCTCTATTTCGCGAGCGTGCATTAAACTCATAAGAAGCGGCCTGAAGACGCGGACATTGTGTGTTCTTAAGAAACTCAAGATTTCCGCATTTCTGTCATCGCTGGTTGGCTCGACAATCTCTGCATAATATCCGGCTTTTAGCCTTAAATCATAGAGAAGATCAGCAGCCTTCTTTGGATCCGTAAAATCCCTTATTTTCTTATATGCTCCATCCTTGTCGCCTTGACCTAGGCGATATTTTTGAATTGCGTAGTGACGCAAAAAAGCTTTCATGTTCGAGCCGACTGTTGCTTCAATTTCCGACCATACCTGTTTTGCATCATCGCGCTTTTCTATAGGATGGATATAGCGCATAATATAGTTCTTCAGAAGCTCATGGTCCTCAAGCTCGATACCTCGCGCATTCAATATTTCGAATATTGTGTACGAATCTTCCTCAGACGATGATTTGATGTTTACATATGCGACAGAAATGACCGCATCCCTGAAGGCCAGCAACTCCTCATCCTTCATCTTGGCGAAACTTGCACTGAAATATTGGAAGGCTTTAACGATCAGTTCGTCTTTTGATCCGGACGCGCGTTTGCTCTTCGAGAAAGCCACAGCAGACATGGCAGCCGCATCTTCAGGAGAGATAGCAATTACTCCTTCGACGATCCTCGTTAATGATAAATGATTCTCCGGAGCGACGATCGCGTGCTCAACATCCTTAGTATCTATCGCCACTAGATATTTTTTTGTGCCATTAGCGTGGTTAATCATATTCCTTTTCTTGAAAGCGAACATGAGGCTAGACAGCAAGAGCGTTAGGGTAATAACTCTTTGTTGACCATCAATTATTGTAAAAACCCCGAGGCTGTCTTCTTCTTCTTCCTCCATCAGCACTATCGAACCGATGAAATGCGACGTAGCAACTTCCTCTGTCACAAGCTTGATGTCTTCGAATAGATCTTTCCAGTTATGCTCATCCCACACGTAAGCGCGCTGATTGCGAGGGATTCTATAGATTGAGTCATTAAGCAGCTTTCCAACCGTACTCTGACGTGCTTCAAATGCCATGTTGATCCCTTGCCTTCGCAATAGTTTTGTCGGCCTTGCCGCCTCTCGGCGTCACCAACGCCTTCGCTACAATAAAAGTCGGCACATCGCCGAGCAGGGCCGCCTTTTCGCTCGCGAACATGCCGACTGCCCCAATCAATCTCCGTCGCTGCCATCATCGTCGATTAACCAACATGTCAGCAGCAGGCAATCGTCACGTCCACAGTCCATTCTATATGCCGGCTGAGCATGGGGCGCATCTTAATCGCCAAGATATCCAGGAAGCCCGAGCTTCCAGGGAAATGCCTTCAGACGCCTTACGTTGGGTAGGCCCCCTACAGAGATCTATTGGCCGTGCACCGCAAACAACGCGTTAGGCCGTTGCACGCAATCGGCCAGCCACCCAGCATCCCCAATCCGCGTCACAACTCCCTACCCCGCTCCAGCCATCGTCATCTCCATACAGTGTCCAAACCCACACCAATAAAACCAACCCACGCAACAAGCAGCCCTCGCTTAGCAACCCAAACACCACCACAAGCCAGCAAGCAATCACCAGTCTGCGTTCGCAACATCGCTTGGAACGGCAAATGCTTACCGCGCCCTTGAAACACGCCAAACTCGTCTACAACCTGCGGTTTTTCGTTTATACTGCAATCGTTGAAATGCCGGTACGCTTGCAGAATCGTACCTGTTCCGATTACAGACGATATGAGCAGGACATAAAAACATTGAGAGCCCCTGCTGCATGAAAGACCGCGGATTAGGCCGACAATGGTGAGTGTCTAATCCAACCGTGGCGGCCACGCCGCATTCATGGAAGGGGCTCCCATGCTCGATACTACCACCTTCATCGGCCTCGACGTCCACGCCCGCTCGATAAAGGCCGTCTCCCTCGACGTCATGACCGGGGAGGTACGTGCCGCGACCTTCGGCTACGACGCCGGCGCCGTCGCGGAGTGGGTCCGTTCCATGGACCCCAGGGCCAGGTTCGTGTACGAGTCCGGGGTCACGGGCTTCGACCTGCAGAAGAGGCTTTCCGGCCTGGGGGTCGACTGCGCGGTCGGCGCCGTCTCGAAGATGATCAAGCCCAGCGCGGACAGGCGCAGGAAGAACGACCGCAACGACGCCGAGTTCCTCGCCCGCATGCTGTCGGTCGGCAACGTGGTCGAGGTGTGGGTCCCCGACGACGAGTGCGAGGCCGCCCGCGACCTGACCAGGGCGCTCGAGGACGCGAGGGACGACCTCTCGCGCTCGAAGCAGCGGCTCTCCAAGTTCCTGCTCAGGCACGGGCTCGTCTTCGACGAGAGGACGCCCACCGGCCGCAGGAAGGGCAACTGGACCCGGGCGCACTGGTCCTGGATCGAGTCGATTAGGTTCGCGGAGGGGGCCGACAACGACGTGCTCGCCTACTACGTCGACGCGGTCAGGCGGGCGGCGGAGGAGAAGGCGCGGCTCGAGGGGCTCGTCGAGGCCGAGGCCCGCAAGCCCAGGTGGAGGAGGAGGGTCGACTCCCTGCGCTGCCTCAAGGGCGTCGACACCGCGACGGCCGCCGACCTCGTGTTCGAGGCCGGCGAGTTCTCGAGGTTCAGGAACGCCCGGTCGTTCGCCGCATGGGTCGGCCTGACGCCCTCCGAGCACTCCAGCGGGGAGAGCGACCGCAGGGGCGCGATCACCAAGGCAGGCAACAAGCACCTGAGGAAGGCGCTGGTCGAGGCCGCGTGGCACTACCTGACGTGCTCGGGGCGGCCGAAGGACCTCGCCAAGGGCCAGGCCCCGGACCGGGTCGCCCGCAGGCATGCCGCCAAGGGCGTGCGGAGGCTGGTCGAGAGGCGGGAGGCGCTGCTCGCGCGCGGGGTCCACGGCAACAAGGCGAACGTGGCCACGGCGCGCGAGCTCGCCTGCTGGGTGTGGGCGGTCGGCCTCATGGCCGAGGAGGCGTAGGGGGGCGGTCCCCCGCACATAAGCCAGTCACCCCGGAAGCGGTTCGATCCGAAGCCGTTGAGGCGAACCTCAGGTCCCTTTTCTGCGAGCGCCCAGGGCGCCACACGCGTGCACAGACTGTCGGTTCGACGAAGAAGCCTCAGCCGTAGCAACGGATTGCCCAGCGAGAGATCGCCACGGGCGGATATTAAACTGCAAAGACGAGCGTCGGGAAGACACGCCGAGGTCGCCGCGGACGGGTTGATATAGGGAGAGGGCCTGACCCCATATCGTTGGGGCCAGGCCCGATTTTGCCTCTTGACAATGTCCTGCTCATATTAAATGCCGGTACGCTTGCAGAATCGTACCTGTTCCGATTACAGAAAAGGGGCCGTCATGCGTAAGCCTGCCTCCTGCGTCCTTTCCATCGCGCTCTCGCTCGTAATGACGGTTGGTTTTATCCCGTCACCCGCGCTTGCCGAAATCGCCAGTGCGCCAGAACCCGCCGCGCAAAGCGCCGGCAAACCTAACGAGAGCCCAGCCGAAACCACGTCGGGCCAAGCCCGGGCAAACGATCAAATCAGCGCCGCCTCCGGCACCAATGTAACGGCCAACGCAACGCAGCCGATCGACGCCAGCATGTTCAGTATCGAGGACACCGACATTCGCTACACGGGCAATCCCGTGATGCCCACCGTCACGTCGTCGACCGTGCCGAGCGACCAGTACACTGTCGCCTACGAGAACAACGTAGCCATCGGTCAGGCGACCGCCGTTGTGACCGCCGACGACCAGAACTACAGCGGCACCTGCGCGATCCCATTTGAAATCAAACCGGCGAACGCGGCCGCGAACTACCAGCACAGCACCACCGCGCAAAGCGGCGACATCACGCTCACCGTCCAATGGAACGACCCGAGGCTCGGCCAGGAGACCACGTTCCATGTGACTGCGACGGGCGGAAGCGGTGCGTACCAATTCCGCATGGACGCACCGACGTATATGGATCCCGACGGTAGCAGCGAAAGCGTTGCCGACCCCAGCCGTAACCAGTGGCAGCAATACACCGGCGAATGCACATCGCACGACTACCAGTTCGAAATGACCGCTAGCGGCACCTATTACCTGCGCTTTTACCTGATGGATAAGGCGGCCGGCGTGTACTATCTGCGCTCAAACGTGTTTGCGAGCGCGAACGACGACGCCTATCCGGCGGTCAGCGCCATCGTGAAGTCCGCAGTCGACAAATGCAGCGCCGATACCGACGGGTCCGACTACGCCCGCGCCCTGTGGCTCCACGACTGGACGCTCGATCAGCTGGAGTACGACCACAACCTCAACTGGTGCTCGGCCGAAAGCGGCCTCACGCGCCACCAGGGCACCTGCGAGAGCTACCAGCGCATCTACTCCAAGCTCCTTGACGCCGCGGGCATAGCCAACAGCCGCACCACCGGCAACGGCCACACCTGGAACGCCGTGAAGATCGACGGCAAATGGTGCCAGATGGACCTAACCTGGGACGACACCAGCGACAACTGGTACGGAGACCTGGACCAGCGCCATCTGTACTTTGGCCTGACCGACGAGCTCATGGCAATCGTCCACTCCGACCACACGGCAAACTATCAGAAGGACGGCTACACATACCGCTCGACCGACCTATCCAACAATTACTTTGTGCGAAATGGCAAGGCGGATGAATGGGCCAAGAAGTATGCCAACCGCATTCAGCAGCACCTGGATGCCAAAGAAGAGAGCTTTTCAATCGACGCCGACAACCAGTCCTTCCCGCCGAGTATCTCGGGGATTCAGAACGAGATTGTTGCTTATGCGATGAATCAGAGAGAGTGGAAGTCTGGTGGCGCAAAAGTTGAGCTTGCCGCAACATCGAACGTCACAATAATAGACGTCTATCATTGGGCCGTTAGTTATGAGTTTAAGGCTTCTCATCAACGGCCGGCTCATTCTGCGCCCCTCGCCGACGGCGACTACAGGCTCCTCTCGCCCGACGGGTCGCTCGGCGTCGGGGCCGGTCCGGCCGCCGCGGAGTCCGGCGCGGCGAGCGCGCTCTCGTTCGATGTTAGCGCTAATCTAAAATTGACCACTTTCGCAAACGCATCTCGCCGAATGCGCTAACGCGCTTTCGCCGACCCCGCTAACGTACTTTCACCAACTGCGCTAACGGAACTATGCTCCGTTCGGGTATCCGACCCGGGAGGAGCGGGATATGGAGCGAAACGTAATGGGAGAGCTGAACGTCTACAGGGGGTCCGGCGCGAAGCCGAACTTCAGTGAGATCGCGAGGAGGCACGGCATGGACCGGCACACGGTCGCCAAGTACTGGCGGGAGGGCGAGTCCGCCGCCGACGGGAGGTGCGCGAGGGGCAGCGCCTTCGACCCGCTCGAGGAGGTGATCCGCTCGAAGGCCCAGCTGCCCGGGATGACCAAGATGGCCGTCTACGCGTTCCTGCGCGAGGGCCGCGGGGAGGGGCTGCCCGGGTACGGCGCCTTCACCGCGTGGTGCCGCGCGCACGACGTGCCCTTCGGGGGCGCGGGCGGCCGCGAGCCGCACCCGCGGTTCGAGACGCCCCCGGGCAGGCAGCTGCAGTTCGACTGGAAGGAGGGCATGAGGCTCGTCGACTCGGAGGGCGAGGCCTTCGAGTTCAGCGTGTTCACCGCGACGCTCGGCTACTCCCGGAAGCACCGCTTCATACCGGTCAGGAGCCGCACGCTCGACGACCTGCTGTCCTGCCTGCTCGCCACCTTCACCCGCCTCGGCGGCGTCCCGGAGGAGTGCATCACGGACAACATGTCGTGCCTGGTGACCGTCTCGGGCCGCAGGAGGACCAGGCAGGAGAGGGCGTGGCGGTTCGCGCGGGAGGCCGGCTTCGAGCTCAGGCTCTGCGCGCCGCGCTCGCCGCAGACCAAGGGCAAGGACGAGTCGGCCAACCGCTTCCTGAACCGCCTGCTCGCCTACGGCGGCGAGTTCACCGGGTGGAGCGGCCTCGCCGAGGCGGTGGCCCGGGTCGAGGCCCAGGCCAACTCGGAGCCGAACCGCACCACCGGCCTGCCGCCCGACGCGCTGTTCATGCGGGAGAAGGAGAGCCTGCGGCCCATCGGGAACCTCCGGCTCCTCGAGTCGATGGTGGGCGACGTGAGCGTCCAGACCGTCCCGCCGACCATGCTCGTCAGGGCCGTCGGCAGGGAGTGGTCCGTGCCCAGGCGCTGCATCGGCCGGCGCGTGAGCGTCGTGGCGATGCCCGGCGGCCAGGTCGTGGTGAGGATGGCCGGCGAGGAGGTCGCCGTCCACGACGCCGCGTCCGGGCCGTCGAGGCCCATCAACTACGACCCCGACCACTACGGGCAGGCCCTCGAGGGGAAGCGGGGCCTGGCCGACGCGGACATCGCCGAGGCCGCGCGCGCCAACCTCGCGCTGCTCGACTCGCTCGGAGGGGCGTGATGGGCGCCGTCGCGGAGGGCAGCCCCTCGATCAGGGCGCAGGCGAACCTCTCCGCGCTCGGGCTGCACGAGATGGCGGCGTCCCTGCCCGACTACGTGAGGATGGTCGCCGCGGGCGAGCGGGGCTTCGCCTCCGCCCTCGAGGAGATGACGCGCGTCGAGGTCGCCGCCCGGGAGGTCAGGATCACCAACCAGCGCATACGGTCGTCGGGGTTCCCCTACGTCAAGGGGCTGGCGGACTTCGACTGGGACTTCCAGCCGTCGGTCCCGCGCGCCGAGATCGAGGAGCTCGCGACCCTGAGGTTCGTCGAGCGGGCCGAGAACGTCCTGCTCGTGGGGAGCCCCGGTGTGGGCAAGACGCACCTCGCCGTCGCGCTTGGCATCGAGGCGGTCAGGGCGGGGCGCGAGGTCAGGTTCGTGGACTGCGCCCGGCTCGTCGAGGACCTTGAGGACGCCTCGTCGCGCGGCATCCTCAAGAAGAGGCTCAAGTACTACGCCCACTCGAGGCTGCTGATCATCGACGAGCTCGGCTACCTCGACGTCGGCAGCGTGGGCGCGGACCTGTTGTTCCAGCTGATATTGACGCGCTACGAGCAGCGCTCGACGATCATCACCGCCGACGTGGGGATCGGCGGCTGGGGCAGGGTGTTCGGGGACGACGTGGCGGCGAGCGCGATCGCGGACAGGGTGTGCCACCACTGCCACCTGGTCAAGATAACCGGCAGGTCCTACAGGCTGAAGGACCTGCCGAGGGACGGGCCCGTCAAGCCGTGACCGGAATCGGTGAAAATACGTTGGCGCAACCGGTGAAACCGCCTTTGCGCGAACGGCGCGCCTGTTTAGCGAAACTGGTGAAAAATAGATTGACGCTAACATTCGAGCGCGACGCGGGGAGCGGCTCGTACACGATAACCGACAAGTCGAGCGGGAAGGCGCTCACGGCCCGCGCGCTCGAGCTCAACGGCCCGGTCACCATGGAGGAGCCCGACGGATCGGCCGCCCAGCTGTGGGACGTCACGGCCAACGGGGACGGCACCCTCAGGATCCAGCCGGCATCGGACCACTCGCTCACCGCGGACATGTGCGGCGCGTGGTCGCGGGGCAGCAGGATGCTGCTC
Source organism: uncultured Collinsella sp. (assembly GCA_958445065.1). Lineage (GTDB taxonomy): Bacteria > Actinomycetota > Coriobacteriia > Coriobacteriales > Coriobacteriaceae > Collinsella. The sequence goes on from CAUCQW010000024.1 coordinate 31,316, forward strand.
TGGGCGTGCGGCCGGGGCGAGAACCAGAGGTTCGTCGCGGGGGCGGTGGCGCCCCTCGCCGACGGCGACTACAGGCTCCTCTCGCCCGACGGGTCACTCGGCGTCGGGGCCGGTCCGGCCGCCGCGGAGTCCGGCGCGGCGAGCGCGCTCTCGTTCGAGCGCGACGCGGGGAGCGGCTCGTACACGATAACCGACAAGTCGAGCGGAAAGGCGCTCACGGCCCGCGCGCTCGAGCTCAACGGCCCGGTCACCATGGAGGAGCCCGACGGATCGGCCGCCCAGCTGTGGGACGTCACGGCCAACGGGGACGGCACCCTCAGGATCCAGCCGGCATCGGACCACTCGCTCACCGCGGACATGTGCGGCGCGTGGTCGCGGGGCAGCAGGATGCTGCTCTGGGCGTGCGGCCGGGGCGAGAACCAGAGGTTCGTCGCGGGGGCAGAATAGAGCTAATTCCTCTTCAAAAGAGAAAGAATTAGATCGAGCTTTCCGCACTTGCGAGCCCATGCCAAAACGAGTAGTCCGTAAATCACCACCGCAAGCAAAATCTCAACAATCAAAAGAACCCAGCCCATGCCAAGAATAGGCTCCAAGACACCAACTGCAAGTCGAAGCAAAGAGGTCATTATAGAGCCGAGTACCAAGAATGGAATCGCGCTTATGGCATACTCGCCCAAAGGAAGGTCTTTCCGAACCTTCCAACACTGAAACGCGAGCACAGAGGCTTCCGTCAGCACTGTTGCCAAGGCAGCACCTAAAGCCCCTAAAGGGCGAAGCAAGACAAGGCAAGTTGCGACGTTAACGATAGCGCCCATCCAGACGCTTCGCGTATAGGCCTTATCCGAACATGTTGGAAGCATGTATTGCATTCCGATAACGTTGCTGGCAGAGATAAATGGAAGAGCAATAGCAACGACGGGAATAACGAAAAGACACGCCTCATAGCCAGGGCCGAGAAACACGGGAACAAGCTCCGGCGAGACGGCGGCAATTCCAAACGCTACCCCAATCGCAGCCCCTAGGACGAGCCAAATCGACTTTCCAAGTATCCCCACAGCCTCGGATCTCTCACCAGCGGCAAGCTTAGCGGTCATATGCGGAAGCATAACGGTGCAAAGAGCGGTAACAATCGTGAGAGGCATCCTCGCAATCTTATCCGCATATTCAAAATAGCCAGCCTGCTCCATGCCAGAAATCGAACCAAGAAGGATCTTATCAAAAGACATATAGAGGCTCATTGCGACAACGGGGGCAAACAGCCTCAAATTGGGGAGAAAATGCTTGGATACATCCGTCCAACGGGGTTTGCAGAAGTCAACAAAGCGACCCACAAACGGAAGGATGAGGATAGCGTTTGCAAAATATGCGAGAGAAATACCTAAGACGTAGGCCCACAAATCGCTTTCTGATTTGCAAAATAAGAGGATTATGCCTATCCCGGCAATCTTCGTGATGAAGTTCCGGATCGTAGGCATCCTGAACTCCTCGACCCCGAAAAACAGCCAAGAGACATCAAGCGCTGCAGCTAAGACCCAGAATCCCCAAATCAACGCAACAAGAGCGCCACCAGCAGGGGCAATAAAGACATACACCGCATAGGTAAGGCATATGGGCACAGCGATGCACAGCTGCGCGGCCCAGGCAGACCAGAACCTGCGCGACCTCTCCTCCCTATCATCACCCGCTTGAGCAATTAGTCGCACACCATACTGACCCATACCCAGAGTCGCGAAGAGAACAAAATAGTATGTAATCGAATAGGTATAGGAATAGACACCAACCTGCGTCGCCCCTAGAACTCGGGAAACATAGGGGATCGTTATCAATGGGGCGATAATGAGAAGGATCTGGTACGAAGCATTCCAAACGAAGTTACGCTTAATTGATCGTGACATTTAGTTATCCAATTTCAAAAATGAACAGCCGGCTTATTTCTTTAGAACTAAATATGCCCTCCTTGCAAACCGATAGAGGCGATATGGAACCCTACGATAGAGCAACTCGACATTGATGTTCTTACCGGCCGTAAGTCTATGAGCGCAGGCGATGGCGTCCTGGAACCGTTCGCTTGCAATAATTCGTTCGTAAAAACCCGCAGCTTCGGGAAGTTCAGCGTCAACCGCATTGGCAACGCCTCCGGTAAGTTGGGCGCAATACAGAAGCCGAGCAGGTGTCAGGTCTCCATCGTAATTTCCTATGATGCGAGAGAAACGCTCGAAGGTGGTGTTGCACTTCTCGAGCAACTTCTCAGGGTCGACTGCATGCGTCATAGACTCATCGTGTTGAACGTAGCAATAGGAACTAGGAGAAACACAGGATTTTCCATTTTTCGCATGACGAAGAAGCAGATACGTGAAAACGGAATCCTCTCCAAGGGAAACGTCGCAGCACTTGGCATACTCGTCAACAAAGGACTTAAGTAAGGCTGTTCTATAAGCCTTGTTCCAGCGTGCAACGAAGATGATGTTGTCCATCGACATGGCAGAATCAAGTATATAGTTCTTGGAAAGAGCCCTCAGCTCGTCACAGGCAAAGACGTGGTCTTCCTTAAGAGGAAAATCAATCGAACGATCAGGATACTGATAGGTAATGCCTCTCGCAACGAAGTCAAGATTATCGTCAATTTCGCTAACGAAAGAAGCGATGAAATTCGGACCAATTCGATCATCTGGGTCAAAGAAACAGACATAATCGCCGGTAGCAGTCTTTATTCCAGTAACGTTTGCCGCTAAGAGGCCTCCGTTTTCCTGGCTAACAATCTTGACCCTGGGATCACTTTTCGCATATTCCGTAGCAATGCGAAGGCTAGAATCGGTTGATCCATCATTTACCACAACGATTTCAATGTCCGAATAGGATTGTGCCCCAACGCTCTCGAGCGCATCTTGTAAAAAACGCTCTTGATTGTATACGGGCAAAACGATGCTAATTTTCATTTTTATCGCGCCTCTCCGCGGATTCTACGAGCAGCAGTAAAAGAACCCAAAGCCTCAGGAGCATCGGGATGGGGCTCCTGCACAAGCAAAACGATGTCATTTGAGACCAAGCGCCTGTCGAGATAGTAGGAAGCAACAATCAGGAAAAAGGGAATGTAACAAAGCGCGGAAGTCGTAAAGCAGTTGAAGAAAATCATAGACAACGCAAGAAAACAAAGAAGCGCATTGCCAAAAGTCTCCAGTACCCTAAATTTCTTTAAAATGACCTTAACAAACGTATAAAGCAATATCATTCCGGCGAAAGCCGCGTAAGCGCCCCCAACGCCCGCAGCACCCACGAATGTCGCAAAGCCGGTAACAGCATTCAAATGATTTACCACGTAATAAATGGTCACACCGTGAGCAAGGGGGCCAGCGGAAAGCTGCTCGGGGAGAAATGAAAATAAAATGACCGCAATATTTAGATTGCCGTTGTAGCGCAAGCAGTTCAAATTTAGATTTGCAAGTGGGCTTGTCGCATACGAATAGCCCCACATGAAGTGCTTTGTCAACCAATCCGGGTAGTTGTTGAAATACCCGATGGTCTCGATATAAGAGCAATCATTCCACGAGTAACCGCTCCGAATATTGCCAGCGGCACTAATGAAAATAATCACGCCGAATGCGGCAAGCACAATAAGGACGATGGAGCCAACTTTTGTCTGCTTTATTCCTTTGCTGTTAAAAGAGGAGTAAAGCAATAGCATTATAAAAAGACAGAATACAACGTACCCGCGACTGTTATTCAGAATAAGCATTCCGATTAAAAGAAGGAACTCCCAAAGATAGCCCTTGCTCTGCGTGTCAGATAAATAAAGGTATGAGAGATACATGGGGGTGCGGACGATTTCTTGGACCGCGCCTAGGCGTATCCAAGTGGAGTGGGTATGATGAATTGGACACCTAGTTAAGAGCGAAAGGTGTTCAAGA
>CAUCQW010000025.1 GCA_958445065.1 uncultured Collinsella sp.
TTAAACGTAATTCGATGTTCTTGAGGGTAGGGGATTGATTTGGGTCGTGCTGGGGGTATGACGCCGCCTTTGCGTTGGCGGTTGGGTGTTGCTGGTGGTGTGGCACTGGTTGTGCTGCTCGTTGACCAGCTGACCAAGCTTGCGGTTCGTGCCGTGGGCGACGCTTTACATGTGACCGTCATCCCCGGTGTCATCGACTTTATTTTTGTCCGCAATATCGGTGCTGCCTTTAGCATGGGCGAGGGGCATGGCATCGCGTTTGCCGTGCTGGCGTTGGCGGTTATTATCGCTATCGCCGTGTACCTCGTTCGTGCATCCCAGCTCGCCCATCTTGAGGTTGTGGGCATGGCTATGGTCGCGGGCGGCGCTATCGGCAACGCGATCGATCGCCTTGTCTTTGGCTTCGTGACCGATTTTATTGCCACCACCTTCATCGACTTCCCCGTCTTTAACGTGGCCGATATCGGCATCACCGTAGGTGTCGTGCTTGCCCTCATCGGCTACATGTTCTTGAGCCCTGCGGCCCGTGATGTCGACGCGACTGCCGAGCTCAATGCCCGTGATGAGGCCCGCGCCAAGCGCAAAGCCAAGCAGCGTGGGGAGCGTGCCCGCAAGATCCGCGAAAGGAATGAGCGCTAATGGCCGACATCCATATTCTTGTTGCCGACGATTGCTCTGGCCAGCGTCTCGACGCCTTTCTGGGTGCCAATGACGGCTGCCCCACGCGCTCTGCCTGCGCGCATCTGATCGAGGGCGGCGCCGTAATCGTGAACGGCGAGACCTGTTTGTCAAAAAAGTATGCCGTACGCGCCGGTGACCGCATCTCGGTTGACCTGCCCGAGCCTCACGATCCGACTGACGTGATTCCCGAGGCCATTCCCCTCGATATCCGCTACGAGGACGATTACCTCATCGTGCTCTCCAAGCAGCGGGGCCTTGTGTGCCATCCCGCCCATGGCCACGAGAGCGGCACGCTTGCGAACGCTCTGGTCTATCACTGTGGCATCGACCATCTTGGTACCGTGCAGGGTGAGGACCGCCCCGGGATCGTACATCGTTTGGATCGCGATACCTCGGGCCTCATGCTTGCGGCAAAGGACGACGACACGCAGCGCGCGCTTCAAAATCTCATTCGCACGCGTACGCTCGACCGCCGCTATATCACGCTTGTCCACGGGCACATCGCCATGGACGAGGGCACCATCAATACCGGGATCGCCCGTTCCACGCGCGACCGCGTCAAGATGGCGGTTTCGGACGACCCCTTTGCCCGTCAGGCCATTACGACCTTTAAGGTACTCGAGCGCTTTGATTCCACGCGCTTTGACGATGGTTATACGCTCGTCGAGTGCCACCTGTTTACGGGCCGCACACATCAGATTCGCGTGCATATGCGCCATATCAACCACGCCTGCGTGGGCGATCCGCTCTACGGCAAGTGCGATGCACGCGCCGATCAGGGTCTGACCAGGCAATTCCTTCATTCCTGGCGTGTTGCATTCGACCATCCCGTGACGGGGGAGCGCATTGAGTGCCGCGACGAGCTACCGTGGGATCTCGCCGCGGTTCTTGACGACCTGGCCCCGCGCTCGCTTGGCCGCACCGCTGCCGGCGACGAAATAGTTCCGCAGCTCGGTCTGCTCGAAGCCTAGCCAGTATTAGGTGGTTTCTTGAACTCGGTAAGCCTGCGGTAAGATATACGGTTGTTTACGTAACGCGTTCTCGGGAGCCTGTATGCTCGCCTTTTTACAAACCAACACACCCATCGTGATCTTCAACCAGATTGTTGTCACGCTGCTCACGGTCTGCTTTCTGTACCAGGTGGTCTTCTTTGTCATTGGCGCTCTTCGTGGCGAGGTCGCGCCTCCCAAGGCCAAAAAACTTCACCGCTATGCCTTCTTCATTGCTGCGCATAACGAGGAAGCCGTAATTGCCAATCTCGTACGCTCCATCAAGGACCAGGACTATCCGTCCGAGCTTATCGAGGTCTTCGTGGTCGCCGACGCCTGCACCGACAACACAGCGCAGCTCGCGCGCGAGGCAGGCGCCATCGTTTATGAGCGCAACGACCTAGCCCGCAAGGGTAAGAGCTGGGTCATGGACTTTGGTTTCGATCGCATTCTCAACGAGTATCCCGACACGTTTGAGGGCTACTTTATCTTCGATGCCGATAACGTCATCTCCCGCGATTACGTCTCCAAGATGAATGATGCCTTTGACCAGGGCTTCCATGTGGTCACGAGCTATCGTAACTCCAAGAACTTCGGCAGCTCGTGGATCTCGGCGGCTAATGCTACGTGGTATCTGCGCGAGGCGCGCTTCCTTAACAATGCGCGTAATATCTGCAAGACTTCCTGCGCTGTATCGGGTTCGGGCTATCTCATTTCTGCCAGTGTTATCGAGGGCATGCACGGCTGGCAGTTCCACACGCTGACTGAGGACATTCAGTTCACCACGTTCTGCGCTATCCATGGCATTCGCATTGGCTATGCGCCGGCGGAGTTCTTTGACGAACAGCCCGTGACGTTTAAGGCGTCCTGGAAGCAGCGTATGCGCTGGACCAAGGGCTTCTACCAGGTGTTCTTTACCTACGGTAAGCACTTGGTCAAGTCGACGTTCCGCTATCATCGCTTTGCCGCCTACGACATGTTCATGACGATCGCCCCGGGTATGCTGCTATCGCTGATCTCGATGCTCGCTAATGCGACGTTCTTGATTGTGGGTGGCCTTTCGCATGGTTTCTTGGCTACCGAAGTCGAGATGCAGGCGTGCGCCGCTTCGCTCATTATGACCTTCGCCATGATGTATCAGACCTTCTTTATCTTGGCGCTGCTCACGACTATCTTTGAGTACAAGCACATTCACTGCGCGCAAAAGTGGCGTCTGGTGACTAACCTGTTTACCTTCCCGATTTTTATGTTCAGCTATATCCCCATCACGGTGGCCGCGCTGTTCCTGAAGGTCGACTGGGTTCCTACCCAGCATGCCGTAAACGTCACCCTCGACGAGGTCATGCAAGGCGCCAAATAACCACCACCAAAACCACCGCAAAGGGGACAGGCACCTTTGTGGTGGTTTTTGCTTTTGCGATGCAGCTCGAGGAGGCTTCCGATGGTCTATATCCCGTTTTGGATTTGCATCCTTGCTGGCGTGGCAATTGATGCCGGAGAGCGACGGTTTCCCAATGGGCTTGCCGGCGCATGTGCCGTGGCGGCGTTGGCGGGTGTTTGGCTCGACCTCGGTTTGAACACAGCGCTTGACCACGCGGGTCTTGCCGTCATTGTGTATCTTGCTCTCGTGCTGACTGAGTCCCTCTGGCGTCGTTTTCGCCAAATCCCGGGCATCGGCATGGGGGATGCCAAGGCGCTCTTCGCGCTTTGCACGCTCGACCCTATAGGCGGCATCGTGGCATTTGCCGTCGCACTCCTGGCCCTGGCCCTCTCCTGCCTCTTCACAAAATCGCGCTCCCTGCCATTGCTCCCGTTTTTGGTGCCGATTTTTGCCATAATCGAGGTCGTGGGCTGCACTCTGTAACCGATTGCGCATCGTTCTTAAGGAGCATGCCATGGCAACTAATCAAGAAACGGCCGCCATCAAGGCGCGTATGGACCGTATTCCTTCGGCGTTGTCGCCCGAGCTCGTCGAGCGCATTGCCGCCAATCGTGCTTCGGGCACTGTCAATCCGTATCGTTGCAACGACGACCAGGTCATTCGTCGTGTCGATCGTGATGCGGACAAAGGCACGCTTATGCGTCCGGCGTTTATGCGCGATACCGAAAAAATCCTCCATCTACCGGCGTACACCCGTTATGCAGGCAAAACGCAGGTTTTTAGCTTTCGAAGCAACGACGACTTGTCGCGTCGTGGTCTACACGTGCAGCTCGTCTCGCGCATTGCGCGCGATATCGGTCGCGCCCTCGGGCTCAACTGCGATCTGATTGAAGCGATCGGTCTGGGTCACGACTTGGGGCACACGCCTTTCGGCCATGCCGGCGAGCGATTCCTCAACGATATCTTTCATGAGCGTACGGGGCGTTATTTTTTCCATAACGTGCAGTCGGTCCGCGTGCTCGACGCGTTGTATGGCCGCAACGTGTCGCTCCAGACGCTCGACGGCGTGCTATGCCATAACGGCGAGTACGAGCAGCGTGTGTTTGAGCTTTCGGACATGGGCTCCTTTGACCAGTTCGATCAGACGGTTGAGGACTGTATCGCCACGGGCTATAGCGCGATTGAGCACCTGCGCCCCATGACGCTCGAGGGCTGCGTCGTTCGCATCTCGGATATTCTTGCCTACGTCGGTCGTGACCGTCAGGATGCGATCGCGGCGGGCCTGCTGTCACCTGACGCTTTTGATGATGGCCGGGGCGGTGCCTACAACAGTTGGATCCTTACGCACGCTTCCATCGATATCGTGGAGCATAGCTATGGTAAGCCGCGCATCGAGATGAGCGAGGACCTGTTTGAGGAGATCCGCCGGGCCAAGCGCGAGAACTACGAGAAGATCTATAGCAAGGGCGGTATCGAAGGCGATTCCGAGGCGGAGCTGCGCGAGGCATTCGAAAAACTCTACGACCGTTGCCTGCAGGATATAAACGAAGGCGACGAGTCTTCGTATATCTTTAAGCACCACATTTCGCGCATTGAGCAGCAGCTTTCCTACTACGATCGCACCTATGCCTGGCAGGACGACAAGGATCAAGCCGTGGTGGATTATATCGCGAGCATGACGGACGGTTATTTCTGCGAACTGACGAGCAAGCTGTTCCCGGGTCTAAAGTTTCCGCACCGTACCTATATTAACGAACGGTAGTTCGTATTAATTCGGTATACTGGTTAGTTGAAAACGTTTTTGATTGATGCACGGGATGGCTATGGACGACCTTTTTTCTGCCTCGACGCGCGAGCGTTCCTTTAAAAATGCGCCGCTCGCGGTGCGCATGCGACCCAATTCGCTCGACGAGTACGTGGGCCAGCAAAAGGCCGTCGGTAAGGGCTCATGGTTGCGTGCCGCGATCGAGCACGACGTGCTTTCGAGCGTGATTCTGTACGGGCCGGCCGGTACGGGTAAGACGACGCTGGCCCACATTATCGCCAACCATACCAAGAGCGAGTTTGTCGAGGTCAGCGCTGTGACGGGTACCGTAAAGGATCTTCGCCGCGTGATTGACGAGGCCAAGACGCGCCTGAATACGTACGACCGCCGCACCATCTTGTTCATCGATGAGATTCACCGCTTCTCTAAGTCGCAGCAGGATGCCCTGCTACATGCAGTTGAGAACCGTACTGTCGTTATGATTGGCGCTACGACAGAGAATCCGTACTTCGAGGTCAACTCCGCACTGTTGTCGCGCGGGCGCGTGGTAGAGCTTGAGCACCTGAAGGACGAGGATATCGCCATGCTTATCGAGCGTGCGCTCGAGGCACCTCAGGGCCTGAACGGTAAATTCTCGGCCGATGATGATACGGTCAAGACCATTTGCACGCTGGCAGCGGGTGATGCACGCTCAGCCCTGACGACACTCGAGCTGGCGAGTGAGATTGCCGTCACGCGTCCCGATACCGAAGGGACGCCAGCGCCGGCGGCGGGGGAGCGTTATCCCATTACCGTGGATGACGTAAAGATTGCTAATCCGCGTCGTGGATTTTCGTATGACAAAAACGGCGACATGCACTACGACATCATCAGTGCGTTCATCAAGTCCATGCGCGGTAGCGACCCCGATGCCACGATCTATTGGCTCGCGCGCATGATTGATGCGGGGGAGGATCCCAAGTTTATCGCTCGCCGTATTATGATTCATGCTTCTGAGGACGTTGGCAACGCCGACCCGCAGGCGCTTTTAGTGGCACATGCCGCGTTTAAGTCTGCCGAGGTCATTGGCTATCCCGAGTGCCGCATTAACCTGGCTCAGGCTGCACTCTATGTGTGCTTGGCGCCTAAATCCAACGCGTGTGAGGCTTCGATCGATGCGGCGCTGGCCGATATCCATTCTAGTGGGCTTCGCGAGGTGCCGAGTTATCTGCGCGATCGCCATCGCCCAGGCAGCGACGAATACGGTGTGTATAAATATCCGCACGATTATCCCGAAGGCTGGGTCGACCAGCGCTATTTGCCCGAGGGACTGGAGCGCGGCGCGTTCTGGCAGCCTGCCGGCCGCGGTTGGGAAGAGTGGCGCGTAGAGCAAAGTGAACGCGACCGCAGCGGGAATGCACCGAAGTAGCTGCTGATAATTTTGTCCCACGTTGCTGCTCTTGGCATGTTCGGTCCCCTTTGGGGTACCATGGAAACCGTCTGTATATCGATTCCTTTGGGAGGCTTGCATGAGTCCCATTCAAATCGCCCTGCTGCTGCTCGCCGTTGCCGGCGTGTGGGCCATCGTTGAGCTCGCGCTTACCCTGCGTAAGACCCGCACCGTTGTCGACTCGCTCGATAAGACCGTGAACGACCTCAACAACACCATCGCCGAGGCTCAGCCTGTGGTGGCAAAGCTCGATGGCGCTGTCGATGAGCTTACGCCGGCGCTTGCCCAGATGGAGCCGCTGCTTAAGTCGAGCAAGACGGCAGTTGATGCCCTTACCTCCAATCTCGTAGAGGTCGAAGCCGTGGTTCGCGACATTTCCGAGGTTACGGGCAGCATGGCCGAGGCCAGCAATGCTGTGTCGAGCGTGACCGACTCTGCCGCCGGTGCTGTGCAGAAGCTCTTCAATAAGGTGAAGTCTCCTGCGGCTGACACCGAGCGCAAGCTCGCCGCTGCTGCTGCGGAGGCAGAGCGGCCTACCGAGCGCGTCCTAATTGGCGAGGACGAGGCCGCCGCGGGCGACGATGATGGTCAGAAGTCTGTATCCAAGCCGGCTCAGTATTACACCTATACGCCCGCCGAGACCTCTGAGGAGTCCTGCGATGAGTAGCGAAGCAACCTGCCCTATCACGCTGACCGTTGCCGGTGACCCGCGTCTCGCTCGCCTTGTGCGCATGACGGCAGCCAACGTTGGTGCCCTGTGCTCTATGTCTGTCGATCGCATCGAGGACATCCGCATGGCTGCTGAGGAGGCTTTCATCTTTGGTTGCACCGCGGTCGACTGCGATGACATCACCATCAAATTCGATGTCGATGAGACCCACGTTGGCATGACTATTACCTTTGGCGACCAGGCTACGGTCGATGAAGACGACCAGGCTGCGGTGTATGCCGAGCTCATCCTCGCGAGCGTGTGCGACTCCTACGAAAAGACTACGGCGCCCCTGACGCTTTCCCTCGACCTCAAGGCGGATATCTAATATGACCGAACGTTCCCGGAGCGGCAAGACCGCTTGGGACAAGGAGAAAACCCGCGAGCTGTTTCGTCGTTACAAGGAGACCGGTGATCCGGACGCCCGTGAGCAGCTCGTCATGTCCCATATGAACCTGGTAAGGTTTCTTGCCAACAAATTTAAGAATCGCGGCGAGCCGCTCGACGACCTCATGCAGGTCGGCTATCTGGGCTTGCTCAAGGCTATCGACCGTTTTGATCCCGAGCGCGGACTCGAGTTCACGACGTTTGCGACACCCACTATCCTGGGCGAGATCAAACGCCATTTTCGCGACAAGGGCTGGAGTGTGCGCGTACCGCGTCGTCTGCAGGAGCTCTCGGCCAAGGTCAACCAGGCTACTGACAAACTTACCAACGAGCTGCAGCGTTCGCCCAAGGTTGAGGAGATCGCTGAGTATCTAGATGTGACTGTCGATGAGGTCCTCGAGGCTATGGAATCGTCTTCGGCCTATACCTCGGTGCCCATCGAGGCTCCTAGTGCGTCCGATTCCGACGATGCCCCTTCGATTCTCGACCGTTACGCCGACGACGACAACGAGCTCGACTTTACCGATGACCGCCTAGTGATCGAGGAAGCCATCCGTGATTTCTCGCCGCGCGAGCGCGAGGTGATCGAGCTGCGCTTTGTGAAGGGCATGACCCAGATCGAGATCGCCAAGAAGCTGGGTATTTCTCAGGTGCAGGTTTCGCGTCTGCTGCGCCGCACGCTTAAGAAGATTCAGGACAAGATCGACCCCGACGGAGTGATGATTCGTTCATGAGTGAACACCCCCAACAAACCGATCGCGTGCTGCGCGACACCCGCATTCTGACGCTTCGCATTTGGGCTGTTGTCGGCTGCATTGTCATCGCCGCTGTCATCTTTAACCTTATGGGCATCCTGGCGCCGGTTATCGAGTTTCTTGCCGTCGGTTCCATCATTGCCTTTGTGATGTCCCCGATCACCAACTGGCTCGAGCACCATGGCGTGAATCGCGGCATCGGTTCGCTTATCGCGCTTATTGTTGTTGTTGCCGTGCTCGTCGGTGTCGTTTGCATCTTGTCGCCGATTCTCTTTGGTCAGATCATGGAAGTCCTGAGCCGCCTGCCCGAGCAGCTTCGTGTTGCGGGTGGCGATCTCAATGAGATGATCTCGCATGCCAAGACGCTCAATAACACGCCGCTCAAGGAGTATTTGGACGATAATCTTTCGTCGCTGGTTACCGTGGCATCGAAGTATGTGTCTCAGATTGCTGCCGAGCTTGGCCGCGGTGTGTTCCCGCTCATCACCAATACAGCCTGGCAGTTGTTCGTGATCTTCCTTGGTCTGGTGCTTGCCTACTGGATGGCCTGCGACTACCCTCGCATGCATCACGAGATTTGCACCATCATCGGTCAGGAGAAGGAGACCTCGTACCGCTTTATGGTCGCCATCCTTTCTCGCTCTGTCGGCGGCTACATGCGCGGTATGGTCGTGACGTCCATCTGCGGTGGTTTCCTCGCCTTTATCGGTTTTATGATCATCGGTCATCCGTATGCGGCGCTCATGGCTATCTTCACTGGCATCATGCACTTGGTTCCGGTCGTCGGTCCCTGGGTGAGCGCGGCAATCGCCACGGTACTCGGCTTTATGTTCAGCCCCATGTTGGCGTTATGGACGCTCATCGTGACGATGGTCGCGCAAAACGTCACCGACAATGTGATTTCGCCTAAGGTCATGCAGAGCTCAGTGCAGGTGCATCCCATTATGAGCCTCACGGCGCTCGTTATTGGTTCGGCACTCATGGGGCCCATCGGCATGATTATTGCCATCCCGCTTTGTGCGGCCCTCAAGGGCATCTTCGTGTACTACTTTGAGAATGAGACCGGCCGTCAGCTTGTGGCCTATGACGGAGCCGTGTTTAAGGGCACGCCGTACCGCGATGCCGATGGCAACCCGGTCGCCGCCTACGACGCGCTCGGCGACGACACCTTCATCTATGAGTCCGAGCTCATCGGTAACGAGACTGCGCCCGAGGCCCAGGCCATGCCCAAACCCGAGCTCGATAATCCCTGGATGAAGCTCTCGGGCCTTCAGCCCGATGCTACGGGCTTTTTCAAGAATCCCTTCGCCAAAGACGACGATTTCAATATGAACGACGACACCAAAACCGGCATCGACGGCTCCATGGACGATTCGGATTCTAAATAGGTTCTATTAACGTTTCTTGAAGTTGTAAATGACAAGAAACGCGACCAAAGCGATTGATAAGGGGCCGGCTACATAGAAAAAGAGAACGTCAATTGCGCGTAGAGTGTAATAAGCCTTATCGCCGGACATTACTGTATACAATACGTATCCAAATGATGGTTGGTTTGCGTACCAGCATGAGAAGGCTAAGAGCGCTAAAAGTGCTACAACCAGAAGTGCATTCAGGACAAATCGTTTGCTTTTCATCGATCGCTCCTTCCGGGTGAATCTTATATGCAATTATACAGCAGTCCTTTTTCAAAGGATCGCGCAGTACTAAATAACGTGCACTTTCGCTGGAGGGTCGCTGTTTGGCGACCCTCTTTTTTGCACAGGCGCGGCGGGATGGTAATATCGTTACGTTTGAACTGTTTCGATGTGAAACCGAGGAGATTCCCTCTATGAGTGCTGACTACCCGTCAATGACTACGGCCGAGATTCGCTCCAAGTTCCTCAACTTCTTTGAGGAGCGCGGTCTTAAGCTCTATCCTTCTTCGTCCCTCGTCCCCGACGATCCTTCACTGCTGCTTGCCAACGCCGGCATGAACCAGTTTAAGGAGTACTACCAGGGCAAGAAGACCATGAAGGAGATTGGCGCGATCTCCTGCCAGAAGTGCGTCCGCACCAACGACATCGACTGCATCGGCGAGGACGGCCGTCACCTGTCGTTCTTCGAGATGCTCGGCGATTTCTCTTTTGGCGGCGTCTCCAAGGAGCAGGCTTGCGCCTGGGCCTTTGAGCTCATCACCAAGGAGTTCAAGCTGCCGCTCGACCGCCTGTACTTTACCGTCTTTACCGAGGACGATGAGACCCATGACGTGTGGCGCTCCCTGGGCGTTGCCGAGGACCACATCTCCCGCTTGGGCGAGGACGACAACTTCTGGGCCGCTGGCCCCACCGGCCCCTGCGGTCCGTGCTCCGAGATCTACTTTGACATGGGCGAGGAGGTCGGTTGCGGCAGCCCCGACTGCAAGCCCGGCTGCGACTGCGACCGCTTCCTTGAGTTCTGGAACCTCGTGTTTACCCAGTACGACCGCCAGGAGGACGGCTCCATGCCGGAGCTGCCACACCGTAACCTCGATACGGGCATGGGTTTGGAGCGCATGGCCGCCATCATGCAGCACAAGACCGCCAACTACGACGGCGATCTGATGCAGCACCTCATCAAGCTCGGTGAGGAGATCAGCGGCAAGACCTATGACGCCGACGATTACTCCGGCGCCAGCCGCTCCCTGCGCATCATCGCCGACCACTCCCGTGCCGTCGACTTTATGATCTCGGACGGCATCCTGCCCGGTAACGAGGGCCGCGAGTACGTCCTGCGCCGCCTGCTCCGCCGCGCCGTGTTCCACGGCCGCCTGCTGGGCATCGAGGGCGCCTTCCTGACCAAGTTCATCGACGAGGTTAACGCTCAGATGGGCGAGGCCTATCCCGAGCTGCTCAAGAACGTCGCGCTCGTTAAGGGTATTGTCGCCTCCGAGGAGGAGCGCTTCTCCACGACGCTCGACAACGGCCGTGTTTACCTGGACGAGGCCCTGGCCGCGCTCGCCGACGGCGCCGTCCTTCCGGGCGACGTTGCCTTTAAGCTGCACGACACCTTTGGTTTCCCCATTGACCTGACTGTCGAGATCGCCGGCGCTGCTGGCCACGACGTCGACATGGACGGCTTCACCGCCTGCATGGAGGACCAGAAGGCCCGCGCTCGTGCCAACGCCAAGGGCGATGCCTGGGGCAGCTTCAACGACGTGTGGGTCGAGCTTTCCGACAAGGTTGCCGCGACCGAGTTCGACGGCTATGACAACGACGTCATCGAGGGCGCCAAGGTTGTCGCCATCGTGCGCAACGGCGAGTCCGTCGAGTCCGCTGCCGCCGGCGAGGATGTCGAGGTCGTGCTCGACCGCACCCCGTTCTATGCCGAGATGGGTGGCCAGCAGGGCGATGCCGGCAAGCTTTCCGCCGAGGGCGTTGTTCTGACCGTTGCCGACACCAAGAACCACAACGGCCTGTATGCCCACGTCGCGCACGTTGCCGAGGGCACGCTGACTGTCGGTGCCGCTGTTACCGCCGCGCTCGACGCCGAGCGCCGTGGCTTCTTGCGCCGCAACCACACCGCCACGCACCTGCTCGACGCTGCCCTTAAGCAGGTCCTGGGCGAGCACGTCTCCCAGGCCGGTTCGCTGGTGACGCCCGAGCACCTGCGCTTTGACTTCACGCACTTCGAGGCCCTGTCCTCCGAGCAGCTCAAGGCTGTCGAGGACCTGGTCAACCAGCAGATCTTCGCTTCCAAGCCGGTTGTGACCCGTGTCATGGGCATCGACGAGGCTAAGGCTGCCGGCGCTGTCGCTCTGTTTGGAGAGAAGTACGGCGATGTTGTCCGCGTCGTCTCCGTGGGCGCCGAGGACCAGCCGTTCTCCCGCGAGCTCTGCGGTGGCACGCACGCTGCCAACACCGCCGAGATCGGCCTGTTCAAGATCATTTCCGAGTCCTCCACAGGCTCCAATGTCCGCCGTATCGAGGCCGTGACCTCTAAGGGTGCTCTCGACTATATGGCCGACCGCCTGGCACTCGTTGACGCCGCCGCCGCTGCGCTCAAGTGCCGCGTCGACGAGGTTCCCGCCCGTGTGGAGAACCTGCAGGCCGAACTGCGCGAGACGTCCAACAAGCTCAAAAAGGCTCTGACCGGTGGTTCCTCCGACGCCATTTCCAGCGCCATCGAGGGTGCTGTCGAGCTCGACGGCTATAAGCTCGTCGTTGCTGAGCTCCAGGGCCTTGAGGCTGCCGACCTGCGCAACGTATGGGATACCGTGCACCAGAAGGTGGCCGGCCCTGTCGCTTGTGTCATCGCCAGCGTGACTGAGAAGGGCACTCCGGCCCTGCTCGCTGCCGGCTCCGATGACGCCGTGAAGGCCGGGTTCCACGCCGGTAACGTGATCAAGCAGATCGCGGGTCTGGTCGACGGTCGCGGTGGCGGTCGTCCCAACATGGCCCAGGCCGGTGGCAAGAATGCTGCCGGCATCGCCGATGCCCTCGCGGCCGCTAAGACCGCGCTCGGCGCCTAAGAATCTAAGAAGTCGCTGTGGTTGCGCTCGCGCTGGACATAGGGGAGACCAGGATTGGCATCGCCGTCTCGAGCCGTGATGGCAAGATGGCGATGCCCGTCAAGGTGCTCCCGGCCGCCGAGGTCACCGGTATGGCCAAGACGTTCCGCTACCTGGTCGAGGACTATGAGCCCGACATCCTGGTAAGCGGACGTCCCTTGACCATGGCCGGTGAGCCCGGCCCCCAGGCCGAGCGCGTTGCCGCCGTGGCGCAAAAGATTGCCGACGAGCTCGATCTTCCGCTGGAGTTTGAGGACGAACGTCTGTCTTCGCAAGAGGCCAAGCGTATCCTGCGCGAGCAGGGCCTCAACGAAAAGCAGATGAGGGGCAAGATCGACATGATTGCCGCCAGCCTGTTTTTGCAGACGTGGCTCGATCGTAAAAACGAGGAGGTTTCGCATGCCTAGTGCTTCCGATCCGCGCCAGCCGAATCGTACACAGCAGCCGGCGTCGCGCCCTGCCCAGCCTGGCCAGCGTCCGGCACAGCCGACGCAGCGCTCAGCTCAGCCTGCCGCGCGCCCGGCGCAGTCCTTCTCTCGTTCGGCCCAACCTGTTCAACGGACGGGTCAGCAGCCTTCTGCTCGTTCGGTTCAGCATTCGGCTTCTCACGCGGCTCAGCAGCCCACTGCTCGTACGGCCCAGCCTGCAGGCGGCACCCGCTTTAAGCAGCAGGCACCTACCCAGCGAACGCAGGCCCCCCAATCGCATTCGCATCACGCTCGCGGTTCGCATGGCGTTGCTCCGGCGACCCGCTCGAGCTACAACACGCATGCTCGTCGCGGTGCTCAAAAGAAGAGTTCTCCGGTTCCCATGATCATCGGCGTTGTGGTGTCGGTGCTCGCGCTTGCTGCGATCGCTTTCTTTGTCGTGCCGGCCGTCAAGGGCTTCTTTGCCGGTGGGGATACCAAGGTCACGGCTGGTCAGCAGGTTACGGTGACCATTCCCGATGGTGCTTCGGGCGATACTATCGCCTCGATTCTCTCCGAGAACCATATCGTCGAAAATCCCAAGGATTATTATGCGGCGGTGAAAAAGCTCAACGCCGATATGTCGCTCAAGCCTGGTGATTATTCGTTCACCACACTCATGGATGCGACCAAGGTTGTTCAGCAGCTCATGGAAGGCCCCAACGCGGGCTCCAATGCGCTGACTATCCCTGAGGGCCTAACGGTCGATCAAGTCGCCGACCGTGTGGCCCAGGCATACGACAGCTTCTCTAAGGAAGACTTCCTCAACCAGGCCAAGGCCTCCAACTACGTTGACGACTATAGCTTCCTTAAGGGCGCCGCCAACGATTCGCTCGAGGGTTTCTTGTTCCCCAAGACCTATTCGCTGGGCGATTCGCCGACGGCCGATGACGTGATTCGCGCCATGCTCGATCAGTTTAAGGCCGAGTACAAGTCGCTTGACTTTGCGAGCTGCGAAGCCAAGATCAAGGAACGCTACGGCGTGGAGATGTCCGACTACGACATCGTCAACTTGGCCTCTATCGTTGAGCGCGAGGGCCTCAACGCCGATCAACGTGCGCACGTGGCCTCGGTCTTCTACAACCGCCTTGCCGGCAAGCTCGATGGTCTGCGTTACCTCAACAGCGATGCGACCATGATGTATGTCACCGGTGGCGAGGTTACCGCCGACGACCTGCAGAGCGATAGTCCCTATAACACCTACAAGCACGAGGGCCTTCCGCCCACGCCCATCTGCTCTCCGTCGCTCGAGGCACTTAAGGCCACGCTTGAGCCGACCGACTCCGATGACCTGTATTTCTACATTACGCAGGACGAGGAGTACTTCTCGCAAACCTACGAAGAGCATCAACAGTCTTGGAATTAGCATGAGGATTTTTAGCCCCAAACGATACGTTGCCTCGGTCGATCGCATCGACCTTGATACCCTGTGGGCCGACGGCAAACGCGCCATTCTGCTCGATCGCGATAACACCCTGGTGCCGCGCGACACCGAGCAGGTTCCTGCCGCGGTTTCCGCTTGGCTCGACGCCGCCCGCGCCAAAGGCTTTAAGCTGTGCATGGTGTCCAACAACTGGCATCGCGACCAGGTCATGAGCTCTGCACGCGAGCTGGGACTCGAGGCCATCAGCCACGCCATGAAGCCGGCGCCGTTTGCCCTCAAGGCGGGTCTTAAGCGCCTCGGCGCCACGGCCGACGAGGCGGTGCTGATCGGTGATCAGCTCTACACGGACGTGTGGAGTGGCAACTTCGCCGGCGTCGATACTATCCTGGTTAAGCCGCAGGCAACCCAGGATCTGTGGTACACGCAGATCTTCCGTATCTTTGAGCGCCGGGCCCTGCGCGACCTTCCCTGCGAGGAATAGGTTTCGCCATGTCTCAGCACATCAAACACGGCTGCGACCATATCTTCTTTATCGGCTTTTTGGGCGCGGGCAAATCGACGCTCGCGCGCAACGTCGGCACTATGTTCAAGCGGCGTTTTATCGATACCGACCGACTGGTCGTGCGCCGTTGCGGTAAGTCGGTAACCGAGATTTTTGAGACCGAGGGCGAGGATCGTTTTCGTGAGCTCGAGACCTCGGCGCTCCGTTCGCTCCAAAGTGAGCGCAGCCTGTTGGTTTCGTGCGGGGGCGGCATTGTCGAGACGCCGGTGAATATTGAGCTGATGCACGAAATGGGTACGTGCGTGTACCTCGAGGGCGACTTCGAGGATTCGATTCGCCAGATTCGTCGGTCCGACACGCGCCCCGATTTCCGCTCGCCTGAGCATGCCGCGCGCCTGTTTGAGCATCGCCGTCCGCTGTATCGCCAGGCCGCCGACCTTACCCTTGATATTCGCAACAAGTCCTTCGAGGACGTTTCCTACCTTTGTGCCGAGATGCTTTTGGAGCGTGGGCTGCTATGATTCGCCGTCAACTGATCAATTTCCAAAACCGCAGCGTCGATGTCCGTGTCGGATTGGGCGCGTTCGATGAGCTGTCGCGCATGTTTGCCTCGGCCGTTGGCAAGCCTAAGCGCGCGATGGTGGTTTGGAACGACGCCA
Organism: uncultured Collinsella sp.; assembly: GCA_958445065.1. Taxonomy (GTDB): domain Bacteria; phylum Actinomycetota; class Coriobacteriia; order Coriobacteriales; family Coriobacteriaceae; genus Collinsella. The sequence goes on from CAUCQW010000025.1 coordinate 15,634, forward strand.
CATCCGAGCGTTTTGGTGAGGTTGTCGAGCATGCGCTGGTCGACGCCGGTTTTGCCGTGTCGCTGCTCGTCCTTGAGCTTTCGCCTGCTGGTGCCACGCTGGCCGATGCCGATGCGATCTTTGGCGCCCTGTCTGTCAACGGCATTACCTGCGACGATCTGGTTGTCGCCGTTGGCGATGCCGCAACCTGCTCGGTTGTTAGCTGGTGCGCAAACCAGTGGTGCGGCCGAACCGAGTGCGCGCTGTTGCCGACGACGTTCGACGCCATGCTCACGGTCGCGACGACCATGAAGCCGCTCGTCGCCTCGTCGGCCAATGCGCTTCCCGCTATCGCGTTCCGTCCCGAACCGGGTTTGGTCGTGTGTGACCTCGATCTTGTTCGCGAGGCGGACCCCGAGGACCTCAAGCTCGGCTATGCGGTACTTGTTGGCACCATGCTTTCGAGCAGCAAGTCCCGCTGGAATCAGTTTATTGAGACCGTCCCCGAGATTCTCGCGGGCGAGGAGGTCGCGCTCGTCAATGCCGTTCAATGGTCTCAGACTGCTCGCAAGGACGTACTGATGGCCACGAACCCGAGCGCCCGCCATGCGCTCGATTTTGGCAAGACGGGGGAGCGTACCTTGCGCGCTTGCTTGGGCGATGCCGCTTCGCAGGTCCCTGCCTACCAGCTGTTGTCCGAGGGCATGCGCTTTGAGGCGCGCCTAGCACATGATGCCTGCGATTTCGATATCGATTACGTCTTTGAGGTCGATGACTGCTTGGAGGACTTTGGTATCGAGGAACTTGCCTTCAATCTGGAGTCTGCCGCATATATCGAGGAGTTCCGCAAGCAGCAGTTTGCACGCTCGAACCGCAGCATGTTGCCGCTGCCCGCGGCACTCGGCGCCATTCGCCTAACGAACGTTGAGGACGAGGTTCTTGAGCGCCATGCTCACGCCTACCTGGCTTCTCGCAAAGAACTTCTCTAAGATTTATTGACTTCCATCGTCTTTCGTATCATGTTGAGGGGCGGGTTTCCAATCGGTTTCGGATCGCATGCGATTCCGTCGTTCGGTTGAGACCCGTCCCGTCTATATAGAGATAACAAGAAAGGAATCTGCATGTCTGAGTTTGCTGCCGGTCCTGCCGGTCGTATCGAGCGTGTCCGTGCCCTGATGGTCGAACGTGGCTACGACGCCATCGTGGTGCGCGACGAGGCCAACCTTCGTTGGCTTACGGGCGTGAAGGGCGTCTTCGACTACACCTTCGAGTTCCCGCACGCTGCGTTTATTACGGCCGACCAGTGCTTGTTTCACACCGACTCGCGCTACCTCAATAGCTTTGAGGAGAACACGCCCGCCGGCAGCCCTTGGGTCTACGACATGGATGAGGGCACCATCCCCGGTTGGGTTGCCGGCAAGATCGCGGCCAACAAATGCCGCGTCTGCGCTGTCGAGGACGATATGCAGATTAATTTCTACCAGGGTATTCAGCGCGGCCTGGAGGACCGCTCCGTCGCCTGTATGCTGCCGCTGATGCACGACGACATCCGCAAGATGCGCGCCATCAAGGACGCCGAGGAGATTGAACTCATGCGCCATGCGCAGTCGATCACCGATGCCGCCTTCCAGCACATGCTCGGCTTTATTAAGCCCGGTATGACCGAGAAACAGGTACGCAACGAGCTCGAGAACTTTATGTTCGCCAACGGTGCTGACAGCCTGGCCTTCGGTTCCATCGTCGCGAGCGGCCCCAACACCGCCAACCCGCATGCCGTCCCGAGCGACCGCGTGATCGAGAAGGGCGACTTTGTCCTGATGGACTACGGCGCGGGATACTGCGACTACCGCTCCGACATGACTCGTACCGTCGTGATGGGCGAGCCCACCCAGGAGCAGCTCGACCTGTACGCGCTCGTGCGCCGTACGCACGAGGAGTGCGTCGCCGCCATCCATCCGGGCGTTGAGGGCAACGACATTTTCAAGCTTTCCAAGAAGATCATCGGCGATGCCGGCTATGGCGATTACTACAACCATGGTCTGGGTCACGGCGTGGGCATCGACATCCATGAGCTGCCCAACTTCAACCGAAGCAAGAATATCATCGAGGTCGGCTCGGTTATCACCATGGAGCCCGGCGTGTACCTGCCCGGCGTGGGCGGCGTACGCCTTGAGGACTACGGCGTGGTCACTGAGAACGGCTACGAGCCCTTCACCAAGACCCCGCACGACCTGCACGTTATCGACTGCTAGTTTACTTCAGTAGATAGTTTGGGGCGGGGCGTCCGGATTGATTCGGACGCCCCGCGTTCTCTTTTTATGCGCTCGCCGCAGGCGCCGTCTGCAAGTGTATAATTTCTGTCGTATGTAATTTGGACGCTTGTGCGTTCTGCCCATAACAAGAAAGGTCGCTATGCCTACCATTTCCACCGCCGACTTCAAGAACGGCCTCGGTCTCCGCATCAAGGACAAGGTCTACACCATCGTCGAGTTCCAGCATGTCAAGCCGGGCAAGGGCGGCGCGTTTGTGCGCTACAAGACCCGCGACATCAAGAGCGGCCGCGTCGTCGAGAACACCTGCAACGCCGGCACCAAGTTCGAGAGCGTCATGCTCACCACCCGTGAGTTCCAGTACCTCTACAACGATGGCACCGACTACATCTTCATGGACAACGAGTCCTATGAGCAGGTTCCTGTTCCCGAGGACATGGTGGGCGAGAACTCCAAGTGGCTGCGCGAGAACGACATCTGCCAGCTGCTCTTCGCCGACGATGAGCTCATGGGCGTGACCCCGCCGATGTTCATCGAGACCACCATCGTCCAGACCGACCCGGGCTTTAAGGGCGACACCGTCCAGGGTTCCACCAAGCCGGCCACGATCGACACCGGCGCTGTCATCCAGGTCCCCATGTACCTCAACGAGGGCGAGGTCATCAAGGTTGACACCCGCGACGGCAAGTTCGTCTCCCGCGTCTAGCAACCAACTTTTCTAGGAGGACTCATGCCCCAGGAAATCAAGATTGACGGCATCGGCATTTCGCCCGATGTTCTGACCGCCATCGTCTCGCGCGCCGTGTCCGATGTCGAGGGCATCGCCTCCGTTGGCGTCAAGGACCTTGCCACCAACCTTGTCTCCATGATGCTCTCGTCCAAGGCCCCGGCTTCCGAGCCGGCGGTCGAGGCCGAGGTCGTCGGCGACAAGCTCGCACTCACCGTGCGTGTCGTGGTGTTCTTTGGCTATCCGTTCAAGAAACTCGCCGAGGCCGTTCGCGCTGCCGTGGTCGCCGCCATCGATGCCCAGGTTGGCGTTGAGGTTGAGCGTGTTGACGTTTGCATCGACGGCCTCGTTTTCCCCAAGGAGTAACCTTTGAGCCTTAAGGTTTATCGCGGGCGAACTCTTGCCCGCAGTCAGGCGCTTCAGCTTCTGTTCCAGGCCGAGGCCACGGACAGCCCGCTCGAGCGCGTCCTCGAGGGTGATTTCCTGATCTCGAAGGGTCCCCTCGATCCCTATGCGCTGGAGCTGTGCCGAGGTGCCTACGAGCATATCGACCGCATCGACTGTGCTCTGCGCTCCGTTGCCAAGAACTGGGATCTTATGCGCATGCCCGGCGCCGACCGTAATCTGCTGCGTATCGCCGTTTACGAGATGCGTTTCCTCACCGACGAGGAGGTCTCTGACGCCATCGTGATTAACGAGGCCGTCGAGCTTGCCAAGGCCTATGGCACCGACCAGTCCGCGTCGTTCGTCAACGGCGTGCTGGGTAAGATCGCTCGCAGCGAGGAGCTGCCGGGCGAGGACCTATACCAGGAGCTGCTGGCCGAAGATCGCGCTCGCGAGGAGGCACAGGCTGCCGAGGCTGCCGCAAAGGTTGCGGTTGCCCAGGCCGAGACTGGCGTGCTGTCCGAGGACGTGGACGCTGCTGAGGTCGCCGAGGCCGAGACCGGTACCGTCGAGGAGTAGCCATGCCAGAGGGTTCCGTCCGCAACTTCGACGAGATTTCGGACCGCTTGGACCAGATCATAGCTACCGTTCGCTCTAAGGATACGTCCTTGGAGCGTTCGCTCGATTTGTTTGACGAGGCGATTGAGCTGGGCTCCCGTGCGGTCGACATGGTCGACAAGTTTGAGCTGACGCCGCGTGAGGCCGACAAGCTCGAGCAGGAATACGATGAGGATGCGGCAAACGAATCCCAGGATAGCTAGGCCGCATCTCCGGATACGAATGGTTGATGGCATTCATGAAACGCGTGCGTCTTGATGACGAACTGATTTCACAGGGCATCTGCGCCGATCGCGCGGATGCCCTTCGCACTCTTATGGCTGGCTTGGTCTCGAGTGGCGGCGAGCGCTTGACTTCGCCGGGCCTTAAGGTGACCCCGGGCCTGCCGTTGCACGTGAAGGGGCACATTCCCTATGTTGGCCGCGGCGGTCTTAAGCTCGAAGGCGCGCTTGATACGTTTGGTATCAATCCGACGGGCCTTGCCTGTCTGGATGTGGGCTGCTCTACCGGCGGCTTTACCGATTGCCTGCTCAAGCGCGGAGCTGCGACCGTTGTCTCGGTGGACGTTGGTCGCGCCCAGTTCGATTGGTCGTTACGTCAGGACGATCGCGTGACGCTGCATGAGCGCACAAACGTGACGCAGCTGCCTGAGCTTGGCTATGCCGGCGCCATCGACCTGGCTGTGTGTGATGTCTCGTTTACCAGCATCGCGAACATTATCGATGCGGTGCTGGCGTGCCTGGCGCCTACGGGTGCATTCTGCACGCTTGTAAAGCCGCAGTTTGAGGCTCCGGCGGCGCTGGTGGGTGAGGGCGGCATTGTGACCGATCCCGCCGTGCGCCGCGATACACTCGTTGCGGCAGTTGAACTCTTTGCTGCCAAGGGGCTGTTCCCGGTCGATGTGTGCGTGTCGCCCATTCATGGTGCCAAGGGAAACGTTGAGTTTTTCCTGTACGGCACGAGATTTGACCCCGGCGACCGCACGCAAGACGAGCTGCAATTCCAGGTATCGGTTTTGAGCGAGAAAGCTGCAACGCTATGAAGGTCTTTCTGGTTCCCAATTACTACAAGCAAGAGGCGGTTGAGAGCGGCCTGATGCTCGAGCTTTGGCTGACGCGCCAGGGCTATGAGGTCGCATGGGCTGCCGACCAGCGATCGAAGATTCAAAGCACGCCTGATATTGACGGCTCCGATCTGGTCATTACGCTCGGCGGCGACGGTACGTTGCTGCGCGCTGCCCGCATCCTCAACCATCGCGAGATTCCTATCCTCGGTCTTTCCTATGGTCACCTGGGCTTTTTAACTGCTGCGAGCCCCGAGGAGCGCGACATTCTGCAGGTCGTGAGCGACGCCCTTTCCGGCGAGCTGCACGTGAGCCGTCGCGCCACCATCGCCGCGGATATCGTGTCCGTGCGCGACGATGGCACGAAGGATGTCGTGCGCACGTTCGCCCTCAACGACATGGCGCTCACGCGCGGCCCCCTGTCCGATATGGTTGAGTTCGACATCACGGTGTCGGGCCACCATATCGATCGACTGCGTGGCGACGGCGTGGTCGTGTCCACGGCGACTGGTTCTACGGGGTACGCGCTCAGTGCCGGTGGCCCCATTGTGAGCCCCGACTATACGGGTATGGTCTGCGTACCCATTGCGCCGCACACCATTCAGGCCCGTGCCTTCTTGACTTCGCCGAGTGATGTCGTCGAAATCTTTATGTCCGATGATCGCCCGAGCGTTCCGGCGATCGCTATCGATGGACAGTTTATTACCTGCGACGGCACGGTCGAGAGCGTGGCCGTGCGCCGAGGCCCAGGCGATGTGCTGCTGCTCGACTACGGCCCCGAGAGTTTTTACAACTCGGTGAGCCGCGTATTCTACGGAGTCCGTCATGATCGATGAGCTGCAGGTTTCTAACATTGCACTCATTCGTGAGGCGACGCTGGTGCCGAGTGCCGGCCTGACTGTCCTGACAGGCGAGACCGGCGCCGGCAAGACCGCGCTGCTCTCGGCCCTTAAGCTTATTTTGGGCGAGCGTGCGGATTCGTCGACGGTGCGCGAGGGCGAGGCGCTGGCGAGCGTCGAGGCACGCCTGTTTGACGGCCCGCACGACACGGAGGGCTTCACGGTCCAGCGCAGCCTTTCTGCCGAGGGCCGCAGCCGCGTGAGGATTGACGGCCGCATCGCCAGCGTGCGCGAGCTTTCGGAGCGCGTCGGCGTGATGATGGATCTGTGCGGTCAGCACGAGCACCAGCGCCTCCTCGACCCGGCGCATCACGTTGCCATGGTCGATGCCTGGGCGGGGCGCTCTGCGCTCGAGGCACTCGAGCACTACCGTACTTGCTTTAAAGCCTCGCGCGCGGCTGCCAAGGAGGTCCGTCGCGTTGAGGAGGCCTCGCGTGCGCAGGGGAGTCGTGTCGAGGAGGCGCGCTTTGCCCTCGAGCGCATCGGCGAGGTCGACCCTAAGCCGGGCGAGTATGAGGAACTCGAGGAATTGCTGCCGCGCTCCGAACATGCCGAGGTACTGGTTGCCACAGCTAACGATGCCCATGCATCGCTTGCCGCCGAAGGGGGAGCGCTCGATGCCGTGAACAGCGCCGTGGCAGAGCTTTCCCGAATGGCTACCGTCGATCGCAAACTGGGCGACATTGCCGAGACGCTTTCGGATGCCTGCATCTCGCTTGAGGATTGTGCCAACGAGCTGCGCGCCTATCGCGATGGGGTCGCCTTCGACCCGCGCGAGCTCGCTCGCATGCGCGAGCGGTATTCCGACCTCAAGGGCCTGCTGCGTCAGTGGGGTCCGACCATGGACGATGTTTTTGCCATGCGTGATCGCTCGCAAGAGCTGCTTTCGCTGGTTGATAATGGCGATGAACAGATCAAAATGGCGCGTGAAGCGCTTGGCGCGGCGGAGCACGAACTGTTTGCTGCCGCCAAGGCGCTTAAGCGCGCTCGCAATACGGCGGCCCCGCGCTTCTGTCACGAGGTTGGCCGCCAGATGGCTCGCCTGGAGATGGGTAGTGCCGAGCTCGTCTGGGAGTCGCGCGATCTTCCCCGTGCTGAGTGGACGCCGGTTGGTCCTTCGAGTTACGAGCTGCTATACCGCAGCGGTGCCGGCTTGACGCCACGCCCCCTGCGCCGCATTGCGTCGGGCGGCGAGCTCAGCCGCGTCATGCTGGCAAGCAAGGTTGTCCTCGGTAACGCGGACGGTGTCGATACGCTGGTGTTTGACGAGGTCGATGCTGGTGTCGGTGGCTCCACGGCGCGTGCGCTCGCGGGCGTGCTGGCAGATCTCGCCGCTACGCATCAGGTGATTGTCGTAACCCACTTGGCGCAGGTCGCCGTCATGGCCGACAAGCATTATGTTGTCAGTAAGGAACCGGGCGATGTTCCCCAGACGCATTTGGACGAGGTAACCGGCGAAGCGCGTACCGCCGAGATCGCCCGCATGTTGAGCGGCGATCAGTCCGAGGCAAGCCTGGCGCACGCCAAACAGATGCTTGAAGAAGCTCGAGGCTAGATCGTATCAGCGGTGTTGGTGGGACAAAATAGACTGAAATTTTTGTCCCACTACGCGTTTTACTCAACGACCTTGTCCGGCTGGATGAGCTCCTCGTAGTAGCTGATATGCTCGCGGGCGTCTTCAATCTCGGGCAGCAGGAAGTTGTAGATGACTTCGATGATCATCGTAGCGCTGATCTTAGAGAACGCAAAGTCGCCTGTCGTCAGCAGCGCTTCGTGGTTGACGGTATTAAAAGTGTAGTCTGCCAGGCGCGCGAGTGGGGATTTGCTGTCACTGCTGATGACGACTACGGTTGCGCCGCAGTTGCGAGCCGCTTTTGCCATGCGATTCAATCGGCGCGATTTGCCGGAGTTTGAGATAAGCACGATGACGTCACCCGGGCGTAACGTGAGCGCAAAGCCGATTGATGTCTCGCTAATGGTGCTCGCCATGCAGCGCAGGCCCAGCTGCGAAAACTTAAACGTCGCATCGAGCGCGACCGCGTTCGTATTGCCCACAGCTGCAAACTCAATAACCCCTGCATGCTTAAGGGCATGCACAACAGCCGCCAGCGTATCGTGGTCGATCCCGTCGATGGTCGCATTAAGCTCGCTCACCTTGGCAGCCAGGATATTCTTGAGGCTCTGCTCCATATTGTCGAGCGAGACCTCGTCAGTCAGGCCCTCGTTACGCTGGCTTTCCAAATCCCTCGCCAACGAAAACTGAAAGCTGCGGAAGCTACCAAAGCCAAGCTTGCGGCAGAAGCGCGAAACGGTCGCCTCGGACGTGGCGGCGGCGCGCGAGAGCTGAGCGGCCGTGAGGCGTGGCGCCTCGGACTGGTGCTCCAATATATAGTCGACAATGCGCTGCTCGGACTCGCTGTATCCCTGATGGGTGCTAATGAGGGAAAGTGCGCTCTTGCTACTATCGGTCATGGATGGCTCCTGGTTGGCATGAAAATCTAGCTTGATTTGCAATGCCATAGTATACGGGCATTTTCAATTACAAGATACACCTTGCCGTTTCAAGTGTTGATGGTAAACTTTCACTTACCGTTTACGGTTATGAAAGAACCTTTCACCGGAGATTTGCACCTTAGCTCTTCTCACGCGGACGGTAGGTTGGTATCTTTCAGTTGTGGAAAAACGCGCATCGAAGCGCGTGTAGGGGAGCGCCCGCGGGCGCTGTACTCAAGAAGGAGGGACACATGGCTAAGTTTGACATCATCGCCGCGACCGGTTGCCCGACCGGCATTGCGCACACCTTCATGGCGAAGGAGGCGCTGGAGAAGGCAGCTGCCGAGCGCGGTCTGACCATTAAGGTCGAGACTCATGGCCAGGTCGGTGTCGAGAACGAGCTCACCAAGAGTGAGATCGCTGGTGCCAAGGCCGTCGTCGTCGCAGCCGACAAGGATGTCCAGGCTGAGCGTTTCGCCGGTAAGCCCATGGTTTCCGTTGGTGTTTCCAAGGCCCTGTCCGTTGAGGCCGCCGGTAAGCTGATTGACCGCGCGCTCGCCGCCAAGGGCGACAGCACGGTTGCAGCCGCTGCCGATGTCGAGGATGAGGTCGAGGAGAAGGAGTCCATCGGCCACGTCATCTACAAGCACCTCATGAACGGCGTCAGCCACATGCTGGTCTTCGTTGTTGCTGGTGGTGTTCTGACCGCTGTCTCGTTCCTGTGGGGCATTACGTCCTTCGATTCGACGGCGTCTGACTACAACAGCTTTGCTGCGATGCTCAAGATCATCGGCGGCATCGCCATGAACCTTATGGTTCCGGTGCTTTCCGCCTACATCGCCGAATCCATCGGCAAGCGCCCGGCGCTCGTCCCCGGCTTTGTTGCCGGTATGATCGCCATCCAGGGCCTGCCTGTTAACGCCGAGACCGGCATGATCGATGCCGGTGGCGCCGGCGTGGGCTTCGGCTTCCTGGGCGGCATCGTCGGCGGCTTCCTTGCCGGCTATGTCATCTTGCTGCTCGAGAAGGTCTTTGCCGGTCTGCCCAAGAATCTGGACGGCCTCAAGGCTATCTTCCTGTACCCGCTGTTCTCGACGGCTATCGTCGGCCTGGTCATGCTCGGCATTTCCGGCCCCATGGCTGCCATCAACACCGCCATGATGGACTTCCTCAAGGGCCTGTCCGCCTCTGGCGCCGTTGTCCTGGGTCTTGCCATTGGCTGCATGTGCGCCTTTGACATGGGCGGCCCGGTCAACAAGGCTGCTTACGTCACCGGTACCGCTATGCTCACCGAGGCTCTGGCCGCCGGTGTTGGCACCGATACCTATAACTTCGGCACCAACTTCATGGCTGCCGTCTCCGCCGCTTGCATCGTTCCGCCGCTGATCACCACCTTCGCCGTCGTTGTCGGCAAGAAGTACTTCAGCCAGGAGGATCACGACGCCGGTATCGTCAACCTCATCCTTGGTTGCACCCACATCACCGAGGGCGCCATTCCGTTCATGACCAAGAACATCTGGCCCGTCATGCCCATCATGATGCTCGGTTCCTCTATCGCTTCGATCCTGACCATTATGTTCAACGTTCACGACCCGGCGCCTCACGGTGGCTTCCTGGTCCTGCCCGTTGTCGAGAACGGTCCGCTGTGGGTCCTCGCGATCCTCATCGGCGCTGTGGTCGGTGGCATCCTGTTCGTGGCCTTCAAGAAGTACGACTTCGAGAAGAACCAGAAGGCCGCTCCTGCAGCCAAGCCGGTTGAGGCTCCCAAGGCCGCTGCCGTCGAGGCCCCCAAGGCCGAGGCTGCCGACTTCGTGAAGGTCGAGAATGTCTTTGTCGCCGAGGACTTCGCTTCTCGTGACGAGGCTCTGAGCTTCGTTTCCAACCAGGCCGTCAAGGCCGGTATCGCCAGCGACGCCGACGCCGTCATGAACGCCTTCCTGGCCCGCGAGGCCGAGGGCACCACGGGCATGATGGAGGGCTTCGCCATCCCGCATGCCAAGTCCGACGCCATTACCGAGGCTGCCGTCATCGTCGTCAAGGACGAGTCCGGCGTGATCGGTTGGGACACCATGGACGGCGCTCCCGTCAACGTGGCTATCGCCCTGCTCATCCCCGGTGCCCAGGCCGGCACTACGCACCTCAAAATCCTGTCCAAGGTCGCCGAGGCGCTCATGGACGAGGACTTCCGTGCCACCGTCAAGGGTTCCACCGACGCCGCCGAGATCGCCAAGACGATCAACGCCCGTCTGGTCTAATCCCGCAACACGCGAATACCATCGCCCCCTGTAACAAAGGCGAGGACTCCACTCGGAGCCCCCGCCTTTTTTCATTCCCTTCTGTAAGGTGCGGTGAAATAGGGATTGTTTAAACGTTTCAACCGCAAAATCAGTCCCTATTTCACCGCAACTTCCAGAAGGGCATAGAGGGAACTGCCCATTGAGTCTTTGTCGCGAACAGATCCTCAGCCAGAATTCCGTTCACACGATATTGCTCTGAGCCGACCGAGTTTCCGCAGCTTGCCTGCCGGGCGGGGCGGTTAAGTTTGTCGCGAGTTCCGCACGCAAAGGAAAGCACTTAATGTGCTTTTCGTCTTGCGCAGGACTGTAGAGCAGCAAACTTAACCGCCCCGCCCGGCAGGCAAGCGTACAGGAACGACATCTGTCCAACAATTCGTGCGAAACATAATGAAAAACCGTTTGATGTGAGTTAATATAAACAACGTCGTGAATCTGACTCCTGCCACATGCATGACAGGGGTTAAACACAAAAAGGAGTCAACTATGGTTTCTGAGAAGGCTACCCTCGTTAATCCTCAGGGTCTGCACATGCGTCCGGCTGGTCTGTTCGCCTCCACCATGGGCAAGTACGCCTGTGACGTGACGGTCGTCACCCCCGAGAAGGAGGTCAACGGCAAGTCCCCGATGGCCCTCATGGCTGCTGGTATCCCCTGCGGTACTGAGGTCGAGGTCAAGTGCGACGGCGCCGACGAGGCCGAGGCTCTGGCTGCTGCCATCGAGCTCATCAAGAGCGGTCTTGGCGAGTAGAACTCAAACGGGTCGCATGTTGAACAACTAAGTTCATATTTGGGGGCGCAGTGACCTGTTGTAAGGTAGCTGCGCTCTTTTGTCATGGATATGGCAAAACGCTTTATCACATGACACGGAGAGAGGAATGGGAATGTATCAGGGAGTCAACGCTTCCGAGGGCATCGGTATCGGCACCGTCATGGTCGCCGTCGATCCCGACTTGACGTTTGAGCCGCACGAGGTTGCTGATTCGGCAGCAGAGAAGGAGCGCTATCAGTCCGCTCTTTCGGTCTTCTGCGAGAAGACCCAGGCTCAGGCCGACCATATGAAGGAGACGGTGGGCGAGGCCGAGGCCGAGATCATGAGCGGACACATTGTCCTGGCTCAGGACCCGGGCATGACTGACGCCATCAACGCCGCCATTGACGGCGGTACCTGCGCCGAGCAGGCGCTCATGGACACCTCGACCATGTTTGAGAACATGTTCCTGTCCATGGACGACGAGATGTTCCGTCTGCGCGCGGCCGACATCGCCGACATCCGCACCGGTATTCTGGCCGAGCTGCTGGGCAAGGAGGTCGTCGACCTTTCCGTCCTGCCCGAGAACACCGTCGTTGTCGTGCACGACCTCACGCCGTCCATGACCGCCACGATCGATAAGGCCCACGTTGCCGGCATCGTCACCGAGACCGGTGGCCGCACGTCGCACTCCGCGATCATCGCGCGCGCCCTCGAGATCCCGGCTGTCCTTTCGGTTTCCAACAGCTGCACCGCGCTGCGCAACGGTATGACCGTTGTCGTCGACGGTGGCAAGGGTATCGTCGAGGCCGATCCCGACGAGGAGACGCTCGCTGCCTATACCGCCAAGGCCGAGGCCTTCGCTGCCGAGAAGGCGGCCCTCGAGGCCTTCCGTGGCAAGCCGTCCGTGACTGCCGATGGCATCAAGAAGATCATCGCCTGCAACATCGGTAACCCCGATGACGTGCCCAACGCGCTCGATCACGACGCCGAGGCCATCGGTCTGTTCCGCTCCGAGTTCCTGTTCATGGACTCTGCTGAGCTTCCTTCCGAGGAGGAGCAGTTCAACGCCTACCGTAAGGTCGCCAGCGCGCTCAAGGGTGCTCCGGTCATCATCCGCACGCTCGATGTGGGTGGCGACAAGGAGATTCCGTATCTGCATATGGTCAAGGAAGACAACCCCTTCATGGGCTTCCGCGCCGTGCGTTACTGCCTGGCCAATCCCGACCAGTACAAGGTCCAGCTCCGCGCTCTGCTGCGCGCTAGCGCCTTCGGTGACGTCAAGATCATGATCCCGCTCGTCACCTGCGTCGAGGAGGTCTTGGCTGTCAAGGAGCTCGTCGAGCAGTGCAAGGCCGAGCTGACCGAAGAGGGCCGCAAGTTCAATGAGAACATCGAGGTCGGCATTATGGTCGAGACGCCCGCCGCTTCGCTGCTCGCTGACCGCCTGGCCAAGGTCGCCGACTTCTTCTCCATCGGCACCAATGACCTGATCGGCTACACTATGTGCGCCGACCGTGGCAACGACACCATCTCCAACCTGTACCAGGTGTACTATCCTGCCGTGCTTCGCTCGCTCAAGAACATCATCGAGAGTGGCGTGAAGGCCGGCATCATGGTTGGTATGTGCGGCGAGGCCGCTGCCGATCCGCTGCTCGAGCCGCTGCTGATCAGCTGGGGCCTGGAGGAGTTCTCGATGAGCGCTCCGTCCATCCTGCGCGCCCGCAAGACCATCAGCCAGTGGACCAAGGCCGAGTGCGACGAGCTCGCCGAGAAGGCGCTTGCCTGCAACACCGCCGCCGAGGTCAAGGCGCTGCTCGAGTCTGCAGCTCGTTAATTTGGTATCAGAGGTAACCGCGTGGTTGGAATGGGCCGGCCACGCGGCCCTCACATATACAGGGGGTACTGTAAATGTTCTACACGCTAACCGCTAATCCGGCCGTCGACATGACGGTTTCGAGCTCTCCGCTCGAGCCCGACGAGAACGTCCGCACCGGTTCGGCCAGCTACACGGCTAACGGCAAGGGCCTCGACGTGTCCTTCGCCTTTAAGAAGATGGGTGTCGACACCGTCGCGCTCGGCTTCTTCGCCGGCTTCACGGGCAAGTTTATCGTCGAGGAGGTCATGAACCTGGGTTGCCTGTGCCGCCCGGTCTGGACCGACGGTATCACGCGCATCAACACCTACGTCAATGATGGCCAGCACGAGTATGGCATCCTGAACCCCGGCGCACCGATTACGCCGCAGCATCAGGAGGAGCTCTACAACATCCTGGACACCGCGGGCGATCTTGAGTGCCTGATCGTCTCTGGCTCCGTGCCTCCCAAAGCTACGCCCGACTTCCTGGCTAAGGTCATGGAGCATGCTCAGGCTCGTGGCGCCGACGTCGTCCTGGACCTGTCCTCCGACAAGCTCAAGGAGCTCGCTCACAAGAAGCCGCTGCTCATCAAGCCGAACCATCACGAGATGAAGGCCATCTTCGGCGTGCCGGTCGACACCGACGACGAGGTCCGCGTTGCCATGAAGCTCGCCCACGACGCCGGCGTTCAGAACGTGCTGCTCACCCGTGGTAGCCGCGGCGACGCTTACTTCTCCAATGGCGAGGACATCTGGTACGCCAAGCGTGAGTTCAACATCAAGCTGGTCTCTTCCGTCTGCGCCGGCGACTGCACCCTCGCTGCGTTCCTGCACAAGTGGTACAGGGATCGCGACAACGTCGAGGAGGCCATGAAGCTCGCTATGGCCACCGGCGCTAACGTCGCCGAGTCCGTCGGTATCGGCGACTTCGGTCACGTCGATGAGTACAGCAAGCGCGTTGCTGTCCGCAAGCTCGATCGCAAGTAAGCGAAACTCATTATTTTCGCGTGTATGGCGCCCCGGTTTTGGCTGGGGCGCCTTTTTGTTCCGTTATTGGAGAGAGAGATGCTCTGCCGTACTTCATCGCTTCCACACCGTTCACCGAGTTGTCCTAGCCTTTTACCGATGCGTGGAATATACTTTCATTAACACGTTGCCTTGTGAAAGGAACATTCATGATTAACACGCTCACTGCAAATCCCGCCATTGACTACAACATCACCTGCGACGGTCTTGCTGCCAACACCGTCACGCGTACCCGCAACGCCGTCTACACGCCCAACGGCAAGGGCCTCAACGTCTCGTTTACGCTCGACCACTACGGCGTCGACACCACGATCCTGGGCTTTTTCGCCGGTTTCTCGGGCGAGTTTATCGTTAAGGGCGCCGAGGCCCTGGGCGTGCCCGTCAAGCCCGTGTGGACCGACGGCATCACGCGCGTCAATGTGTTCCTCAACGCCGGCCCCGACACCGAGTACAACATGGTCAACGCCGGTGCCGCCATCAACGAGGCCAACGAGCGGGAGATGTTTGAGCTCATCGATTCGCTCGATGACATGACCTGCCTGGTCATCAGCGGCTCGCTGCCTCCCAACACTTCCGAGGGCTTCCTGGCCGAGGTCCTGCGCCGCGTCAAGGCCAAGGGGGCCGAGTTCGTGCTCGATATCTCGAGCCATCAGCTGGCAGACCTCATTGCCATGGAGCCGCTGCTGATTAAGCCCAATGACGACGAGCTGCTCGATATCTTTGGCATTAAGGTAAGCGGCGGCGACGATGAGTCCGTCAAGGGTGCCATGGCCGAGCTGCACGCCAAGGGCGCTAAGAACGTGCTGCTGACGCTCGGCGGCGCCGGTGCGTACTTCTCCAACGGCGAGCACATCTGGTTTGCCAACCGTACTTTTGAGGTTAAGCTGCTGTCGACGGTGTGCGCCGGCGATTCTTCGCTGGCCGCCTTCCTGTCCGTGTGGCACGACGCCCCGGAGCGCGTCGAGGACGCCCTGCGTCTCTCGATGGCCACCGGCGCTAACGTGGTCGAGTGCCCCGGTCTGGGCGACTTCGCCAAGGTCGATGAGTATCAGAAGGGTATTGCAATCCGTCAGGTTTGCTAGTTCCGGCACCTTGCCTGAATAGTTCAATTATTTCGCATCCGTCTTAGACCAGGACGGATGCGTTTTTGTTTATCGGACTTGCGTGTGCAGTGGAGGCTGTTTCTTGCTAGACTTCTTGCAGACGCAATCGATAGCCAATTTGATAGTCGCAGGAGGCCATAGGCATGTGCAATGTTTCGCTCAACGGTACGCAGCCGACCGATGCCTCTATCCGTGTCCTGCGTGCGCTTGAGGCAGCAGGTCTTGAGGCTTGGTACGTGGGTGGTTGGGTACGTGATGCGCTGATGGGATGCCCCAGCCACGATGTCGACATGTGCTGCAGCGGCCTGTGGCTGGAGTCCAAGGCGGCACTCGAGGCCGCCGGCATTGCGGTAGTTGAGTCGGGCATTAAATTTGGCGGCATTACGGCTATTTGCGATGGCGAGCGCATTGAGGTCACCACCTATCGCCTGGACGGCTTCTATACCGACGGTCGTCATCCTCAGAGTGTGGAGCGCGCCGCTTCGCTTGAGGACGATCTGGCGCGCCGCGACTTTACCGTCAATGCCATGGCGTGGCATCCCGAGCGCGGCCTTGTCGACCGCTACGATGGCCAGGGCGACCTAGACCGCAAGCTGATTCGTGCCGTCGGAGATCCCAAGCGCCGCTTTAACGAGGATGCCCTGCGCATGTTGCGTGCGGTGCGTTTTGCCTGCCGCCTGGACTTTGTGATTGAGCCCGAGACCAAGTGTGCCCTTGCCGAGTGCGCGCCGCTGCTCGATGCCGTGGCGCGCGAGCGCGTGGGTATTGAGCTCGAGGGCATTCTATCGACCGGCCACGGGGGAGACGCGATGCTGCGCTACCCCGAGCTCATCTGCGCCGCCGTGCCCGAGCTTGCGCCGGCTCGTGGGTTTGACCAGCGCAGTGTCTATCATGCGTTTAACGTCTACGAACATATCGCCCGCGTGCTGACGGTGGCAGGGGAGCTGGCGCTGTGCGATGGCGTGGCGCCTTCGCCGAGCTTAATGTGGGCAGCGTTTTTGCATGACGTCTCCAAGCCCGATTGCTTTACGGTCGATCACGCCGGCAGCGGCCACTTCTACGGTCATCCCGAGCTCGGCGCCAAGAAGGCGCGCGTCATTATGGATCGCCTGGCGCTCTCGCACGATTTGGTGCGCGATGTGTGCCTGCTCATCAAATACCATGACAAGCCGCTGCGCCCCGAGCGCTCCTGCCTGCTCAATATGATGCGCGCGCTTTCGGGCGAGGGCGTCGACACGCCGCGTCTGATGGACGAGCTCATGGATCTTAAGCGTGCTGACACACTTGGTAAGGCCCCGTCGTGCTTCTATTACGTCGAGACGATTGAGGAGATGCGCGCGATGGCGCACGAGCTGCTGAAGGCGGGGGAGCCCTATACGCTCAAGATGCTCGCCATTAACGGCGGCGACCTGATCCGCGCCGGTGTGAAGCCGGGGCCCGAGCTAGGCCAGCTACTCAACTCCGCCCTCGACGCCGTGATCGAAGACAACATTTCCAACGAGCGCGAAGCTCTTTTGGTCCATCTCAACTTGAATTAGCTACCCAGTTTACCTGCGCGTTCCATAACCTGCCGACAATTTTTTCGGCAATTTGGAATTTCTTCTTGCGCTGATGTTTTTTGTCCCGTAATATATTTTCTCGCAGCACGGCAGTGCAGATGTCATGTGGCCCGTTCGTCTAGCGGTTTAGGACGCCGCCCTCTCAAGGCGGAGATCACCAG
>CAUCQW010000026.1 GCA_958445065.1 uncultured Collinsella sp.
AACAAATCCAAGTTAGACCATTTCAAATGGTTCGATGTCTGCCCGGATGCGACACAGCTGGTGTGTCCATCCTCGCAGTATCCGGTTCTCAAGGTGCACGCCTGCGCTGGTTCCCGGTTCGACCGGGCCGCGCGGCAAGGAGATATATTGCCAGACCGCGAAGCGATGCGGGACGTCAATTCCACTCTTCACAAGTCCTACACAACCTATGGCTTTCTATATAGGAACTAGAAAGCCGAGTGCAGCAAGATCGCACGTATCAGATGATGACCCTTCGGTTAAGAGATATATAGAGATCGGTCACCTGTAGGTGTTTATCTACCCGCGCTTTTTGCTATGTAAACCAGCGCTTTCGATAAAAAAGAGGGAGTGCCGCGCACAGTGCGACACTCCCCTAGCGATTCAACAGAATCTATTAGGCCTCGAGAGCCTTCTTGGCAATGGCAGCCAGCTCGTTGAAGGACTCGATGTCCTCGTAAGCCATCTGAGCCAGGACCTTGCGGTCAAGCTCGATGCCGGCAACCTTCAGGCCGTGCATGAACTGAGAGTAAGAGATGTCGTTCAGGCGAGCGGCAGCGTTGATGCGGGTGATCCAGAGAGAGCGGATCTCGCGCTTCTTGTTGCGGCGATCACGATACTGATACTGCAGGGAGTGCTGGACCTGCTCTTTAGCATGCTTGTAAGTACGCGAAGCGGCACCGTAGTAACCCTTCGCACGGTGCATAACGGTACGGCGCTTCTTCTTGGCGGCAACAGCGCGCTTAATACGTGCCATGTTCTATCAACTCCTAGACGGTAAAACGAAAAACGGGAACGCGGACTTAGGCGAGACGCGACTTGATGACCTTGCGGTCGGCAGCGGCGATCTCGGTCTCCTGACGGAAGCC
Source organism: uncultured Collinsella sp. (assembly GCA_958445065.1). Classification (GTDB taxonomy): domain Bacteria; phylum Actinomycetota; class Coriobacteriia; order Coriobacteriales; family Coriobacteriaceae; genus Collinsella. The sequence goes on from CAUCQW010000026.1 coordinate 888, forward strand.
ACGCTTACGCTTGGTGGACTTCTTGCTCAGGATGTGGCTCTTGAAAGCCTTGGCGCGCATAAGCTTGCCGGTACCAGTCTTGCGGAAACGCTTCTTGGTGCCGCTGTGGGACTTCATCTTAGGCATGAAATACTCCTTAATCGGTTACAGAACACTAGTTACTTGGTATCGCTTGCCGCTTTATCCTCATCGAAGGCGCCCTTAATCGGGGCGAGCAGCATAAGCATGTTACGGCCTTCCATCTTAGGCTTGGACTCGACCGTAGCGTAAAGCTTGAGATCCTCGGCGAGACGCTCGAGAACGTTAAGACCCTGCTCCGGGTGAGCCATCTCACGGCCGCGGAACATGATGGTGATCTTAACGCGTGCGCCCTTTTTGAGGAAACGCAGAACGTGGCCCTTCTTGGTCTCGTAATCGCCAACGTCAATCTTGGGTCGGAACTTCATTTCCTTGACCTCGACCTTGGACTGGTTCTTACGAGCGGCCTTGGCCTTCATGGCCTGCTGGTACTTGAACTTACCGTAGTCCATGACCTTGCAGACCGGCGGCTCCGCGTTGGGAGCGATCTCGACCAGGTCGAGACCCTGATCGTCAGCGACGCGCTGGGCATCGCGGATGGCGAACAGGCCGAGCTGAGAGCCATCGACGCCAATCAAACGGCACGAAGATGCAGTGATCTCGTCGTTGATGCGGGTGTCATCAGACTTAGCTATTTTCCCTACCTCCATTCATAAAAAAATAACCCGGCGCTTCTCAGCAACCAAGTCGTACACATAGACTTCCTCGATTTGAGGAAGGTAATCTAAGTTGTATGACCAGTCAGCTGCTCATTGGCGCCAAAAGGTGGGAACCCTCGGGTTCCTCTTTAGGGCATTGCGGGAACAACGCCTTGCGAATAATAACACGTACAGCGCGTTATCACATTACGTACACGAAAAAGGGGCCTTGACCCCCTTGAAGCGCAGGTGCATGTATGGTGCCCGAGGCGAGACTCGAAGGGACTTCGCTTCGCGAAGCCCCGGGCTTCGGGCGCATGGCGCCCTCGCCACGCTCCGCTACAAACAGGCCACAGGCCTGTTTGCTTAACGCTTCGCGCGCTCACGCGAGTTCGGCACGAAAAAGGGGGCCGCACCCCCCCTTGAACGCTCACTTGCATGTATGGTGCCCGAGGCGAGACTCGAACTCGCACGTTGTTGCCAACGGTGGATTTTGAGTCCACTGCGTCTGCCAATTCCGCCACTCGGGCACGCAATGCGTGAGTTAGTTTATCACAGCTTTCTACCGATTAGTCCGAAAATGGAACTTCGAGCATTTCGATGAGTTCGACCGTGCGTAGCATCTCGCGCTGACGGCATCCGCGACCGTCGACCGAAGCCTCACCCATCTGGTTATCGTAAGGGTCCTCGCGCATGCCGTCGAAAGAGGGCTCAAACTCTGCCTGGAATCGATTGTTGGCCACCATACGCCATGGGTCGAGATTGCCAAAGTAGTGACGGCGGCGCCACTCCTCCCCCATCCTGTGAGCAGAAGATCCAAATGACACGTCGGCGTTGAGCCAACCGGTCTGCGGCGTATAGAACTCTGCCCAGTCGTGCGACCCCACCGAATCGGGCGCAACGTAGAGGCCGCTCTGCCAACGGGCAGGCACGCCCGCGATACGGCACATGGTGATAAACGTGAGCGCCATAACGCCGCAATCGCCGCGGAGCGAATGCGCGCAGTCATCGGCAATAGATCCCAAAAGCAAGTACGGCGGCTGATAGCGATAGTCGATATACTGCGTCAGGTAATCATAGATAGCACGGGCGCGATCGAGCGGATCCTCGAGTCCGTCAACAACACCGGCCGTCAGCTGCTGCAGATACGGCGTGAATGCAATGTGCGGACGATCCTCGGAAATATCCTCGGGCAGAGGCGCGTCCATACGCGGATGAACCGGAAGTGCGCCACCGTAGACATCACAATAAGCAGCATCGATGTGATAACGATAAGTCACCGAGAATGAGCGCTCACTCGAAGAAGACCACGAGGCGGTACGCGCCGAAGCGTTCGCGGGAGCAACAGCACCCTCCGGCGTCATGTCGAGAATCTCGACCTGAGACTGTTGGCGGCAGGTGGCGGCTACGGGAAGCCAAGCGCGAACGGTCTCCCCCTCTAGAGCGCCGGGGACAGACAAGGACGCCTTAAGCGTAATAACGCGAGTCAATCCGTTTTGTGACTCCATCTCCTTGAGCATCTCGTTGCGCAGTGCAATTCCGTCCGTAGGATCGGGACGCATGCCGGGGACCTCTTTGGGATATACGCGAAGCGAATCGAGGAAGTTGTCGAGAACGAACAGCTCGCCATCGATAAAGCGCCAGTCAATACGCTTACGGTCAATCAGATCGTCAAACTGCTCCTCGGTAAACTCAGGCCACTCCTCGCGAATCATCGCAATAGCCCGATCGCGCGACACCGAAAAATGAAGCGGCGTCTCAAGCATGCGATACCGCTCGGCACGAACGCAGGCAGCAAGCGAGGGATCGGGATTCTGCCCCAAAAGACGATCACAAGCCGCAACAGCCTGCGTCAAATATCCGGCATCCTTGAGACGAAGAATCTCGGGCGGCAGTCCAATATCGAGATGACGGAAATCATCACAGCAAACATCAACAGAGCAACCAACAGGACCCTCGTCAATGACCTTCCCATCCGAAGGCAGCACATTAATAACAGCCATACCAAACTCCAAGTCATTAGAACTCTTGAAGCCCATTGTAGCGAGATAAAAAAGAAAGCCCCAATAAAGGAACCCTCAACACCGATAAACGGTACCTAGAAAAAATGAATTCAGCCCAGTAACCCTGTAGCGAGTTAACGAAGGAGGCCCCGTTTCCCCGGAGTTGATTCCGTCGCGCGACTTCTAGCGAAGCCAGTAGCCACCTTAATTCAGACTCGTAACCCTGCGGCGTTAAACGAAGGAAGCCCCGTCCCCCGGAACTGTTTCCTTGGCGCGACTTCTGGCGAAGCCAGGTGAGCGCAAAGGAAACAGTGTAGGGAGACGGGGCTTCCGGCGGGAAGTTTAGCGACGCTTACGCCTTGTTGACGGAGCCAAACTCCTCCATGAGCTCCTTGGTGCGGGCAACGATGTTCTCGCGACCAGGCTTGAGGAGCTTGCGGGGGTCAAAGCCCTTGCCCTGCTGATCCTTGCCAGCCTCGATATACTCGCGAACGCCCTTGGCGAAGACGAGCTGCAGATCGGTGTTGACGTTGATCTTGGAGATACCCAGGGAGATGGCCTTCTTGATCTGATCCTCGGGGATGCCGGTGCCACCGTGCAGGACGAGGGGCAGGTCGCCGGTCTGAGCCTTAATCTCGCCCAGGCGCTCGAAGGAAAGGCCAGCCCAGTCGGCAGGGTACACGCCGTGGATGTTGCCGATACCGCAGGCGAGGAAGTCGACGCCCAGGTCAGCAATCTGCTTGCACTCAGCAGGATCAGCGAGCTCGCCGCTGGAGGTCACGCCGTCCTCGGTGCCGCCGATGCCGCCGACCTCGGCCTCGATGGACATGCCCTTGGAGTGGGCAAGCTCAACGAGCTCCTTGGTGCGGTCGAGGTTAAGCTGGAAGGTCTCCTCGTGAGAGCCGTCATACATGATGGACGTGAAGCCGGCCTCGATGCACTTGAAGCAGTCCTCGTAAGAACCGTGATCGAGGTGAAGGGCGACGGGAACGGTAACGCCCGTGGCCTCGACGGCAGCCTTGACCATGTCGGCGCAGACCTTGAAACCGCCCATCCACTTAGCGGCACCAGCGGTGCACTGAAGGATCAGCGGAGACTTGGCCTCCTCGGCGGCCTGGAGAATAGCCAGGGTCCACTCGAGGTTGTTGGTGTTGAAGGCACCGAGACCGTACTTGCCGGCCTCGGCCTTCTTGAGCATGTCTGCTGCGTTGACGAGCATAAAAGAAACCTCCTGTAAGGTTGCTCCGATAACGCCTGAGATTTTACCACGACATACCCGAGCATAAACGTTCGTTTGTTCACGAATACCATCCGATTGGACAAATTTTGACCGTTTGCCCCACAGAATCGACCCACTGGGGAAAATAGCTTGACGATTGAGCGGTCTTCGTGGTTCGGACGACGGCTTCGAGCCTACATCTGCATAAACGGGTTCTGCATAAGTTCGCGCGCCATCGTGGTCGAATCGCCATGGCCCGTCAAGCAAACGGTATCGGGCGGAAGCATCTTGGCAAGTTTGGAGAGCGAGCGCATAATCGCCGCCTCGTCACCGCCGGAAAGATCGGTACGACCGTGGCTGCCCGGGAAAAGCGTGTCGCCCACAAAGGCGATGTTCCCCCGCTCGGTCGCGGCGAACAGGACGATGCCGCCCGGCGTATGCCCCGGCGTCTCGATCACCTGCAGGCAGACGTCGCCCACCTCGATTGTATCGCCCTCGGCAAGCAAACGCGTCGGCTCACCCGGATCGGGTGTCTCGATACCCCACATGGCGCGCTGCTCCTCGATATTTGCGCGAGGTACCGTCACGTCCTTAGCGCACAACTCATATAGCGCGCTGTCGCCAACGACAGCTCGAACCCCGGCAACCCCGCCAACATGGTCGGCATGACCGTGCGTGCAGACAGAGCCGAGTACGCGCACCTCAGGATGCGCGGTGCGGATATGCTCCACTAGACACTCGCCCTCCCACGCCGGATCGACGATTAAGCACTCGTCATTCGAAATCACGGCGTAACTGTTGGTCTGAATGGGGCCGTTGACGAGCGCCTCAATCGAAGCCGCACCTCGGGGTGTCAGGTCCAAAGTCATATCGCCCATGCGCATACCCTCCTTCTAAAATACGTTCGAGGCACCAAACGATGCCTCGAACGTAACCAATATCTATGATGCTGAGAGGCTCTCGCACCTACACACGGCGCTTGAGCTGAGCTCCGCCTTCGCCGGGCATAAGACGGCGAGCGTCGTAGACCGAATCGACACTGCTGATGGAAGCCAGCAGCGGATCCAGACCACTCGCGTCCGAGATCTCGACCATAAAGCGCAGGGTTGCAATACCCTCGCGGTTGGTCGACGTGGCGGCAGAAAGGATATTGCCGCCCGCATCGCCAATGGCAATGGTGACATCCTTGAGCAGGCCCATACGGTCCAAGCACTCGACCACGATCTCGACCTGGAAGAGGGTGTCGGCAGCGCCGTCCCACTCCACATCGATCATGCGCTCGGGATGTTCCATAAGACCCTTGACGTTGGGGCAGTTGGCGCGATGTACCGAAACGCCACGACCGCGCGTGATGAAGCCGACGATGTCGTCGCCCGTCACGGGGTTGCAGCAATGAGCCAGACGGACCAGCAGGCCGCTGTTGCTCTCGCCCTTGACGATAATGCCGTTACTTGCGCTCTTGCCGCGCTTTTGCGGCTTGCGGTTGGAGCCGCGAGCAGGCTGTTTCACGACCTCGGCGATAGCCTCGGCCTTGGTGAGCTGTTCCTCGGGCTTGGGGTCCAAGATTTGCTCGACCTTATTGCCCACAGCGCGCGGGGCAACCTTGCCGGCGCCGACGGCGGCAAACAGGTCCTCGAGCTGCTTGAAGTTAAACTGCTCCGCTACGGCGTTGAGCGCACGCGTTGATCGCGGCGTAGAGATGCCATACCCGCGCTTGCGCAGGTCCTTGGCCAGTATATCGCGGCCGGCAGCAGCGTCATCGTCTTTGGTCGCGGCGGCGAAGTAACGGCGAATCTTTGATTTGGCCGAAGGTGTCTTGACGATCTTAAGCCAATCGCGCGACGGCTTAGAGCTCTTGTTAGTCAGAATCTCGACACGGTCACCCGTCTTGATTTCGTGCGTGAGCGGCGCCACCGCACCGTTGATCTTGGCGCCGACGCAGTGGTTACCGACCTCGGTATGAACGGCGTAGGCAAAGTCGAGCGGTGTAGAGCCGGCACGAAGCGCCATGACCTCGCCTTTGGGCGTAAAGACAAAAATTTCCTGGTCGAACAAGTCGACCTTCAGTGAGTGCAGGTATTCCTTGGCATCGGTGATCTCGTCAGACGCCGCCCAGTCGAGTGAGTGCTTAAGCCAGTTGATCTGGTCGTCCAGACGCTGCGCATCGTTGGTCTTAGAGGCAGACGATCCGCCCGACTTCTTGTACAGCCAGTGGGCGGCGATGCCGTACTCGGCCTGCTCATGCATCTCGTAGGTTCGAATCTGAATCTCAAGCGGGCGGGCCGTGGGGCCGATAACCGTCGTATGGAGTGACTGGTAGTTATTGACCTTGGGCATGGCGATATAGTCTTTAAAGCGACCGGGCATGGGATGCCACAAGGTATGCACGGCACCAAGCGTGGAATAGCAATCGCGCACCGAATGAGTGATGACGCGCAGCGCCACCAGGTCGTAAATCTCGGAGAACTCCTTGCCCTTGCGCTTCATCTTTTGATAGATGGACCAATAGTGCTTGGAACGACCGTTGATCTGAAAGCCCTCAAGACCAATGCGATTGAGCTCATCGGTGAGCGTCTTGATGGTCTCGGCAAGATAGCGCTCGCGAACCTCGCGCGATTCGGCTACCATGCGCGCGATGCGCTGGTAGGCATCGGGCTCCAAGTAGAAGAAGGACAGGTCCTCGAGCTCCCACTTGATTGAGCTCATGCCCAGGCGGTCGGCCAGAGGCGCGTATACGTCCATGGTCTCGCGCGCCTTAAACAGACGGCGGTCCTCGCGCAGGGCGGCAAGCGTGCGCATGTTATGCAGGCGGTCGGCGAGCTTGACGATGATGACGCGAATGTCCTTGGACATGGCGAGGAACATCTTGCGCAGCGTGAGGGCCTGCTTCTCGTCCATGCTGTCGACTTCGATGTTGGTGAGCTTGGTCACGCCATCGACGAGCTCGGCCACCGTATCACCAAACAGACCCGAAACATCGGTAAGCGAGGTCTCGGTATCCTCGACGGTATCGTGCAGCAGCGCGGCGCACACCACATCGCAGTCCATCTTAAGATCGGCCAAAATGATGGCAACCTCGACGGGATGGTTAATGTACATCTCGCCCGAGCGCCGCTTTTGGTTGCAGTGCTTCTCGGCAGCAAAGCAGTAGGCCTGCTCCACCTTGGAGAAGTCATCCTCATTCATATATTTGAGGCACAGGCGCTCCAGCTTGTCGTAGCTGTCCGCCATAATCTCGGGCGGCAGCTCATCAGCATGCTTATAGTGCTCCATCTCCGAGAACGGCTGGAGGGTGGAATCATGGGCGGTACGGGCTGCGGCATCCATCGAGGTCCCCTTCCCCTAGGCCCGCGGTACGATCGGGCGGTTAACTTTGGCTAGCATATCAGAAGCGCACGAATCGAGCGCCCAGCTCCGGAAAGCCGAGAACTCCATGCGCGAGCGCAAGCCCTCCAAATAGCGAATTGACCTGCTTAATTGCACGCGACCGGGATTTTCGGCCATCGCGATGCGACGCGTATCGTCAAACCCCGAAACGCGACAGAAACCAAGCTCTTCGAAGATTCCCAGGCCGCTTTCCACCGAGCGCTCGTCGACCGGCGTGCGAGCATCGATGGCAAGACACATCTGAGCGATGTCGATATCGCTCGCGCAGAATGAATCGTCCCCCGTCTTGCCGCGGTTGGAGCGCCACATGGTCTGCAGCGCTCGATAGAGCGTGACAAGCTCATCGCGCTCGGGCGCGTAACAATCGAGCAGGCGCTCGTTAATTCGGGCGTCGCGCGACGAATAGAGCAGGTGAATCACGGCGGGCTGGCCATCGCGGCCGGCACGGCCACTCATCTGGTTAAACTCAATCGCACCAAACGGCATGTGGTAGAGCACGACATGGCGGATATCGGGCAGGTTGACGCCCTCACCAAAAGCCGAGGTTGAAACGATGCAGCTGAGACTTCCGTCTCTAAAGGCTTCTTCAACACGGCGGCGATCGGAGCGCGCAAGCCCGGCGTTATAGAACGCGATATGGGTCGCACAGTCAGGCACGCGTTTGCGCAACGTCTTGGCAAGCGCCACGGACTGGTCGCGCGAGTTCACGTAAATGACGGTCTTCTCCCCCGTCGCCACGATCGACACCAGGCGATTTTCGCGGCTCGCAAGGTCACGGTCGTCCTCGAGCTGCAGGTTCTCGCGAACGGTCTCGTCGACCACCGTCCTGGTAATCGGTAATACACGAGCAAGCTCCGCCACAACCGGAGCCGTCGCGGTAGCCGTTGCCGCCATGACAACGGGGTCGCCCAGGGCCTTGAGGATATCGGGCATGTCGAGATAGGCGCTGCGGTCGCCGCCCTTGGCAAGACCGGCATGATGCGCCTCATCGATAACGACAAAACCGATGCGCCCCGAACGCGCAAAGCGATCGCGGTGAATGGACAGAAACTCGGGCGTCGTGAGCACGATGCCGGTGCGGCCCGAAGCCAAGCCGGCAAACACGTCATCGCGCGCCGCTTCCACGGTCTCGCCGGTCAGCACGCCTACGCCAATGCCGAGCGCGGCCATCGTCGAGGAAAGGTGATAGGCCTGGTCGGCAACGAGCGCGCGCAGCGGATAGACAAAGATACTCGCACGCCCGCGAAGAACCGCCTCGCGCGCGGCATGCACATGGAAGATAAGAGACTTGCCGCGCCCCGTTCCCATAACGGCCAGAACACTTTGGTGATCGGCCAGGGCATCGAGCGCCTCGACCTGCGCGCGGTGCGGCTGGTTCGATCCGATAAAGCTGTGAATGAGCGAGCGCGTGAGCTCGGTATAGGAAAGCTGGGCAAGCGTCTCGCGTTTACGCGACTCCAGGCGCAGTCCAGAATCCGCCGGTTGTACGCCGCGGCGAAGCTCACATGCCGGGTCGTCAACGCTGGGTGCCGTGGTATCGCGGACCAAGACATCTTTGATCATGAGCTTGGGCTTCACACGTCCCTGCCAATGCTCGGCAACGGCCTCGAATACCAAGTCGACGGCGCTGTCGCAATTGATAAGCCTATCGATCTGCGGTACGCGGAACATAATGGCAGGCACACTCGCGGCTCCATCCGTCGCCACGAAGCGCATATGCTCGCCGGTCTTACCCACCACGGCACGATCACACATCGTCACGCCCTCGGCAGCCAGCAGCGGCACCTTATTACCCTGGCCAAACGGCTCAAGGCGGGAAATCTGCTCGATGGTCTCGATATTCAATTCGGAAAGGTCGACCGTGGCGGCAACCTCATCGGTGTCCTCAAAGTCCTCGGCGGGAAGCTCGGACAGCACAGCGGAAAGGCGACGACGGAACTCGTCGAGCTTGGACGCCTCGATGGTCACGCCCACCGCACCGGCATGCCCGCCGCGGCGAATCAGCAGGTCGGAACAGCGCTCGACGGCTTCGAACAGGTTGACCTTGCCCACCGAGCGGCCCGAGCCACGTGCTATACCGTCCTCGATAGAGAAGAGCAACGCCGGCACGTGATATCGGTTGGTAAGGCGGCTCGCCACGATGCCTTTAACGCCCTCGTGCCAGCCCTCGCCACCCACGACGATTGCGCGACCGCCATCATAGGTCTCCTCGACCTTTGCCATGGCATCACGCGTGAGCTCCGCCTCAATCTCGCGACGCTGACGGTTGATCTCCTCGAGCTCGGCCGCCAGTGCACTTGCCTCGATAGGATCGCGGGCAAGCAGCAGGTCGAGCGCCAGCTTGGGATCGGCCATGCGGCCGGCGGCGTTTAAGCGGGGAATGAGCGAGAACGATAGACCGTCCGCCGTAATGGTAGCCAGATCGGCCTTGGCGAGCGCTGCAAGCGCGATGTAACCGGGACGAGCCGTCACGCGCATCTGCTGGATGCCCTCGGCGACCAGTGCGCGATTCTCGGGCGTGAGCGGCATCATGTCGGACACGGTGCCCAGTGCCGCGACCTCAATCAGCGAACGCCAATACGACGGCTTGCCCAGACGCTCGCCCAAAACCTGCACCAGCTTGAGCGCCACACCGGCACCGGCAAGTTCACGCGAGGGGCCCTTATCCTCGAGTTTAGGGTCGGTCAGGGGCACGCCCTGCGGCACCTGATCGGAGGGCTCGTGATGGTCCGTGACCACCAAATCGATCCCCAGGCTCTCCAGATAGGAAACCTCTTCTTTGGCGGCAATGCCGTTATCGACGGTCACGATCAGCTGGGGACGAGCGAGCTCGTTAACGCGGTCGAGCGCCGCGCGCGAAAGACCGTAGCCCTCGTCAAAGCGATGTGGAATAAACGGCGTAACATCGGCGCCAAACGTGCGCAGTGCCTCGGTCAACAGACAGGTCGATGTAATACCGTCGACGTCGAAATCACCAAAGACGGCGATGCGTTCGCGGTTGCGAATAGCACGCTCGACGCGGTCGGCAACGACCGACATGCCCGGGATAATGAGTGGATCGGCCCAATCACGGTCGAGCGAAGGCGTCAAAAATAGCTGGCCTTCCTCGATGGATGTAATGCCGTGCGCAACCATAATGCGCGCCACCAGCCCGGGTATGCCCAGACCAGCCGAAAGCTCCTTTTCGAGCTCGGGATTTTGCTGAGCGACCGCCCAGCGATGCGTCGTCTTAAGCGATGACATAGGCGCCCACCCCCGATAGGGGCAGGTCGCCGCAATACCTCTCACGGTTCATAGCGATGAGTCCTCTGTGTATGCCCGCTTCGGCAGGCAGATCTGTTGAACGGATTTATTATACCGTGCAGCGTGGACGCACAACGTCCAGCACGCCGTGGTTTCGATAAACGAGGGCGGTAATACCCTCGAAATAATCGAGCGTTTCAGCCACACGGACGCGTGCGAGCGTCTAGCATATCCATTCAAAACGGATTCACGAGCAAAGGGAGTCGCAAGCGCATATGAAGCAATGGGTTGGACTGGGCAAATTTCTCGCGGGATACATGCAGGTCATCGTTCCGATTTGCGTGGCGCTCGGTGTGCTCTTTCCCCAGCAGATTGGCGTACTCAAGCCTATCGTTCCCGCCCTGTTTGCCTTTATGACGTTTCAGGGTGCGCTCAGCAACACCTTCCACCAGGTAACCGAGGTGTTCCGCCGTCCGCTGCACCTGGTCTTGGCGTTGCTCGTCTCGGCGGTGCTTATCCCTATCGCAGCCTATGCCATGGGATCGTTATTCTTTGGCTCCAATCCCAACCTTGTCTGCGGTATCGTGCTCGAGTACAGCGTACCTGTGGCAGTCACTGCCTTTATGTGGATTAGCATGTTCGGCGGCAACGGCCCGCTCGCGCTCACCATCATCCTGACGTCCTCGGTCATCTCACCTGTGACGATTCCTCTTACGCTCAAGCTCTTGCTGGGCGCCACCGTCTCGATCGATGTGCCGAGCATGATGCAGGACATGGCCTTTATGATCGCCATCCCCGCCGTGCTCGGCATCGTGATCAATGAACTCACGCGCGGCTGGGGTCATGAGAAACTCTCCCCCGCGCTCTCGCCCGCCTGCAAGTTCATGATGATGGGGGTCATCGCGTCCAACTCCACCGCCATGAGCGAGTACGTGCTGCACATGAACGCGGTGCGCCTGGAAGTCGCCCTCTTTATCCTTTCGTTCGCCATCAGTGGCTTTATCATCGGCATCCTGGTCGCACGTGCCCTGCATCTGCCGTATAGCGAGACGACCACCATGTGCTTTACCTGCGGCATGCGTAACATCTCTTCGGGCGCCGTCATCGCCACACAGTACTTTCCCGGCGAGGTCGTATTCCCCGTCATGTGCGGTACGCTGTTTCAACAGGTGCTGGCCTCGATTATCGGACATCTCTTTGAGCGCCTGACCGGCGAGGAGCGCGCCAAACAGCGCAAGCGGGTCAAGGCCGGCCGCGACGCGATGGCAAGCTAGGCAGCACGCTTTTCGCAGGCACTCGCCTTGCTACGCGAGCGTTTCCAGATGCGCGCGTAGGCGCTCGGCATCGACATCGAGCGTTGTCTCGGCATTGACCTGGGCCAAACGATAGCCCACAAAGTAGGGCGAAACCACCCAACGTGGCAGCGCCTTGGCAATGGTCCGGCCGTCCATGTGGTAGAAGAACAAGTTGTACGACTCCGCACGACCGCCGTGGTGCTCGTGCAGGATATAGCACAGAGCTACCTGGATCGCATCGGCAAACAGGCCCGCTTCGGCTTGGTCGCGGGCGTCGTCGCTGGCGGCGATTCCCTGTGGAGCCGAGACGTTGACCTCAAAGAATCCCATGATCGGCTCGGTTGAGATGTTGACCGCGACCCTCCCGTGTCGCCAAACATCGATGCCTTCAAAGTTGGCTGAGGTCAGCGCCGCATAGCCGTCCTCCTGTTCCAAGCCCACAATCTGCATGTGTGGATGGACGAGGCTGCCGCCCGAAAGCGGGCCTTTGTTCTTGTACATGAGCACACTGCGGTACTGTTGGGAATCGATCATCTGCTGCCAGCAGCCCAGGGCAAACCGCATCACATGATGCAGCTCATCCGGTTCATAGGTCACCAGGTCGGCGTCGTGATTGGCCGACTCGATCAATACGGTCTGACGGGTGGCCCGCAAGGTCTTGAACTTATTCTCGAGCCAGATGCAGTCACCATCGCGCTGGATGATGTTGGCGAGCCCCTCCGTGTCGCAAAAAGGGCACGCGGTGCCAAGGCGACGATTATCGTCGGGCTTGCCGCTCGCCTGCTGAACGTCAAATACCAGCGCCACGGGTTATACCTCCAGCGGCACGATCTTGGTGCCATGGAGCTCGGAGACGCCTAGCGCCGCCGCGACCGCGTCGCGATTTGCCGTAGTAATGCCGCCGCCGGGAAGGATGGTCAAACGATCGCCCGCATACTCGATTAAACGAGCCAGGTGATCGAAATTATCCTCGATCGACGTGCCGGCAGCGCCGCCATGCGTGAGGATGCGCGTAACGCCGCAGTCGGCAAGCGTATCAATCGCATCGAGCTGAGCCTCGGGCGAGAGCTGGTCAAATGCCATGTGGAAGGTGATGTCGATGGGCTCACGCTTGCACTCCTCGGTCGCGCAGCCCGCAGCCATCACGAGAGCGCCCAGCGTAAGATCGTCGAGCGCCCAGCCGCTGGCACAGGGCTTGCAGCAGCCAAAGACCAGGCCGTCAACGCCGGCGCTCACAGCAAGGCCCAGGTCCATCTCCATCATGCGCAGCTCGTCCTGGTCGTAGTGAAAGTCGCCGCCACGCGGGCGAATCATGCACATCACCCGTGCATCGTGCTCGTGGACATAGTTGGTCGTAGCGCTGATAACGCCGGCCGAAGGCGTGGTGCCACCAACGGCAAGGTTGTCGCACAGCTCGATACGCCTTGCACCGGCATCGATAGCCGCCGGCACCCGCTCAAAGTTCTCGGCACAAAACTCGTACACCATAGATAGACCCCCAGATGACATTTCTATTTCCACACGGCATTGTCGCACTTTAAAAACCAACCCGCATGACAGAGCAAAATGATTTGGTGGGGACGAAGGAAAACGTCCCCAACGACTACCTCCAACGCCGCAGGCAGAGGACGGACAGCGAGCGGGCACCAGAGCGAACAGATTGGCATGAAAAGAGGGCGGCATAGACCTTCTGGTCATGCCGCCCTCTTTGAATGACAAGCTGTCGCTCTGGTGCCCGCGCAGCGTCGACTGGTCCGCCGTTCGGTAGAACGGCGGAACCGCCTAACCGCCCAAGTAAGCTTTGCGGACGTTGTCGTCGTGCAGCAGCTCTTGACCAGTGCCGGTCATGGTGATCTTGCCGGTCTCGAGCACGTAACCGCGTGTGGCGATGGAAAGCGCCATCTGCGCGTTTTGCTCGACCAGAAGCACCGTGGTACCGGCCTTGTGCAAGTCCTCGACAATCTGGAAGATCTGTTCGATCAGAATCGGTGCCAGACCCATGGAAGGCTCGTCGAGCATGAGCAGTTTGGGGTTACTCATAAGGGCGCGCCCCATAACGAGCATCTGCTGCTCGCCGCCTGAAAGGGTGCCGGCGACCTGGCGACGACGTTCCTTCAGGCGCGGGAACTGCTCGTAGACGCGCTCCAGGCCCGGAGCCACCGTGGACTTGGGCTGCGTATAGGCACCCATCTCCAGGTTCTCCTCGACCGTCATCTGCAAAAAGGCGCGACGACCCTCGGGAACCTGAGCCAGGCCCTTACCAACCAGCTTATCAGCGGGCGTATGAGTAATGTCCTCGCCCATAAACTTGATGGAACCGGTCTTGGAACGCAGCAGGCCCGAGACGGTCTTGAGCGTTGTGGACTTGCCGGCACCGTTGGCACCAATCAAGGCCACGATCTCGCCCTCGTTAACGTTAAAGGAGATGTCCTTAATGGCGTGGATGGCGCCGTACCAGACGTTGATGTTGTAGACGGAAAGCATCAGCTCTGCCATTTAGTTCTCCCCCTTATCCTGCTTGCCCAGATATGCCTCAATAACAGCGTCGTTGTTCTGGATTTCCTCTGCCGTGCCCTTGGCGATGACCTTACCAAAGTTGAGCACGCAGATGCCCTCGCAGATGTTCATAACGAGCGACATATCATGCTCGATAAGCATGATGGCAATGCCGAAGGTGTCGCGAATCTTAACGATGTTCTCCATGAGTTCCGCGGTCTCGGACGGATTCATGCCGGCGGCAGGCTCGTCGAGCAGCAGCAGCTTGGGGTTGGTGGCAAGCGCGCGGACGATCTCCAGACGACGCTGAGCGCCGTAAGGCAGCGATCCGGCCTGTTCATTTGCCAGGTGCTCCATGTCAAAAATGGACAGCAGCTCCATGGCACGCTCGTGGGCGGCCTTCTCGTGCTTCCAATACGTCGGCAGGCGCAGCACGCCCTCAAAGCCGGAGTAGCGCTCCTGGTTGTGCAGGCCGACCTTAACGTTGTCCTCCACCGTCATGGTGTTGAACAGGCGAATGTTCTGGAAGGTACGGGCGATGCCCATACGGTTGACCTGATAGACCGACTTGCCAGAGGTGTCCTCGCCGTCGAGCAGGATGGTGCCGTGCGTGGGCTGATACACCTTGGTGAGCAGGTTGAAGACCGTGGTCTTACCGGCACCGTTGGGGCCGATGAGACCGGCGATCTCGGTCTTGCCGATAGTCAGGCTAAAGTCGTCGACTGCCTTAAGGCCACCGAACTCAATGCCCAGGTGGATGCACTCGAGTGCCGGGCGCTCGCCCAGGTCGCGGTCGGGAACGATGGCGCCAGAAGGATACGGGACCATCTTGCCCTTGTTGAACTCAAACTTACTGGGCATCGGCTGCCACCTCCTTCTTGGAAGCAAAGCGGTCCTTGACGCGACCGAAGAACGCCTTGAGCTGCGGGTTGTTGGTAAAGATCATGACCAGGATCAGCACGATGGCGTAGATGAGCATGCGGTAGTCCGAGAACTGACGGAGCAGCTCGGGGAGCACCGTGAGCAACGCCGCCGCGATGACGGAGCCGCGCATATTGCCCAGACCGCCCAGGACCACGAACACCAGGATGAGGATGGACGTGTTGAAGTCGAACTTGGTGGCGGAGAGCTGCGAGAAGTTACCGCCGAAGAGAGCTCCGGCAGCACCGGCGAGGGCAGCGGAAACCACGAAGGCAATCATGCGGTACTCGGTGACGGAGATGCCTACGGACTCGGCTGCAATCTTGTTATCGCGCACGGCCATAATGGCACGGCCGGTACGGCTGCGAACCAGGTTGAGCACGATCACGAGTGCGACCATGACCAGGATGGCACCGGCGAGGAAGGTCGAATAGGTCGACACGCCCGATGCGCCCTGCGCGCCCTTGATGATGGCGGTGCCGTCCTCGAGCAGATGCAGGTCGTCGATCGTAGAGTTGCCCGTGATGTTAAAGATCACGTGCAGGCCGCGGGAGTCGACGCCCACAATAAGGCAGGTGACGATCTCTTTGATGATCTCGCCAAAAGCCAGGGTCACGATGGCCAGATAGTCGCCGCTCAGGCGCAGGACCGGGATACCGATCAAGAAGCCCAGGATGGCGGCAGCGATGGCGCCGACCACGATGCTGATGATAAGGCGCACAGGATCGGAGGGAACGGCGCTCTCGAGGGCGACCGCGGTGACGATGCCCGTGTAGGCACCGACACTCATAAAGCCCGCATGACCCAGCGACAGGTCGCCCGCGATGCCGACGACGAGGTTGAGGGAAATGGCCATGACGATATAGGCCGTGATGGGAACCAGCTGACCGGCGATCATGCGCGGAATCATGTGGTTCGACTGCATAAAGAACACGATGGCGAAGGCCACGATGCACATGGCGTACGTAACAAAGTCGTGACGCGTCTGCTTGTCTTTAAGAAACTTCATAACGCTCACCTACACCTTCTCGGGGACGTACTTGCCCAAGAGGCCGGCAGGCTTGACGAGCAGGACGATGATCAGAACACCAAAGACGATGGAGTTGGCAAGGCTCGTGGAAATGTAAGCCTGTGCCATCGCCTCGATGATGCCGATGAGAATGCCACCGACAAAGGCGCCGGGGATGGAGCCGATGCCACCGAAGACGGCGGCGTCGAAGGCTTTGATGCCAGGCATGGCACCCGTCGTGGGCTGCAGCACCGGCGAGTAGGAGCACAGGAGCACACCGGCGATGGCGGCAAGGGCAGAGCCGATGGCGAACGTCATCGAGATGGTACGGTTGACGTTGATGCCCATGAGCTGAGCGGCGGCCTTGTCCTCGGACACGGCGCGCATGGCTTTGCCCATCTTGGTCTTACCTGTAAAGAACATCAGGCCGGCCATGATAACCAGGCAGGCGACGATGGTGACGAGCGAGACGGCGCTTACGTTGAACTTGGCCAAGAACTCCGGCACCTGGAAGGTGACGAGCGAAGTAAAGTTCTTGGGCGTGGCGCCCCACAGAAGCTGCGCGGCGTTCTGCAGGAAGTAGGACACGCCGATAGCCGTGATCAGAACGGCCAGCGGGCCTGCTTGGCGCAGCGGCTTATAGGCCAGACCCTCAATGAGAACACCGAGAACCGTGCAGACCACACAAGAGAGAACTACAGATGCCCAGCCCGGGAGGCCGAGATACGACGTGGCACAGAACGAGACATAGGCACCGACCATGATGACGTCGCCGTGAGCGAAGTTGAGCATCTTGGCGATACCGTAGACCATGGTGTAGCCCAACGCGATGATGGCGTAGACGCTGCCCATGGACAGGCCGTTGACCAGGTATTGGATAAAGACCGTCATGTTCCACATCCCCCTTTCGAATAGGTTTCCAGTTGATGTATGAAACAGGGACGTTACATCGTCCCTAGATACCAAGCAAGCAGGGAAGGCCAAAACCTCCCCTGCTTGGGATCAAAACCGCTCTATGTAAGGCGGCCAATTAGGCCTGTACGTACTTGCCGTCGGTGATGACGTAAGCCGTGGGCTCCTTCTGGACCTGGCCCTTATCGTTCCAGGTGAGCTTGCCGGTCAGACCGTCAACGGTAATCTTGAGCATAGCCTTGGACAGCTTCTCGGCGGCCTCGGTCGGATCGGCGTCGACGCCAAGACCGGCCTCCTTGAGGGCCTCGGCCACCGCGTGCACGCCATCGTAGGCATCGGCGGCAAACTGGTCGGGGGTATCGCCGTACTTATCCTTGTAAGCGTTGACGAAGTCGGCGTTCTTCTCGTCGTCGGCGGAGAACGGGGTCATGAGCAGCAGACCCTCGGCAAGAGAGGTATCGAAGCCCTCAACGCCCAGGATGCCGTCCATGCCGTCGCAGCCCATCATCTTGACGTCGTAGCCCATGTCCTTGGCGTTCTTGAGCAGGACGGACGCCGGCGTGTAGTAGATCGGCGCAAAGATCATGGTGGCGCCGGCCTGCTTGGCCTTGGTCAGCTGGTTCGTAAAGCTCGTGGCGGAGTCGTCCTTAAAGGTCTCCTCGTCAACAATCTCGAGCTTGGACTCAGCGGCCTGGGCCTTAAAGGAATCTGCGATGCCCGAAGAATATGCGTCGCCGGAGTTATAGAACAGCACGAACTTCTCGTCCGCATACTTCTGCGCCAGGAACTTGGCAGCGTTGACACCCTGGTTGGGGTCGGTGAAGCAAACCTGGAAGACACAATCCTTGCCGTCGGTGACGTCCTCGGAGGACGCGGACGGGGTGATCATGAACGTCTTGGGGTCGTTACCACACTCGGCGGCAACGGCAACCGACGCACCCGTGGTGGTCGGGCCGACGAGGGCCTGCATGCCCCAGTCGAGCAGGGTGTTAAAGGCGTTGACGGCCTTCTCGCCATCGGCCTGGTCATCCTCGGCCTTGCTAGCAAGCGGCAGCTCCTTGGTCGAGAAATCCTTGCAGCCAAGCTCGACACCCTGGGTAACGGACTTGCCGTAGGACGCGTTGGCGCCGGTCAGCGGGCCGATGGTGCCGATCTTAAACGAAGCGTCGCCCGACGCGGAACCGCTGTCGCCGCCGTTGGAGGAGCAGCCAGCTAGAATGGACATCGCCCCCAGACCTGCTGCGCTCGCGATAACGCTCCTGCGATTCATAACAGGGTTCAATGACTTACCGGTGAGGCTCGACATGCGGCTCTCCTCTCAAATCTCGTCGGGTTTCGGTTACCCGACAGGCCATCCTTCGCCGTGTTCGGCGTTCGCAAAATAGTAGACGCTTTAGTTGAGAAAAGTGACGATTATTTCAACTTTTCTTTTGTTTTGTCCATTTATCCATAATTATGCGTATTTCTATCGATTTATGCAGTTTAGCCACTTTATTGTGTGAAAGTAATATTTCCATTCTGTTACAAGCGCCCCTGCCCTGATTAAAACACCCTCACCGGTCGCGTTTTGTACGCACCTAGGCGGCGATGTACTTGCCGTCCTGAATCACATAGGCCGTAGCGGGCTTTTCAACCTGGCCCTTGTCGTTCCACGTCAACTCGCCCGTCAGGCCCTCGATCTTGATCTTGCGCATGGCCTTGGCAAGGTCGCCGGCAATGTCGGCGCCGTCGGCCGTAATGTCAATGTCTGCCTTATCGATGGCCTCGACAATCGCGTGGACGCAGTCATAGGCATCGGCGGCAAACTGGTTGGGCGTCTCGTCGTAGGCATCCTTATAGGCCTTGACGAAGTCGGCATTCTTCTCATCGTCAGCCGAAAACGGGGTCATGAGCAGTACGCCCTCGGCAAGAGAGGTATCGAAGCCTTCCACAGAGAGCAGGCCGTCCATGCCGTCGGTACCCATGAGGGTCATGTCGTAGCCCATGTCCTTGGCGTTCTTGAGCAAAACGGACGCCGGCGTGTAGTAGATCGGCGCAAAGATGAGCGTGGCGCCGGACTCCTTGGCCTTGGTGAGCTGGTTGGTAAAGCTCGTGGAAGAGTCGTCCTTAAAGGTCTCGGTATCGACGATGTCGAGCTTGGACGCCTTGGCCTGCTCGGCAAAAGCGTCGGCAACGCCCGAGCTATACGTATCGCCGGAGTTGTAGAACAGGGCGATCTTGGCATCCGCGTACTTCTCGGCCAAGAACTTTGCGGCGCTGGCGCCCATGGTGGGATCGGTGAAGCAAACCTGGAAAACCGTGGTCTTGTCCTTGGTGACGTCGAGCGACGAGGCCGAGGGCGTGACCATGAGCATATCGTCGGCGATCTCGCCCGAGACGGCGACGGCAGCACCGGTCGTGACGGGGCCGACGAGCGCCTGCATGCCCCAGTCGCACAGGGTATTGAAGGCGTTGATGGCCTTCTCGCCGTCAGCGACGTCGTCCTCGGACTTAAGCGAGAGTTTGAGGTCCTTGGTCGAAAAATCCTTGGCGGCGAGCTTGGCACCCTTCTCGGCCGAAACGCCATAGGTTGCCGCGGCGCCGGTCAGAGGGCCGATGACACCAATCTTGAAGGTCTTGCCGTCATCGGCGGAGCCGCCGTCCGAGCCACCCGACGAGCAACCAGCGAGTGCCGCGGTGCTACCGAACGCCGCGGCACCAGCCAAGAAACTCCTGCGGTTAAGTACGTTATTGATGCTAAACATGGTATCCCCCTTTTCGCTGGCCGCGGTGCGGCCGTCTTGCGGTACAGGGCAAACCTTATGGTGCAAACGTTGACAGTTTGTTACGGAGTTCCGTTTGTAGCGAGCATGTTTCCAATGTTTCCGCAGCGTTTCGGGGGTGCCGTTTTGTGCGACTCCTGTTGCCTGGCGAGCACGCGCTCTCGGTTCACGCTAGAATGCACTCAACCTTTAAGCGGTTAATCCATCCATAAGATGCACCAAGGAGCTATCTATGAGCGAACCCCTGCGCACCGTGAACGTCGGTCTGATCGGTCTGGGAACCGTCGGCGGCGGCGTGGCCCGTCTGATCAAGAGCCACCACGATGAGTACCTGGCAGCCTACGGCATCGACCTTAAGCTGACCCGCGCCTGCGCGCTTGCCTGGGAGCAGGCCGAAGCAGCCGGTATTGAGCGCGAGGCCTTTACGAGTGACTGGCATGACGTCGTCGCCGACCCCGCCGTCGACATCGTCGTCGAGCTGATCGGCGGCGAGCATCCCGCAACCGAGATCTTCACCACTGCCTTCGAGAACGGCAAGCACGTCGTCTCTGCCAACAAGGCCCTGCTGGGCCGCCATGTCGAGACGCTCGCCGAGAAGGCGCGCGCGTGCGGCGTGCAGATTAAGTGCGAGGCCAGCTGCGGCGGCGGCATCCCCATCGTGAGCACGCTCGAGCACGACCTGGTGGGCAACAAGATCCTGACCATCGCCGGTATTCTCAACGGTACCACCAACTATATCCTGTCGCGCATGGATGCCGAAGGCGCCGATTACGCCGATGTGCTCGCCGACGCACAGGCCAAGGGCTATGCCGAGGCCGACCCGTCCGCCGACGTCGACGGCTTCGATGCCGCCAGCAAGACGGCGATCCTCGCTTCCATCGGTTTTGGCACCCGCGTTACCACCGACGATGTGTACCAGCAGGGTATCCGCACCATCGGCGCCGAGGACATCGCCCAGGCCCGCGAGCTCGGCTACACCATCAAGCTGCTCGGCATCGCCCGCAACACCGACGCCGGCGTCGACGTCCGCGTGCATCCCACGCTGATCCCCGCCGACCACATGCTCGCCAAGGTCAACGGTGCCATGAACGCCGTCTACGTAGTAGGCGACGCCGTGGGCGAAACCATGTTCTACGGTGCCGGCGCAGGCTCCTTCCCCACCGCGAGCGCCGTCGTGGGCGATATCCTGTCGCTCTCCGAGCAGATCAGCCGCGGCGTGGCTCCGCTGCCCGAGATTGAGCCCTATGGTCACAACCTCGCCTTTAAGCCTATGGACGAGCTCCAGACCAAGTACTATGTGCGCCTGAAGGTCGCCGACCGCGTGGGCGCCCTGTCCGAGACGGTCGACATCTTTGCCAAGCACAACATCTCGATCTCGCTCATCAACCAGGTCGAGGACGGCAAGCCGGGCGTCAGCGATGCCTGCTCGGTCATCTTCCTGACGCACCGCGCGCTCGAGAAGGACGTCCAGGCTGCCGCCGCCGAGCTTGCCAGCGTCGACTGCGTGGCCGAGGTCGCCAACGTCCTGCGCATCGAGGACGTTGAGGCCTGGACCGAAGGCGTCATGGCCAACTAGTCCACTACTTCGAACCTCAACGAAGCTCAACGCAAAAGGCGCGCTGCCTGCATCAACCACAGGCAGCGCGCCTTCTTCTGTTTGCAGGGGAAGCTGCGTCCCGGTATTTCAGCTCAGAACGGGGCGAAGCTTCCCTCAGGGCCTTTTTCGGAAACTATGTCCCATTCTGGGCGCGGATTCTGGGACACGCTTTCCGCAACGGGCCTCTCGCGGAAAGCACGTCCCACTCTGGACGCCAATTCCGGGATGCATTTTCCGCGGCGGCGTTGGCTACCTGCCGTCGTCGTCCTCGGCTTCTTCTCTTGCATAGAGCTCCAGCATGCGGCGGCGGTATTCGCGCACGGCGAGCTTGGCGCGCTCCAGACGGCGGCGCTCGCGTGGGGTCAGCTCGGACGGGTCGACCTCGTCTCCATAGGTCTTATCGGCAAGTAGGTGCGCCGCGTCCACGATGCGGGCATCGATGTGGCCGCTCGCCGCCTCGGCGGAAAGACGCTCGGCAATCGCATCGAGCGTAGGCAGGCCCTCGAATACGCGACCATGGCCATGCGAAGTCAGCAGCTCATGCTCGCGCGCGAGCAAGCTCGCTAAGTCGTGGTGGGCGCGCAGGATGTCGAGCGCATCGGATGGATGCTCGGCAACTTCTGCCACGGCGGCGACCGGCGCGGCATCCACCACGCGGTAGAAGAGCTGCGCGAGCAATGGCATCAAGAACACCGTGATGGCGCCGGCGGCAACCATAACCGACGCGATGTCTTGCGACAGCGCGCCCGCGTTGACGGCAACGCTCGTCACGGCAACGATGATCGGCAGCGCCGTGGTGCAGTACAGGGCCACGGTAATGCGACCATACGCCGACACATCGCGCGTCGCAGGGCAAATGCTCATAGAAATAAGAATGGGCACGGCACGAATAATCAGCAACGCCACGATAAAGCCCACGAGCAGACCCGGGCGCGACGCCACGGCCGTCAGGTCGATCTTTGCGCCCGATACGGTAAAGAACACCGGAATCAAAAAGCCGTAGGCCAGGCCGTCGAGCTTGGTCTCGAGCGTATGGTTGCCCTCGGGGATGATGTAGCGCAAGACAAAGCCGGCGGCAAAAGAACCCAACACAATGTCGAGATCAAAGACGGCCGAGAAAGCCACGAGTGTGACCAGGATGAGCACCGTCAGGCGCACGAAGGTCTGCGACGTGGTATCGGCGCGTTCCTCGACAAACGCAAAGAAGCGGCTGCCGACGCGCTTGGAGCGGCTTGGGACCACGGCAAGCAACACGCAGACCACCGCAAACAGGCCAAGGATTACGAGCGTTTGGATGCCAGTGCGGGCAGACAGCAGCACCGACATGGCGAGCACAGGGCCGAGCTCACCCCAGGTGCCATACGCGAGAATCGAGTCGCCCACACGCGTGCCAGTGAGCGAGCGCTCACGCATGATGGGCACGAGCGTGCCGAGCGCCGTCGAAGTGAGGGCAAGCGTCACGGCGATACCGTCGAAATGACTGACCGAGAACCACGGGGTAAAGCGCACGGCAAGCCAGGCGATACCAAACGTGACGGCCCACGTCGCCAAGCCGTAGCGCCCCTCGACGCCCGTGATGCTCTTGGGGTCGATCTCAAAGCCGGCAAGCAGGAACAAAAAGGCCAGGCCCAGCTCGGACACAAGCGAGACCTCGGCATCTACATGGATGACGCCGAGCATATGGGGTCCCAGCACCGCGCCGAGCACGAGCAAAAAGACCGTCTCGGGAACAGGTTTTCCGGGAATCGCCGAGGCGATGAAGGGACTCGCAAAGGCCACGAGTGCGATGATGGCGAGCGAAACGAATGCCATGTGATGCCTTTCTCTTGTTTGAGCCCCACTGTAGCACCCTCGCCGTCCTCAACGCGCCGCGAGCTGTCGTATCATAGTGAGGTTTACAAACATGTGGCTCAAGGCGACCGCGAGGCTTGCCCCGTAAACCGACCGCTGCCGCATACCGTACCGTACGCCCAACCGATCAGGAAGGCAGGAACCAATGGTCTCTCGTATCTACGTGGAGAAGAAACCCGGGTTCGACGTCGAGGCTCAGCAGCTCAAGGGCGAGCTGACCGAAATTCTCGGCATCAAGGGCATCGAGGCCCTGAGGATCATCAACCGCTACGACGTCGAGGGCATCGACGAGGAGCTTTTCCGCTCCTGCGTGCCGACCGTCTTTAGCGAGCCCCAGGTCGATGTGACCTACGACGAGCTCCCCGCAAGCGGTGGCGCCGTCTTTGCCGTCGAATTCCTGCCTGGCCAGTTTGACCAGCGCGCCGACTCCGCCAGCGAGTGCGCGCAGCTCATCAGCCAGGGCGAGCGCCCCGCCGTGCGCTCCGCCAAGGTCTATATGATCTCGGGCACTCTGGACGAGGCCGCCATCGATGCCATCAAGCACTACGTGGTGAACCCCGTCGAGGCGCGCATCGCCTCGCTCGACCTGCCCGAGACGCTGTACATGGAGACCCCCGAGCCCCAGCCCGTCGAGGTGCTCGACGGTTTCCGCGAGCTCGACGAGACCGGCCTTGCCGCCTTTATTTCCGAGCGCGGCCTTGCCATGGACGAGGCAGACATCGCCTTCTGCCAGCAGTACTTCCGCGATGAGGACCGCGACCCCACCATCACCGAAATCCGTGTGATCGACACCTATTGGTCCGACCACTGCCGCCACACCACCTTCGGCACCGTCCTGGATGACGTGACGATCGACGACGCCGTGGTGCAGCAGGCCTTCGACCGCTACATGGAGATGCGCCACGAACTCGGCCGCGACGCCAAACCCGTCTGCCTCATGGACATGGGCACCATCGGCGCTAAGTACCTTAAGAAGACCGGCGTCATGACCGATGTCGACGAGTCCGAGGAGATCAACGCCTGCACCGTCAAGGTGAAGGTCGATGTCGATGGCGAGGACCAGGACTGGCTGTTCCTCTTTAAGAACGAGACCCACAACCACCCGACCGAGATCGAGCCCTTCGGCGGTGCCGCCACCTGCGTGGGCGGCGCCATCCGCGACCCGCTCTCGGGCCGCAGCTACGTGTACCAGGCCATGCGCGTCACCGGCGCCGGCGACCCCACCGTCCCGGTCTCCGAGACGCTCGAGGGCAAGCTGCCGCAGCGCAAGCTCGTGACCACTGCCGCCGCCGGCTACTCCAGCTACGGCAACCAGATCGGCCTTGCCACCGGTCAGGTCAACGAGCTCTATCACCCCGGCTACGTGGCCAAGCGCATGGAGGTTGGCGCCGTCGTGGGCGCTACCCCGGCAAACCACGTTCGTCGCGAGTGCCCCGCCCCCACCGACAAGATCATCCTGCTGGGCGGCCGCACTGGCCGTGACGGCATCGGTGGCGCCACCGGCTCCTCCAAGACCCAGAACACCGAGTCCATCGAGACCTCGGGCGCCGAGGTCCAGAAGGGCAACGCCCCGGTCGAGCGCAAGCTGCAGCGCCTGTTCCGCCGCGGCGATGCCTGCCGTCTGATCAAGCGCTGCAACGACTTTGGCGCCGGCGGTGTCTCGGTCGCCGTGGGTGAGCTTGCCGACGGCCTGTATGTCGACCTTGATACCGTGACCAAGAAGTACGACGGCTTGGACGGCACCGAGCTCGCTATCTCTGAGTCCCAGGAGCGCATGGCCTGCGCCGTCGCCGACGGTGACGTCGAGGAGTTCATGGGCTACGCCGCCGAGGAGAACCTGGAGGCTACCGTTATCGCCGAGGTTACCGCCGAGCCGCGCATGCGCATGGCCTGGAACGGCGTCGCCATCGTCGACCTGTCCCGCGAGTTCCTCAACTCCAACGGCGCACCCAAGCACCAGGTCGCCCACGTGTGCGCCCGTAGCGTGTGGCAGCCCAGCTGGGCCGGCACCACGCTCGCCGAGCGCATGACCTCGCTCGTCACCGACCTCAACGTCGCTTCTAACAAGGGCCTTTCCGAGCGCTTCGACTCCACCATCGGCGCCGCGACCGTGCTCATGCCCTTTGGCGGCAAGACGCAGCTCACCCCCAGCTCGGCCATGGTCGCCAAGTTCCCCGTGGACGGCGAGACCACCACGGCGAGTGCCATGGCATGGGGCTTCAACCCCTATCTGATGGAGGCCGACCAGTTTGCGGGCGCCTACCTGTCCGTGGTCGAGTCCATCGCCAAGCTCGTGGCTGCCGGCTTTGAGCACAAGCGCGCCTATCTCTCCTTCCAGGAGTACTTCGAGCGCCTGCGCACCGAGGCCGAGCGCTGGGGCAAGCCCACGGCAGCCGTCCTAGGCGCCCTCATGGCCCAAGTCGACCTGGGTGCCGGCGCCATCGGCGGCAAGGACTCCATGAGCGGTTCGTTTGAGGACGAGACCGGCGAGCTCAACGTTCCGCCGACCCTGATCAGCTTCGCCGTCGCCGTGGGCAAGGCCGCCCGCGCCGTCTCACCCGAGTTCAAGGGCCTCACGCACCGCGTCGTCCGCATCGCCCCCGCCACCTATGGCGAGGACTACCGTCCCGACGCCCAGCAGCTGCTCGCCGCGTTTGACGCCGTCGAGGCGCTCACTGCTACCGGCAACGCCCTGGCCATCTCCACGCCCGGCTACGGCTGCGGCGCCGAGAGCCTCTTTAAGATGTGCGTCGGTAACCAGATCGGTATCGAGCTTGCCGAGGATGTAGACGTGGAGAGCCTCTTCACCCCGCTCTACGGCAGCTTTATCGTCGAGCTCGCCGAGGACGCCGAGCTGCCCGAGGTCGCCGACGGCGTTGTCGTCGAGCCCCTGGGCACCACCGTCGAGGGCTATGTCATCGACACCGGCTCCGAGGTCATCGAGCTCGCCGAGCTCCAGGAGGCCTGGGAGAGCGGCATCGAGGGCGTCTTCACCTACCGCAGCGCCGGCGAGACCCCCGAGGTCGAGACCATCGACTTCCGCGCCAAGGATATCCACGTGTACGGCGGCGCCAAGATCGCCCGCCCGCGCGTGATCATCCCCGTGTTCCCCGGCAACAACTGCGAGTACGACAGCGCCCGCGCCTTCCGTGCCGCCGGTGCCGAGGCCGACACCTTCGTGATCAACAACCTCACGCCCGAGGCCGTCGCCGAGAGCACCCACGAGCTTGCCCGCCGCATCCGTGCAAGCCAGATCGTTATGATCCCCGGCGGCTTCTCGGGCGGCGACGAGCCCGACGGCTCTGCCAAGTTCATCACGGCGTTCTTCCGCGCTCCCGAGGTCACCGAGGCAGTCCGCGACCTGCTCAAGGCCCGCGATGGCCTGATGCTGGGCATCTGCAACGGCTTCCAGGCCCTGATCAAGCTCGGCCTGGTGCCCTACGGCGACATCGTCGACTCCACGCCCGATGCGCCCACGTTGACGTTCAACACCATCGGTCGCCACCAGAGCCGTCTGGTGCGCACCCGCATCTCGTCCAACTTGTCCCCGTGGCTGTCGCAGTGCAGCCTGGACGACCCCTACACCGTCGCCATCAGCCACGGCGAGGGCCGCTTTGTCGCCAATGACGAAGTGCTCGCCCAGCTGATCGCCAACGGCCAGGTCGCCACGCAGTACGTGGGCGAGGACGGCAAGCCCAGCATGGATCTCTCCGTCAACCCCAACGGCTCCGCACTCGCCATCGAGGGCATCACGAGTCCCGACGGTCGCGTCCTGGGCAAGATGGGCCATGCCGAGCGTCGCGGCGACAACCTGTACCGCAACGTGCCCGAGCATGTCCCCGGCGATAAGTTCATGCCGATCTTTGAAAGCGGCGTGGCCTACTTCGCTTAAACCTTTCCCATCGGGTACAATCCCTTCGGGTAACAACACCCGCCACCGACACATCCGGTGGCGGGTTCTTTTTTGCTTCGCGCATGCAGGAAGGACATCATGGAAAGCCACAAGCCGTATCTCGCCACCCTGCCCGGACTTATCCTGGGCTGTCTTGTTTGCTGTGCACTCTGGGGATCGGCCTTTCCCTGCATCAAGATCGGCTACGCACTCTTTGGTATCCCGGCGCACGATAGCGCCTCGCAGCTGCTCTTTGCGGGCTTGCGCTTCACGCTTGCCGGCATGCTGGTCATTGTTGGCATGAGCGTGGCCCAGCGCCGACCGCTCGTTCCGCAAACGCGCGATATCAAGCCCATCTGCATCTTGTCGCTCTTCCAGACCATCGGCCAGTACTTCTTTTTCTACCTTGGTCTCTCCCGTGCAAGCGCTATGTCGAGCTCCATCATCGAGGCCAGCGCCAACTTCTTGGCTATCCTCTTTGCCGCCCTGGCATTTCACACCGAGAAGCTCAATACGGCCAAGGTGCTTGGCTGTGCGCTGGGCTTTGCCGGCGTCGCGCTCGTCAACCTCTCGGGCGCAGATGGCACCTTTGGCTTCAGGCTCGATGGCGAGGGCTTTATCCTAGCCTCCACTGTCGCGGGTGCTCTTTCGACCTGCCTGATCGGCATCTTCTCGCGCAAGCACGACGGCGTCTTGCTTGCCGGGTGGCAGTTCTTGGTCGGCGGCCTGGTCCTCACCGCCATCGGCTTTTTGATGGGTGGCACGCTCTCCCCCACGACAATTGCCCCCGCCATCGCGCTCATCATCTACATGGCGCTTATCTCCGCGGTCGCCTACTCGCTGTGGTCGCGCCTGCTTGCCGTCAACCCCGTCAGCCGCGTCTCGGTCTTTGGGTTTATGAACCCGGTCTTTGGTGTGGTGCTGAGCGCGCTGCTGCTCGGCGAGGGCGCTGGCACGAGCCCCATTACCGTCATCGTTGCCCTGCTGTTGGTCTGCGGCGGCATAATCATCGTCAACAAACCCAAAAAAGCCTAGCGAGCTCACCTTTTTAGAGAGAGCCTTCACACACTTTAGCTTAATGGAATGCACTGGCTCTCGTTGATTTCGTACCGAGCCGCGGCGGCAGACGCTCGTCTTGCCGCACCGCGCCTGGGCGTTATGGCCGGTGGCCCCCGCAAACGCAAAAAGGGCGCACGACCATCGCAACGGTCGTGCGCCTTTTTTCTAGCGTATCTGGACGCCGGCTTTCTTTTTATCGGCCTTGACGCGGTAGAGCTCCGCATCGGCAGCGCGAAGCAAGTCTTGCCAAGTATCGACACTATCACCGACCCGTGCATAGCCGATGGACATCCGCAACAGATACGGCACCTCGGCATGCGCGAGCTCGTCGTTGATTGTCGCGCACAGATGCATGATATCCTGTTCCGCCGCTGCCTTTTGGAGCACCACGAACTCATCGCCACCATAACGCGCGATAAAGCCACCAGACGCCGAGCAGACTTCTTTGAGAGCAGCGGATATGACCTGAAGAGCATGGTCGCCCTCCACATGTCCATAACGATCGTTAATCTGCTTAAAGCCGTCAGCGTCCATCATAAGCAGATACACATCTTCGGCCTGATCCACATTTGAGAAGAGCGACAGGATATAGGTCTCAAAACGGTTGCGATTGTTGAGGCCAGTCAACGGGTCGGTCGAGACGAGCTGCTCCTGGCAGATAATGTAGAGCAGCAACATGCTAATCATTATGCCGACACAAAGGCCAGGCACCGAGTATACGATCTGAAAGGTACCGCCCACCAGGGCCGGAATGGCGAAAAATGCTAAGGTTCGATAGATAGCCTTCGTCTGCAGGCTCTCGACCCTGCGAGATTGCACAAACGCATGCAGGGACG
>CAUCQW010000027.1 GCA_958445065.1 uncultured Collinsella sp.
TGCAGACGTTTCTGTATATCGTGATGCCGCAGGTCGCCAAGCGTATTCTGCCGGCGATGGGCAACGAGATCATCACGCTGGTCAAGGACACGTCGCTGGCGTTTGCCATTGGCGTGGGCGAGATGTTCTCGACGGCCAAGGCGCTGGTTGCCTCGCAAGTGAGCATGGTGCCGTTTGCGATTGCGGCGCTGATTTACTGGGTCTTTAACTTTGTGGTCGAGATGCTGCTGGGTGCCGCCGAAAAGAAGCTGGACTATTATCATGACTAACTCAGTGATGAAAATCGAAAGCGCGCGCAAGGCGTTTGGCGGCAATGAGGTGCTCAAGGATATCTCACTCGAGGTAAAGCGTGGCGAGGTCGTGGCGATTATCGGGCCTTCGGGCGGCGGTAAGTCCACGCTGCTGCGCTGTGCCACGCTGCTCGAGACACTCGACGGAGGCTCGCTCTCGTTTGGCGACCTTGCCGTTGCGACGGATGCGGGATCGGGCGCGGTCTATGCGAAGGGCGATGTGCCCAAGCAGGCGCGCTCGCGATTCGGCCTGGTGTTCCAAAATTACAATCTGTTCCCGCACTATACGGTGATGAAAAACATCACCGATGCCCCGATCCGCGTGCTCAAGCGCCCGCGCGAGCAGGCGGAGGCGCGTGCGCGTGAGTTGATTGTGCAGATGGGGCTTACGGGCAACGAGAACAAGGTGCCGTGTGAGCTTTCCGGCGGTCAGCAGCAGCGCGTGAGTATTGCCCGCGCCCTGGCACTCGATCCGGAAATCTTATTCTTTGACGAGCCGACTTCGGCGCTCGATCCCGAGCTGACGGCCGAGGTGCTGCGTGTCATTAAGGACCTGGCGGCGCAGAATATGACGATGGTAATCGTGACCCACGCAATGCAGTTTGCGCGCGATGTTGCCGACCGCGTGGTCTTTATGGACGGCGGTCGCATTGTCGAGGAGGGACCTGCCGAGCAGGTTATCGACCATCCGCGCGAGCAGCGCACGCGTGAGTTCTTGAGCCGTATCGAGGGATAGACTCAGGTATTTACTCAACTATTAATTGAGGCAATTGAGGCGAAGCCGCCACAGGTCTTACGGTCTGTGGCGGCTTTTTGTTTACATCGACGGGGTTCAATAATTGCCTCACAAGCTTGTCTCTTCCTCTCGCCGCCTGTATTCATACGTGTGCCGAAAGGTGTGCATGGACGGTCGCCCGTGAGGGTAGGGTGGTGGCATAGGACATTTGGAGGGTGAGTCGGCTCGGCTGCCGACCATGCTGCTCCCGGGATGGCACCGACCGCGAACTCTCCCCGTTGGCGTCGCGCATTGCGCGCGGCCCTGCAAGGAGGTCATCATGGGTGCTCCCAAGACCGGTAACGTAAGGAACGTGGTGCTCGTAGGCCAAGGCGGGGTGGGCAAGACTTCACTCGCCGAAGCCATGCTCCACCTTTCCGGCAAGACCGCCCGCCTGGGCGGCCACGACGGCACCAAGCCCACGCTCGACTATGACCCCGAAGAGGTTAAGCGTGCATTTTCCATCTCGACGACCATTGCGCCGATCGACTGGAAGGGCGCGCGCATCAATGTGCTCGATGCCCCGTGCTACCCCGATTTTATCGGCGACGCCTTTGCCGCGATGAGCGTCTGCGAGACGGCTCTGTTTGTGGTCGACGCCGAGGCCGGCCCGCAGCCTACGACGGTTAAGCTCTGGTATGCCGCCGAGGACCTGCGCCTGGCGCGTGCGGTGTTCGTAAACCGCCTGTCGCGCTCCGAGGCCAGCTTTGCGACCACAATGGACCTGCTGCAGGAGCGCTTTGGTACGCGCCTGGGCGCCGTGACTCTTCCCTGGGGCGAGGGCGAGGACTTTGACGGCATCATCGACCTGGTGCGCATGAAGGCGCGCCACTGCAACGGCGCCGAGGCCGTTGAGTCGGAGATTCCCGAGGAGTATCGTGCCCAGGCCGAGGAGGCCCATGACCATCTGTGCGAGCTGGTGGCCGAGGCCGACGACGAACTGATGATGAAGTACTTGGAAGGCGAGGAGACGCTGACGCAGGAGGAGCTTGAAGGCCTGCTGTCGAAGGCGATTGCCGAGCGCATCTTTGTGCCGGTCTTTGCGGGCGATTGCATTAAGGAGCAGGGCGTCAACTCGCTGATGGACGACATCGCGACGTACTTCCCGGCGCCGACCGACTACGGCGAGATGCCGCTCATCGACGGCGATTCGCTTAAGATCTCGAGTGACGATGACCGTCCGGTGGCGTTTGTGTTTAAGACGCTGGCCGATCCG
Source organism: uncultured Collinsella sp. (assembly GCA_958445065.1). Lineage (GTDB taxonomy): Bacteria > Actinomycetota > Coriobacteriia > Coriobacteriales > Coriobacteriaceae > Collinsella. Next base: position 2,282 of record CAUCQW010000027.1, read on the forward strand.
CAGCAGGGTCGCATCAGCTTTATCAAGGTGCTGACGGGTACGCTTGAGCCGGGTCTTGAGCTGATCAACGCGCGCACGCGCAAGGGCGACCGTCTGGCTCACCTGTATGTGATGTGCGGTCGCGACATGACCGAGGTCGGTCACGCCTATGCCGGCGACATCATCGTGGCGCCCAAGCTGGCGGCCGAGACGGGCGATACGCTCTCCATTACCGGTAAGGTCGAGGCTGCTGCGTTTAAGTTCCCCAACTCGCAGTATCGCATCGCCATCGAGGCCGAGAATCGCGGCGACGAAGAGAAGCTCTACACGTTTATCGAGAAGGCCTGCAAGGCAGACCCGACCATGAGCATCGACCGCGACGAGGAGACTGGCCAGACCATTATCTCTGCCGTTGGTGAGGCACAGGTTTCGGTGCTGCTCAACCGTCTGGAGGACCGCACCAAGGTCGCCGCCAAGAGCGTGCCGATCCGCATTCCGTATCGCGAGACCATCCGCCGCACGGCGAGCGCCCAGGGTCGCCACAAGAAGCAGACCGGCGGCGCCGGTCAGTACGGCGACTGCTGGCTGCGCGTCGAGCCGCTCATTGGGTCCGACGGCACGAGCGACGGCTATGAGTTCGTGGACGAGGTCGTGGGCGGTCGCATTCCGCGCTCGCTGATTCCCGCCGTGGACAAGGGCGTCCAGGAGACCATGAAGGACGGTATTATTGCCGGCTACCCGCTCACGGGCATTCGCGTCGCGGTGTACGACGGTTCGTATCACAGCGTCGACTCCAACGAGATGGCGTTCCGCGCGGCGGCTCGCATCGGCCTGCGCAAGGCATGCGCCGATGCCGACCCGGTGGTGCTGGAGCCTATCGAGGAAATCACGGTGACGATCCCCGAGAGCTACGCCGGCGCCGTGATGGGCGACATCTCGGCCTCGCGCGGTCGCGTGACGGGCATGGAGGCCGATGAGCGCGGAGACACCGTGGTCATTGCCCAGGCGCCGCTGGCCGAGCTGACGGATTACTCGACGCGCCTGCGCTCCATCACGCGCGGCACAGGCGACTTTACCATGAAGCCCGCGGGCTATGAGCAGGTGCCCTATGACGTTCAGGCCAAGCTGGTCGAGCGCTATGAGGAGGGCCGCGCCAAGTAGCGCGTGGCGTTGCCTGCAACATGAATGCCGGTGCAAGGGCCGCTCTGGGCAATCCAGGGCGGCCCTTTTTGATCCCTGGGGGACGGAGGAAAACGGATCATTTTAGGTTTTGGGGCAGCTTGGTCGGCCCTAGTCCCCCGAGGCCTGATTGCGGCCGGTGGCGTAGTCGATCTGCACATGCGGCTGCAGGTTGTAGCAGTACACGTGGAAGCACAGGGTCTTGCCGTGGTCCTCGACCGATTGCGCCTCAAGTCGCACGCCACGGCAGACAAGTTCCTCTTCGTTGTACATGGGCGTGACGCGGTAGAGCACATGGTTGCCTGTGTCGTGGATGTAGTCGAGGATCTGCTCTTCAAACGGCAGCATGCCCGTTTCGTTGAGATAGCGTGTGCCGGTGAGGAGATTCTTGCGGTTGGCGTTTTCGCCGCAGAGCGACCAGGCGATGAGGTGGCAACGGTTGTAGAGGCTTTGACCCGGAATAAAGTCGTAGCGCTGCTGGTGCCACCCGGCGGGATGGATGCGCGAGATGTCGCCGCGCTTGCCTTGGCCGAGCGATTCGGGTCCTATGCAGGCGAGCGCTTTGCGGGTACGGCCCAGGCTGTCGAGTTTAGAGAACTTCTTAAAGCAGCCCTCCTCGGTGGCACGATCGTATTCATCGAGCGTGAACGACGGCGTGCCGAGCGGATGCGTGCCGTCGGCGCGGAGGGCAACGTAGGGGTTGCCGGCGTAGTCGGGAATGCTGCTGAGATATACGCCGCGGGCGCGGTTGAGGTCGGGGTTTTCGACCTCGTCGATGGGGGTGACGTTTGAAGAGGCATCGTCAGCGGTGTCGGTCGTGGCGGATTCAGAGCCATCGCCGGAGTCCTGATCATCTTCGGAGTCCGTGGAGCTCGCTGTTCCCGATTCGAGCCGGGCGACCAAGTCCGCTTCGTCGTCGGTGCGGTTGGGGCTCTCGCTTTGCTTCTCGGCCAGAGCAGCCGCCTGCTCATCGCTTTGCGGCGAGAGCAGCTTGGGCGCTCCGTCGAGCGACCCTGTGAACAGCGCAAACCCCAGCACCACGGCGGTGCCGATGGAAAGTACTTGCTTGTAGGCGGACTTGCGCGACATTGAGGCTCCTGGCTAGACGGTTCGGAATCTACCAGTCTAGCAGGTGCCGGCAGGGGTCGCTCTACCGAACAAATACTTAAAGATTGGGAGACGCGCTATCGATCCATTTACCCTAGAAGGGGTTGCGATGGTTGGGACGTGTGGGGCTCGACGTTTCCCCAGATAAAACCTGCCAAAATAAATCTGTCCCCTTTTAGAAGGTCGGCAACAATTTATGTGGTTCAGGTTGAGCATGCGCGAGCGAGCAGATTGCCGTGCCCGGGGCCTGCGCAGCGCCGAGCGGTTACGCCGTTTGTAAAACGGCGTAATTTAAAGATTCATGTTGCCGTGGATGTAGGGGGCGACCTCGGGGGAGATGTGTCCGCAGCCTAGGTTGCGCAGCACGGACTCGATGGCGGCGGGCAGCGGGGTCTTTCCCTCGTCGTTGACCACGGTACCGCCGAGGGCGGCGATCTTGGCGACATCTGCCGGGGCGGCTTCGATATGCATGCAGCCGCCGACCAGGCGTGCGCGGACCTGCGCCAGGTCAAGATCGTGCAGATAATCCTCGCAGGCGCGGATTAAATCGACCTTCTCGCGCGTAAGCTTCTCGCCCGTGGGGACGCGCGTGGCAAGGCAGGCCCCCGCCGGCAGGTTCCAAACGGGATAGCCCCATGCGCGCAGCAGCTCGCGCTCTTCGTCCTTGGTGAAGCCGACCTCCATAAGGGGTGAGCGCACGCCGAGCTCTTCTGCCGCACGCATGCCGGGGCGGTAGTCACCGCGATCGCTTGCATTGCTGCCATCGATGACGGTGGGAAAGCCTAGCGACTTGGCGTGGTTGACGATAGCGGTAAAGCCGGCGCGCTTGCAGTGGTAGCAGCGGTCGGCATCGTTGCAGGCTACCTGGGGGAGCTGCAGCTGATCGACCGAAAGATTGAGCACGGGGAGCTTAAAATGCGGTCCCTCATTGGTTTGCCCGTCAACGGACCGTTCAAACGAAGCCTGCTCGGGTGTGCCGATGAGCGGCGTGGTGAGATGGACGAGGAGGGTATTGGTAGGCATGATGCGGGCGCATACGGCGGCCAAAAAGCTGCTGTCAACGCCGCCGGAAAACCCGATAGCCACGCGCCCGTATGCCAAAAGCAGCTGTTCGAGCGCCGATAGCTTGTCTTGAAGCTCCTCTGCGGGTGCCGTGGTGTCTAAAATCATGAAACGATCCTTATCGTTGAGTACTCGATCGAAAACTATAATCCTAATGCGTTACTTGCCATAAGACTTCTATCTATGTAACGAAAGTGCAATATGGTATATACGTTATATACAAGTTGCCAAATGCGGTAGAGTTGCGGCAATGCGACAGCGAGAGTCGATGGGGGACCGATATGATCAAGGCTGTTATTTTTGACATGGACGGAACACTGGTCGATACCGAGCGTCTGGGCATCAAGGCATGGAAAGCGCCCGCTGCTGAGCTGGGTGTCGCGATTGATGACACGCTGATTCATCAGTTTATCGGTCGCACGCTGCCCGATGTCATGGACATCCTTGAGGCGCATTGCGGCAGCAGAGAAACCGCTGAGGCGATCTATGCCCGCCACAAGGAGATTCGCGACGAGATGGTCAAGACCGACCTGGAGCTTAAGGCCGGCGCCGCCGAGTGCATAGACGAGCTGCTGGCTGCGGGCTATCACGTGGGCCTTGCGACGTCATCGCGCCATGTCACGGCAGAACGCAACCTTAAGATGGTCGGCCTCTTTGACAAGTTTGAAACGGTGACCTGCGGCGAGGACGTCGTGCACGGCAAGCCCGACCCCGAGATGTATCTGCTTGCCTGCGAGCGCGCGGGCTTTGCTCCCGAGGAATGTGCCGTGGTCGAGGATTCACGCAACGGCTGCGTCTCGGGCATCACGGCTGGCTGCCACGTCTTTGCCGTCCCCGATATCGTGCCGCTGCCGCAGGACGTGGTGGACGGCTGCGAGGCGGTGCTCGATACGTTGTTCGACCTGACGGCCGCGGTCAAGGCCGTGTGCTAAAGGTAGGCGCCGAGGTTGATGGCGGTGGCTTCGGTGTGACTGCTTGCCTGGGTGCTGGCGCGCTCCAGTAAAAACGGGCGTACGAGCTCTTGGCGGTTGATGTCCTCGACGGCCGTGACCGCGGTGACGATGCGTGCGGCGGAACCGATACGGGCGTGCTTGGTCTTCGCCGGGGCTTTGTTTTCGATTTGCTCCATGAGCAATTGAATGCCCTTGCGGCCAATCTCGTAGCCTGGGGGTGCCACCGTGGTGAGTGGGACCGACCCGCTCCAGGCGAGCGGGTTGCCGTCGCAGCCAGCCACGCGGACCTGCTCGGGGACGGAGATGCCTTTATCGACCAGCGCCGAGATGACGCCCGACGCCAGTACGTCGGTCAGGCCGATGACAAAATCGGGGCGCTCGTCGCCGGAGCGCCCGGCAATCTGAGCGCCAATGCTGTAGCCGTCGGCTGCGGTATTCCACTCTCCGGCGTCAATGACCTCAATTTTGATATCGGGATGCAGGGCGAGGGCCTTGTGGATGCCAAGTACGCGCAAGGTGAGCTGCATAAATGCCGCCCTTCCCACAACGGTGATATGGCGTGCGCCACGGGCAACGGCGAGCTCGGCGATAATGCGGCCTTGTGCCTCGTTGTCGGCAGCCACGTAGTAGCCGGGCTCGGAACAGTGGATGTCAAGATGGACGATCGGCACGGGCATCTTGGTCATGGCGGGGTGCCAGTCGGGAGACGCCATGGGCTGAACCATGACGCCGGACATCTGCGTGCCCATAAAATAGCGCAGGTAATGATCCTCGAGAATATCGTCGTTATCGGCATTGGCGATGAGTAAATCGTAGCCGTGCTTGCGGGCCTCGTTGTGGGCGCCGCTGGCAATTTGGAGCGAGAAGCCGTGGTCGAGGCGGGGGAGGACTAGGCCAAAGGACTTGGTGGCGCCGCCTGCGAGCTGACGGGCGCTTTGGTTGGGCAGGTAGCCCAGTCGATTGATGGTTTCGTTGATAAGTTTGAGGGTCTCGGGGCGCAGCTTTTCGGGATGGTTGAGCGCGTTGGAAACCGTGCCCAGCGAGACTCCCGCCTCGCGCGCGACATCGCTGATTTTTACCTTTGCCATAGCGGCCCCTTTGATGCGTTTCAAGTACAAGCCAGATTGTAGCATCGCCCGCCCCTAGGGTGTCAAAACCTGCCAATTAGGGACAGGTTTATTTTGGTAGGTTTTATCTGGGCAAACGCTGGAGCCCAAACCACCACAAAGGTGCCTGTCCCCATCGTGGTGGTTTGGGCATGTGTGCATCGGGTGGTATCTAAGTTGAGATACCACTTCTGGTATATCAGCTTGCGCTTGCGTGAGTACAATACTCGAACGTTATACGTCTCAGCGCCCCCTGTGCGTGGACGTCTTGCAGTCACGCGAACGAAGGGATTTATCCTATGTGCGGAATTGTCGGCTACACCGGCTCTGATATTGCAAAGAACATCCTGGTCACGGGTCTCAAGCGTATGGAGTATCGCGGCTATGACTCCTCGGGCGTCGCGCTCGAGGTGGGTGAGGGCGCCGCGGCGCACCTCGACGTCATCCGCCGCGTGGGCAAGGTCGCGGGCCTGGAGAGCGAGCTTTCCAACATCGACAGCGACGCTACCTGCGGTATCGGCCACACCCGTTGGGCCACCCACGGCAAGCCCTCCGTCGTTAACGCCCATCCCCACACCAGCTGCGACGGTCGTATCGCCATCGTCCACAACGGCATCATCGAGAACTTCGCCGAGCTGCGCGAAGAGCTGGAGGGCCGCGGCCACCACTTTAAGAGCGAGACCGATACCGAGGTCTTCGCGCATCTGATCGAAGAGGCTTATACCGAGACGCACGACCTGATGGCCTCCGTGCGCGAGGCTTGCACCCACGTGGTGGGCGCCTATGGCTTGGCCGCCGTGTGCGCCGACGAGCCTGGCGTAATCGCCGTGGCCCGCAAGGATTCCCCGATCGTGGTCGGCATGGGCGAGACCGGCTCCTACGTTGCCTCCGACGTGATCGCGCTCATCGACGCCACCCGTGATGTCGTGGTGCTCGAGGACGGTCAGTTTGCCAAGCTCACGCCTGCGGGCGTCGAGTATACCGACGAGGCCGGCAATGTCATCGAGCCCAAGGTCACCCACATCGATTGGGATCTGGACATGGCCGAAAAGGGCGGTTATCCCGACTTTATGCTCAAGGAAATCCACGAGCAGCCGCGCGTCGTGCGTGACACGCTGGTCGGTCGTATGACGCCGGCCGGCGAGCTCGACATCGACGAGCTGGGCCTTTCGCTCGAGGAACTCAACGACATCGACCGCGTCTACGTGATCGCTTGCGGAACCAGCTATCACGCTGGCCTCATTGCCAAGAATCTCATTGAGGGCTGGGCTCGCATCCCCACCGAGGTGGAGGCGGCCAGCGAGTTCCGTTATCGCAACCCCATCATTACGCCGACGACGCTTGTCGTTGCCGTGTCCCAGTCGGGCGAGACGGCCGATACCCTTGCCGCCATTCGCGACGCGCGCATCAAGGGTGCCAAGGTCTTCGGCATCACCAACGTGGTGGGCAGCCCCGTGGCGCGTGAGAGCGACGGCGTCATCTACACCAAGGCCAACAAGGAGATTGCGGTTGCCTCGACCAAGAGCTTCATCGGTCAGGTCGTTAGCCTCACGCTTTTGGCCCTGCTTCTGGGGCAGGTCAAGTACCGCCTGACCACCAAACAGGCACGCATGATGTTCCGCGAGCTTTCCGATACGGCCGAGCAGATCCAGTGGATTCTGGATACGCAGACCGAGGCCGTGCACGAGGCCGCACTTGTGTGCAAGGACGCGCAGTCCGCGCTGTTCGTGGGTCGTGGCATGGGCGCCGCCATTTCCTACGAGGGCGCGCTCAAGCTCAAGGAGGTCAGCTACCTGCATGCCGAGGCATATGCTGCCGGCGAGATGAAGCACGGCCCCATCGCGCTGATCGATCCGGGCTTCCCCGTCATCGCCGTGGCCACCAAGAGTGCCACCTACGACAAGACCGTGTCGAACCTTATGGAGTGCAAGGCACGCGGCGCCAAGGTTATCGTCGTTGCCACCGAGGGCGACGAGGAGATCAACAAGATCGCCGACTGCGTCGTCCGCGTGCCGGCAGTCCGAGACGTGTTCAGCCCCATCACGGCGAGCGTTCCTCTGCAGCTGCTCGCCCGCGAGGTCGCCATCCTGCGCGGCTGCGACGTCGACCAGCCCCGTAACCTGGCCAAGAGCGTCACGGTAGAGTAGTTGGTTCCGCCGTTCTAGCGACTAAGGCCCGGCTCCGCATCAAGACGGAGTCGGGCCTTGTTGCGTTTGCCCAGATAAAACCTGCCATAATAAACCTGTCCCTTTTTGGCAGGTTAGCGGAGCTTGCTGGTCTCGAAGTACTCGGGGAACTGGTCCAGAACCTCGGTTTGGTTGCGGAACATCATGTGCAGGTGCTTGCTGACCAAAAAGCTCGCTTCGATGGGGTCGCGACCGGCGATAGCGCGGCGAATCTGCTTGTGCTCGTTCACGATGTCCTGATTGTCGAGAACCTGCGTGGCGGCGCGCAGCCAGCGGAAGCGCTCCAGGTCGGCATTGGTCTCTTCGAGCCACGACCACACGGTGCTGCGACATGCGATGCTAAAAATCATGTGATGCATGAGGTTGTCGCTCAAAAAGAAGCCGATGCGATCCTCTTCGGCCATGGCCTTTTCCTGCAGCACGATGGCGCGGTCGAGCTGCTCGATGCCGGCCGACGTGGCGCGCGCACAGCACTCCACAATCACCTGCTTTTCCAGATGCTCGCGGATGTAACAGGCACTCTCGGCAAGGGTGAGGTTGATGGGTGAGACGTAGGTGCCGCTCTGGGGCACGGTGCGCACCAGGCCTTCCTGCGCCAAGCGAACCAAAGCCTCGCGCACGGGCGTGCGCCCCATATCCAGGTCGTCGCAAAGTTGCTTGACGCCCAGCTTTTCGCCCGGCTTGTAGTCCAGGTAGACGATTTTGCGTCGAATGGTGTGGTAGGACTGGTCCTGTAGGCTCGTTTCCTGCTCGCCGACGTGCATCGATTCTTCCATAGCGCCTCGCAACTGTTCTATCAAACTCATATGTCAGTTGTTAATTATGCCGCGAATCAGCTTTCCGCGGTGGGTAGTTCGGCTGTTGCCCAAGAACTATTGCGGCATCTTAGTCTTTGTTTACGCAAGGCTGCGCTCAATGTTGCCGTATCATAAGCCGTCGCAAACGTGAAAGAGAAAGAAGGAATCCCATATGCAACTGGCGAATATCGTACGCGAGCGCTGGAAGGGTGTCTTGTTCTGCCTGATCATCGCTATCCCCGCAACGCTGCTCGGCAAACAGATTGAGGTGGTCGGTGGGCCGGTATTCGCCATCCTCTTTGGCATGGTTCTGGCGCTCGTCTTTCCCAAGAATCGCCGCGAACAGCTCGCCGTCGGTGTCACCTATACGTCTAAAAAAGTCTTGCAGTACGCGGTTATCCTGCTTGGCTTTGGCATGAACCTCTCCCAGATTCTGTCCAAGGGCGCCCAGTCGCTACCGATTATCGTGGCGACAATCTCGACCTCGCTTGTCATCGCCTTTGTGCTCTGCCGCGTTATGAACGTGCCGAGCAAGATCGCGACGCTTGTGGGCGTGGGCTCGTCAATTTGCGGCGGTTCTGCCATCGCCGCGACCGCGCCCGTCATCGATGCCGACGATCGCGAGATTGCCCAGGCCATTTCGGTCATCTTCCTGTTTAACGTTATCGCGGCGCTCGTGTTTCCGACGCTCGGCGGTATGTTCGGGCTGACAGACGAGGGCTTTGGCCTGTTTGCCGGCACCGCCATCAACGACACCTCGTCCGTAACGGCTGCGGCGAGCGCCTGGGACAGCATGCATCCCGGCGCCAATGTGCTCGAGAGCGCCACGGTGGTCAAGCTCACCAGGACGCTGGCCATTATTCCCATCACGTTGGTCCTCGCATGCTGGCAGATGCATCTGGCGCGCAAGGCCGGCGGCGACGCCAAAAGCACGTTCTCGCTTAAACGCGCGTTTCCCATGTTTGTGCTGTTCTTTGTGCTGGCGAGCGTAATCACCACGGTGCTTCAGCTTCCCGTGTCCATCACGGCGCCCATCAAGGAGCTGTCGAAGTTCTTTATCGTGATGGCCATGGCGGCTATTGGCTTTAATACCGATATCGTCGAGCTGGTCAAAAAGGGCGGCAAGCCCATCGCGCTGGGCTTTTGCTGCTGGATTGGCATTGCGTGCATGAGTTTGGGAATGCAGCACGTGCTGGGAATCTGGTAGAGAAGTAGCTTATTCGCGTGCTGGTTGCTGGTTGCTGGTGAGCGCAAGCCTGCGGTGGAGCGATAGGAGCTCTTGCGGGTATGGCTTGTCCGCAGGTTTATAAGTCCCGAAGAGCTCTTATCGCCCCGCCAGGATGGCGATGCGGGGCAACACCTATACTCGCAGGACGGCGCTTTCTGCCCTATAGTGTTTGGTGAGCAATATCGTTCAATTTTGAAACACTCGGTCGTGCGACCGTCGGCGGTTGCACGTCGCCGCGGACAGGGGCAAATCATGGATAGCGATGCCAAGCTAAACATCTTGACCGAGGCCCTGGCTGCTGCCGGGGCCTCGGCATTGGCAATCGATGCGCGTGGGGACGTCGTGATCTCGACCATGAATGACGCGGCGCTTGAGCGGGATGTGGCGACTTTTGTCGCTGAGCGCCTCGACCGTATAGGAGACGGCGCGCGTCTGGTTATGGGGCGTGCGGGTACGCGCCTAAGCCTGACCGTTCGCCCCACCGACAAAGAGGGCGGGGGCCTTTGGGTCGTCGTGGTCCGCGAGGTGCGCGGCGCCGCGGCACATGCGGGCATCGAGTGGCTCAACGCCGACGAAGTTGAGGCCCGCTACGAATCGAGCGCGTACGGCATCGTTGAGGGTGCCGCTGCGGTAGCTGCACCGGTGGCCGAGAGCTATGCGCGCGGCGTGCCCCTTATGCTCGAGGGCGAGCTGGGAGCGGGTCAGGTCGAGATCGCCAAGCGCCTCTATCTGGACGGTCCTTTTGTCGATCAGCCCTTTGTTGCCGTTGCGCTCGATGAGCTAACGGATCGCGGCTGGCGCCATCTGCTCAAAAGCGCCGAATCGCCGTTGTTCCAAACGGGGCTGACACTTTGCATTGCGGGCTGGAATGCGGTTGGCCCCCAGCGCCTTCGCGAGCTCGTTTCCACGATGGCCGACACCGCGTTGGCGACGCGCTGCCATGTGGTGCTGACGGCGAATGACATGCCGGGCGGCAGCGAAAGTGATCAAGCCGCCTTTGTGACCGAGCGCTTCGCCTGTGCGGTGAGCGTGGCGCCGGCAATCGTCGAGCAGGGAGCCGCGTCGACGAAGATTGCGCGCTATTTGGAATATCTCGCTGGTGCATTTGGGACGGCAGCGCCCACGCTGTCTGCCGCGGCGACGAAGGCGCTCGATGCTTACCGCTGGCCGCGCAATTATCTGCAGCTCCGCGAGGTCTCGGAACGACTGTATATATTGGTGGGGGCGGGCACGGTGGATCGCGCTGTGGCGGAGGAAGTGCTAGCCCAAGAGGACGTGATTAAGACCGCAACCTTTGGCGCCCCGACACTCGAAAGCGACCTGTATATCCTGCGACCGCTGGCCGATACCGAGCGAGATATCGCGCATCTGGTTGTAGATCATCTCCACGGCAACCGAACCCGTGCGGCGGAGGTGCTGGGCATAAGCCGAACAACGCTGTGGCGCTTACTGAAGGACGATGACCGTTGAGCGAGGCGCCCGTGACCGCGCGCGACGCGTGTGCTACAGTCCAAAGCGTTATTGTTTCGATTTGGTTACGGCGTGCGGGGGCGTATGGCTGAGACTACAAAACCGAGCCGCAGAAGGCGGAGCGCCGCGCCGGTTAACCGACGCACAACATCGGTGACGTGGGGCAAACACGCCTCGGGGTTTGACGGCTCGTTCAAGCGCACTAAATACGGCTATCCTTCGACAGGTGCCCGCTTGGCAATGCAGGCAGAGTCCTCGCTGTGGGACCGCAAACGCGTGGTGGGCTCAAAGCTCAAGCACGACGGCACGCTCGGCTACATCAGCCGCGGGGCGGCTCGTCGCAGCGGACTCAATCCGGCTGGTTGGCATCGTTATGTTCCGATCGCGGTCGTCGTTGCAGTGATCGTCATCGCACTCGCTGCGCTTGGCTACGCCGGCGGTGGCGCCAACTTGGACGCGGTGTTTAAATCGCCCGAGCTCGCGCATGCAGGCACAGAAGTTGTCGAGGGCGCTCAGACCCAGACGGGCGTCGCACCCCAGCGCGGCATCGTCGCGGCGGCCTCCACCATCGCCGACGCTCAAAAGGACGAGGGCGAACAGGGCGACGGCGCCGAAACGACCCACACGAACGAAACGACGACAACTCCATCGGCAAGATAAGTTGCGAGTGGGGTGGCTAAAATAGCCCCGTCCCAAATTAGCTACCCCTATGACGCTCCTGGGTTACCTTACGTAGACGACGTTGTCGCGGCGGGGTTTGGGCTCGGGTAGCGTGTCCTCGGCATAGCCCAGAATGCAGTGACCGACGCCGCGTAGGCTTCCGTCGGCGGGCAGGCCCCAGCTTGCCAGCAGTTCCAAGCCTTCGGGCGAGTCGAAGACCTCGTGCGCGCGATGAATCCAGCACGAATCAACGCCCAGCGCATAGGCAGCATTGAGCAGGTTGCCCATGGCGAGCGAACCGTCTTCCAGATGCGTTGGCACGCTGCGGTCAACCAGCACCACCACAACGGTCTTGGCGCCATAGAAGGGGTCACCGTTGCTGCCCATGACCTGGGCGTTGAGCTGTGAGAGACGCTCAACGGTTGCGGGGTCGGTGACGGCGACAAACGTCACCGGCTGGCGGCCCATGCCGCTCGGTGCATATTGGCCGGCTTCGATAATACGTGCAAGCTTCTCGGCCTCGACGGGACGATCGCTGTATTTGCGGCAGCTGCGGCGGTGAATGAGCGCTTCGATGGTTTCCATGGTGTCTCCTTGTGGTGGCGTTGCAGATGCCACGTTCATACCCGTCGGGCTCAAACGATAGACGGTCAATTGCCCGGCCAAAAGGATAGATTCCAATTGGGAAAGTAGGTTTGCATAAAAGTACCTTCAGAATGTGACAAACCAATGGGATGGTTAAACGTTTTATCCCGTCTACCCTGCGGTTTTTTACCACTTGCCTAAATGACGAACGCATAACCTCTGATAAAGGTTTTACTAAAGGAGTACCAACGTTTATCAATGCGCCGTGGTGGCGTCGGGCCAGGAGGTAACATCATGTTCCAGGCTGGAGATGTCGTCGAGACCGATTTCGAAGGATTTCTGAAGCTGCTGCGTTCCAAGACGCGCGCTTTCGTGTCGATCAACGATCACGAGTACTACATCACGCACACCGATGGCTATTGGCGTGTTCAGGATTGCGAGGCCCTCAACGACAAGGGCCACTTTACTGACTGCTCCGAGCTGGTCAACACGGTCTGCGAGGTCGTCGAGCTGCCGTGGATCTGTGGCAAGAGCCTGCATGATAGCTTCTCGGGCGCTACGGTCTATGAGGCCGTTGCCGCTTAACAGGCAATAAAACCCGATTTTCACGCGACCGCTGGCGCCGCCCCCGCGCCGGCGGTCTTTTTCTGCCGATAGGCCATAAAAGTGCACGCATTTGCGGAGAGCCTGTTGACGATAGTCAAAACTCGGACTAATCTAGAGACATAAAATTGGTCAAAAATCGGACAATCGAATGGTGGGATAGATGAATAGTGCGGTTACGCTGGTCGATTTCGACCGGATGCTCAATGGACTCGACCATATCTATTCGGAGTTCTCGCGCGCCTGCGGTCTTTCGGATTGCGCCTATTGGATGCTCGTCGACACCAGCACGGCGGACGGCAGCATCGCCGTGAGTCGTCTGACAAGCGAATGGTTCTATAGCAAGCAGACCATCAATTCGGCAATCAAGACGCTTAGGGCGCGAGGGCTTGCGACGTTGGAGTTTGCCGAGGACAGTCGTAAGAACAAGGTTGTGCGACTGACCGCAGAAGGTATGCAGTTTGCCAAGCGCTACGCGTTGCCGGCGCAAAAGGCCGAGCAGCAGGCATTCGAGGCGCTCGAGCCGTGGGAACAGCGCGAGATCATGCGCTTGGTCGGTAAGTTCTCCCATGTTCTTAACGAAGAGTGCGAGGCATTTAAACGGCAAGTTGCCGCCGAGAACGAGGCTGACGATAAGGGCGAGGGGGAGACATGCGACTCTTAATGAGGTTTATGAGGCCGTACCGCGGTCTGATCGCGGTGACGCTGCTGGTGCTGCTAATCGACAACGTCGGCACGCTGCTCGTGCCCACGATGTTGGCGAACATGGTCAATACCGGTATCACGACGGGTGATGTCGACTACATCTTGCGCAACGGTCTGTACATGCTCATCGCGACCGGCATGGCCAGCGGCGGTGCGGTGCTGGGCTGCTATCTTTCGGCCCGTCTGGCGGCCAATGTGGCCTGCGACATCCGCAACGCCGTCTACGATAAGTCGCTCGAGCTGTCCGCCAGCGACTTTGAGCGCTTTGGCACGGGTTCGATGATCACGCGCTCGCTCAACGACATCAACGTGATCCAGCAGGCCATTCTGCAGACGATTCAGTTGGTGCTGCCAGTGCCGTTCTTGGCCGTCGCGGGCATCATCTTTGCCTGGTTTATCGATCCTGCCATGGGCACGCTGCTGGGCGTGGTCGTTGCGATCGTGCTGGTGGCGGCGGTCTTTACGGTGGCTAACGCCGCGCCGATTTTTATGCGCCTTCAGAGCTTTATCGACCGCATGAACGTGGTGCTGCGCGAGAACATCGTGGGCGTGCGCGTCATCCGCGCATTTAACAAGGAGCGCCACGAGGAGCAGCGCCTGGACGAGGTGTTTAGCGATTACGCGGCCAATGCCATCAAGGTCAACCACCTGTTTGTGGGTCTCGACAGCTCCAGCTTCTTTTTGATGAACATCGCCGAGGTGGCGGTGCTGTGGGTGGGCGGCAACCGCGTGGGCGTCCATGCCATGCAAATCGGCAGCATCTCGGCCGTGCTGGAGTACGCGATCCTGATCCTGTTCTTTGTGATGATGGCGCAGATGGTGGTGCTGACGCTCCCGCGCGCCGCGGCGTGTCTCAACCGCGCGCAGCAGGTGCTCGAAATCGAGCCGAGCATTGTGGACGGCAAGGCTACGCTGGGCGACGGGGCGCCTGAGTCCGCAGACGGCGCCGACGCGGTGGCCGTGTTCGACCACATGTCGTTCCGTTTTGACGATGCCGACGAGGACACCCTGTGCAACCTGAGTTTTGCCTGCCGCCGTGGACAGACGACCGCGATCGTGGGCTCAACGGGCTCGGGCAAGTCAACGGTGGCCAAACTCTTGCTTCGCTTCCACGATGCCACGAAGGGCGCCATTCGCCTGAACGGCGTCGATCTGCGCGACCTTTCGCAAGACGACATCCGCGGGCGTATCGCCTATGTGCCGCAGAAGGCATGGCTGTTCTCGGGTACCGTGGCAAGCAATCTGCGCTTTGGCAACGAAGACGCGACCGAGGCTGACATGCTCCATGCGCTCCAGGTTGCCCAGAGCACCTTTGTACTCGATCAACCGCAGGGGCTCGACACTCCGGTGGCGCAGGGCGGTACGAACTTTTCGGGCGGCCAGCGCCAGCGTTTGGCAATCGCCCGCGCACTCATGAAGCGCGCCGACCTGTATATCTTCGACGACAGTTTTTCGGCCCTGGACTTTAAGACCGATGCGGCACTGCGCCATGCGCTGCAGGACGAGACGTGCGATGCCGCGGTGCTCATCATCGCCCAGCGCATCTCGACTATTTTGCATGCCGATCAGATCGTGGTGCTCAAGGACGGCGAGATCGTGGGCCTGGGCACGCACGACGAGCTCATGGAAACCTGCGAGGTGTACCGCGCTATCGCGGAATCGCAGATGAAGGGAGGTGAGTAGCATGACCGAGGAGCTCAGGAAGCAGGGCGGCGTTGATGACGCCGTTGCCGCGGGGCTGGTCGAGGAAACGGCTGCCGCGGTACCCGAGCTGGATGACGCCGCCAAGGCAGCGGCGGAGCGCGAGGCTCGCCGCCAAGCGCTGTACGAGGAAAACGAACGCGCCGAGGACGAGCGTGCCCGCGCCGAGGCAGAGCGCATGCGCGATGTTGACGACGAGGACGAGGACGAGACGCCCCGCGACACCTGGGCGACGGTGCGCCGCCTGTGGAGCGAGGCCGCCGGCGACCATTGGCGTTTCTATATCGTGTTCGCGAGCATCGTGTTCTATGCCATCTTTAACACCGCGGCGCCGGCCTACAGCGCCCGCGTGATCGATGAACTGTGGGGGCACATGAAGGTGGCGTTTGCCAACAACACTACCTTCAGCATTACCTGGGAGAACTGCGGCAGGACCATCTTCATCTACTTTATGATCTGGACCGCCGCCGCCTCGTTCTACGCACTCCAGAGCTTTTTGATGTCGAGCGTTGCCGAGCGTCTCAACCTGCGTCTACGCAACTGCATCGCACAAAAGCTCAACCGTCTGCCGCTTGCCTACTTTGACGCGCATCGTCCCGGCGAGGTCGTTAGCCGTGCGACCAACGACTTGGACAAGATGTCCGAGAGCATGCAGCGCGGACTGCTGCAGTTGCTGGTGTCGATCGGTACCGTGGTGGGCGCCGTGAGCGTGATGTTCGTGTTTAGCGTGCCGCTCACGCTCGTCTTTTTGTTCTTTACGACGCTTTCGCTGCTGGTGACGAAGGTCGTGTCGCGCCGCACGCACGATGTGACGGGCGAGCGCCAGGAGTGGGTGTCCAAGATTACGAGCGCGGTCGAGGAAGGCTACTCGGGCCGTCTGGTGATCCGTGCGTTTAACCGCGAGCGCCAGAGCTCTGCCGAGGTACACGAGGCTTCGAAGGAGCTGGCGCGCGTGAGCACCAAGGCCGACTTTATGATTAACGCCGTCGGCCCTGCGGTGCGCTTTATCGGCCGTTTGGCGCAGATCGTGATTGCGCTGGTGGGCTGCAGCATGCTGGTTGCCGGGCATATGACCGTCGGCGTGTTCCAGGCGTTCTTCCAGTTTATCTACGAGGCGTCCGAACCCATGACGCAGTTGTCGTTTACCTTTAACTCGCTGCAGAGCGCGCTGGCGAGCGCAGAGCGCGTGTTCGACCTGCTCGATGAGCCCGAGATGGAGGCCGATCCGCAGCCGGGCGAGGCTGCCAAGCTGCCGGGCAAGGTGGAGGGCCGCGTCGCTTTTGAGCACGTGCGCTTTGGCTATGCGCCCGACAAGCCGCTCATGCGCGACGTGTCGTTTGCCGCCGAGCCGGGTCAGAAGATCGCCGTGGTGGGAACCACGGGTGCGGGTAAGACCACGCTCATCAATCTGCTCATGCGCTTCTACGAGATCGACGGCGGCCGCATTACCCTCGACGGCGTGGATACGAGTCGTATGGATCGCGGCGAGCTGCGCCAGCAGTTTGGCATGGTGTTGCAGGACGCCTGGCTGTTCGATGGCACCATTGCCGAGAACATCGCCTATGGCTGTCCCGAGGCGACGCGCGAGGAGATTGTCGCGGCCGCACGTGCCGCTCAGGTCGACTTCTTTGTGCGCACTATGCCGCAGGGCTACGACACACGGGTGGCTAACGATGCCGAGAGCATCAGCCAGGGCCAACGTCAGCTGCTGACCATCGCGCGCGTGCTGCTCAACAACCCGGCGATCCTCATCCTGGACGAGGCGACCTCAAGTGTGGACACGCGCACCGAGCTTGCTATCGGCCGCGCCATGGACGCGCTCATGCGCGGGCGCACGAGCTTTGTGATCGCGCATCGCCTGTCGACGATCGTGGACGCCGACCTGATCTTGGTCATGGACCACGGCAACATTATCGAGCAAGGCACGCATAAGGAACTGCTGGCTGCCGAGGGTGCTTACGCCGACCTCTATCTGAGTCAGTTCGCATAATGTGACAAAGGGACAGTCCCACATGTCACATCAAAAGGAATGGCGCGCCGGGGATTGATTCCCTGGCGCGCCTTTTGCGTCGGTGCCGATATTGTTTTGTGCCGCTTGCGTTCCTAACGTTCGTCCATGAGCTTGGCGACGAGGGCCTTGAGCTCGGCCACCTCTCGCTCGAGTTCTTTGACGCGGCGGGCATTCTCGGTGATGCCCTGGCGGTTGAGGGCACTCTGCTCGGCGGCGTCATCGGGCATGTACTCGCGATGCTGCTTGGCGTCGAAACTCTCCTCGAACACACGGCAGCCGTTGCGCTTGATGATGCGTCCTGGCACGCCCACGACGGTGCAGTTGTCGGGCACGTCCTTGACGACAACCGAGTTGCCGCCGATTTTGACGTTGTTGCCGATGCGGATGTTGCCGAGCACCTTGGCGCCCGTGCCCACGGTGACGTTGTCGCCCAGGGTGGGGTGGCGCTTGCCGGTCTCGTTGCCGGTACCGCCGAGCGTGACGCCCTGGTAGAGCACGCAGTTGTCGCCCACGATGGTGGTTTCGCCGATGACGACGCCCATGGCGTGGTCGATAAAGAAGTGCTTGCCAATCTGCGCGGCAGGGTGAATCTCGACGCCGGTGATGTGGCGGGTGATTTGAGATAGCACACGGGCGAGCGAGCGATGACCGTGCTCCCAGAGCCAATGCTCGGGTACGTGGTTCCACTTGGCGTGCAGGCCAGGATAGGAAAGGAAGATGACCAGACCGTTTTGCGCGGCGGGGTCCTGCGCTTGGACGGTCTTGATGTCCTCGCGAATGGTATTGATAAAGCTCACCGGCCGCCCTCCCTTAGCGCCATGGCAATGCGATTCAATAAAGTATAGCGATTCGCTAGGGATTAGGTAGAACAATCTTGGCAGCTTTGCACGACAGGTGTCAGTTATGCAAACTTGCTGGTAATGGAGTCATGCTTTTGTGGGGTTGCGCACGAGGGGGCGCCGCAACCGTATACTGGTCAACTTGGACGTATCCGCGCCCACAACTGAGAGGTTTTACTTCATGGGTTTCATCAATTTTATCGCCGAGCTGCTTAAGGACCCGCGCACCGCGATCGCCAGCTGGATCGCCGCCGGCCCGCTTATGGCCTACGGCTGCGTGTTCCTGATCATCTTTATCGAGACGGGCGTGGTGTTCTTCCCGTTCCTTCCCGGTGATTCGCTGCTGTTCGCCTCGGGTTTCTTCGCCCACAACGGCGGCTTTAACATTGTGGCGCTTCTGGCCACCGCATGGGCCGCTGCCATTTTGGGCGATCAGTGCAACTTTATGATCGGCCATTTCTTTGGCAAAAAGATCATTGCCTCGGGCAAGGTCAAGGCCATGACGCCCGAGCGCATCAAAAAGTCCGAGGACTTCTTGGACAAGTGGGGCCACCTGGCCATCTTCCTGGGCCGCTTCTTTCCGTTTATCCGCACCTTTGTGCCCTTCATCGCTGGCATGGGCGGCATGCACTGGCGCAACTTTGTCATCTTTAACGTGCTGGGCGGCATTACCTGGTCGACGGTCTTTACGCTGCTGGGCTACTTCTTTGGCGGCATTCCCTTTGTGCAGGAGCACTTTGAGCTGCTAATCGTTGGCATCGTTGCCGTGTCGATTATCCCGACCGTGGTCGGTCTGGTTAAGGCTAAGCTGGGCAAAAAGAACGCTTAGCTCGAGCCAGCGCGCAAACCGTGCAGTTGAGGCCCGTCACCGCTTACGGTGGCGGGCCTTTTTGCTTCGGTCAAATGAAAATACTTTAGTTAGTTAAAGAAAAACGTTTTATCCGATGCGTGTGCGGAGTACAATCTCGTGCATGCGAATCGACGTGCCATCGGCTTTGATGCTGTCCGCGTGTCCCGTCCGGCTCTACGCTCCGGGCGTGCGATGTTGCGACGCGGTCGGCCCCGGTCCTTGCGTGCGGGTTCGCGAGTATGCAACTGTGTATGTAAGGAGCGACATATGACTGTCGAGAAGAAGGATATCGATTGGGGTAGCCTCGGCTTTGGCTACATGAAGACCGATTACAGCTACGAGGCTCATTGGAAGGATGGCGAGTGGGACGAGGGCGGCCTGACTACCGACCACACCCTGCATGTCTCCGAGTGCGGCGGCATCTTCCATTACTGCCAGGAGGTCTTTGAGGGCCTGAAGGCCTACACCGCCGAGGACGGTAGCATCGTCTGCTTCCGTCCCGACATGAACGCCGAGCGTATGTACAACTCTGCGCAGCGCCTCGAGATGCCCCCGTTCCCCAAGGACAAGTTCGTCGAGGCCGTCAAGCAGGTCGTTTCTGCCAACGCCGCCTGGGTTCCGCCCTTCGGTTCCGGCGCGACCCTGTACGTGCGTCCGTTTATGATCGGCTCCGGTGACGTGATCGGCGTGGCTCCCGCTCCTGAGTACACGTTCCGCATTCTCGTGACCCCGGTCGGTCCGTACTTTAAGGGTGGCCTTAAGCCCGTCAAGCTGCGCGTTTCCGAGTATGACCGTGCGGCACCGCACGGCACCGGCAACATCAAGGCCGGCCTCAACTACGCCATGTCCCTCAAGCCCACGATGGAGGCCCATCGCGAGGGCTATGCCGAGAACCTGTATCTCGACTCCGAGTCCCGCACCTATGTCGAGGAGACCGGTGGCGCTAACGTCCTGTTCGTGAAGGAGGACGGCACGCTCGTCGTTCCTCAGTCGCACACCGACTCCATCCTGCCCTCCATCACCCGCCGTTCGCTCGTTCAGGTTGCTCAGGACCTGGGCATGACCGTTGACCAGCGTCCCGTCGAGTGGGTCGAGGTCAAGGCCGGTACCTTTGTCGAGTGCGGCCTGTGCGGCACCGCTGCCGTCATCTCTCCGGTTGGCGAGATTGACAACAAGGTCTATGGCGCCGACGAGACCGTGACCTTCCCGGCTGGCTACACCGAGATCGGCCCTGTGATGAAGAAGCTCCGCGAGACCCTGACTGGTATCCAGTCTGGTGCTGTTGAAGATAAGCACAACTGGGTCTATACCGTGGCGTAAGCTGTCTTACCTATCCGGGCAGAGAGCAAGTTCCCCCCCGGCGCGTCCTCGGACATGCAAGAAGCCCTCGCTGCGCACTTCGTGCGGCGAGGGCTTCTTGCGTCCTGCGGAGTGCGCCGGGGGGGGGGGGGGAACTTGCTCTCTGCCCTGCGGGTTCGGCGATGTCACAACGGGCAATGATTAATCTGAAAAAAGATGATGCGCGGTCTATTGGCCGCGCGTTGTGCGTGGATAAGAAAAGGGCCCAAGGTTTGTGCCTTGGACCCTAAAGGGTTGATGAACTGGCTTAAGACTCGGCCGTGATTGTTAGAACTTGACGGTCGGGGCCTGGCGGGCTGCTTCGGCGGCCTCGAAGCCCTGGCGCTCCTTAAACTGGAAGATGCCGGCAAAGATGACAGCCGGGAACGTCTGGATGGCGTTGTTGTAGCTGAGCACGCAGTCGTTGTAGCTCTGGCGTGCATAGCTAATCTTGTTCTCGGTATCCTCGAGCGATGCCTGCAGCTGCGTAAAGTTGGTGTTTGCCTTCAGATCGGGGTAGGCCTCGGCCACGGCGAAAAGCTGGCGCAGCGCA
Organism: uncultured Collinsella sp.; assembly: GCA_958445065.1. Taxonomy (GTDB): domain Bacteria; phylum Actinomycetota; class Coriobacteriia; order Coriobacteriales; family Coriobacteriaceae; genus Collinsella. Next base: position 23,194 of record CAUCQW010000027.1, read on the forward strand.
CCGGTCAGCACGTTGTCGGCTTCCATCTTGGCCTCGGGCGTGGTGGCCTTGACGGCGGTGTTACGCGCGCTGATCACGGCGGAGAGCGTCTCTTGCTCGTGCTTGGCGTAGCCCTTGACGGTCTCGACCAGGTTGGGGATCAGGTCGTTGCGGCGCTGCAGCTGCGTATCGATGTTCTGCCAGGCGTTATCGATGCGGTTACGCTTGGTGACCATGTTGTTGTAGATGCCGGCGATGGCGCAGACAATCACAATGACAACAACGATGCCGATGATGACGGTAATCATGATGTCTCCGTTTCGAATGGCCGCGGCGGCATGCGCCAGCTGCCGTTGGTATAACGCTACTAGTATACCCGCAACGTTTTGTCGTGCCGAACTTTCCGGTAAGCGTTATGTTTTCGGCGGGGTCGGCACCGGGGTAAAACGCGCGAGGTACAGGTGTAAGATATGCGACAGATTGACGAGTGTTGTCTTTGCCCTGAGGATGGCGATACCAGTGGACCTTCGCATTAAGAAAACCTACCGTGCCCTGTTCGATGCTTTCACCGAGCTTCTCGAGGAGCATCGTTTTGAGGACCTGACGGTTGCCATGCTGTGCGACCGCGCCATGATTCGCCGCACGACGTTCTACAAGCACTTTCGCGACAAGAACGATTACTTTGCCTTTTATATCGATGAGCTCATGTCCGGCTTGCCGCAAAAACAGCCCGATGAGGCCGGCACAGTGTCTGCCGAGGACGTGCGCGCGCTTCGGCACGCGATTTTGGACGATGCCATGGATCTGATTCTGGCGCATGAGCAGCTCATGGATAACATTTTGGCGAGCAGTATGTCGGGTATGCTGACCAGCATGATTTGCGACCGCATCGCGCGCTCCATACGCGGGCGCGTGATGAGCGCGCTTGACGAGGATGCGCTCGCGCCCGTATCGCTCGAGACAACGTCTGAGTTTGTCGCCGGCGGCATTATTCGGCTCTTTACCATGTGGTGGGAATCGGGCCACGTACTAGAGCGCCGATCCGAAATCGCCGACGTGGTCGATGCGTTGTTTGAGCGGACCATGACACCGGTGCATCACTAGGAGTGGCGGAGAGAGGGGGATTCGAACCCCCGGAACGCTCTCGCGCTCAACGGTTTTCAAGACCGCCGCATTCAACCGCTCTGCCATCTCTCCGTGAGTCGTAATGATAGCATCGTTTTGAATTTGCAACAGGGAAGGCGAACGATGACGATCACCGAAATCGACGAGAAGTTCATGCGCGAGGCGTTGGCGGAGGCGCGCGCCGCTGCTGCGGTGGGCGAGGTGCCCATCGGAGCCGTAGTGGTGCGCGACGGTGAGATCGTCGCGAGGGCGCACAATCGGCGCGAACTCGACCAGGACCCTTCGGCTCATGCCGAGTTTGCGGCCGTGTGCGCCGCTGCCCAGGCGCTTGGCCGCTGGCGCCTTTTCGACTGTACGGTTTATGTGACGTTGGAACCCTGCTGCATGTGCGCGGGCCTTATGGTCAACGCGCGCGTGGGGCGCTGCGTGTATGGCGCGAGTGATGCCAAGGCGGGCGCGCTGGGTTCGCTGTATGACCTGAATGCCGACTCGCGCCTGAATCATCGGTTTAACGTGACGGCTGGGGTCCTGGCGGATGAATGCCGCGAGCTGCTGAGTAGCTATTTTGGCGGTCTGCGCGGAGCGGGCGGCGCTGATTGCGGTTGTGGGGCCGATCTTGAAGCACACGCCGCTCACGCCGCAGCGCTTGCAGGTGCCGGTGAGGATGCTGGCACGGCGGTTGACTTTGGTCCTGCGTGCCGCCGACCCCGCCGTGTGCTGTTGGCGATCGACTCCTTTAAGGGCAGCGTTTCGAGCGCGCAGGCGGAGGCGGCGGTTGCCGAAGGCGTGCGCCGCGTTTGGCCCGATGCCGAGGTGCGCGCATTGCCGCTGGCAGATGGTGGCGAGGGAACGCTCGATGCCGTTGCCGCCTGCGGTGGCGAGCTCTCAACCTGCGAGGTCGCAGGGCCCTTGGGCGACCGCGTGTCTGCCCGGATGCTGGTTGATGTCGAGCACAAGTCCGCGGTCATCGAGATGGCCGAGGCGGCCGGCATTGGGTATTCGCCTTGTACGGAGTCGGCGGTGTTGGCGGCCACAACCTATGGCGTGGGCGAGCTCATGCTTCGCGCGGTTCGCATGGGCGCAAAGACACTCTATATTGGTCTGGGCGGCAGCGCCACCAACGACGGTGGCGCCGGCATGCTGCAGGCGCTGGGCGCGCGTGTGGTCGATGATCAGGACTGCGATGTCGCCCCCGGTCTTGCCGGCCTTGAGCAGGTGGCGAGCGTTGATTTGGCGCCCGCGCTGCAGGCTTTGGATGATGCTCGCATCGTTGTGCTTTCGGATGTCGAGAATCCGCTCGTGGGGCGTCGAGGCGCACTGGCGGTGTTTGGCGGGCAGAAGGGCCTGCCGGCGGATGATGTCGAGGTGCTGCGCAGATACGACGGCTGGATGGTCGGCTACGGTCGCTTGCTCGATGCGGCGATTGCCAGAGCTCGAGCCCAGGGGTTGTTGCGCACACCCGAGGGCGCACGGACATTTGGCTCGGTGCTCGGTGTACCCGGCGCGGGCGCTGCCGGTGGCTTGGGCGCGGCGTTGCTGGCGCTCGGCGCGGAGCTACGCTCGGGTGTGGAGACGGTGCTCGACCTCGTGGGGTTTGACGAGCGCGTGCGCGATGTCGACCTGGTCATAACGGGCGAGGGCAATATGGACGAGCAATCCGCCGCCGGTAAGGCACCGGTGGGTGTGGCTCGTCGTGCGAAGCGATATGGCAAGCCGGTGGTCGCCGTCGTGGGCGGTCGCGCCGTCAACCTGGACGCGGTATATGGGCAGGGTATTGACTTGGTTTTGCCGATTTGCCGCAAGCCCATGGACCTGGAACGGGCACTCGATTCGCAAGAAGCCACAACCAACCTCATCTGTGCCGGCGAGGCAGCCGCCCAATCCTACGACCTCGCTCGCCTCTAAGGCCTATCTCCCTATAAGTTGCGGTGAAATACGGAGTGTTTTTGCCTTTAAGGTGCCAATTCAGTCCGTATTCCACCGCAACTTCGAGAATGTCCATTCGAGGTTGGCTGCCTTGTGCCTTGGGTCGGACCGCCTGCCACGAAACGTGGCCATCTACTACGTTAAACCGGCCACCCTCGACCATTCCGGAATTTGCAAAACAAAACCGCAGGTAGAAAGCTTGCCGATTTTCGAAAAAGTCGGCTATGGTTGACCTCTGTGGCCTAAACGTAGTAGATGGGCCCTTTCTGTGGTGCGGCACCAAGCCGGTCATTTTGGGATGGGACTATTTTGACTACTCATTGGCTGCTCTGGCAATCGGGCTGCAAAAGTAGTCAAAAAAGCTCCGTCCCAAATTAGCTACCTTGCTCTGGCGGGCGGGAGCAGGTAAGATATACCGAGCGCCTAGCGCGTTCGATGGGTTCGGATGACGACATGTTCCGAATCTGGTCAGGTCCGGAAGGAAGCAGCCATAAGGAGCCTCTGTCGGGCATCCGAATCCATCGAGCGCACGGGCGTTTTTTGGTGCCGCGACATGGCCCGGCCGGCGGCGAGGTATTTGGTGTCTCGCTGGTCCTCGGCTTCGCCTGCGGGATCGCTCGACTACCAAACACCTCGCCGCCGGTCGGGCCCCGTCGTTCAAAAATCACCCGTAAAGGCGCGTTTATCTAATTAAATCTATCCCTTGCGGAATGCGGCTTGCTGGTGTTGTCTGGGCATTGAAGGCTATGTGGTTCAAGAGGCGGCGGTGCTGTTGCTTGAATTTTTACAGTTAAAGAGGCCCGTTTCCCTGGGTTGGGGAAACGGGCCTCTTTTTGTCTCTGGGTTTGTGGATTGGCGAAGGTAGTATGCTTTGGCGGCTATTTTGAGTTCTTGAGGCGGCGTGTGGCTGTGGCGGTTATTCCGAGGCCTGCGGCGGCGACTGCTGCGAGTGCGATTGCGCTCGGCGCTGCATCGCCCGTGTTCGCTAGCTTGCCGGCGGTCGTATCTGCTTGCTTGCCGCTGCTCGAGTTCGCCTGCTTGGTGGAGCTTGGCGGGGTATTTTTGCCGGTCGCGGACGAGCCGGTGGGCTGTGTCGTCTCGGTCGGTTGCGCTGAGCCGGAGGGAGGTGTTGTCTCGGTGGGTTTTGTTATCTCGGGTGAGGCGGCCTTATCTGCTGCGGCTTTTGCCTCTTCGTATGCCTTGCAGGCATCGTCATAGGCCGTTTGCGCCTTTTTCAAATCGTCGAGGAGCGCATCTCGCTTGGCTATGTCCTCATCGATGTGGGCTTTAGCTTCCTCCGCCTCACTTTCGGAATCCTGAACCTGTCTTTCCTGGCTTTCGAGCCGGCGTCGGTAGGAGTGAAGATCATCTTCACAAGATTTCTCTCGCCTTTCTGCCGACATGATCTCACGTCGCAACTGCTTAATATGCTCTTTAGTAGCTGTGCTGGGCTCCTCGTCGCCGAGTGCTTCAAGTGCCTTATCTAATTCTGCCTGAAGGCCGCTTGTCCGGCTGTGGGCCTCATCGTATTTGGCTTGGGCTGCATCGACGTTCGCTTGCATGGCGGGAAGGCGTTCCCTCCGTTTGGCGGCTTCCGTCACCACCATGTCGTAGATCTCTTGAAAAGCGGCAATGTCATCATCGATTACCGCAAGTTTCTCGAGACTTGCGGCGTCTTTTGCGGCCTCGAGGTTTTTGAGCGCTTCCTGCATGGCTGCATACGCTTTTTCTTTTGCGGCGGTCGCATCTTCCGTCTGCAAGACAACTGCACCGGTGGGGGAACTGGTTTCTGCCGCGATCGCCGTTACGGGGGGGGGCGATTCCCGCGACAAGCGCCGCGGAAAGGGCGATGCCCACAGTTGCTCGTCTTGCTCTTCTTGCGAGAATGTCGTTCATCTCGGCACCTCATTTCAAGGGTCGGCGACTAACTTGGTAGCACTAATGTAAGTATATCAGGCGGTTTGCCCGCCATTGATCGGGTGTGCGCGTATACCCCTTGATTAACAGCCATTAAATCTATCCCTTAAGGAACGCGGCTTGCTAGTGTTGTCTGGGCATTGATGGCTGCGTGGTACAAGAGACGGCGGCATTACCATTTGTTTTTTCAAGTAAAGAGGTCCGTTTCCCTGGGTTGGGGAAACGGACCTCTTTTTGTCTCTTGGCTTGTGGATTGGCGAAGACAATAACCGCTGGCAGCTATTTTGAGTTCTTGATGCGGCGCGTGGCTGCGGCGGTTATTCCGAGGCCTGCGGCGGCGATTCCTGCGAGCGCGATTGCGCTCGGCACTGCGTCGCCCGTGTTCGCGAGCTTGCCGGCGGTCGTATCTGCTTGCTTGCCGCTGCTCGAGTTCGCCTGCTTGGTGGAGCTCGGCGGGGTATTTTTGCCGGTCGCGGACGAGCCGGTGGGCTGTGTCGCCTCGGCCGGTTGCGCCGAGTTGGAGGGAGGCGTCGTCTCGGTCGGTTGCGTTATCTCGGGCGAGGTGGCCTTGTCTGCCGCGGCCTTTGCCTCTTCGTATGCCTTGCAGGCGTCGTCATAGGCCGTTTGCGCTTTTTTCAAATTGTCGAGGAGCGCATCTCGCCAGGCTATGAACTGGTCGATATGGGCTTTATACTTCTCTGCAGCACGCTCACAGTCATTAACTTGTCTTTCCTGCCTTTTGAGGCGGTCCTGGGCCTCGCGGAGCTCCATTTCGCAAAAGTCAACTCGCGCTTTTGCCGTTACGATCTCTTGGCGCAACGACTTTATTTGCTGTTTAATAGTTTCGGCAAGCTCCTCGTCGCCGAGTGCTTCGACTGCCTTAAGCTCCTCAAGCTTCATGTCTAATTTTTCCTGGAGCTTGCTTACCCGGTTGATGGCCTCGTCGGTTTTGGCTTGGGCTGCATCGATGTCCGCTTGCATGGTGGGGAGGGATTCCCTCAATTCGGCGGCTTGCGCCGCCATCTTGTCGCGGAGCTCTTGAAAACGGGCAATGTCATCATTGAATCTCGCAATTTTCTCGGGACTTGCGGCGTCTTTTGCGGCCTCGAGGTTTTTGAGCGCTTCCTGCATGGCTGCATACGCTTTTTCCTTTGCGGCGGCCGCATCTTCCGTCTGCAGGGCGCCCGAATTGCCGTTGGCGGTGCTCGTCTGCGAAACGGCCGCACCGGTGGGGGTGCTGGTTTCTGCCGCGATCGCCGTTACGGGGGGGGGCGATTCCCGCGACAAGTGCCGCGGAAAGGGCGATGCCCACAGTTGC
>CAUCQW010000028.1 GCA_958445065.1 uncultured Collinsella sp.
CGCTGAGCTGGGCCTATGCCGGAATCTCTCCCACAGAAACCACCGAAGAGCCAGATATCTTAAGAGACATATGCTGGGGTTGGTATTCCTTGAACGACTGCGGGCATGTGCCAGACTGCCTCGGCCCCCGGGGAGCACCCGGGCAGGTCGCCGTGTGACTGGGGAGGAAATTATGCAGGAGCTCAGAGAGACGACGTCTCGACTCGTGAATAATGCTACCGGGGGGTGTCTAAGCAGGGAACTTCCCGGTGAACACCGGCCGCGCGAGCGGTGGTCCGTCATGTCTTATGGCCGTCGTCGTGGGCTGCGCCCGGTCTCGCCATATGTGATTGTTTTGGCCCTCGCCGTCGCGCTGACGGCGAGTTTCTTCCTGCCGACCCGTGCGGAAGCGGCGTTTTCGGACCACACGGTTACGACGATTTCGCCTTCGGGGACAACAATCAACCTGTTTGATTACTGGGTGAATCCCGATAACCATCTGTCGGTTTCCGGCAACGGCGGCGTCAACGCAAACCACCGGTTCCAGTTTAACGACGGCCAGGGTGGTGAGTCGCTCAACCATTGGACGGGCAACACGAACCCGCAGCCCGGCATTGTCAACAACACGCTTTTAGACGGCTATCCGCAGCTTTCCAAAACCTGGGGCGGCGAGTCCCTCTGCTACCTGTTCGATTCCTCTGCCCAGATCGGCAAGACGTCCCATTTTGGCGTGACGGGCCTCCTCAAGGTTCAGAACGGCTACTACGTCTATGACAGCTCCAAAAACTACGCAGCCTACAACGCTGACAAGAATGCCTTCGACATCTATGACACCTGGGGCATTGACAAAGTGGGCGATTCGTCCCACCAGGGTCAGTTCTTCCCGTTCGACGCGGCAGACAAGGTGCTCAAAGAGGAAAACGGCCGGCTCGTCCAAACCGGCATCAAGGCAGACAACACCGGTGATTCGCGCTACAACGATGGCCGCCCCGTCAACCACCACTTCGGCCTCTCAATGTCCACGCGATTCGTGCAGCCTGCTGGTGGCAAGACGAACGCGGGCGACGACATGGTGTTCGAGTTCGCCGGCGATGATGACGTCTGGGTGTTCATCGACGATGTCCTCGTGGGTGATATCGGCGGTATTCACAACCGCGCGAGTCTGAGCATCAACTTTTGTACGGGCGACATTAAGGTGAACGGTAATAACGACGGCACACTGAAGAACAAGTACCAGAAGGCGAATAAGGACACTTCGGGCTTCAACAGCAACACCTTCGCCGACGGCACCAACCACACCCTCAAGTTCTTCTACCTGGAGCGCGGCGCCACCGACTCCAACTTGGAGCTCAGGTTCAACCTCGTGACGGTGCCCGAGTCCGACATCATCAAGTTCGACCAGGACGGCAAGTTCGTACAGGGTGCCGAGTTCAAGCTCTATAAGACCGACAAGGACTTCAAGACCGTGGGCGAGCTCATCGGCTCCGGTACCACGGACGAGGCCGGCCACCTAACGCTCACGAACGACGTGGACAACGGCGTCATCAACTTCGACGATCTCTACAACAAGGATCACGACAACAACAAGTACTACCTCCTGAAGGAGACGCGCGTACCCGAGGGATACCGCTCGAGTCTCGCGGCGACGGGTGGTAGCATGCAGCTCGAGTACGTGCCCGCGAGCGCTGAGAACGGCGCGGGCGGCGTCATCATCAACCGCGGCGGTATGGACGCGGGCAGCGTCGTGTGGAAGACCGGTGCGTTCGCCGCCGCGAAGGAGACCATTACCGCGCCGTCGACCGTGTACAAGGCAAATAATGACCTGACGAAGTCCGACAAGACCGTCAATCTGGACTCCGGCATACTGTTCGCTGTGGTGCTCAAGCGCGACAAAAGCGCAGGCACAGGTATCAAAGATCCGAGCAATTGGTACGCCGTGTCGGGCGACCCATCGACGGGAGCGGGATACACCCTCGCCAAGGAGCCGGGCATGACCGGTGCTATCGAGGCGGCGAAGAAGGACCTGCACGCCTTCACGCTCAACACAAGCGGCCAGTACCAGGTAGAGATTCAAAATCTGCCCGGTGACATCTCCAAGTACTACTACCTGCTGAGCGGTGATGCCCGCAAGGATGCCGAGTACACGGTGGCCATCTACCACACAACGGCGAGCTCGATCGGCGACGCGACGCCTAAGAACACAGTCCACGTGTACAGCGACGACATCGCAGACGGCACGAACTTCAAGCGGCAGTTCGCCACGCGCCTGCTCGTCACGAACATCCAGAATCGCCTGTTGGTGCAGAAGACCGATACCGAGGGTAAGCCCGTTGACGGGGCGAAGTTCGGCCTTTACAAGTCCACCCAGGTGACTACGGATGCGAACGGCAAGGCCGTGCTCGATGGCGACCAGGCCCCCTACGACACCCTGACGACGAGGTCGGTCGCCAACCCGGTCAAGCTCGAAGGGGCGGGCGTATTCCCGTCTACGAGCGACAGTAGCGAGCCGCTCGTGAAGGGTACCTACTTCCTGAAGGAGGTCTCGGCGCCCAATGGCTTCCTGCTTAATGACAGGCTCATCAAGGTGATTGTGGACGATTACGGCGTCCACGCCGATGCTGGTACAGTTGATGACGGCGTTTCGACGTTCGTGGGCGTGGGCTCGCTCATGAAGAGCCTGGGCCAGTTTGGCGCAGAGGGCGACATTGACAACACGCTCACGTGGATCAAGGGCCAGCGCCAGACGTCCGACGGGATGCTCGACGGCAACGGCAACCTTTCCTGGAACAATGACGCCAAGGGCGGCGAGAATGAGGTACATCTTAAGTACGGCGCCAATGGACGTGTCTACCAGTATGGGCCCACCAAGAAGGACGAACCTTACCGCCTGGAGACCGAGACGGGCTGGATACGTATGGGCATCACGCAGGACGTGTCTGGTGACACTAATGCGAAGGGCGCCCGCGCCGACCTGGGCGACATGAATCTGAACGCCCTGTTTACGGGCACCACCTGCGTGCGCGTGGCGAACGAACGCGAGGCGAGCCTCGAGGTGATGAAGAAGGTCATGGTGCCAGCGGGCCTGACGGGAAAACCGGACGCGGGGTTCACCTTCAAGTTCACCGTGCCCACGACGGCGGGGAAGACGTACAAGGCCGCGGTGTTTGAGAACGCGGGGACCGCAAGCGAGAAGCAGGTCGGCAAAATGTTCGACCTCGAGAACGGCCGCGAGCAGACCATCACGGCCGACCAGACGATCCGCGTGTACGGTCTCGCCGAGGGTGACCAGTACGCGGTGCAGGAGCTGACCGGCGCAGACAAGATGCCCGCGGGCTATAAGCTGACCGGCCGCAAGCAGGGTGACAAGAATCTGACTGAAGAAGGCGATAGCATCTCGGGCAGGATTGCCCCGCAGAATTCCGACGGCACGGTGGCCAAAGACAACAAGCTGGTGTTCACCAACAGCTACAGCGTGAAGTCTTCGGTGACGCTCACAGGCATCAAGGCGAAGAAGAAGTTCACCGGCCGTGAGTGGACTAGCGCCGACAGCTTCGAGCTTTGCCTGCGCGCCGCCGATGGAACGCCGATGCCTGATGGTGCCACGGCAGCGCCCGTGGCCGGCATGAAGCAGGTCGAGAAGACCGTTACGAGCGCCGAAGAATTTAGCTTCGGAGAGATTAAGTATGAGAAGCCTGACAAGTACACCTACTACATTGCCGAGACTACGCCCGCCAAGAGCGATCCCAGCTGGCTGGGCGGTGTCAGCTACTCCAGCGCCGAATACAAAGTGACCGTAACGGTGAAGGATGACGGCAAGGGAAATCTGACCGAGCCAGTCGTCAAAATGGAGCAGATCTATAAGGATGATGGCACCGCCACATCTCAGGTGATCGACGATCAGATTGCGGTGATCACGAACACGTACCACCCGAAGGAGACCTCGGTAACGCTCAAGGCGACGAAGCGCTTCACGGGCGGTGAGCTCGCGGGGAGTGACTTCACGTTCCAGCTGCTCGACAAGGACGGCAGCGTGGTCCAGACTGTCCAAAACGAGAAGGACGGCAAGGTCGCCTTTGCAGCCATCGACTACGCTACGCCGGGCGACCACGACTACACCATCAAGGAGGTGAAGGGCGCCGACTCGACCGTCGTCTACGACGCGAAGGGCGTGAAGGTCCACGTCAAGGTCACCGACGAAAAGGGCGAGCTGAAGGCGACCGTCACCTACGACGGTGAGAAGGCCGTGCCGACCTTCACCAACACGAAGCCGACGGCGGACGTCACCGTTGAGGCCACGAAAGTTCTCGCGGGCAAGGACCTGACGGCCGATGCGTTCACCTTCGGCTTGTACGACCAGGACGGCAATGAGGACGCTCGCGGCACCAACGATAAGAATGGCAAGGTCAAGCTGACCGTCAAGGGCCTGAACCTGGGCGAGTACGACTACACGCTCAAGGAGGAGAAGGCCGGCCAGTCCGTCGACGGCGTGGCCTACGACGCCAAGGAAGTCAAGGTCCACGTCAAGGTAGAGCAGAACCAGGACGACAACAACAAGACGAAGGTGACCGTCACCTATGACGGTACCGCTACGGCTCCCACCTTCAACAACACCTACACCGCAAAGGGATCCGTGGAGCTGACGGCGACCAAGACCATCAAGGTTGCGGACGGCTTCGATCACACGACGAAGCCTGCGGACGGCGAGTTCACCTTCGACCTGAAGGACGCTGCCGGCAACGTGATCGCCACCGCGAAGAACGATGCAAACGGCAAGGTCTGCTTCACGCGCGAGTTCCAGCTCTCCGACTTGGACGGCGCCGCGAGCAAGGACTTCGCCTACACCATCGTGGAGCAGCCGGGCGCGGAGCCGGGCATGGTCTATGACAATCATGCCCTCACCTATACGGTGACGGTCACAGACGGCGGGAACGGAGCACTGAATGCGAAGGCGATCGTGACGAGCGCATCCGGCTCGGATACCTTCACCAACACCTACCAGCCGGCCGCGACCGGTCTGGCCCTCGGTGCGCAGAAGAGCTATGTGAAGAAGGACGACAACACGCCGATCGTCCCCAAGGACGGCGAGTTCACCTTCGATGTGTACGAGGGCAAAATGACTGCTGAGCAGCTTGTCGGGGCCAAGCCCGTCCGGACCGCGACCAACGGCGCGGACGGAAGTGTTAACTTCGACGCCTTCTCCTACGCGAAGCCGGGCACGTACGAGTACACTATCGTGGAGCGGAAGGGTGATCTGGCCTACGTGACCTACGACGACGCGGGGCATCATGCCGTGGTGACGGTTGTGGACAATGCCGGCACGCTGCAGGCGAGCGTCGCCTACGACGGCGCGGACGCCACGAAGCCCACCTTCACCAACACCTACAAGGCGAAGGCGACGAACTCCGGCGCGATCGCCCTCACCAAGAGCGTTGACGTGCACGACGGCAGCTATCAGCTAAAGGCGGGAGACTTCGCCTTCGAGCTGGTGGGGTCTGACGGTACGGTGCTCCAGACCCAGAAGAACGACGCCAAGGGCAAGGTTTACTTTAACGAGCTGACCTTCGACCATGCGGGCACCTTTCCCTTCACGGTCCGTGAGGTGCAGCCGACGGACGGCGCGCCGGGCGTGCCGGGCGTGACCTACACCGGCAAGACGTACACCCTGACCTACGTGGTGAAGGACAACAACGACGGCAAGCTGGTGGTAGAGAGCTCTACGGTGAAACCGAGCGAGGGCACCGAGAACGGCGTCACCCCCAATACCATGACGTTTGCGAACAGCTACCAGCCGGGTCAGACCTCCTACCAGATCTCTGGCACCAAGGTGCTTGAGAATGCCGACCCGGCCACCACGCGGACGCCCGCCGATGGCGAGTTCACATTCGCGCTGATTGACGTGGCCACCGGGCAGGAGATCGACCGGACCACGAACGTGGGTAAAGCGTTTACCTTCAAGGCCATCTCGTACACCGCAACTGGTTCGCATGCGTACCAGGTGAAGGAGGTTGCGGGCCAAGATGGCACCATCACTTACAGCGATGCGGTGCTGGACGTAACGGTGAACGTGACCGATGACGGCAGCGGCCAGCTGACCGCGACGGCGAACAAGACGGCTGCGGATCTGACCTTCACCAACACCTACACGCCGACGGCAACGACGGCGACGATTACCGGAACGAAGGCTCTGACCGGCCGCGACCTGGCCGAGGGTGAGTTCTTCTTCGACCTGAAGGACGCCGACGGTAACGTGGTGCAGACGGTGCAGAACGGCGCCGACGGCACGTTCGGCTTCGCGCCGCTGCAGCTGGACAAGGTGGGGACGTACGTCTACACCGTGTCCGAGCGGGCAGGGGCGACGGCGAACGGCGTCACCTACGACACGACGGTCTTTACCGCGACGGTGACGGTGACGGAGAATGCGGAGACGCACGCGCTGGAGGCGCAGGTTGCCTACAGCAAGGGCGGCAAGGCTGCGGATGCGGTGGCGTTCAGCAACAGTTACGCGCCGGCCGCGACTGAGGTGAAGCTGGGGGCCTCCAAGGTGCTGAGCGGCGAGGACCTGAAGGAAGGGCAGTTCTCCTTCCAGCTGAAGGATGCCGACGGCAAGGTGCTGCAGACCGCAAAGAACGCGGCGGACGGCACGGTGGGCTTCGAGGCGATCTCGTACGACAAGCCCGGAACGTACGCCTACAGCATCTCCGAGGTGGACGACGGTCAGAAGAACGTGACGTACGACGCGGCCGAGCACCGGGTAACGGTGACGGTGACGGACGACGGTGCGGGCCATCTGGTGGCGACGGTAACCTATGACGGCGCCGTGGCGCCGGTGTTCAAGAACACGTACACGCCGCCGACCACCCCGCCGACGGAGCCGCCCACCAATCCGCCGAGCAAGTCACCGGTGCCGAAGGAGGAGAAGCCGGGTCTGCCGTATACGGGCGATACCAGCTTGTCGCCGATGGCCCTGGGTGGCATCGCGGGCGGCGCGGTGGTGCTGATCGCCGCAGGCGTTATCCTGCGGCGCCGGAACCGGTAGCTACGGCGGCCGAGAAGGGCTTTGATTGAGGGCGGGTGGTCGCAGGGCGCGGCCGCTCGCCCTTTTTGGTGAAAGGCTATGTTAACCCGCCGTTTGCACGTCCGGCTCCAGATGGAACTCGTACTCCGGCTCCATCATCTTCTTCCGGATCTTTTCGTAGCGCCCGTCGTCGAGCTGCTCGCGCATGAGCGACGTCCTGTCCCCGACGCGTGCGGCCTCGCGCAGCCATCTGAACCACATCAGGCAGCTGTGGAGCCTGCGGGTCGATACGCCCTTGAACCTCTCGAGGAAGTGGCCGAGCGAACCCTGCGCTTCAGCATCCTCTGGACCGTGTCCCGCTCGTACCCGGTGAGCCTGCCGTGGGTCCTCGGGACCGCCCTCGCGGCGCCCTTCCCGCCCTTTCCGGACATGGCGTCCTCCGATCTCCCGGGGCCGGCCGATCCGGCCCTCAGGGTATCGGATTCCCAAATTTATCCGTATATGTGCGGATGAATGCGGGAGGCGTTCGGATGAAGTTGTATTCAAGGAAAGAGACTGACCCTTTGTCGCATTCCGTGCGGGTTATATGCAGGTATGCCTGCGCACGCTATCATGTATGGGTTAGACCGCAACTATGTACCTCATACGCGAAGGGATGCGCATGTATCTGAAGATCGACATGTTCTAGCTGGGCTTACCCCCGCAGTGGCGCCGCGCGCCCCATCAACTCTGCCGATTTTCGCCTTCACGCACATAAAGGAGTCCCGCCATGCGCGACAAGCTCGAAAAGATCATTAAGGCCTACGAGGAGCTCGAGAAGAAGCTATCTGACCCGGCCGTCGCCTCCGATATCAAGGAGTTCACGCGTCTCAACAAGGAGTACGCGCACCAGTCCGACCTCATTGCCGCCTCGCGCGAGTACATCGGCGCGCTCGATGACATCGAGGCTGCCAAGGAAATGCTCCACGATACTACCGATGCCGATGAGAAGGAGATGCTCCAGATGGACATCTCCGAAAACGAGGCCAAGCTTCCCCAGCTCGAGGAAGACATTAAGTATATGCTCATCCCGAGTGACCCCAACGACGACAAGAACACCATCGTCGAGATCCGCTCCGCCGCCGGTGGCGACGAGGCTGCCATCTTCGCCGGCGACCTGTACAAGATGTACCAGCGTTTCTGCGAGTCGCGCGGCTGGAAGACCACCGTGCTCGACTCCAGCCCCAGCGAGGCCGGCGGCTTTAAGTCCATCGAGTTCAAGGTCGAGGGCGACCGCGTCTACTCCGTCATGAAGTTCGAGTCCGGCGTGCACCGCGTCCAGCGCGTTCCCAAGACCGAGTCCCAGGGCCGTATCCAGACCTCCACGGCGACCGTCGCCGTACTCCCCGAGGCCGAGGAGATCGACGTTCAGATCAACCAGTCCGACCTGCGCATCGACACCTACTGCGCCTCCGGCCCTGGCGGTCAGTGCGTTAACACTACCTACTCCGCCGTGCGCATCACCCACCTGCCCACCAACACCGTGGTGCAGTCGCAGGAGCAGCGTTCCCAGATCCAGAACCGCGAGGTCTGCATGCAGATGCTGCGTGCCCGTCTGTACGAGATGGAGCTCGAGAAGCAGCAGGCAGAGCTCGGTGCCGAGCGCCAGAGCCAGATCGGCCACGGCAACCGTTCCGAGAAGATCCGTACCTACAACCAGCCCCAGGACCGCGTGACCGATCACCGCATCGGTTTCAACTCCACCTACAACGGCGTCCTTCTGGGCGATCAGCTCGGCACCGTCATCGAGGCGCTCGCCGCCGCCGAGCGAGCCGAGAAGCTGGCACAGGCAGTCTAAGTTCCGCCGTTCTACCGAACGGCGGACCAGCCGACGCTGCGCGCCGTCCAGAGCGACAATTTGTCATTCAAAAGGCAAGGCATGACCAGAAGGTCTATGCCTTGCCTTTTTCATGCCAACTTGTTCGCTCTGGACGTCGCTCGCTGGCATTGCCAAAACATCGGCGTTTCCTTGGCTGTCAAATGATCCGTAGGGAGTCATTGGGGACATTGCTTTGAGGTGTTATTCAATCAGCTGTGATGGCCTTTGAGCTGCTTACCTGCTTAAAGCAATTA
Source organism: uncultured Collinsella sp. (assembly GCA_958445065.1). Classification (GTDB taxonomy): domain Bacteria; phylum Actinomycetota; class Coriobacteriia; order Coriobacteriales; family Coriobacteriaceae; genus Collinsella. The sequence goes on from CAUCQW010000028.1 coordinate 9,107, forward strand.
ACGGTGTGCATCTGCTATTGAAAATATTGCTCGAAAAATCGTCCAAGAAGTCGCGGGGCGATTTTTGGTGCGTCGCGCGTCAAGTGATTTGGCAAGTTCTTGGTTAGATATTGGTCAGTTTTGGGGCAACCTTGCCAAAATCTTGACGGATTCAAATATGAACGTCGACGAATGAACACTTCGGGCAGGCTCCAAGCAAAAATCTGGGCTGATTCTCGATAATCGCCTTCAATCGTCCCTTGCCAAACGCTTGCCTCGCTTACAATCTGCTCCGACATTCGCGCGCCGTCCGGCGCTTAAGAGGGGAGGGCCCCATGGCAAACGAGATCTGGACCATCAAGCGTTGTCTCGAGTGGACCAAGGAGTACCTGGCCGAGCGCGGCGAGGAGCACCCCCGTCTTTCTGCCGAGTGGCTGCTGTGCGCCGCCACGGGCCTGGCGCGCATTGACCTATATATGCGTATGGACGAGACGCTTAACGCGGCCCAGCTCGAGACCATGCATGCGGCCGTTGTCCGCCGCGCTAAGGGCGAGCCGCTGCAATACATCACGGGCAGCACGCAGTTTCGCATGATTGACGTCGCGTGCGCCCCCGGCGTGCTCATTCCGCGTCCCGAGACCGAGATGCTCGTCGAGGAAGTCCTCAATTATCTGGATGCCGAGGTGCTGAGCCCCGAGGCTGCCGCCCGTCAGCGCGTTGAGCTGCCCTGGAACGATGAGGTTGAGGAGGCACGCAAGGCCGAGGCTGCGCTGGCAGACGAACGCGCGACCGCCGAGCGCCGTGCCGCCAACCTGACGGCCGCCGATGAGGCTGCGCTGGGTAGCGACGTGCTCGGTAGCCGCGCCTATGCCGAGGAGCTTGCCGATCGCGAGGCCGAGGAAGCCGCCGCGCAGGCGGCAGAAGCCGAAGCGGCAGAAGCAGAGGCCATGGAAACCCCCGAGCCCGAGCTCGACGAATACGGCATCGCCATTGAGGACAACGACCAACAGGCGACTCCCGCGCAAGATGCCGCCGAGGCCAACGTATCTGCCCCAGCCGAGCCCCGCACTGCCCGCGTTCTCGAGGTCGGTTGCGGCACAGGCTGCATTTCGCTCTCCCTTGCCTGGGAGCGCCGCGGCCACGTTACCTGCACTGCTACCGATATCGAGCCGCGCGCCATCGACCTTGCTACCAAAAACCGTGATGCGCTTGGCCTCACGTCCGACGAGGTCGCCTTTAGCCTCACAAACCTGGTGAGCTCCATTCCCCACGACGAGTGGGGCACCTTCGACGTGCTCGTTTCCAATCCGCCCTACATCCCGACCGACGTCATGCGCTCGCTGCCGCACGAGGTCAAGGACTTTGAGCCCGATTTGGCTCTCGAGGGCGGTGCCGACGGCCTGGACATCTTCCGCCGCCTGCTCAATGCGGCACCCTATATGCTGCGTGCCGGCGGCCTGTTTGCCTGCGAGCTCTACGAGGGTGCCCTAGATGCCGCGGCCGAGCTCTGTCGCCAGGCAGGCCTTTCGGACGTGCGTATCGTCCATGACCTCACCGATCGCCCCCGCATCGTCCGAGCCATCGTCACCGAGCCCAAGCAGCGCCAGTAATATTTATTAACTGGTTAGCAAAAATTATAAAGTAGTTTATAATTAGGACGGCTGAAAGAGGTCGGCCCATGCAACCTCCTACCTTTCGGGAAATCATTGCCCTACTCAAGCACGATGGATTCGTGAAGGTCGCGCAAGTCGGTAGTCATGCTAAGTATGTTTCTGGTGACCGCGTTGTCACCGTGAACGGCTCTGGTGGTGATCGACCAAAGAAGGGCACGTGGGCAAGTATTCGTCGCCAAGCTGGATGGTAGTTGGAGGCAAAATGAGGCAGCGATTTACCTATGACTGCGTTCTCATAAAAGAAGACGATGGTTACTGCGCTAGCTTCCCGCAGATTCCCGGCGCCTTTGCCGATGGCGATACGCGCGAAGAAGCGATTGCCCATGCCACCGAGGCACTGATGGCGTTTTTGGCTGACGACCTCAACAACGGTTTGACTCCGGCAGGGTACGAACGCTCGGCCGAGGTCGTGGCCCTTTCAGTCGAAATCGACCACGAGGACGCTCGGGAAGCGGCGTGCCGAACATTTAAAGACGCAGCGCTGGACCTCAAAGTCTCCGCTCCGCGGATTACCGCGCTGGTCAAAGCCGGAAAGCTCGATGTTGAACTCGTCGACGGCCGTCGGATGATAACGATAGACAGCATCGAGCGCTACGCCGCCCAAGAACGCCACGCCGGCAGGCCAAAGAAGTTCGTCGCAGTCCAATAACCCCCTCACTTTCACCGACTACTAGAGCCGCTCACCAAACCAACATGCGCTCTGGGCAAATAGATTGAACGTTTCGTGCGAGAATGCCCCACAGTAAACAAACTTGCACCAGAGCGTAAGGGGCTGGCATACACATGCAGACGGTCTATCGGGTATACGAGGGAACGCGCGAGCCGCATCGGCTTGCCGTCGAGCGCACGGCCGAGGTGCTCGGCCGCGGCGGCCTGGCTTTGATCCCGACCGAGACCGTCTACGGTGTCGCCGTGGCAGTCAGCGCCTTCTCGGACGCCGTGCCCCAAGATACAAGCGAATTCCCATCGTGGCCGCGCGATCCGCAGGCTGCCGTCAATGGCGCCGCAGTTCCTGCGCTCGGCACCGGCTATCGCCGTATCTTCACTCTCAAGCAACGTGAGCTCACGCAAACCGTCGCTTGGCTGGTCGATGGCGTCGAAGCACTCGATCGCTATGGCGTGGATATCCCGGAAGATGCCCGCATACTCGCGCGACGATGCTGGCCGGGAGCCCTGACTATCGTGGTCAAGGCAGCTCCCTGTGTGCCGACCTTTATGCGCGCTGCCGACGACACCGTGGCCCTGCGCGCTTCGGCCTCTCCCGTGGTCCAAGCGCTCATTCGCGCCTGCGGCAGCCCCCTTGCCTGTACGAGCGCCAACACGCACGGCGCGCCCTCGCCGGCAAGCTTTGCCGCCGTCGAGGGTCGCATCCTGGAGGGGGTCGATGTTGCCGTCGACGCCGGTGAGACCCCGTGTCGCGACGCCTCGACCATCGTGTCGTTTCAGCACGGCGGGCTCCAGATCCTGCGCCAAGGCGCACTTCCCGCATCAGAGATCGAACGGGTCCTGTCCGACCCGATGCAATAGAAAGGTTTAAGCGATGTCGTTGAATCTGGGCAGCCTGGGCATGGAAGATGCCTCGTTTGACTTTGGCGGTTCCTACATCATGGCGCTCGACTGCGGCACCACCTCGGTACTTGCGACCATCGTCGACGAGTACGGCTGCATCGTCGCGCAGGCACGTCGCAGCGTAAAAACGAGTTTTCCGCGTCCCGGTTGGGTAGAGCAAGACCCCATGGCGGTCCTTGCCAGCCAGATCGCGGTCATGATGGAAGTCCAGTTTAAGAGCGGTATCCACTCCGACCGCATTGCCGCCATCGGCATCTCCAACCAGCGCGAGACCACGGTGGTCTGGGACCGTGTGAGCGGTCAGCCGATCTATAACGCCATCGTATGGCAGTGCCGCCGTACCGCACCTCTGATCGACGAGCTTGTCGAGCAGGGCGCAGAAGGGCTGGTGCGCTCCCGCACGGGACTCACGCTCGACCCGTATTTCTCGGCCTCCAAGGTGCAGTGGATTCTCGACAACGTCGACGGCGCACGCGAGAGCGCGGCGGCGGGCGACCTCATGTTTGGCACCATCGACACCTGGCTCATCTACAACCTCACCGGCGGCCAGGTCTTTGCCACCGACTACACCAATGCCAGCCGCACGGCACTCTTTAATATCCATACGCTCGATTGGGACGACGACCTGCTGGCACTCTTTGACGTTCCACGTTCCATGATGCCCGAGGTTCGCTGGAGCTCGGGCGACTACGGCCGCGTCGCGAGCGACATCATGACCAACATGCCGCCCATCATGGGTGTGGCGGGCGACCAGCAGGCATCGCTGTTCGGCCACTGCTGTTTCCGTCCCGGTCAGACCAAAAACACCTATGGCACGGGTTGCTTTATGCTCATGAACACCGGCGACGAGATCGTCGAATCCAAGAATGGCCTGGTCTCCACCATCGGTATCGCTGCGGACGGCAAAGTCAGCTATGCGCTCGAGGGCTCTATTTTTGCCGCCGGCTCAACGATGAACTGGCTTCGCAACAACATGGGCATCATCTCGAGCGTGAGCGAGTCGGCACAACTCGCCGCTTCGATTAGCGACAACGAGGGCTGCTACTTCGTTCCCGCCTTTGCGGGTTTGGGTGCTCCCTGGTGGGACCCGCATGCCCGCGGTATCGTGTGCGGTCTGACCGGCGCCTCGAGCCGTGCGACCATCGTACGTGCCGCCTGCGAATCCATGGCATATCAGAGCTACGACGTGCTGCGCGCCATGGAGCAGGACGTGGGACTTTCGATTGAGCGCCTGTCTGTCGATGGCGGTGCCTCGCGCAACGAGTTCATCATGCAATTCCAGGCCGATCTGCTGGATATCCCCGTGTTGCAGTGCGAGACGGTGGAGACCACGGCGATCGGTGCCGCGTACTTGGCGGGCCTTGCCGTCGGCTATTGGGAGGACCTGGAGGAGCTGGAGCAAAACGCTCAGATCGTTAAGACCTTCCTTCCCCATATGTCCGCCGAGCGCCGTGAGAGCAATCTCGCTGGTTGGCGTGATGCCGTCAAGCGTTCGCTCAACACCGCTCAGTAGGGTTGCGACGAGCTGCTCGATACAACAAACCGTTAAACTTATGCACGGCGCGCGGCAACAACATCGCCATGCGCCTTGTCAGCAAGGCCATCTTCCGGCCGCAACGAAAGGGGCAATCAACCCATGACCGTCACCTACGATACGTCCCGTGTGACCCTTGTCGATCACCCGCTCGTCCAGCATAAGCTGTCGATTCTGCGCGACAAAAACACCGGCACCAACCAGTTCCGCCAGCTCGTGCGCGAACTCGCACTTTTTGACGGCTACGAGGCCATGCGCGACCTGCCCATGGAAGACGTCGAAGTCGAGACCCCCATCACCACCGCAACGTTTAAGCAGCTCGCCGGCAAAAAGCTCGCCATCGTTCCCATTCTGCGTGCGGGCCTTGGCATGGTCGATGGCATCCTCGACTTGGTACCCTCCGCTCGCGTGGGCCACATCGGTATGGAGCGCGACGAGGTTACCCACGAGCCGCATGAGTATTACTGCAAGATGCCCAAGGATATCGACCAGCGCATCTGCCTGGTCGTCGACCCCATGCTCGCCACGGGCGGTTCGGCCGAGATGGCCATCAGCTACCTGCGCGAGCGCGGCGTCAAGGACATCCGCATGCTGTGCATCGTCGCGGCCCCCGAGGGCCTCAAGTCGCTGACTGAGAAGGACCCCGATGTGCATATCTATGCCTGCGCCATCGACGACCATCTCAACGAAGCTGCCTACATCGTTCCCGGCCTGGGCGACGCCGGCGACCGCATCTACGGCACGCTGTAATCTCTGGGCCATACCGGCTAACGTCGAAAATACGAAGAAATGGTGCGCGCGGGCGAGCAAAAGACGACCGCGCACTCCTGTTAACGGACGTTTTGCCCTGCAGGGTTCGAGAAAAACGTATTACCGTACCTGCGGCATAAAGAAGGTCTTAAGAAAACGAACAGGTGCGTATTAACCGATGCTTTTTCGGTTGTACTTTAGCGATTGGCTCGTACAATAGTCACCAATGTTTGGCGGGAACTGTCCTGTGAGGCGATAAAAAAGGAAAGTGAGGACGCCAGTGTTTCAGATAGCCGATCTGCTCGCTATCGTTGCAGGTGCCATCGCGGGCGCGATTGCCTTCCTTCCCTTTGTCTTTACGCTCAAGCCGGTTCTTGACGATAAGCAGAATGCGGACATGCTCAAGGGTATGGTGAGTCTCGCGGTCTCGGCAATCGCGTTGCTTGTCTTTACCTTGGTTGTGTTTGTGTTGTTCGGAGAGGCATTTCGCATGTTCCTCCTGGGCGAGGCGATCGGCTTCGTGGCCTTTATGGCCGCCTGCGCGGTTCGCGTCGCCAAGGCGCTGCGAGATCCTCATGAGGTCGAAAGGTAAGTCGTGGAAATTTTTGAAAAGCTGCCTGATGAGATTAATCATCTGGTCAGCGAGTTCAGCTCCACCCCTGTCGTGGGCGATCTGAGCTGCGGCATCACGCAGTACTCGTTTTGGCTGATCGTCTCCACGATCGTGCTCCTGATCGTCCTGGCCGTGTTCAAGAAGAAGCAGACCCTGGTTCCCAAGGGCTTCTTCGTCAACGGTTTCGAGTACATCATCGAGTACGTCGAGAACGATATCGGCAAGGGTGTCGTGGGTGAGAACTGGAAGAAGCACTTCCCGTTCCTGTGCTCGCTTTTCCTGTTCATCCTGATCAATAACATGATCGGCCTGATCCCGGGAATGAAGCCCGGCACCGGCGCAATCGGCTCCACCGCCGCACTCGCCATTTTCGCCTTCGTGTACTTCATCTACTACGGATGCAAGGCTCACGGCGTGATCGGCTACATCAAGAGCCTCGCCCCGCAGGGCGTGAGCTTCCCGATGAACGTGCTCGTGTGGGTCGTCGAGCTTTTCTCGACCTTCCTGCGCCTCATCACGCTTGCCGTCCGTCTGTTCTGCAACATGTTCGCAGGACACGTGGTCATGGGCTCGTTCGCCATCATGGCGAGCATGTTCATGCAGCCGCTGCTTCAGCAGGTTTCCGCGGCCCACGCCGTCGGCGCCCTGCCTTCGCTGGCCTGGCTTGCCATCCTCATCCTGATCTATGCGATCGAGCTTGTGGTCGGCGCCATCCAGGCTTACGTCTTCACGGTCCTTACCGCCGTGTATGTCTCCGAGGCAGAGGAGGTCGCGGAGGAGGAGTAGTCTTCCGTTCGTGCCTTAAAGGTAAGGCAATTCGTTAAACCGCCGGTGCCCGTACCCATGGAGCCCGGCAGTTATAAAAAGGTTATCCTGCGTGAAATAAGACACGCACGACAAAGGAGGAATCGTGGGAGTTATCGGTTACGGTCTCGGTGTTATCGGCGCTGGTCTTGCTATCGGCCTGTCTGCTCTGGGTGCTACGGGTGCTATGGCCCGTCAGCCTGAGGTCCAGGGCCGCGTGTTCACCGTCTTCATCATGGGCTCCGCTTTCGGCGAGGCTCTGGCTCTGATCGGCTTCGTTGTCGCGCTGATCGTTAAATAGCACGGAGCGTCAAGTATGAATCTTTCATCCCAGAAGAGCGCGATCGCACTCTCCGCGTCCGCGGCCGCGCTGCTCATGCCGGTTTCCGCGTTCGCCGAGGACGGCGCCGCCGGTGCGGACATCCTCATCCCTAAGATGGCGGAGTTCATCCCGGCGCTTATCGCCTTCCTGATTATCTGGATCGTGCTGGCCAAGGTCGCCCTGCCGGGCATCATGAAAACCATGGAGGAGCGCGGCAAGAAGATCGAGGAGAGCCTCGACGAGGCCGAGAAGACCAAGCAGGAGGCTATCGCCAAGCGCGCTGAGTCCGACTCGATCGTCACCGACGCCCGTCGTCAGGCTGCCGACATCGTTCTCGAGGCCCGTAAGGACGCCGAGTCCGAGCGTGCCCGTATCATCGAGGCTGCTCACACGGAGGCCGAGGAGATCATCGCCAAGGCCCATACGACCGTCGAGGACGAGCGCAAGTCCATCTACGCCGGTGCCGCGAGCTCCATCGCCGACCTGTCCGTTGCCGTCGCCACCAAGATCGTGGGCGAGGCACTCGAGGACGATGCCGAGCAGAAGAAGCTCATCGAGCGCTACATCCAGGAAGCAGGTAGCCTGAATGCCGACTAGCCGCTATCAGGACAAGGTGCTCGAGACCTACGCGCGTTCCCTTTTGGAAGCCGCCAAGGCCGAGAACCATGTGTTCGAGGACCTCGAGATGGTCGAGCGTTTGGCTTCTGCCAGCCCCGAGATCATCGCCGTGCTCGACACCATGTCCAAGCGCGACCAGCTCGACCTTCTTCCCAAGGTGGCAGCTGCCTTTAAGTATGTTGCCGAGGAAGACGAGGATGTAGTGGGCGTGACCGTCACCACGGCGATCCCGCTCGACGACGAGCTGCGTCAAACCATCACTAAGAAATGCGAGCAGGACTTCGGCCGCAAGGTATTCCTTATCGAGCAGGTCGACCCGTCTATCGTGGGCGGCCTGGTGCTCGAGGCCCGCGGCGAGCGTCGTGACATTTCCGTCAAGACGCAGCTGCGCATCGCGCAGGAGACCCTCGCAAACTCTGCTAATTCGTACGGAGGTGAAGCCTAATGTCCGAAACCCTCAATGCCCAGGATATCGCCAAGAAACTGCAGGAGCAGCTCACGAGCCTCTCCGCGACGGTCGATACGCATGAGGTTTCAACGGTCGACGAGGTAGGCGACGGCATCGCGCGCGTCTCCGGCCTCAAGAGCGCCATGGCAGGCGAGCTTCTGGAGTTCAAGAGCTCCGATACCGGTGAGACCGTCTTCGGCCTTGCCCAGAACCTTGACCGTGACGAGGTCGGCGCCGTTCTGTTCGGTGCCGTCGACTCCATCAAGGAAGGCGACGAGTGCCGCACCACTGGCCGCATTATGGATATCCCCGTGAGCCGTGCCATGCTCGGCCGCGTCGTCAATCCGCTCGGCCAGCCCATCGACGGCCTGGGCGACATCGTCGCCACGCACCGTCGCCCCATCGAGTTCAAGGCTCCCGGCGTCATCGATCGTACCCCGGTGTGCGAGCCGGTTCAGACCGGTCTGCTCGCTATCGACTCCATGGTGCCTATTGGCCGCGGTCAGCGTGAGCTCATCATCGGCGACCGTAAGACCGGTAAGACCGCCATCGCCATCGACGCTATCCTCAACCAGCGCGGCAAGGGCATGGTCTGCATCTATGTCGCCATCGGCCAGAAGGCCTCCACGGTTGCCAACATCCGTGAGACCCTCGCTCAGCACGGTGCGCTCGACTACACCATCATCGTTTCGGCCACTGCTGCCGATTCCGCCCCTATGCAGTACATCGCGCCTATGGCCGGTGCCGCTATTGGCGAGTTCTTCATGTACAACGGCGAGGACGGCAAGCCCGCCAGCGAGACCAACCCCGGTGGCCACGTGCTCGTCATCTACGATGACCTGTCCAAGCAGGCCGTGGCCTACCGTCAGATGTCGCTGACGCTGCATCGTCCGCCCGGACGCGAGGCCTATCCTGGCGACATCTTCTACCTGCACTCTCGTCTGCTCGAGCGTGCCGTCAAGATGTCCAAGAAGAACGGTTACGGCTCCATGACGGCTCTTCCGATCATCGAGACCCAGGACGGCGACGTCTCGGCCTACATTCCGACCAACGTCATTTCCATTACCGATGGTCAGATCTACCTGCAGTCCGAACTCTTCTTCCAGGGCCAGCGCCCGGCAGTCGACGTGGGCATTTCCGTGTCCCGCGTCGGTGGCGACGCGCAGACCAAGGCTATGAAGCAGGTCGCCGGCAACCTCCGTCTGGACCTCGCTTCGTACCAGGAGCTCGCCGGCTTTACGCAGTTCGGCTCCGACCTCGACGAGGCTACTCAGAAGCAGCTGACCCATGGTGCCCGCATGACCGAGCTCCTGAAGCAGCCGCGTTACAAGCCGTTTGAGGTTGGCGAGCAGATCGTTACGCTGTTCGCTGGCAACGAGGGCTTCCTGGATGACCTGGAGATCGCCGACGTGCTGCCTTTCCGTGCCGAGCTCATCGAGTACATGGACAATGGCTTTGGCTCGCTGCTCGACAAGGTTCGCGCCAAGAAGATCGATGATGACACCAAGGCTGAGCTCTTGCGCGTCATCGGCGACTTCAAGCAGCAGTTCATGGCCAAGCACCATTCGGATGTTTCTGGATCAGAGGAGAACTAAGCCCCATGGCCAACCTTCGCGACATTAAGAAGCGAATCTCCTCGGTTACCACGACCAAGCAGATCACGCGCACGATGGAGATGGTCTCTACGGCCAAGATCCGTCGTGCCCTCGATCGCTCCAAGCAGGCCGAGCCCTATAAGGAGGCGCTGACCGACGTCATGTTGACGGTCGCCGGCGACGCCTCCTGTTCGGGCACCGATCCCATGCTGCAGAAGCATGAGAGCGTCAAGCATGGCCTGATTGTCGTTATTGCCTCGGACCGCGGCCTTGCCGGCGGTTTCAATACGACGGTGGAGCGCACGGCCGAAAAGCTCGCCGCTTCTTGGGCGAACGACGGCATCGAGTGCGAGATCATCGCGTGTGGGCGCAAACCGGCCACGTATTTCCGTGACCGCGCAAACGTCGTCATGCACTTTGAGGGCAACTCCTCTGAGCCCGATTTCAACCAGGCCCGCATGATCTCCTCTCATATCTGCGATGCGTATCGTGCCGGTGAGCTTGACCGTGTCGAGCTTGTCTACCACCACGCCAAGAACCGCGTGGATCAGGAGCTTCGCGTCGAGCATCTGTTGCCGCTCGACCCCGAGATGATCGCTATGGCCCACGGTCCGCGTAAGAACGAGACCGACGCCCCTAAGCGCATCTCGTCCACGTTCGAGTTCGTGCCCTCTCCCGAGCATGTTCTCGGCAAGCTTGTGCCGTCTTATATCCTGACGGTCATCTACCAGGCCCTGATCGATTCGGCGGCTGCCGAGCAGGGTGCACGCCGCAAGGCCATGCACTCCGCGACGGAAAACGCCACCGCGATCATCTCGACCCTTACCCGCACGTATAGTCGCGTGCGCCAGGCTTCGATCACGACCGAGATTAACGAGATCGTCGGCGGAGCCTCAGCATTGGAGGAACAGTAATGGCTAATAACACCGTACAGCTTGCGGTCGAGGAAGCCACCAAGAAGACGACTGCCGGTGATGGTCGCATCGTGCGAATCATCGGCCCTGTCGTCGACGTCAAGTTTGACGGTGCGGTGCCCCCGATCTACAACGCGCTCACGGTCGAGGCCGAGACCCCGATCGGTCATCTGAGCACGATCCTTGAGGTCGAGAGCCAGCTTCCGGGCGGCGTTGTCCGCACGGTCGCCATGTCCTCGACCGACGGCCTGCAGCGCGGCCTCATCGCCACCGATACCGGTGAGCCCATGAAGATGCCCGTTGGCCCCAAGACGCTCGGCCGCATTTGGAACGTCATGGGCAAGCCCGTCGACGGCAAACCCATGCCCGAGGTGGAGGAGTTCTACCCCATCCACCATGCAGCGCCCCGTTTCGACGAGCTCACCACCAAGACCGAGATCTTCGAGACCGGCATCAAGGCCGTCGACCTGCTCGAGCCCTACATCCGCGGCGGCAAGACAGGTCTGTTCGGCGGCGCCGGCGTCGGCAAGACCGTTCTGATCCAGGAGCTCATCAACAACCTCGCCCAGGAGCACGGCGGCACCTCGGTGTTCACCGGCGTCGGCGAGCGTACCCGCGAGGGCACCGACCTGTTCCTCGAGATGAGCGAGTCTGGCGTTATCGACAAGACCTGCTTGGTCTATGGTCAGATGAACGAGCCGCCCGGAGCGCGTCTGCGCATCGGTCTGGCCGGCCTTACCACCGCTGAGTATTTCCGTGATCGTGGTCAGGACGTTCTGCTGTTCATCGACAACATCTTCCGCTTCTCCCAGGCAGGTTCCGAGGTTTCCGCACTGCTGGGCCGTATGCCGTCCGCCGTTGGTTACCAGCCCACGCTGGCAACCGAGATGGGCGACCTCCAGGAGCGCATTACCTCGACCAAGACGGGCTCCATTACCTCCGTCCAGGCTGTCTACGTCCCCGCAGACGACCTGACCGACCCGGCGCCTGCCACGACGTTTACGCACCTCGATGCCACCACGGTTCTTTCGCGTAGCATTTCGTCGCTCGGCCTGTTCCCGGCTATCGACCCGCTCGCGTCTTCCTCCGACGCTCTCGATCCCTCGATCGTCGGCGAGGAGCACTACCGTGTCGCCGTCAAGGTCCAGGAGCTCCTGCAGGAGTACTCCGACCTTCAGGACATCATCGCCATCCTGGGTATGGACGAGCTGTCCGAGGAGCAGCGCCTTACGGTCAACCGTGCCCGTAAGATCCAGCAGTTCCTCTCGCAGTCCTTCCACGTCGCCGAGAAGTTCACCGGCAACCCCGGTGTCTACGTCCGCGTCGAGGATACCGTCCGCTCCTTCGCCGAGATTGTCGACGGCAAGGCCGATGACCTGCCCGAGCAGGCTTTCCGCTATGCTTCCACGATTGAGGACGTGCGCGAGCGCGCCCGCAAGATGGGGGAGAAGTAGGTTATGCGTATCCGCATCGTGTGCCCCGTGAGCTGCGCCTATGAGGGCGACGCTGCGTTTGTGTCGATTCCGTCCACGGATGGCGAGTTTGGCGTTCTGCCTGCTCACTCCAGCGAGATCTGCACGATCGACCGCGGTTACGTTCGCGTTTCCGATAAGGCCATGGGCACTGTCGACCACACGTTTGCCGTGGCCGGCGGCTATGCCCAGGTTGCGGACGATGTCGTGACCGTTCTCGCCGAGCGCGCTTGCGATTTGGCGACCGTCGATGCCGACAAGCTTAAAGCTGATATTCAAGGTTTTGAAGAGAAGCTGGGTAATTTGTCGGAGGATGATGCACGCCGCGCCTACCTCTATAATGAAATCGCATGGTGTAAGCTCAAGCTTGCCCAATAGTCAAACGATTTAGCGTTCGACCATTTGCGAACACATCATGCCCGGGATGGCCCAGCCACCCCGGGCATGCTTTTTGAAAGGGTAGACCTTGGATATTATCCGCGTTGAGGGTGGCCACGCCATCGGAGGCTCCGTGCCCGTTTCAGGCGCCAAGAACTCCGCGCTCAAACTCATGGCGGCAACGCTTCTGGCGCCGGGCAAGACGACGCTGCAGAACGTGCCCGATATTTCCGATGTCCACGTGATGGGCAAGGTGCTCAAAGGCATGGGCGCTACGATCGATGTTCTCGACGAGCACACGCTCGAGATTGATACCTCTCAGGTCGATTCATGGGAGGCCCCCTACGAGCTCGTTGCCAAGATGCGCGCTTCCACCGCCGTCATGGGACCCCTGCTGGGCCGCTTCCATCGCGCCAAAATTGCCATGCCGGGCGGCTGCAACCTGGGTGCTCGCAAGATCGATATGCACATTCTTGGTCTTGAGGCCCTGGGCGTTGAGTTCGATACCGCCCACGGTTACATCAACGCTAATGCGCCCCAAGGTCTGCGCGGTACCACCGTCACGCTCGAGTTCGCCAGCGTCGGTGCGACCGAGAACCTCATCATGGCCTCTGTGCGCGCACAGGGCACCACGGTTATCGACAATGCCGCCCGCGAGCCCGAGATCGTCGATCTCGCCAACATGCTCAACGAGATGGGCGCTAAGATTGTCGGCGCCGGTACGCCTGTCGTGACCATCGAGGGCGTGGAAGAGCTGCATCCTGTTACCCATCGCGTAGTGGGCGACCGAATCGAGGCCGGTACCTTTATCGTTGCCGGTGCGTTGATGGCCGACGATCGCGGTGTCGACGTCACGGGTTTTTGCCCCATTCACTTGGGCATGGTGCTCAAGAAGATGGAGCTCATGGGTATCGACTGCGAGCGCGTCGAGGATGGCGTCCATGTGAACCGTGCCGAGCGTATCAAGCCGGTCGACATCCAGACGCTTCCGTTCCCCGGCTTCCCGACGGACATGCAGGCACAGATTATGGTACTCTCCGCCCTTGCCGACGGCAGTTCCGTTATTACCGAGAACATCTTCGAGAATCGCTTTATGTTTGCCTCTGAGCTGGTGCGCATGGGTGCCGACATTCGTATCGAGAGTCATCATGCCATGATTCATGGCGTCAAGGGCTTCTCGGGCGCACAGGTTACCTCGCCCGATCTGCGTGGCGGAGCGGCCCTCGTCGTAGCGGGCTTGATCGCCGACGGGACGACCGAGGTTTCGGCCATCCATCACATCAAGCGCGGCTACGAGCAGTTTGTCGAAAAGCTGCAGGCGCTCGGCGCGCATGTCGAGCATGCTACCGTCCCCGATCCCGCCATCTACTAATACAGGTTGCCTATGTTTAATAAAAAGCCCCTCGCGGATACCACCGCCCGAAGACCCTCAACTGGTGCACAGGCCAAGATCTACAGTCGCGATAACGTGGCTCGCTATTCCGAGCGCGCTCGCCAACGTCGTCGTAGCCACACGATTCGTCACGTCGCGCTCATTGTCGTGCTTGGCGTGCTGCTGAGTGCCACTACCGCTGCCGGCCTGTGGTTTGCCACCATTATGGGCAAGCTCGGCGATTCTAATGTCATTACCGACAATCTGCGTCGGGTTCTGGTTGACACCGATGAGGCTAAGGATCCGTTCTACGTGCTGCTTCTTGGCACTGACGGCCGTCCGGGCGAGGATACGTATCGTGCCGACTCGATTATCCTGGCACGCATCGACCCCACGCAAAAGCAGGCGACGCTCATTTCCGTTCCGCGCGACACCAAGGTCGAGTACAAGGGTGAGACCATGAAGATCAACGCCTGCCATACCGTTGGCGGCGCCGAGGCCATGGTCGAGGCGGTCAACGAGCTGTGCGGTGTTCAGATTTCCCACTATGCCGAGGTCAGCTTCGACGGTATGCAGGCGCTGATTGATTCGGTTGGCGGTATCGACATTAACGCAACCGATGATGTTGACGACCCCGAGCACCTGGATATTAAGATTACCGCTGGCCAGCAGCATATGGACGGTGCCACCGCCCTTACCTATGCCCGCTGCCGCTACACCTATGCCGACGGCGATTACACGCGCATGCGCCACCAGCGTCAGGTGCTTGGCGCCCTTGCCAACCAGATTCTTAATAACTTCGATGCCACGAAGATCTTTGGCCTGGTTAATTCGCTGTCCGATATGCTCGTAACCGATATGAGCGTTCAGGATATCGTGGCTACGGTCAACGCCATGCGCGGTATGGATGTCGACGGTATCTACTCGGCCAACCTGCCCTCGTACGCCGACGACAGCACCATGATCGACGGTGTGAGCTACGTCTTTGTCTACGAGGACGAGCTCAAGGAAATGATGGAGCGCGTCGATGCCGGCAAGGATCCCAAGGGTCCCAACACCATGGGTCTTTCCGACGGTTCCAGCTCTACGATCGGCGACCTGAACAACAACACGTCTGACGACTACGCAAACGGTACCGCAACCTCATCGGTCAGCTCTGACGATTCCGATGACTCAGGCGATTCGAGCGATTCGGACTACTACGAAGAGCCCACCGGCGACGGCAACGGCTACGAAGCCAACTATTAGAGTTACGCGGGCTTACCAGCCCGCGTAACGGCTCGACGCTGCGCGCCGCCCAGAGCGACAATTTGTCATTCAAAAGGCAGGGCATGACCAGAAGGTCAATGCCCTGCCTTTTTCATGCCAACTTGTTCGCTCTGGACGTCGCTCGCTGACGTTGATTCAACCAGCGATGTCGTCACTTGCAGTTGGGTAGTCCACTTGGCACTTGGGGACGTTCCTTATGTGCCGGCAGTTTGGGACACTCCTTGCGTTAAGAGGCTGGCGTGCGTCAACCTGTTCTCGTTGCAGCAAAAAAATCGCCCCGTTCTCGGTTGAGGACGGGGCGATTCGTCTTTTGGGCTTATGCGGCCAGTCTTATGCGAAATGGGCGACGAGCTCCTGCAGGACGTCGGTCATCTTGACGAGCGAGCTGACCGGGACGAACTCGTTGACGCCGTGGTAGCAATAGCCGCCGGTGGAAAGGTTGGGGCAGGGCAGACCGCGGAACGACAGCTGGGCGCCGTCGGTGCCGCCACGAATCGGCAGCACTTGGGGCTCAACGCCGCAGGCAAGGTAGGCTTCCTTGGCAACATCAATAAGCTCGGGATAGTCACGAACGATCTCGGCCATATTTCGATACTGCTGCTTAATCTCGACCGTCACGCGCTCCTCACCCAGACGCTGGTTGAGCATCGAGGCGGCGGCATCAATAAGGTCGAGTTTCTGCTGGAACTTGGCGGCGTCATGGTCGCGGACGATATAGCGCGCTGTGGCGTGATCGACGGTCGCAGATACACCCTCAAGGTGATAAAAGCCCTCGTAGCCTTCCGTATACTCCGGGCGCTGCACGTAGGGGAGCAACGCGTTGAAGTCGCAGAACAGATTGCCTGCGTTGACCATACGGCCCTTAGCGTCGCCCGGGTGGATGGACTGGCCCTCAAAGCGGACGGTCGCCTCGGCGGCGTTAAAGCACTCCCACTCCAGTTCGCCGATGGGGCCGCCGTCGACCGTGTAGGCGTACTTGCAGCCAAAGGTATCGATATCCAACAGCTCGGCTCCGTGGCCGATCTCCTCGTCAGGGCAGAAGCAAATGCCGAGTGCGGGATGGGGCAGAGAAGGGTCCTGAGCGATACGCGCGACAAGCGACATGATCTCGGCGACGCCTGCCTTGTCGTCCGCGCCCAGCAGCGTGATGCCATCGCTGCAGACCAGGTCCTCACCCGCGAGGTCATTCAGGGCGGGAAGCTTGGCGGTACTCATGGCAACGGGCTTACCGTCAACCGTGCCGCAGACCAGGTCGCCGCCTTCGTAGTGTACGATGTGCGGCTTCACGCCGGCGCCCGGTGCAACTTCGGTGGTGTCGAGATGGGCGATCAGGCCCAGGGCGGGCTTGTCCTCAGCGCCCGCACTTGCGGGGATATGCGCGCAGACATAGGCGTGCTCGGTCACGTGGGCATCTTCCGCACCAAGCTCGCGCAGCTCTTCAGCCAGCACGTTGGCAAGGTCAAACTGAACGGCGCTCGAGGGTACCTGGTCGCAGCTTGCATCCTCGGACTGCGTGTTGATCTGGACGTAGCGCAAAAAGCGTTCAAGGACATCGGGGCTCGTGGTGGTGTTTTCCATAAAGACCGCTCCAATCTTGGTCGTCGTGTGCAACAAGAACTCTAGCACGGTATGCCACGGCATACCACGACGCTTGGATGGGGTAGAATCAGCCATTGAATGCAGAAGGGACGGAAGATCATGGATACGACAAATAGCTCGCGCGAACTACATCTGACGGTGGCGAACGAAGACTACTTGGAGTGCATGGTTCGCATTGAAAGCGAAGAGGGGGAAACCAACGGCGTGCGATCGGTCGACATCGCGCAGCGCCTTGGCGTCTCCAAGGCATCGGTCAATAAAGCGGTTTCGGCGCTCAAGGCATCCGAGCTTGTCGAGCAATCGCACTACGGCAAGGTAATCCTGACCGATCGCGGTCGCGAGGTCGGCACGGCTATCTGGTACCGTCATCGCCTCATCCGCACGTTTTTGGTTCAGGAGCTCGGTGTCGAATTTGAGCGAGCCGATTCCGAGGCCTGCATGATGGAGCATGCGCTATCCGAGGACACGATGAGCCGCTGGCTCGCCTATCTCGAAAAGCAGGGAATCAGCGTCGAGGAATAGCGGGATATATATGGATACGAGTTATTACAACCGCTTTGGTGCCGAGGAACTTACGCGCCGCTTGTCGAGCGAGACCTTGTTGGCGCAGGGCCCCATGGGCAGTGTTCTGTTGAGTGAGTACGATGCCGCCGACATTCCACCGGCGTTTTGGAATCTGGCAGAGCCGCAGACCGTTTCTCGTATCCATCGCTTGTATGTCGCCGCCGGCGCGCAGGTGCTCATTACCAACACCTTTCAGGCATCGAGCTATGCCCTCAAGCACGACCAGATTGCGCCGTCCGTGGCGGAGGTCAATCGCGGGGCCGTCGACGATGCCCGCCAGGCGCACCCTCAGCTGCTGCTAGGCTCGATGGGCCCGATCGGTATTGAGTGGTTTGCCGAGGACTCTGCCGAGTATCGTGAAATCCGAGGCATTGCGCGCGAACAGGCGCACGCCTTGCTCAACGCCGGCGTTGACGGTCTGCTGATCGAGACGGTGACGTCTATCCGTAATTTGCAGCCCATGCTTGCCGGCGCCCGAGATGCCGCCGATGGCATGCCTGTTCTGGTGAGTTTTGTCGTTGACGATAAAGGCGACCTGTTGGGCGATGGCCTCAACATCGAGGCAGCCGTTTTGTACGCCGAAAAACACGGCGCAAACTCGGTTGGTGTTAATTGCTGTTCGCTTGCGGCCGCGAACACGGCGGTGCCCAGGATGGTTGCATCGGCGACTACTCCCGTCACGGTGCGTCCCAACGTAGGCGATCCGGTCCAGACTCAGGATGGCCCCGTATGGCACGAGAACCCCGAAGCTTTCGCGCGCGCATGCATCGAATGGAGACATGCCGGTGCCGCAATGGTGGGCAGTTGCTGTGGAACCACGGCAATCACTACGGCCGCGATGGCCGAGGCGCTCGATATATAAAGGGCAAAACCGCTCCATACGAGGCGGTTTTTTATTGCTTGCATGTCCTCGGCAGCATTTGCCCAAATGGTGAATGCTGGTGCCGGCAGGTTGCCGAGTGCATGTTGCGGGTATACCCCATGCGTACCATGATCCAAACACTGTGAGGTGTCTGCGCGTGTGCGCGATAATTCATTTTGGAACTGACGGTTGGCGCGCTCGCGTCGATGAGGACTTCACTGCCGATAACGTTGCCCGTATCGCCGATGCCGTCGGCGAGTTGTGGCAAAAGACCAATCCGGGCAAAACGGTATATATAGGGTTCGACACCCGGCCCCTGGCGCGCGAGTTCGCTGAGCTTGCGGCGGGCGTGCTAGCAGCGCACGGGCTAGACGCCGTGCTCGCTTCGCGACCTGTCCCGACCCCTGCCCTTACGTGGGCGGCGGCTTATGACGGTGAGGCGTGCGGCGCGCTCATGGTGACGGGGTCCCATCATCCGCAGGGCTATCTGTGCCTCAAGATTCGCATGGGTGACGGCTCGACCGCCAACCAGGATGTCATCGAAGAGCTCGAAGAGACTATGGCTCCCGAGCCAATGGGGATCGAGGGGCAATATCGCACCGCGGATATCATTCCTGACTATATGCAGGCGGTGGCATCGTTTGTCGATGCCGAAGCCATCCGCGCCGCGCACTTGCGCGTGGTTGTCGATCCCATGGGCGGCGCAGCCCAGGGCTATCTAGCCGACTTGCTGCGCGAGCTTGGCGTTGAGGTGCACGAGATTCACGCCGGGCAGGCGTCTGACCAAGAAGATATCTGCCCCGACCCCGTTGAACCGTGGGTGGACGCTTGCGAGCGCACGGTTATCGAGGACGGAGCTTGCGCTGGCCTGGTGACCGACGGCGACGCCGACCGTATCGGCGCGGTTGACGAGCGCGGCAGATATATACATCCGCATCAGATCATGGCGCTCGTTTTGGGCGACTTGGTTCAATTTCGTAATTTGGAGGGGCGCGTCGTCGTCAATCTTTCATGCTCGACGCTCGTGCGTCGCATTGCCGAGGCGCTTGGCTGCCGCGTGACCGTCAAACCAGTCGGTTTCAAATATATAGCGGCGGAGATGAAGAAGGGCGGCGTCCTCATGGGCGGCGAAGAAGCCGGTGGTATCGGCATCGCCGCGCATATGCCCGAGCGCGATGGAATCCTCGCCTGTCTGATTCTGTGTGAGCTTATGGCAAAGACGGACGCGCCTTTGGGCGTTCTGGTCGACCAACTCGAGGACAGTTTTGGTAAGACGAGTTACGGTCGACGCGACTTGCGCCTTGAGGCCGAAGATGCCGAAACGTTACGAACCCTGCTGCCGGGCGTAAACCCCAAGTCGATTTGTGGCAAGGTGCCGCAAAACGTTAGTCATATGGACGGCTTGCGTCTGTCATTCGAGGATGACACGTGGCTGCTGGTCCGTCCTAGCGGGACCGAACCAGTGGTGCGCGTCTACGCCGAGGGGTTCTCGGTGGAAGAACGTGATGAGTTGCTCGATGCTGGCTGTGCTTTAGCTAGGGGGACGTATCCGCTTTAACCATGAGACTGCCTTATATAAAGAGATGCTCGGCGAGCGGTAGTTAACGGCTGGCAAACGTTAGTCGGATCACAAGATGTGTAGGAAATGTGTACGCCCAGATTCCCGCCCCCGGCGCCCCTCCGGTCTGGCAATATATCTCCTTGCCGCGCGGC
>CAUCQW010000029.1 GCA_958445065.1 uncultured Collinsella sp.
GGGGACGACGTGGCGGCGAGCGCGATCGCGGACAGGGTGTGCCACCACTGCCACCACTGCCACCACTGCCACCTGGTCAAGATAGCCGGCAGGTCCTACAGGCTGAAGGACCTGCCGAGGGACGGACCCGTCAAGGCGTGACCGGAATCGGTGAAAATACGTTAGCGCAAGCGGTGAAGCCGCCTTTGCGCGAACGGCGCGTTTGATTAGTGAAACTGGTGAAAATTAGATTGACGCTAACAGGGGCGTGCCCGTCGCGGCGTTTCACGGGGATGTCTCGCGCCATCCCCGGACCCCTTCGCGCCAAAGGGACGAGTCCCCTTGGAACCCCGGGCCGCCGCCGGCGGGCCGTGAACGGCGGGACAATCACTCGGCTTCAACTCGCGATCGCCCCGCCGGCTCTCGCTCCGGCTCCGTTCGATGGCTCCCCTGGGTCGCCATCACTGCGCCTCCGCTCACCTGTCCCGTTGCACTCCGGTCGATTCGGCCTACGCTTCTCGGGGCATGCAAGATATGTATTCCGTGCAACGGAATATCTTGCCCGGCCGAAGCCGGGATGTGCGAACCGCTCCAAAGTCGCTCCCGCAGAACCGTGCAACAGGCTTACCGGCTGTTGCACGGACCTCAGATATGAAAGTCAGTCCCGGCCTCTTTCGTCATCCACACCCTCGCGAGCCAGCTCCCACGCGGCCCGTATGGCAAGGTCGATTCCCCTTGCCGTGAACCTCATAATCCGCCCGGTCGAGCGGTTGACGGCGTAGCCGAGCCTCGCGCCGTTGATCTTCCTCGTCTTGCCGAGGGACTCCGAGTGATAGCGGTATTGCAGCGCCCCCCGCTTGGATCGGGCGATCTCGATCCCATCCGATTCCAACCGCCTTGCAAACTCTCCGAAGCGGTCGGGGCAGCTCTTGAGCCTCCCGACCTCCTCTGCCCTCTGGGCGACAATCGCTCGGACCCTTGCGTTCTCGGATTTGTCGGATCTCCCCTTCTTTGCCATCTCGCGCTCCTCGCGACCGGGCTGGCGCGCGTGCACCTTCGAGTTCGAGAGGCCCCTTTCGAGCTGGCTCAGGCCGTACTTCGTATCGAGCTCCTTCACCGTTCTCACGCGGGATTTCGCCGCCGCCCTCGCCGGCCCGTCGTTCAGACGCCGCCCAGTCTCGAGGTCCGTCCTATTGATGGCGAGGTGAGCGGCGAATCGGGCCGATCCATCCGACCTGCACCTCTCCTCATGCAGCACAATCACGATCTCCTGGTTGGGATAGCGCTTGGCGATGTAGTCCCTCGCGTACTCCATGCAACGCGAGGGCGTCATCGGCCCGCCGTTGCAGGAGCACTCGTCCGGGTTGAAGCCGATCACCTGATGCTGCATGTACGTGCACCTTGCGCCCTGCTTCCCGGGCCGGTTGTGCCCGGCCGCCTCCCGGGTGGCGTCCATTTCCTCGAACCATCGATCCTCATCGATGATGTGCTGGGTATCGTGGTCCAGGACTTTCTCCCTGTCCCAATCGAAATACCGCTTGAGGTTTTGGAGGTGCTCCCCGCTCATGACGCTCGCCTGCTTGATTGCGGTCATTTTCCAACTCCCTTCAAAAACCGCCGTCAGTCGACGAAGAGGCCGGACCATCCGTCGGCAACAGGCGGCTCCGCGGCCTCTTCCTCGAATTCGGGAGTCCAGAGATCGACGCCGTCCTCACGACCCATTTGCCTTGATATCAGCCTGGCCTGGTATTCCATCCTCTTGGCCGCCTCGTGCTCGCGCGTCCCCAGATCGAAGTGCTCCTTCGTCGGCATCCGCGTGCAATCGCAGACAGGGGCCCGGAAGCACCCCGCATGTTCCCTGCCCACGCCGTTCTCCGCGGTCTTCACCACGATGACGCCGTCCTTGTCGGGGGACATCTCCGTCCACTCCCAAGGATGAATCAGGTCGTCGGCGTGCTCGCTGTAGGATGTCGACCCCGTACCGCCCGAAGGCCCCCTGCTCGAGCTGGTTCCCATGGTGTGCCGCGTCGTCTTCCCGACTAGCTCGGTGAAATACTGGCGGTCCTCGGCCTCGCCCAGTTTCATGGCGACCTTGACGCCGCAGTTTGCCAGGATCTTCTTCCGTCCGTCGCGCTCGCCGTACTTGTTCAGCTGAGAGATGTTCTGGACTGCGCCCATCCAGAACAGGTCGTACGAGCGCCCAAGGCTGAGAAGGCTAGGCAGGCACTCGACCTTCGGCAGGTTCCCCCATTCGTCGCCGAGGATGGACACCGGCCGCGGCAGCTTTCCACCAGCTGCGTCCGCGATGGAATACACGGCAGCGTAGAGCTGCTCGAACAGGACCGCCGCGATCGCGTTGTAGGGGGAGCCCTCGTCCATCACGTGGAGGAACAGCGCGGTCTTCTCGCTCAGGATTCTACTCGGATCGATATCATCGCCCGAGACCATTCGTGCAATCGGCGCCGAAGCGTAGATCCTCAGGTTGACCTTTAGCGTGGAAACGATGCTCCTCAGCTCGTTGCCGCCGCTCGAGATGAACTGTGAGGCACGCGAGCGGGCCGGATGCCCCTGCGGCAGGGAACGGAACAGGCCCTTCAGCGGCTCACACGGATCCTCGCCGGCCCCCTCCGTCCCCAGGCACATGATGTGGTAGACCGTCGCGAGGTGCTTGCAGCCCCGCGGGCAGCCCTCGTCCAGCACGACCAGAAGGATCGTCGCGGCGAGCAGCGACCGCGCGGATTCCGTCCAGTGGCTCGCCTTCGCATCGCCCTCCCCGGCGATGAGCGTACGGGCGACGGCATCCGCGGCCTGCTCAGCCCCCGGCAGATTCCCCCCGTTCGCGAGCCTATCGACCATTTCCAGTGGATTGAACGTGTCGCTCTTCTCGGGATGCTGGGCGTCCAGCAGAAGCACCCGGTACCCGCGACGCTCCAGCTCGTCGCCCGTCAACTCGATGAGCTCACTCTTCACATCGGACACGATAATGGTCTGCGGCCTCGATTCCCCGTCATCCGCCCCATACGTCAGCAGATCAATTGTCGGGATCAGCAGCGATCTTGATTTTCCGGCACCCGTTGAGCCGTCGAGGAACATGTGCCGCCTCGGTTCGAACAGATACTTGGAGCCGAACAGCGTCTTCTCAAACCCGTACACGAATCCTCTGCTTTTCGGCTGTCCGTGCCCGTCCCAAATCTCCGAGCCCCGGATGGTCTCCGGCCCCGTTTTCACCCGCGCCTCCCCAAGTACACCTCCGTCGGCGGCTCGCTCCTTCGAGGAAGCCGATAGCTGCATGAGCACGAATACCGACAGGAACAGCGCGAACGAGGCGAGACAGCCAGGGACGCAATGAGGCCCCACGTTAATCCACCACCAAATGGTGTTATCCACGCTCAGGGTGAATCCGATCGAGCTCAGCTCGATTGGAAATCCGAGGATCATGCAATCGAGGGGAATGGCGATAAGTGGCGCAAACCCCGCGGTAAGCAGCGCTGCGAAAACCAGCGCCATGACCACCTTCTCCTTCACGAGAACCACCTACTCTCTCGCACGGGCGAGTAGGTCGTTGACCCAGCCCACCGCCGTCGAGACGATTGATGTCGCCCGGTTGAGATTATTGAGGACGACCGGATCGGACCCGTAGGTGTTGAGGGCGCGGACCGCCTGGTTGAGGTTCGTGCCGATCTTCTTCAACTCAGTCCTGATACCGGCAAGTTCCCCCGCGTCGGCGACCCTGACCGGCTTCTCGCCGCAGAGCAGGGCGGCATCGCGCATGAAGGAGGACGCCGGCATGTTCATGGCCGCCGCCCTCTCCTCGATAGCCTTACGCTGCGACTCACTCATCCGTACGTTGATATGCGTATTCATGGAAGTCATAACCATCCAATCCGAGCGGGGCCGACGCATCGGCCCCGCCCCTTTTATTAAGTTGAAATTGTTTGGAGCATCTGACCGATGCGCCCAATCCTCACCCTCGCCCAGACATCGAAGGGGACTCCCGGCAAGCTGCCGAGATATATACGGTATGGTCGCCATTGTTCTCTATAGATATCGAGAGCATCGAGCAGGCGCTTCCATTCCCAAATGAGCTCATCGGCCGAGAGCAGAGGAAGATCCCTGTTCTCGGCGCGCGCGAGCTCATCGGACGACAAGCATGGATTGGGAGCCCGGTATCCACCAATGTAGGGTCCGGGCTCCATAATTAGCCGATTTCGGTAAACATCGCTGCTGGTGCGTTGAACTCAAACTCGACAATACCGCAGGAACCGTAACGGTTCTTTGTGATTGAAGCAATGACGGGCCGTTTTTTAAGCAACATATTGGCATTACGCTCTTCGGGCTTATCGCCCTTAATAGAAAGCGACATAACGAGATCTGCCGAATACTCGAACATGTTGCACCCGCCTATCGCCTGAAGCCCGGTGGTCTGCTTGTCGTAATTAACGCGGTTAATTGATGAGATAGCGAAGAGCGGACAATGGGCCTCATCCACGATTCGGCGGAGCTCGGAAGCGACGAGCTTGAGACCGATACGCTCGTCGGCAATGCGCAGTTCCTGCGGCAAAGAGACGATTTGCGCGTAATCAACAATAACCAGTGGCGGTTCGCCATGTTTATCGGCAACCTCTTCGATTGCCTTTCGCATCCCGGCATATTTAATTTCACCAGGAATGATATACATTCGCTCGGCGATGCTGCGGGCGTAAATGTCGAGAACCTTCTCGAAGAGCCCGCGTTTGTCCTCAGACATGCCATCGCCGTTCATATCATCGTGCGTGAGCTCGCCGCCCGAGATGCGGGTGAGGCTCTTCGCGAGCATGCTGTCTCGCCCGAGCTCGCCCTCAAAGATGACCACCGGATGGCCAGCAATGGCCCATCCGTCGGCGATTTGCTGCATAAACGTTGTTTTACCCGTACCGGGTCCGCCGGGGACGATGCACAGGTATTGACGAAGACCTCCGAGGATAGTATCCAGCGCACCGTGTTCGATATGCCCAAGCGGCCTATTCTTTAAGATACGCAAGGCGGTCTCGTCGAGGCCGACGCTCATGGGATTTAAAGCCGGCACGGTTCGCTCGCCTCCAATTCATGGAGGTATGCAAAGAAGCTCGATTCAAGGATGTAAATGCGGCGGTGCAACGCAATCGCGCGCCCGCTCTCCTTCATCATCTTCGAGGCCGTAACCGGACTCAAGCCGGTTATCTTGCACACTTCAGCGATGCCAAGAAGGCGCTCGTGGCCCAAGTTGGAATCAGAAGAAACCGCAGTTGATGCTTGTACGGCAGCGTACGGTTCAGGCTCTACAATCATGGTAGAATCCTTTCAGGCTAGCTCGCCCCTCCCCCTTCGTCGCCAAACTTAGATAGGGAAGGGCGGGCGGCTTTTTAATCAATGACCGAAAATAAAATAACTCCTTTCAAACAAGCTGGTCAGGCGCTTACTGTTTATATTGTAACACTGTCTGTTGCACAATCATATCTAGTTACAGTTCTAATTTCTAATTCACTTTCTGACTGTATAGACTTTATTGTCTGACTGATTTAATATATATACAACGATGATTGGAGTGGTTATGGGACGTTTACCATTATCCGGAAGTAAGATGCGGAAAATTAAGTTCGGAACAACTGTTCAGGCGACGACCCCGGAGAAAATCGAAGAGCTACGCCTCAAGAACCCCGAATCAGTCAGAAGCACCGGCGAGGCTATCGACTATCTATGCAACCTGCTCACGGGGTTGCAGCCGAGGGTCGCCAGGGCCCTCGATGAGGCGTGCCTCAGGGAAGCTCGGCAAATCACCAATGAAATGAAGGCCCTTCCCGTTGACGGATCAGAAGAAATGAGTTTTAGTCAATTGGAACTTTATCGAGAGCAATTCCAGAGGCTCCACGACCATTTCTCTTTATATTGCGAGAAAGAGGAGAGGCCCCAGGGAATGAGACGGGTCGATCTCCTCGGCGGCGATTACGCTGTCCTCCCCTCCTCTTGGACTTTATTGGAAACAGAGGAATGCGCGAAGTCTTGCAGCCAGGTCGGAATTATCGAAATTCGCGGCGGCGCAAAATACGATGCGCCTCATTTTGCCTTCTTCCATAACGGAGAGTACAGTCAAAAGGACAAATTGCAGCGCGCAACCAAACTCTGGCCCCGCATGACCGACGTGATGCGCGACGAGGTCAAACTGGTCACAGATGATGAGGGACATTACCTAAATATGGACGAGCACCTAGCCGCCCCCATCATTTGTTATTTCAACCTTCTAGATGCCAGCTACTATCAGTCTATGGAGCTGGAGCCGCCATATGGCGCAATGATCTACCGAAACAATGTCGCTTAAAAAAGAGGCCCCTTTGGGGCCTCTTTTTTAGCCCTTTTTAGCCCTTCAGCAGATCATCCAGCACTGATGCTGCCTTCTGGTCATTTGCCTCGATAAAGTGGCTATAGATAGACAGCGTCGTCGATGGGCTAGCATGGCCCAAACGCGCCTGGATCGTCTTAATGTCCGCATTGGCACCAACGAGCAAAGTCGCTTGCGTATGTCTAAGCTCATGAGGCTTCAGCCCGCTATAACCCGTATAGCGGGTACGTTTGACGCCGTCACTCCCAATGACTTCCCTGCTCTCCTTAAAAGTACCGAAGCCGTTTTTCGCCGCAAACAGCCTAAACGCCCTTGAATAGTTATGTCCATCCATCCGGGTCACAAGAGCCCGTTTGCCGTTGGCGGCGTCAACGATCCCAATGGAATGGACAATGGGCGTTTCTCCAGTCTGCCCCACTGCAAAGGAATCGAACTCACTCCGCTGAATGGCTTTCCACCTGTCCAGATAGTCGGCAAGTTCATTTCCAACCGAAATCTTACGCCTGCTCATCTTTGATTTAGGCGGCCTCAATGTCCTGTCGTTCGTATATTGCTTTACTATCCTCAGAGTCTTGGCGTCGGGGTCATAATCCTCCCATGAGAGACCAAGGGCCTCCCCCTTCCTCAAACCGCAGAGAAGTAGAAGCATTGTGCATGTGATAAAGGAAGATGGCTTCTCCTCCAAAAGGACCGCAAGAAGCCTTGCCGCCTCATCGGCGCTCAGCGCCTTACGAGCCTCGACATTCTGCTTGGGCAGTTTCACTCCCCTACAAGGGTTTTTGCCCACGAGGTCGTTATCGACGGCATCCTCCATTACCTGTTTGAGCTTGATGTGGATGCGGCGAATTTCACTTTCGCTGAATCGGCCTTCTTTTCTAGCCTTGGCATAAGCAGTGCGAACGTCATCCGATTTAAGCCGAGTGAGATCGGGATTGCCGAACAGCTCGCGTATGTGACGAATGTCCAAACCTTCACGCTCATAAGCAAGAGGTGATCCCATGGTCGACTCCCTGTTCGCGTGAAACCTGTCCGCATAATCTGATAGGCCCAGAGGACCATTGCCACGGTTGGAAGCGCCCTCAAGTTCAGCTCTATAGGCCTCCAGCGCCTTGGCGACTTCACTCGGCCAGTTTTTCGGGTTCTTGCTTCTGCAGTGAACCCTGCGTGACGGACTACGGCGGTACCGTCCTGTCTCCGGATCTTTTCCCAGGGAAAAATAAATCCGATAGACGCCTTTGCTCTTATCGATGCATTCCGATGTGCCGCGAGCGGTCTTTTTTATCAATCCCTGCAATCATATCCCTCGTTAGATTTTCGATTAGGCTTGCTGGCAAAGCCTTTAAAGCTTTGCCAGCAAGCCTAATCGAAACTTTTCACACTTTCAAGTCTCTCTAAGTGTGAAAATAGTAGGAAATATGATTCTAATAGCTAGCTCAATAATTGTTAATTACCTATTTCTACCTGCGCTTCCTTTTAATTCAGTGAAATTGGCCTCATCTCGTCAAATGCCGAATTCACGTACTCGTAAAGCGGGGGTCACCGGTTCGAGCCCGGTCGCTGGCTCCATTACACAAGATAGCCGCCTTCGGGCGGCTTTTTTGTTGCCGATTTTGAGTGCGTGCGCGCCAATCCAAACATCGCCACGTCAACGGCGGCCCACTCGGTGGACTTCGGGTTTAATGCTTAGGGGCGGGGATTTACCAAAGTGAAATCTTAATGAAAAGAAACCCAGCTGCAACAATTGCCATGGTGAGGGCTCAAATTGGCCATATAGATCTAAAATAGTCACAATATACAAATGTCGAGAGATATTGGCGATATAGATGAAAAGAACTAAGGGTTTTCTTTTGCTGGTATTGATGCTGCTCGGACTGTCCTGCCTGAGTGGCCCTTCTTGGGCCAAGGCTGCCTGTCCTGAAGGTGAGCCTTAGCAGTCTTATACGGGCAGCCTGCTGATAACTGCTAAGGAGGGCGATGCCGACTCTCAGTCTGGGGTAAATCCCCTTGCCACTTTTGAGGGGGACGGCGGAACGGTCAAGCTTGACCATATTGGTAGCGGGATTTTGAGGTGGCAAGTTCTTCCGGACAAAATTGCGAACGATCCCTTCTCTTTTGCTGGAACGATTTATCTATACAAGGTTGTGAGCGGAAAACAAAAATACGTCGATTGCTATCCGACAAACGGGTCTGGAATTGCATTCACCGGCATTTCGGGGCAGATTGATACACATGTACGAAAGGGAACCTAAGTGGTACGTTGGGTTGGAGCTGCTGCAGGTCCGATATGGATTGCGGTCTTGCGCCCCGATGTCCAAATAGGTTTCTCTCTCTAGACGGGAAGTTGCTCATGGACGCCATATATGACGGAGATGACTGGGTCGATCATTATACTTGGCGCCTGGTCGGCTCGAACGACAATGGGGATGTGGTGTTTGATGGACTATGTCCAAAGCATCTCCATCCTTTTGTCTCGTCGTTAATTGAGAGTTCCGCTCGTGTTGCCCCCTACAGCTCGGCATCGCTTCATGATACGGACGTTTTGAAGACCATAAGGGAATCAATTGACGATGGCACGATGAGCGGCCCGCTGTTTTCTCGGCTTGTGGGGCTAGATGAGATTGGCTCGAAACGACTGCTTGCGGGCGAAAAAGTGGAACTCACTTATCGGTCGATGATTTCAATCCTGCGGCTAGCCGATGTTCTTCGCAAATAAATGAGGCTTCCCTATTCAAAAACAGAAAACCCCGCCAAACGTGATTTCCCTAGGGAAAACCCGTTTGGCGGGGTCCTAGCGTGATTTCCCTAGGGGAATCACGCCATCAGACGAACAGCTCAGCCAAGCAGCTCGCTACTCTTCCCAGTAAGCATCTGCAAGCAGCTTAAAGCAAATCTTCTTGACCGGCTGTGCGCCATCGCCCGGGAACTCGAGCGTGGGCATGTGGGGCTCGCCGGCAACGAACAGTGCAAACTTATCGTCGGCAAGATCGCCGGCGATCGAAGCGTCGGAATCGACCAGATCGTAGTCGTCCTTCTCGTCAAACTCCTGAACCAGCGTCAGGCTGCCCGTGGCGACCTTAAAGGCCTCGCGACCCTCGACGTCGATCTGCAGGTCGTGATAGCGCTGATGCGTCTCATAGTGAGCCTCGGCCTCGGGACGCGTCGTGGGAGACATGACGTTCGCAAAGACCTTCTCACCCAAAATCGGATGGCTGCCGACCTCGAGCTGTGCCGGGTCGTTCTCCTCGAGCCAGTCGATCAGCACGTCGAGGCCCTTGAGCATTCCGCGGTACTCCTCGATATCGCCCAATGCACCGTAAATCATCTAAATCCCCTCTCGGATCGTTTCTTTGGCGGCTACTCGGCAAACGCATTACCGACGCTGTTGCCACCCACATGCGTCTCGACCAGGGTAAGGTCGGGATTGAACACGACAGTGTCGGCGTCGCGCCCCGGCATAATGCTACCGCACTTGTCGTCGACATGAGCTAGCAAGCAATGCCGGGGCCGACGCCCAGGCTTTTACAGCTCGGTCACGACAACGCCGTTGTAGACCTCGTCCCAACGGTCCATGACCAGATGGCCGGTCATGGGATCCATGGCATTGAGCTTGCCGCAGGTGTTGGCGGTACGCAGCACCGTCTCGTCATCCGCGCCAGCAGCAATCGCATGCGCGAAGCCGGCAATGGTCGAATCGCCAGAGCCCGTAGCGTTAACGGCGGGGATATCGGGGGTCTTGGCGCGGAATGCACGGCCATTATGGAAGCCCACGGAGCCGGCAGCGCCCATGGACACGACGACCCAGGGGATATCGGAGAAGCGGGCATCAGAGGCGAGCGCGGCGCGGAGCTCGTCCACATCGTCGGTGGTAAAGCTCGTGCCCAGAAGGCCGTTAATCTCGGTCAGGTTAGGCTTGACCAGCTCGGGCTTGACCTCGGACTTGAGCGCAGCCTCAAGCGAGGCACCCGAGGTATCGAGCAGCACCTTGGCGCCGGCGTTCTCGGCAATGCCCGTGATCTTGGCGTAGTAGTCCGCCTCGACGCCGCGGGGCAGCGAACCCGAGATGGTAACGACATCGGCCTTGCTCGCAAGCTCGGCGAACTTGGCGGTAAAGGCATCGAGCTCCTCGGGGGCAATCGTCGGGCCGCTCTCGAGCAGCTCGGTCTGGTTGCCGGCATGAAGGATATTGAGGCAGATGCGGGTCTCGCCCTTGATGGGCACAAAATCATTCTTAATGCCGTTGGCATCCATGAGCTCGGCCATATAGGCGCCCATATGACCACCAAGCAGGCCGGTTGCCACGACATCGTCGCCCAGCTGACCCAGGACGCGGGCCACGTTGAGGCCCTTACCGCCGGCGGTCTTTTCGGGCGTCACGCGGTTGACGTCGTCGATAATGAGCTCATCGAGCTGATAGCGCGTATCGACGGACGGGTTCATCGTAACGGTGAGGATCATTTCTAGCTCCTTATCTCGCAGGCTCCTTATGCCTCGCGATACGAGTCGACAAAACGGAATTACAGAATCTCAATCGTGAACGAGCGAACGACGGTCTCCTTGGGCTTGGCGACAAGGCAGCCACGCTTATGCTCAAGCACGTCGTCCTCATCGGAGCAGGTCGAAAGGCCGCCCCAGGGCTCAACTGCCACAAAATCGCCCTCGGGCTTGCTCCATACAATGAGATACGGGAAGCCCTCAAAGCTCAGGCGGACGCCCTTGTCCTCGCCCTTTTTGGAAAGCGTGACCTGACGGCTCTCGAGCACGTCAAAGATGGTCTCCGCAAAATCGAAGAGCTCATGCGACAGAGGCAGCGTCTTTCCCACCATGGGGTTCTTGGAGCGGTTGGTCACGTCAATCAAGCCAGTCGAGGGGACGGCAGTGCAAAGCTCCGCAGCCTCGTCTTTCTCAAAACGCAACTCGTAGTCCGTATAGGACTCACCCTCGTCGAGCGGACACCTAAAGCCGGGGTGTCCACCGATAAAGAAAGGCATGTCCTCGGTGCCCTCGTTGGTAACCTCATAGGAGACGCGCACGGCAGCGTCCTCGAGCGTATAGCGGGCGACGAGCTTAAACGGATACGGATAATCGCTCAGCAATGCAGCGTTATCCTCCGATGCCAGGCACATCGCCAGCTCGTTCTCGCTCTGGCTCAGCAGCTTCCACTCCTGTTTGCGCGCAAACCCATGGCGGGCGAGCTTCACATGATGTCCGGCAAACGTCATGGCGCTGTTATCGCGCAAACCTCCGCAAATCGGGAAGCAAATCGGTGCCTGGCCGGACCACACGGCGGGATCGCCCTGCCACAAGTACTCGCGACCTCCAGCCTCAATCGAGGTAAACGAACCACCGGCCGTGGAGACCTTGATAGAAATCGAATCGTTGGAGAGAGCGTATTCCATTGTCCATCCTTTCGAACAACTGCTTTTTGCTCGCAAGAACCCGTCTCGGCCCTGACCAAAGGACAAACCCGCACGTTCATCGATGCGTCCGGTTTCCCAGCCATGCAACGGGGTACCATACAGACATTGATGCAATTACAGCTGAAAGGCCTTCTTATGCGAACCATCATCCTTTATGCCTCACGCCACCACGGCAATACGAAAAAGCTCGTGGACGCCATCGTCGAGGCGCACCCCGAAATCGATACCCTCGACGTGAAGTCACTCGGGAAAAACGAGTACCCCGACCTGCACGAATATCATCTGATCGGCGTCGCCACGGGCATCTATTACTCCGAGATCGACAAAGATATGGCACGCGTGCTCACGAACGTGCTGCAGCCGCAGGACAAGGTGTTTGGCCTTATGACCTATGGCGGCAAAAACAAGTGGTACGGCAAGGATATCGATGGCATCTGCCGCATGAGGCAGGCCATCTTTATGGGTGTCTACGGCTGCCCCGGATTTGACACATGGGGTCCGTTCAAGATTACCGGCGGCGTTCAGAAGGGACACCCGACCGCTGAGGAAATTAAGGGCGCCGTCGACTTCTTCGACAAGATCGAAGACGAGTATGGCGACATCATCGTCGAAGAGTACGCCAAGCGCGAGAAGCGTCTAGCATACGAAAAGGAGCATCCCGCGGGGGGTCTTGTGGCCGGCGTCAAGCGCACGGCAAAGAAGATCGCTAACAAGCTGTAACTGTTAAGGTGCTTTTGAGCGTTTAACCCATACGGCGGGTCCGAGCAGATTCGGGCCCGCCGTCTTTTTCTATCGTTACTCGGTAAAGGCGTTGCCGACGCTCTGGCCGCCAACATACGTCTCGACGAGGGTGAGCTCATGGTCGAACACGACAAAGTCGGCGTCGCGACCCGGCATGATGCTGCCGCACTTATCCTCGATGTGCGCAGAGCGAGCCGGCACCTCGGTTGCCATGCGAATGGCGATATCAGCGCTGGCGATGCCCCAATCGACAATGTTCTTGACGCCCTGGGCAAGCGTGAGCACCGAGCCGGCAATGCTTTTGCCGTCGGCGAGCCAGCACAGGTTGTCCTTCATGATGACGTCCATGCCACCACTGGTGTAGCTGCCCTCGGGCATGCCGCCGCAGCCCAGGCAGTCGGTGATGAGTACCGTGTGCTGCCAGCCCTTGGCCTGCAGCAGCGCCTTGATGGCGGCAGGGTTTACGTGCTTGCCGTCACAGATGATCTCGGCGTAGGTCTCGGACGTGGACATAGCAGCACCCACGACACCGGGCTCACGGTGATGCAGCCCGCGCTGGCCGTTATAGGTATGCGTAAAGCAGCTGGCACCGGCATTGATAGCGGCGATGCACTCATCGTAGGTGGCGTCGGAGTGACCGATGCTGGTCACCACGCCCTTGGCGTTCAGAGCAGCCGCATAAGCAGCGGCACCGTCGCGCTCGGCGGCCATGGCGCTCTTAACGATGCGACCGCCCGCAGCCTCCTGCCACTGGTCGAAAACCTCCTCGGAGGGGTCAATCAGGTAAGCGGGGTTCTGCGCGCCCACGTGCTTCATGGTAAAGAAGGGGCCCTCCAGGTAGATGCCCTGAATGCGGGCACCGCAGAAGTCGGGGCCGCGGCCCTCGTCCGCCTTGGCGATAGCAGCGCAGGCGTCCTTGATCTGTTCGACGCCATCGGTGAACGTCGTGGGCAGCCAGCTGGTGGTACCGCGACGGGCGAGCTCGGTTGAGCTGATATCGATGCCCTCGGGATCGTTATCGGTAGTTGAGTGGTTGTAGAAGCCATGGATGTGAGTATCGACCATACCCGGTGCGATCCACGATCCCGTGTAGTCCTTAATCTCGCAAGAGGGCTCGTCGGCCTGCCAGGCGCCAAAAACGCCATCCTCGACCATAAGATAGCCGCCCAGTTGCGGGCCTGCCGGCAAGAAGAACTTGTCAGCCTTAATTGCGTACGTGCTCATATGCACTCCTCGCTTCTAAAGCAGTTGACTGTGGTAATGCTTATACCCAGCTCACGTAAAACAAAAAGCGCCCGCCCGCCGTTATGAGCAGACGGGCGCCCTTACAGGGGGACGCGATTAAGCGGTGAAGGGGTGAATCGTCACGCCCTTAACCACGCGGTTGACCGTGCCGGTGGGGCTCGGCGTATCGGGCGTGTTGCCCACGCGGACGGAGTTGAGCAGGCTGATAGCCTGGGCAAACATCACGAACGGCAGAGCAAGGTAACCCTCGGGAAGTGCCTCGTAGCCCTTAAAGGTGAAGGACTCACCCTCATAGACGGTGGCACCTTCCTGCTGAACGGCGATGGTGTGCTGAGCGATCTCGTCGCCACCGATCTCGTTGAGGATGTCGATGTCGTACTGACGGGTGTAGGCGTCGTTGTTGACGAACACGAAGACGAGCGTCTTATCGTCGACGAAGGACTTAGGTCCGTGACGATAGCCCATGGAGGTGTCGTAGGAAGTAGCGACCAGACCGTGAGCGAGCTCGAGGATCTTGAGCTGGCTCTCCTGAGCAAGGCCACCGAAGGAGCCAGAACCCAAGTAGGTCACGCGGTTGAAATCGCCAGCCAGGTAATCGGCGATCTCGGGCTCACGGGAGATGACCTCCTCGCCCATCTTGGCAATCGTCTCGACCCACTCGGCCTTCTGCTCGTCGGAAGCCTCGTCAAAGATGAGGGTAGAGAGCAGGGTCATGCAGGTGTAGGAACCGGTCATGGCGAAGCCCTTGTCGTTGGCGCGCGGGATGAGCAGCGTCAGCGCATTGGGGTCATCAGCGGACTCGACAGCGAGCTTGCCCTCGGGAGCGCAGGTGATGTTGAGGAACTTGACGTTGTGGACGAGCTCCTTGGCAACGGCGACGGCGGCAAGGCTCTCGGGGCTGTTGCCAGAGCGGGCAAAGGAAACCACGAGCGTGGGATCCTCGGCGCGCAGGAAGTCGCGCGGGGCGCTCACGATATCGGTCGTGGCGATGGGCTTAAAGTCGTAGAGATCAGTGTTGCCAGCGTGACGCAGGTACGGGGCGCAGGTATCGCCAACATAGTCGGACGTACCGGCACCGGTGAAGACAACGGACAGACGGCCCTCGCCCATAGCGCGAGCCTCAGCCAGAAAGGCCTCGATGGCCTCTTTGTTCTCGCGGTAGATGTTGAGCGTATCACGCCAAAGCTCGGGCTGCTGGGCAATCTCGGCCGTGGTGATCTGGGCGCCGAGCTCAGTGAGCTCCTCGACACTCTTCTCGAACATTTCTAATACCTCTCTCTAGAAGTAATCCTCTGACGTGCAATTATACACTTCAGTTGGTTATCTGGTAGTAACCAGTTGACTGCAAAGAATCAACACAACGAAACAAGTGCATCATTAATCGTTGCGCTGGTGATAAACCTTGTACTTAAACTGGTCGGCACGAGCAACCGAGAGCGTATACTCCACAACCTCGTTTGACTCGTTATACGTAGTCCTGACCAAATCGAGCACTGGCGAGCCCTCGACGATTCCCAAAAGGTGAGCGTCGGTGGGACGGGCTATGCTCGCATAGAACTCCTCTTCGGCCACGCGTATCTTTTGTTGGAAATCTTGCTCAATCACATCGTAGAGCGGTTTACGCTCCAAGAGCGGACGCTTGAGCGACAAGAACTTACGCACCGGCAGATAGCTGCGCTCGACCATCATGGGCATGTTGTCGGCGGAACGAAGGCGCTTGAGCTTAAAGATACGGTCGCCGATGCGGCACCCCATATGCTCGGCCAGATTCTTATCGGCCTCCATCTCGCAAAAATCGAGAATCGTGGTCTCTGGTTCGCGACCCATCGCACGCATCTGCTCGGTAAAGCTGTAGGACTGCGTAAGATTGGTTACCTTTGCCGAACGGTCGGTCACAAAGGTGCCGCGACCGTGCTGCCGAACCACCAGCCCCAAGCGTTCCAACTCCTGCAGGGCCAGGCGCACTGTGGTGCGCGAGAGACCATAGCGCTCCGATAATTCGCGCTCGGAAGGAATCATGTCACCGGCATGATAT
Organism: uncultured Collinsella sp.; assembly: GCA_958445065.1. Classification (GTDB taxonomy): domain Bacteria; phylum Actinomycetota; class Coriobacteriia; order Coriobacteriales; family Coriobacteriaceae; genus Collinsella. The sequence continues at coordinate 15,773 of CAUCQW010000029.1, forward strand.
TCATGGTCAATCTTTTCGGTCAGAATATCGACCAGCTGATCGTATAGGGGCTGTTTGCGCACTCCGATCGCCATCCTATCCTCCCTTTTGCTCGAATTCGGCTAACTACCTAGGGTGTTAAGCATTATCAGTCCGCAACACCCGAATCATCAAGAAAACAAAAGCCGCGCGCTCTTTCGAGCACGCGGCTTTTAACATACACATGGCTTAAGGGGTCGGGGTGTGAGCCGCGTAGGGACACACCCCTCAAGCTAGAGCCTTACCAGATGCTCGGCCAGAGACCAAGCGGGCCAGCGCCCAGGATGCCCAGGACGAAGAGCAGCAGAATGCCCTTGGTCGGGGTCCAGCTGTGCTTAGCGAACATGTAGTAAAGCAGCAGCGTAAGCATAAGCGGGACGAGCTTCGGGACGATGGTGTTGAGGGTGTCGGCAACGGAGAAGTTGACCGGATCCTCGGTGACGGTGCCGTAGGTAACGGACTCCATGCCGTTGCCCAGATCGGTGACGCCGCACTCGACAGCGTTGCCGTCGGCATCGGAAGCGGTGAGGGCGTTGCCGTCCTCATCGGTCATGGCGATGGTACCGGCCTCAGCGGTCTCGGTATCGATGCCCTCCATACCGGTGAAGTTCTCGGCCTCCTTCTCGGAGACGATCACGGTATTGGCGGAGAGGCCACGGGTGGTGCCGTTGGGGATCTGGAGGTTGATCTGGGTGCCACCCATGGTGACGACCAGGCAACCGACGACGAAGACGCCCATGATGGAAGCGGCACGCGTGAAGGCCTGCATGTTGGCAGTCAGAGCGTCAATAGCGCTGGTGCCAAGCTTGTAGGACCAGTTCATGAGCCAGAAGCGCAGAGCGAACTGGACGACGTTGAAGATCACCAGGAAGATGATCGGCGCAGCGGCGTTGCCGTTGATGGCCATGTTGGAGGTGATGCCGGCCGTGATAGGCACGAGCGTCAGCCAGAACAGGGCGTCACCGATACCACCGAGCGGGCCCATTGCGGCGACGCGGACGGCGCGGATCGTGGGGATGTCAACCTTGTTCTGCTCGAGCGAAAGCACGATACCCATAACAAAGGTGACGAGGAACGGGTGGGTGTTGAAGAACTCCAGGTTGTGGCTCATGGAAGCCGCGAGGTCGTTCTTGTTGGTGTGGATCTTCTCCAGACCGGGGATGATGGAGTAGAGCCAGCCAGCGGCCTGCATGCGCTCGTAGTTGAACGATGCCTGCAGGAAGCAGGAGCGCCAAGCCATCTTGTTGAGGGTCTTCTGGTCGAGCTGCGGAGCAGGAGTGAGATCCTCGTAGTGCTCCGGGATCACATACTCATTAGATGCCATCTTCGAAGTCACCTCCGTCAGAAACAGCTGCACCCTTCAGCTCGGTCTGCTGCTGGAAGTCCCAGAAAGCGATGCCGAAGCCGATGAGAGCGAGGATGAGCAGGGCAGGGGTTGCCAGAGAATCGTTGGCAACGGTGATGAGCGCGAGGCCAAAGCCCATGAGGAAGAAGCCCCACATATCGCGGTTCATCATAACCTTGAGCAGGACGGCGAAGCCGACGAAGCGCATCATGCCGCCTGCAGCGGAGAGACCGGTCTGCAGCCAAGTCGGGATGGCGGAAGCGATGGTCTGACCGATGGTAGCGCCAGCGATGAAGAACAGGGTGACGACGACAGCGAAGATCAGGCCGAGCAGAGCCATGGCGAAGTAGTTCAGACGCTCGATACCCTTGGTGTCAGCGTTGTGAGCCATGTTGTCCGCGGAGGACATGAGCGGCGACATAAGCGTGAAGACCAGGGTAACGCCGAGCTGACCAAGCAGAGCGAACGGAATGGCAAGACCGACTGCCGCGTTGGGCTCAAGGCCCGTAGCGATAGCGAGAATGGCTGCCATGATGCCGCCGATAACAGCGTTAGGCGGCTGAGCACCTCCGATCGGCATGTTGCCGATCGTCATGAGCTGATAAGTACCACCCACGAGAAGACCGGTGTTGAGGTCGCCAAGGATAAGACCGATGACGGCGCCGGTGACGATGGGCTGATAGAGAGACTCGAGGAAGTTAAACTGGTCGATTGCCGCGACGAACGTGACGATGAAGACCAGAGCGACCTGGAAGATCGTGTATTCCATCTTGCTCCTCCTTTCAAAATGTATGTACGCACTTTGGATTTCACGTACAGAATGTCAGGGTTTCACTCCTGACAACGTGGATCACGAGGATTACGAGAAGAGCTTGCTCGTGTCCTCAACAGGCGTGCTCGGAACGCGCCTGATCTCCAACTCCACCCCCAATTCCTGCAGCTCTTTAAACGCAGCGACATCCTCGTCGTTAACTGCGACGGAGGTGGCGACTTGGCGCTTTCCTTCCGACATGTGCATGTTGCCGATGTTTACCTTCTTTATAGGCACACCGCCCTTGACGAGCGTAAGCACGTCTTCCGGTGTTTCGGCCACGATGAAGATCTTCTGGCGCGGGCTCGCCTTGCCGATGACGTCGATGGTCTTCTGCAGGGAGAAGAAACGCGTAGCGACGCCGGTGGGAGCGGCCATCTTCATGAGGTTCTGGCGCATGGTGTTGGTCGACACATCGTCGTTGGCGACGAGGATAAGGTTGGAGCCCAGGGTGGAGTTCCACTGGGTAGCGACCTGACCATGGACCAGTCGGTTATCGATGCGGGTAAGAAGAATGTTGGGTTCTGCCATGTTGATCAGCTTCCTTTCGTTATTTGCTGACGACAGTTACTTGATCTCCTGAATCGCGTAACGCGAAACATCTACGACGGCACCGGATCGGACTTTGATCTGGACCTTTTCGCCTTCGATGCCCTTGACGGTTCCGTAGATACCGCCGGCGAAAAGAACCTCCTGACCCGGCTTGAGCTCCGTGTGCAGCTCCTTGAAGTACTTCTGCTTCTTCTTCATGTTGATTTGCGACCAGATGGTGTAAATCAAGCCCATGATGACAAGCAGGCCTAAAAGGGCGACCGAGGAGCTCAGGACGCTGGCTCCGAAATCGGCCATTAGATGCCGTCCTCGTCGCCGAAGATATCCTCTTCCTCGGCACCAGAGACGGATGCGACCGTCTGGGCGGTGATGCCCGTCTGGCCAACGGTCACGGCCTGCTCGCCAAGCTCGGCGAGCGTGGCGTTGCCGCGGAGGAACAAAAGCTCAATAACCATGGGAAGGTTAGTGCCGGTCAGAATCTCGACGTTGTCGACATCCTGGGCAATCATCATCGACTGGTTGAACGGGGTACCACCGAGCAGATCGGTAAAGACGAGCACGCCATCGCACTCCTCGCGCATGGCGGTAATAGCGGCGCGGAGATCCTCACCGTAGGAAGCAGCCTGGTCGCCCTCAAAAGGAACAACGGTAAAAGCGGGCTGGTCGCCAGCGACCATAGCGATAGCGCTTGCGAGGCCGGGTGCGAACTGTCCATGACCGGTAAGAATAAAGCCAACCATTCAAATTTCCCTTCCGAAGGTGTGTACGATCTGAGTCCGATAGTTTTCGGAAGCCAACGGGCAATCGCCCTTAAAGCTTCTTGGAAAGCGTTCTTTGAGAACCAGTGGTCTCTCAACTGGTAGTAACCACGTGACGTGTTGTTGTCACTATATCACCACAGAAGAGGTCGCTTTCGCTGATTCAAACAGTAAAACGTTTTTGCACCGTTCACGGTGAAAAAACGACCGTTTACCGCTCATTAACACTTCTACCTGCGGTTTTGAAACCGTTTCGAAATGATTTGACGAAAGATCGGAACTTTTTTTGTGTCTAAACAACGCAGGGTGGCTAAAAATGGCGTGTAGAAAAATTGCAGGTCATTGTGAAGATTTGTGAATTGGTCTTTTTGACTTAATACCAGTAAGAACCAGTTTCGATATTATCGGTGAACGGTAGTTTTTGACCGTTCACCGGAGAATTTCAATCGTTTGCAGCCTTTTTCCTAGATGAATTGGGGAGACTCGATGAAGCACTTGCGCGGTTGCAGGGTATTTCAATACTCGTCCATCCCCCGCGTTCCAAACTCCCATTCCCTGAATATGCCATAGCTCTCGCTATTCGTCTCACAAACATTACTTACTCTAATCTGTAATTGTTTATCGTTTATCATTAAGTATGATATAAGATACAAGTATCATCCAAGACATTGGTTGGAGGAGCTATGATCCGCTGGAACGTATCCAAATCGAATGAAGCCATCGACCGTGAACAGGCAATAGCCAAACTGAGGAAGCTCACTCGCTACTGCAAATGGGGCACAATCTGCACCATCGTGGCGCTCGCTCTGGCACTCCTCGCAGTCATTGCAATCGAAGATCTAGTCATATTGCCTAGCCTCTCCCAAGGGTTCTGTCTCCAATCCGTAGAGCTTGAGGCTAGCGAAGGGCCAATTCTCGCTCTCGTCGGCACCAATGAACAGACTCCTCTTATGCTTGTCGCGCACGACGGTCATACTGCCATAGGGAGCGCCATGATGGCATGCCTCGCGCTTGCCATCGCGCTAAGCGCATACAGGTTTTTCTCCGCCATTGAAAAGGCGGGCAGGCCCTTTGACCTCGAATGCATCCGCATACTACGTCAAATAGGACATTTGTTCCTTATCGGCGGCGCTGCCGTGAAACTTTTTGGTGCCATAGTCACAGGGCTGATACTCTCAGGATTTGGCGGTAGCTTTACGGATGCGCTTGGCGGGCAGCATCTCGACCTCTCTATGCTCTTTGCAGGCCTAATTATTAGCCTGATTGCCAGCATCTTCCAGTACGGGTGTATCCTGCAAAAACAAGATGACGAGTTGCTCTAGGGGGAATCCATGATTATTCTGCGGCTCGACCGCATGCTTGCCGAACGCAAGATTTCATCCAAAGAGCTTGCGGAACGCGTGGGTATCTCCCAGGTCAATATGTCGCGCATCAAGACGGGCAAGGTTTCTGCCGTGCGCTTTTCAACTCTTGACGCGATATGCCGGGCACTCGACTGCCAACCGGGCGATGTACTGGAATATATGCCTGACGATGAAGCCGATAACCTCTTTGGACTTAAAGATTAATAGACATAATTTAGCCACCAGCGCCTAAACGCAATAAGCCCGCTAGAACGACATCCGTTCTAGCGGGCTTAATCAGATATATCAGCTTCGCGCTCGGTAGCTCGGGCAAATCTTACGCAAACAGGCCGTAGATGCTGATGTTGGCCTTGGCGTACAGGCCGTTGGCATACTCGGTCCACTTGGAGCTGGCGCTCGAAGCCTGCGAAGAATACTGCTGGTAAGCAGTGTAATAGGCAGTCATGGCCTGCTTATAGGTGGCGCTATCGGCGGTAAAGGCATCGTCGGCGAAGGCCTTAGCATAGGTGCTGTCGGCGTCCTTCCAGGTGCCCTTCGAGCTATCCCACTCGTCGCCGGCAAGTTTGATGATGTAGTCGGCGTAGTCCTTGCTCGCGGTCTCCTCGTTGCCGTCAGCAGGCTCGGTCGGGGCGGTCGGCATGCTTGCAGAGCTATCGCCCACCTTCTTCTTGTAGAGCTTTTGCAGCGTCGCGGACTGACGGACGATCTGCTTGGCCTGGTCCTTGGACACGCCGTACTGCGTGGCCATGGTCTTGTAGTCCGAAGTGCCGATGGAATCCTCGGCGTACTTCTTCATCTCCTTAGAAGAGACGGTAATGCCCTCGTCCTCGGCAGCGTCGAGCAGGATCTTGTTGCGCACATAGGACAGGATGACGTCGGCAGAAGGAGCGGTGTAGTTGCCATCGCTATCCTTGACGGTATCGAGGCTGTACTGGCTCTCGATGGCCTCGCGCGCGGTGATGTCGCTCTTCTTGCCGTTGTAGCTGTAGCTCGCCACGGTCGAATCGAGCTGGTCCTCGGTCAGGGTCGCCGAGCCGACGCCCTTGCCGCCAAAACCACCGTTGCCAATAAAGAAGCCGACCACGGCAGCGATCACGACTGCAACTACAAAGGCGGCAATCATCGTCTTCTTGTGCTTGCAAGCGTGGTCGTCCACGTCGGAGTCGCTGTCCTCATCCTGCTCCTCGGGCATGAGGTTCTCGTCAGCGGCATCCGCGGCAATCCGAGCCTCCAGTCGGGCGTCCTCCTCCTCGGCCGTCGTGCCGGCGGCAATGTGCTCGGCAGACGTACCGGCGACCAGGTCGATCTTCTCGTCCTCGTCACCGTCGGGTCCTTCGCCGCGCTCGATGATCTGGATGCCGTCGATCTCGTCCTTCTCGTCCTTCTTTTGAATCAGACCCATATCGGTTACTCCTTGTTAGGAAACATAATCCCCAATAGAATACGCCCGACAGAGCGCCGGGCGTATTGATTCTTAGGTTATACGCAAACACTTAAGTACTATTTAGGCGTTTGCAGTGTGCATGCCTTAGGCCAGGTGCGCGATAACGGCATCGGCAAATGCCTGCGTACCCACAGCGCCCTCAACGGAGCCGGTCTGGGCACGACGCACGTCACCGGTAACCTGCTCGCCCTCGTCGAGCGTGGCAGAGACGGCGGCACGAATGCGATTGGCCGCGTCGTTCTCGCCTAGGTGATCGAGCATCATCGCGGCAGAGAGAATCTCGGCCGTGGGGTTGGCGATATCCTGACCAGCAATATCGGGAGCGGAGCCGTGCGTCGCCTCAAAGATTGCGCAGTCGGCACCGATGTTGGAGCCGGGGGCCATACCCAGGCCACCTACCAGGCCGGCGCACAGGTCGCTCACGATGTCGCCGTACAGGTTGGGCAGCACCAAGACATCGAAGTCGTTGGGGTTTTGGACCAGGCCCATGCAGGTGGCGTCAACGATCTTGTCGTTGAACTCGATATCGGGATAGTTGGCAGCCACCTCGCGCGCAACGCGCAGGAACAGGCCGTCGGTCGCCTTCATGATGTTGGCCTTATGCACGGCCGTCACCTTTTTGCGGCCGCAGCGGCGGGCATACTCAAAGGCATACTCCACAATACGGCGGCTCTTGGCGATGGAGATGGGCTTGATTGAGATGGCGGAATCGGCGGCGAAGGTCTTCTGACCCGAGCGCTCGACAAGCTGCGAGAGCTCCTCGACCTCGGCTGCACCCTCATCGAACTCGATGCCGGCGTAGAGGTCCTCGGTGTTCTCGCGCACGATGACCAGGTCGACGTCGCGGAAGCGCGAGCCGTCGCCCGGCTGCGACAGACAGGGGCGCACGCAGGCATACAGGTCGAAGTGCTTGCGCAGGGCGACGTTAACGCTGCGGAAACCCGTGCCGACCGGCGTGGTGATGGGACCCTTGATGGCAACCTTGGTCTCGGCGACCGCATCGAGCACGTGCTGGGGCAGCGGCGTGCCAAACTCGTCCATGACGCCGGCACCGGCCTCCTGGACATTCCAATTGATCTGGACACCGGTGGCCTCGACCACGCGGCGCATGGCCTGCGTAATCTCGGGACCGATACCGTCACCGGGAATCAGGACTACATCGTGCGCCATAATCTGTTACTCCTCGTTTTCGGCGTCGTCAGATTTTTTAACGCTAGCACGCTTCTTCTTTTTGGAGAGATCAAGGTCAAAGCGTTTAACAAGCATTTCGCAAATCTCGCTCGAACGGGCCTTGAGATAGCTGCCCTTGCCGTTCTCGGCATCGAACTTAAGGCGCAGTGCAAGCTTCTCGGCGACCTCGGCGTCGATCTCGCCCTGGCCAAACTCGTACAGGCAACCGAGCATGTCGCGATACTCGAGGTCGCCGTGGTAGCACTGGATGGCCTCGTCCAGGATGGGCCAAGCCTCGCGCGAACGCTCGACGCTCGTGGCGCCCCACACGCACAGCAGGCGGAAGGCGGCATAGCGCAGTGTGGAGGAAATCTCGTCGAACAGTGCGGTCTCGGCGCCCTCAAAGGCATCGCCCAGCTGCTCGGGGCAGGTGGTGGCAAGCGCCGTCAGGGCATCGAGGGCCTCCCAGCGGGTCTGAGCCTCGGGGCGGTCGAGCGCCTCGATCAGCGCGGGCACGCAGGGCACGACGCGTTGCGGATCGCGCTCGGCAAGCAGGTGCAGCACGCGGGCGGCAAACTGGCGGATACGGCGCGTGGGGCAGCCGAGCTCCTTGACCAGGCGGTCGACGGCGTTCTCGTTCTCCTCTGCCAGCTGGAGCTGTGCCAGCTCCTCGTCGGTGAGCTGTTCGTCTTTGTTTTCTGCCATAGTTACCTCTTTTTACTATTTCTTAGCGTGCTTGCCAGCACCCTTGCTGTCATCGGTGACCGAGATGAGCTGTCGGTCGGCAGCACCATTACGACGCGCACGGCGGCGTTCCTCGGCATCGCCCGCGTCGGCGGCGGCGCGGTGAGCCTTGTTGACGTTAAAGACCTCGTCGTGCTTGCGCCACGGACCGACGGACTCGCCAAAGCTCATCTTAAGGCCGGCGATAAAGCCGCCGAGCCAGCCGATCGGTGCAAACTGCACCAGCGGGAACAGCGAGAACACCCAGGTCAGTAGGACGACCGCCGCCGCTCCTGCAAAGTTGGCAATCCAGTAGTCGCGCTTGGTGATGACACGCTTTTCGCACGCCCACTGGCCGCACAGAAAGCCGATGTAGATCGCAAAGAGAAAGAGTACCAGCGCAAGCACCACGAACGTCCAGCTCATGGGCGCTACTCCCCGTGATGGTGGCCGCAGCAGCACTCGTGGCCGTCGTCATGGCCGTGGCCGCCGCAGCACTCGTGGTCCTCGCCATGGTGATGGCCACAGCCGCACTCATGGTCCTCGCCGTGCTCGCCGCAACCGCAACCTTCCTCGTGAGCGCCATGCTCCTCGGGGCGATACTGCGACCAGTCCAGACCGGCGGCGATGGCGTCGGCCTCCTCCTTGTAGAGAACCGTGATGGCCTGGGTGCCCAGCTTGGCGCCACCGATGGCGTCGAGCATGTCGTAGAGCGTAAAAGCGACGTCGGCACCGGGCAGCGCGAGCTCGCGGTCATCGGCGTAAGCGAGCGCCAAGCGCAGGTCCTTAATGAAGTGCTCGACCATAAAGCCGGGCTTGTAGTCGCCGTCAAGCGCCTTGGGAGCCAGGCTCTCCATGGCGCCGGACTTGCCGGTACCGCCCAGGATCATCTGGCGGGTCTTCTCCAGGTCAAGGCCGCTCAGCTCGGCAAATGCCATGGCGTCTGCCATGCCGACCATGCAGGCGCCCAGCGACACCTGGTTGGCGAGCTTGGCAGCCTGGCCCTTGCCGGCGCCGTCGAAGCAGCAGATGTTGGCCGCAAAGGTGGCAAGGATGTCGCGGACCGGCGCGATGTCGTTCTCGGTAGCGCCCACGATAGCCGTGAGCGTACCGGCGATAGCGCCCGACTCGCCGCCGGTGACGGGGCAGTCAAACGCCATGCGGCCGGAAACCTGGGCGGCCTCGGCAATGTCGCGCGCCAGCTCGGGCGAGCTTGTGGTGAGGTCGATCAGGACCGCGCCGGGCTTAGTGCACGCGAGCAGGCCGTCGCCCGCCAGGTAGAGCTCCTCGACCTCGGAGGGATAACCCACCATGGTAAAGACGACGTCGGCGTTCGCCACGGCATCTGCCGGCGTATCGGCCCAAACGGCACCGCGCTCGATAAGCGCGACGGCCTTGGACTTGGTACGGTTGTTGACCGTGACGGGATAGCCGGCATCCAGGATGTGGCCGGCGATGGGGGCACCCATGATTCCGGTGCCGATGAATGCGACAGAGAGCTTGTTTGCCATGAAGCCTTTCCTTTTGGGTTGGGTGTTATTACCAGGTTGAATACTCGGTGCCAGCGTTTGGGCTGTGAGTTGGGATCGATTACGGCCGCGTTACTTGCCTACTGACCGCGCACGCGGCGGGCGATGCGGTCGGAAAGCGACGCCTTGTCGGCGCGGTTCTTACCCCAAAACGCGCAGGCCACCATGCCGGGGCCCACGTGCGAGCCGATGGTAGGACCGACGGAGCTGCGAATGATCGTGACGTCGGCGCAACCCTCCTCCTTGCGGATGGCGGCTTCGAGCCAGTCGCCGTCCTTTTCGGCATCGGCCGTCATAATGGCGATGGGCATGGTGCGATCGGGCACATAGTTCTCGCGGAACGACTTGAGGATGGACTTGAGCGCCTTCTTGCGGCCGCGGTTGACGCCGATCAGCGACAGCGAGCCGGCAAGGTCGTAGGAAAGCTCGGGCTTGACGTCGAGTTTTGCCGTGAGCTGCGCCGCCGCGGGCGGAATACGGCCGCCAGCAGCCAGTGCGTCGAAGCTCTCGAGCGTAAAGTAACCGTGGACATAGGTCTTAGCCTCGTTTACCCAGTCGACCAGCTGCTTGGCGGTCAGTCCCGCCGAACGCTGGCGCACGGCCTCGAGCGCCAAGAGCGCGCCGGTCGCGCAGGGCAGAGCGTTGTCGACCACGTAGAGCTCAAAGTTGGGATACTCGGCGCGCACGGCATCTGCCGCCTGGCACGCGGAGTTGTAGCTCGACGACAGCGCCGAGGTAAAGCACAGGTAGACCGTGGGCGTGCCCTCTTTGGCGCACTCGGTAAAGAACTCGATATAGCGACCGAGCGACACAGCCGAGGTGGACACGCGGGCACCGGCGCGCATGCGGTCGTAGAACTCCTTAGGGCTCATGCTCGACCAGATGTCGTCCGTACGCTCCTCGCCATCGATAATGAAGGGGAAACCCAGGATATCGACATCGAGGTTCGCGGCGACCTCGGGGCTAAAGTCGCAGCAGGTATCGACGACGATGCGGCAACGGTCCGAATGACCGGCGGATGCGGCCTTGTCCATCAAAGCGACTCCTTACGTAAAAAGGCGGCCACCCGCATGGGATGGCCGCCAGCCGTTAACTCATGCAAGTTAACGTATTTTACTCGTCAAGTGTTTCGATGCGGGGCTTGATGATGCCATATCCACCATTCTTACGGTGATACACCACATTGATAAGGCCGGTCGTCGCGTTCTCGAACACGTAGAAGTCGTGACCGAGCAGATCGGTCTGCACCAGCGCCTGCTCCTCAGTCATCGGAGTGACGTCGATAACCTTCTCGCGGACGAGCAGGTCGTCTTCCTCCTCGGGCAGCAGCAGGTCGGCCAGATCCTCGACGCGCTCGACCGGTGCGACATCCGCGGCGCTGGCACCACCCTGGCGGTTGTCCACGACCTTAGTCTTGAACTTGCGCAGCTGGCGGGTAACCTTATCGGCGGAGAGGTCGATGGCGGCATACATATCTGCGCCGTGCTCGGCAACGCGAATCACAGAGCCGCGGGCACGAACCGTGACCTCGACGATTGCCGGGTTGGGGTTCGAGGGGTTCTTCTCATAACGAAGCACGACGTCGACTGTCATGGGCTCGATATCGAAAACCTTGAGCGCCTCGCCGATCTTCTCATCCACATGCGCACGCAGAGCATCGGTTACCGTCGTCTTGCGTCCAGAAACCTTGATATCCATACGTGGCTCCAATCTGCCTCGGGGACTTACTGTACTGGCTATGTACCCATTGCCGTGCATTTAATCACGCGGATTCCTAAAGACCCGAATAACGATTGCTTGATACCGCATACCGAAGTCTCGCACTTTTCTGTGGCAAAGTGCGCTATGGAAGAGCGACGGCGACTTTGCTTTTGCACCTAAAAAATGTCTTTGACCTGCTGGTTTTTTGGAAACGAAAAAGCCGGGCTCCCCTGTTGGGAGAGCCCGGCGATGCGTGTTGAAACCGTGAAGAGGCGTCCCTCCTAGCGCGTAGGAGACGCCACCCCTAGCAATAACTAGCTATTGAGCTTGTTAATGTCGTCGTCGGTGATAGTGTCTTCCTGGCTGGACGATTTGTCTTCGGAGGATGCGGTCTCATTGTTGGAATCGGAGGACTCGCTGCCGGAGGATGCGGTCTCACTGGACTCAGAGTCGCCCGGCTGCACGTTAGCGCCCGAAACCGTCTTAGTGGTGAGGTCGTAGGGCATCCTGCCATACCAGACAGAGTGGACCGCCTCGAGCGTGCCGTCGGCCGTAATACCGTCGAGGGCATCGCTCACGGCACGGCACAGTTCGTCATTGGACGAGAGGCCCGCAACACCAAGCGTCGAGGGCGCCTCGAGCGAACCGGCATAGGAGACCTCGCTCATCAGGCGTGCAAGGTAGCCGCCGGCCGTGGAGTCGCAGATTACATAGTCGACCTCGCCGGACTCGAGTGCCTCAAAGCACTCGTTGATGTTGGAGTAGGTCTTTTGGTTGGCGGTGATGCTCTGCTTAGCAAGCGCCTCCTGCGAGGCCGAGGACATCTGGACACCCAGAGTAGACGTGTTAAGGGTATCGGTGGAAACGCTTAGCGACCCACCATCGCTGGTTTTACCGAACACGGAAGCGGCATCGTACAGGCAGGTGCCGAGCGAGCTAACGTCCCCATCCGTGGAGTTGATCTCGCCGATAAAGATATCAGCCTTTTTGTCACCGAGCGCGGAACCTGCCGAGGACGCATCGACAAAGGCGACCTTAAGGCCCATGCGGCTTGCGAGGGCGCGGGCAGCGTCGACTGCATACCCCGTGAGCTCGCCGTCAGCGCCCTGCATGGCCTGCGGCGCATCGGAGGTATCGAGGGCAACCGTCAGGGTACCGGGGGTGACCAGGGCATCATCCGACACCGCGGACGTGACGGTCTCGTACTCGATCTGGTCGATCGTGGGAGTCGTGAACGTAGACAGCGGGTTGAACGCGCATCCGCTCAGGCCCAAAACGGCGATGACCGCTGCGGTCCCAGCACCTAACCGAGCCGCGTGCATCAAGCTGCCCCTCACCATGTCCACTACCCTGCCTTCTGTGTCGTATACGATCCGTGCGTTGCACGAAATATCAGATTGTTCCCACCAGCTGACCTGGTATTTGACCCCACACTTGCGCACCGGGGTGTTTGCTCGGGAGGCCGCAGCCACCTTCACGACTGGCCCGCTCGCCCGCGAGGCGGTATTGCCCCAAAGAAAGTAGAACGGACGGTGCGGCTTACATCTAGGACGCGCCATGATCGCGCCGCGCGCACGCGGTCGCTTACGTGGATCCCTTTGACCGCGTCTGTCTTGGACTAGGACGGGCATTTCGTCCGTCCGCAACCACAGCCTGGTAGGAACGTAGCGCATTATAGCTAAGTTCAAGCTAAAGTTTAAGGTTAGGGGCGTCATTCGCATCGCGAGTACAGATTTCG
>CAUCQW010000030.1 GCA_958445065.1 uncultured Collinsella sp.
TCGTTGCGCGTGCGCCCGGTCGTTTCCTTCAGCGCATTATCGACCCAGCTGAGCTTGTCGGTTCCCGTGAGTTTGTACTTGTCCTGGGCGTATACCTTGGTGCAATAGGGCTCTTTGTCGCCTGTTTCTCCCGCGGCTTCAAAGCCCCGCGCGTCTTGGACGAGACACATAGTGGCGCTGTCGGAGTGAGCCTTGATCTTGTCATCCCATTCGGTAAGGTCGAGGCCCCACGTGTGGCCGCTTACACTGTTGCCGGCGAGCCTAAATCGACGCAGCAGAACGATCTTTCCGCGCACCTCGTGTAGCGCGGGGATTCGGCTCGACGTATAGAACAGTTTGGGGTTGTCGTCCAAAACCTTGGCGAAAGCCGTCGTAACACTTTCGTCGGTAGCCTCGTCGTTGCCTCGTGATACAAGCATGATGAGCGCTTCTGTCGGGTTTTCGTTCAAAAACGTTTTGAAGTAGCCTATGACATCGGAAAGATGCATAAAGTACGCGTCTTTTTTGAGCAGGTAGTAATCCCCGTGGTCGATACCGGGGTCGTCGCCCTTTCCGAGCCGGATATCAAAATAGCGAATGCCTTCGAGCAACTGCGTGGGAATGTAATCCTGCTGGCATTTTACTTGCGAGGATTGGGGCTCAGTGTCGTTGTCCACGCTGCAGGTGCCCGAATCGTGCGTACCCGGGATGCTCAGCTCGTCGAGGAACTTGTTGTCGTCGACGTATTTCATCCAACATGGCCCATCGACGTAGCTGCTGTACGTGATCCAGTCGAGGCTGCTAACCGTGGCATCGTTCTTTTTCATGTCGTAACCGATAAGTTCGAGCTCCCACGGAATGCTCTTACTCTTATGGCAGATCTTATTGTTGTCCTGGTCTTCGCCGTTCGATTCTATTGCCAGGTACTTATTGTCTTTTTTCTCGGTTTCTTTCTCGACCGTGCGGTCTCGGATGATATAGGTTCCGTTTGATTGACGCTCGAACGCAAAAGCGCGGCTGGGCTTGTTGTCATACTCGCCGCCCCATACGTGGATGACCTTTCCATCTTTGTCAGAGTCGTCGTCGACCGACCAAATGCTGTAGCCCGTCTTTTTATGCTCTTCGAAATTGAGCAAGGTGCGGATAGCATACCAGTTTGTATCGTCATTCTTGGTCGTTACGTTCTCAAGGATGAGCTTGCTGGACGTGCCGTCGTTAAACAGGTGGCAGACGTTGCCGCGAACGTTGCCGTCTTGGTTGACGCTCGCGGTGCGAAAATAGCCCGCGGGGCGAAGGCGAATGACGAACTTGTCGAGGGTGGCCGCCGGTGTGGGCGTGTCTTCTGCAAATGCCGCGCGCATGGGAAGGCCCAATCCCGCGGTTTCGGGCAGGCTTGCAAGCGGCGACAACGCCGCAAGTCCTAGGCCCAGCGTAAACGCTCGACGACTGATGGCGTGGTGTTCGGTCATAACTCCTCCATTCGCAGGGTGCGGTAATGCGCTCATTTTGGTCACTATACTGCCCGGATGTTTAAAGGTGTCGGCTTAAATTGTGTGCGCGGCGCTATAAATCGGCGGGCGGACGTGTTTGGGTGCTTGCCGTTTTCGTACCGTTGCCACATTTGGGGTGGTTCCGGCGTTCGGCATCCTCGCGTTCGTCAGGTGCCGGCATAAGAAAGGGAGGGTCGGTTTACCGGCCCTCCCTTAGTACGAAACGCTGGGGCACCGTCGCTTGTTTGCACTGCGCCCGTGTTTCCCGCTGCGCTCGCCAGTTGCTTAGCGCTTGATCTCGATATCGTCGAGCTTGACGTCCATGGCCTCGGTCTTGGCTTCGGCGATGTCGTCGGCAAATTCCAGAGACTTCATCATGGTCTCGACGGCGTCCTTGTGCTCCTCGACGTTGTCGATGCTCACGTATACGCTGCCGCCGCCTGCTTCGGTGAAGTACTCAGTCGTCACGCCGCCCGAGTGTGTATAGGAAGCGTTGCGCCAGGTCTTGCCGTTGTACTTGACGGGATCATTCTCGGTCCACTCAAAGTTGGCCTTCCATTTGGCCTCGTAGTCGAACAGCTCGTCAGCGTTCTTGTCAGAGTCGAAGACGGGGATGAAGCGGTCGCTGGCGTGCTCGCTCTCGGTGAACTTAAACTGGGCCCTATCGGCCGTGTCGCCTGCGACGTCCGTGATTTCGACGCCCTCGGGCATCTCGACCTTAAACCAGATGAAGTCGGTCCTCATATCCACGGCTGGCTTTTCTGCTCCGCCGCCACCGCCACTGCCAGCAGCGCCACCGCTTCCGCCGCAACCCACCAGGGCAACCGCGGCAAAAAGACTCATGCAGAGGGTGAGAATCGCAAAGGCCTTCTTTTTCATGGTCGTGTCCTCCTCGATCTGTAACCGCCCATGGATTACCTGTCTTTACTGTACGCGTGGACGGCTCGCTAGGGTGGGCCATGTGTCCCATTCTGAGGGCCGGATTTGCGCCGCAAGTGGCAATATGCGCGGGTCCAAAAGAGGGGAGGGCCGATGCCTGTCGGCCCTCCCCGGGGTTGGGTGCCCGTTGCTTTAATGGGGCGCATGTGCGCAGGTGCGCGTAGGCGCGTGCGGGTGTCCCGTTACTTGAGCTCGATGCTCGAAATCTCGACTTCGCGCGCCTCGGAAACTGCCTCTGCCATGTCATCGGGGAATTCGATGGAGTTGAGGAGCGCCTCGGCTTCTTTCTTGTGCTGGTCGAAGTTCGAGATGAGGACGTAGACGCTTCCTGGTTCAACGTCGGTAAAAAGGATGGTTGAGATACCGCTGTTGTCTTCGTACGTTCCGACGAGCCACGTCCTGCCGTTATATTCGACGGACCCGCCATCCTTCCACTGGAACGTATCCCCCTTCTTTTCTGCCTGGTCGGCGTGGGACTCCTCGGCCGTCAGCGCTTTTTTCCAAACGGGGATAAAGCGATCGGCCGAGGCGTTCTCGTCTTCGGGGAAGGTGAGCTGAACCCTGTCGGCATTCTTGCCGGCGGAGTCGCTTACGCCGACACCCTCGGGCATCTCGACCTTAAACCAGATAAAGTCGGTCTTCTTGGCGACGGGGGCCTTTTCCTTGCTCTCGCTCTTGGCGGTGCTGCCGCCTCCGCCCGATGCGCTCCCGCCGCAGCCGACAAGGGCAAATGCGGCAAAGAGGGCGATGCAAAGGGAAAGAATCGATAGGGTCTTTTTCTTCATGGTGGTGTCCTCCTTGTCTGCCGATGACATCACGACGCCGTATGCTGTTGGGGTACTGATTGCGCTGGCGGCGGATGTCTCTGCGTGCTGTGCGGCTTATGCCTCCGTTCATTGCTTGTGGCCGTTGTCCGGCCGTGCCCCAACGGGTTCCTTGCTTATAGATATGCCCCAGCTTGTGCTGCCCGGAAGTCTCGAAAGGTGGGCCATGTGTCCCATGTTTGTGTCGCTGCCGCCTATCGTGTGCCATAGAAATCCGCGATGGCCAGGTGCGCTGACGCCCATGTGCTTATGGGCTAGACTTAGCACCATTATGTGATCGATGCGGTCGGTCGGCGGTTGCCACCCGACCGATGTATATGACTTGAAGGTGCATGCGTATGAGCCAAGAGATGATGGACAAGACCTGCCGCGGGTTTGCCGAGGCGCTTGCCGCGCGCGAGCCGGTGCCCGGCGGCGGCAGCGCGAGCGCCTTTGTGGGTGCGCTGGGCGCCTCGCTGTGCGGGATGGTCGCGCGCTACGGCGCGACCAACCCCGCGCTTGCCGATCGCGCGGATGACCTGACGCGCGCGTTTGCCCAGGCTGATGAGCTGGCCCAGGAGCTTGTCGAGTTGGTTGCCGAAGACGTTCGTGCCTATGGGCAGGTGTCCGCGGCGTACGGTATTCCGCGTGGCGATCCGGCTCGAGCGACCGCGATTCAGGATGCGCTGCATGTGGCCGCTATGCCGCCGTATCGCATTATGGATGCCTGCGGGCGTGCACTGGCGCTGCTCGAGGACATGGCCGACAAGGGTTCGCGTCAGCTGCTGTCCGATGTGGCGTGCGGCGCCGTGTTCTGCCGTTCTGCTATGCAGGGCGCGAGCTTGACGCTCTTTGCGAACACCACGTCTATGAAGGATCGCGCTCGTGCTGAGGAGCTCGAGACGGCGTGTGATGAGTTGCTCGACATGTGGTTGCCGCGCGCCGATGCGCTGGCGCGCCGCGCCGCCGACGCTGCAAGGAAGAGAGGGTAGCCATGGCTGAACTGCTGAAGGGTGCTCCCGTCGCCCGCGCGTTGACTGAGGAACTTGCTGCTCGCTGCGCAGCCCTGCGCGAGCGAGGCGTTGTTCCGACGTTGGCTATCGTGCGTGTGGGCGAACGCGAGGACGACCTATCCTACGAGCGCGGTGCGCTCAAGCGCTGCGAAAAAGTGGGGATTGAGGCTCGTCGCGTTTTGCTTTCTGCCGATGTTTCGCAGGACGAACTGTTGACGGCCATTGAGGACATCAATACCGATTCGTCTGTTCATGGCTGTCTGATGTTCCGCCCGCTGCCCGCCGGCCTTGACGAGGATTCGGTTGCCGCAGCACTCAATCCTGCCAAGGACGTTGACTCCATGACGCCGGCTTCGCTGCTCACCACGCTTTCGGGGCGCGGCGAGGGTTTTGCCCCCTGCACAGCCGAAGCCGTGCTTGCTTTGCTGGATCATTACGGCGTTGAGCTGGATGGAGCTAAGGTTGCTGTGGTCGGGCGCTCGCTGGTGATCGGGCGTCCTGTTGCCGCCATGCTTACGGCTCGCAATGCCACGGTGACGATGTGCCATACGCATACACGCGATCTTGCTGCCGAGTGCCGTTCTGCCGACATTGTGGTTGCCGCCGTTGGACGCGCGCGTACGATTGGCGTGGATGCCGTTCGCGAGGGCCAGACGATCATCGATGTTGGCATTAATTGGGACGAGGCCGCTGGCAAGCTGGTCGGGGACGTTGATTTTGATGCTGCAGAGCCGGTTGTTGACACCATCACGCCCGTGCCGGGCGGCGTGGGAGCTGTGACGACGGCGATCCTCGCCAAACACGTGATCGAAGCGGCCGAGCGCGCATTGAAATAGGCGTTTTGGGCTGTTTGAGGGGTTAGTTCTATACCCCGTGGACAAAAAATGCCAAATATGAGTACTGTTGCCAAGATAGTCACATATGTCTTACGTCTTTTTGGCTTCCTAACGGTATCCATTATCGTTAGGAAGCCTATTTTATTGAACTTATGGGGAATAACGTTGTCTTGCTTTTGGGCAAATGGGGATTTTCGGCACTCGTTACAGGGAAATTTGCTGCCACTAAATTGGTGACAGTACTCATATTTGGCATTTTTTGACCACGGGGGCTGCCGAGGCCGTGGTTTCGCCCTTTCTGCGCCGAAGCGATACACTGTTATCGTTTGATTTCTTCACTCAAGGAGGATGCGCATGCCGTGCACAACGATTCTGGTCGGTAAAAACGCAAGCTACGACGGGTCGACCCTGGTCGCGCGTAACGAGGACTCGTCCAACGGGGTGTTTGAGCCCAAGCGTATGCGCGTGGTGCATCCCGACGAGCAGCCGCGCGTCTACACGAGCGTCCTGAGTCACCTGACCGTTGAACTGCCCGATAACCCCATGCGCTACACGAGCGTCCCCGATGTTGTCCCGGGCCACGGCATCTGGGCCGAGGCCGGTTTCAACGAGCTCAATGTGGGCATGTCCGCAACCGAGACGCTCACCACCAACGAGCGCGTCCGCGGCGCCGACCCACTCGTGGACTACGTGCCCGCCAAGGGCAACGAGGGTGAGGACGGCTATGTGCCGGCGCAACCTGGTGGCCTGGGCGAGGAGGATATGGTGACCCTGGTCCTGCCCTACGCCAAGTCCGCCCGCGACGGCGTCCGTATCCTGGGCGACCTGCTCGAGCGCTACGGCACCTACGAGAACAACGGCATCGCCTTTAGTGATGTGGACGAGATCTGGTGGCTCGAGACCATCGGTGGTCACCACTGGATTGCCAAGCGTGTGCCCGATGACGCCTATGTGACCATGCCCAACCAGCTGGGTATCGACAGCTTTGACCTGGATGACGCCGAGGGCGCCCAGGCCGACCATATGTGCTCCGCCGACTTGCGCGCCTGGATGGCCGAGTGGCATCTGGACCTGACGCTGGGCGTCGAGGGCGACGGCCCGGCTGTGGTCTTTAACCCGCGCGGGGCCTTTGGCTCGCACAGCGACAGCGACCATGTCTACAACACGCCGCGCGCCTGGTACATGCAGCGCTGCCTCAACCCCAGCGACGTGTGGGATGGCCCCGACGCCGACTTCACGCCCGAGAGCGACGACATCCCTTGGAGCCGCGTGCCCGAGCGCAAGGTGACCATCGAGGACATTAAGTACGTGCTTTCGAGCCACTACCAGGGCACGGAGTACGACTGCTACGGCAGCAAGGGCACGCCCGCCACGCGCGGCGCCTATCGCCCCATCGGCATCAACCGCAACAGCCAGCTCGCCGTGTTGCAGCTGCGTTCCTATGCGCAGCCGGCCTATCGCGCCGTGCAGTGGATGGCCTTTGGCTCCAACTCGTTTAACGCGCTGGTTCCGCTGTACGCCAACGTCGAGACCATGCCCGAGTACTATGCCGACACGCAGGCTCGCGTGACGTCCGAAAACTTCTACTGGGCCAACCGCCTGATCGGTGCCCTGGCCGACGTCCGTTTCCATGAGTGCGGCCGCGCGGTCGAGGATTATCAGGAGAAGATCGGTGGCATGGGCCACAAGCAGATCCATGACGTCGACGCTGCCGTAGCCGCTCTGCCCGAGGCCGAGGTGCCTTCCGAGCTTACACGCGCCAACGAGGCCTTTGCCGAGCGTGTTCGCGTGGAGACCGATGCCCTGCTGGGCAAGGTGCTCTACACCACGAGCTGCGCCATGAAGAACTCTTTCGCGATGAACGACAACGTGAGGTAGGGATTTCCCGTCGATCGAATAGCGCTAAAACGCTTTGTCGCTTTCGCTCAATCTTGGGTACAAGAACGCCAATGCAGTTGTTTGTGATTGGAGACAACCATGGTTATGAAACTCGATCAGCTTGTTAACGGCGCCATCAACGTGGGCTTCGGCGCCGCCGCCGTTGCCGTCGAGGGCAGCAAGAAGGTCCTCGACGACCTTAACACCAAGGGCGAGCAGGTGCGCAAGGACGCAGGCGCCCCCGGTATCGCCCGCAGTGTGTCCGACATGTTCGAACAGGCCGGCGGTACCATCTCCGATCTGACCGAGCGCTTGGGCATGCAGGGCGAGACCGCGGCCCAGCGCGTGCTCGACGAGCTCATTCTGGCTCGCGTCCGCGTCATGACAGCCCCCGAGCGCACGGCCTTCCTGGCCCATGTGCGCGACATCGTCGATTCGGTCGAGGACAACGTGACCTCGGTGCCCGTCGAGTCCGTTGAGCCCGACGATGCGAAGGATACCGAAGAGGCCGAGTAGCAGCGCAGATGGCAGATTCCACCACCGATTACAACAATCTAGATCCCTTGGGTGACGAGGCGGCGGTTGTCGATGAGGTCGACGCCGCCGTCTCGGGCGCTCGCAAGAAGCCGCGCGCTGTCGATATGGTCCCCGAGGAGCCCGACGCGATGGCGCCGGACGAGGAATATCAGCTCACGCCGGCGGGTCGCCGCGAGCGCATCGGGCAGATTGTTCGCCTGGTCAAAAAGTACCGCGTGTGGGATAACCTCACGCCGGTTCGTTTGCGCCGCCTGCTCGAGGAACTCGGCCCCATGTTCGTCAAGATGGGGCAGATTCTGGCCAACCGGTCCGAGATTCTGCCGCAACGCTTTTGCGACGAGCTGCGTCGTCTGCGCTCCGACGTGGAGCCGGTGCCGTACGAGGTCGTACTCAGTTGTCTGGAAGAAGAATACGGCCTGCGCCTGGGGGAGATGTTCGATGCGATCGACCCCAATCCGCTTGGTAGCGCATCGCTCGCGCAGGTGCACCGCGCTCGTCTGGTGACGGGCGAGGACGTGGCCGTCAAGGTGCAGCGCCCCGGTGCGCAGCAGGTTATGGCACAGGACATCGATATCATCCGCTCGGTGGTGCGTATCGTTTCCAAGTTCGTCAACACCGATCAATTTGTTGACCTGCACGGCGTAGTCGAGGAGTTGTGGACCTCGTTTCGCGAGGAGACCAACTTTTTGGCCGAGGCCAAAAACCTCAACGACTTCTACGAGTTCCATAAGAGCGTTCATGGCGTGACGTGTCCTAAATCCTATCTGGACCTGTGCACCGAGCACGTGGTGGTTATGGACTACGTCGACGGCATTTCGATCGCCGATCCTGAACGCTTGGTGGCCGAGGGCTATGACTTGGAAAAGATCGGTGCCGCAATCGTCGAGGATTACTCGACGCAGGTGCTCGATGACGGCTTTTTCCATGCCGACCCGCATGCGGGAAACATTATTCTCAAGGACGGCATCGTTTACTTTATCGACTTGGGCATGGTCGGACGCATGTCGAGTCACGATCGCGGTATCGTCAAGGACATGATTTTCGCCGTGGCCGAGGGTGACGTGCCCAAGCTCAAGGATTCGCTCATGCGCTTCGCCGTGACGCGTGGCGACTCGGCTGAGCTCGATCATTCGGCCTTTTTGTCCGATTTGGACTTTATCGTGGCTGACTTTGCGGGCCTTGACCTGAAGGATCTGGATATCGGCGAGTTTTTGACCTCGCTGTTAAACCTGGCGCGCAAAAACGACGTTGAGCTGCCGAGCGTGGTAACGATGTTCGCCCGCGGCATGGTGACGCTCGAGGGCCTGTTGATCGAGTACATGCCCAACATCAACATGATCCAGATCATCCAAACGCACATTAAAAACGAGAAAAGCACCTATGCGCGCGTGCGTGATATGGGACGCGATCTTGCCGCGAGCAGCTATCGCGCGGCAAAAGGCTCGCTCGAGGCGGCCGAGTATCTGGGCTTGGCTTCGCGTATGCTCACGCGCGGCCAGCTTAAGGTAAACACGCAGATCATGAGCAGCGATAAGGCGCTGCGACAGCTGGGCGGAATTATCGACCGCATGTCGATGGCAATTGTGATCGCTGGTCTGTTTATCGGTTCGTCGGTGGTGTACTACGCACGCATCGAGCCGGTTGTGTTTGGCATCCCAGTCATTGGCTTTATGGGCTACGTCAGCGCACTGGTGCTGGCGCTTATGCTGGGCCGCAATATCTGGCTCAACAGTCACGGCGGCAAGCACTAGAGGCCGCGACCGTCACCGCATTTTCCTATCGCAAACAATAGCTTTTACCTTGGGCTTCGCCTGCGTGCGAGGCCCTTTTGCGTGATACCATTTTGACGGTAATAATCGATGGCCTAGATGGTGGTGCGGAGACGCATGAATGCGCGGTTTACCTGCGCGTTTGGGAGAATTGGGGTGCAAGTCCCCGGCTGTACCAGTAACCGTAATTCCTCTTGGCTCGGGATGTTCGCGTCGCAGATCGGACGACGTGCCCGAGTCGTTAAGGTTAAGTCGGATCGCCTCCCATCTTGCATGCGGCTGCGGCGTATGCCGCCGGTGTGCATAGGGCTCTGGAGGGAAGGGGGACCCCGATGGGGGAACTCGAGCGCAACATGCGCGATGACGTGGGGCAGCCTCAAGGCAACGCTCCGAGTACAGACAATGGGGGACAAATGGATATGTTTGAGGACGAGCGCGAGCGCGCCTCGTTGCATCGCCGTGGCGCGATTGCACGCGGTGTAGCCAAGCGCTGCCTGGTGGCATTCCTGGCCTTCGCGATGGCCTTTGGCACCACACCGGCTCAGCTGTGGGCCGAGGGCGCCGAGGGCATTGCCGAGGCTGTGGCTCAGGCTGCGACACCGAGTGAGGGCACGGGGGCCGCGGACGGTGCTGCCGACCAGGGCAAGGCCGAGGTTTCGGATTCCGGGAGCGCGCCTGCAGCCAGTGCCGCCACAACAGGGGCAGCAACTGGCGACGAAGGCTCGGTGACGGGGGAGAGCCCTGCCTCGAGCGAGCAGTCTTCGACGGCATCCGCTGGCCAAGCAGGATCTGCCGCCGCGGCTGCCGTTCAGACAGGGAACCCGACAGAAACTGGCGATGTCGCCAAGAAGCAAGTCGAGGTCTCGTTCTCGATTATCGGCACCGATGCCGACGGCAAGGCTCAGACCTGGGTGGCACCTACGCAACTCAAGCTTGACGAGGGCTCGACGGCTGCGGACGCCTTCGTTAAGCTGCAGCAGAAGACGGGCTTCAAGGCAGACTACGATGCGAACACGGCATATGGGTTCTACCTCAAGAGCATCACGTCTCCGAGCGATGGCCGCACGCTTGCCTACGATCCGACGACTTATGCCTTCTGGCAGCTGTTCGTCGACGGCGCGTCTTCCTCGGTTGGTGCGAGCAGCATCAAGCTCACCCAGGGGCAGAAGATTGAGTTTGCCTATACGGCTGGTAGCGCGTCCCCTGTTGTTAAGGACCAGGTTGCCGCAAATGTGACCGTCATTGGTCGCGATGCCCAGGGTAAGACTCAGACCTGGGTCGACAACGCGCAGTATGTGGTGACGTCCGGTTCAAGCGCGCTTGACCTTACGAAGGTCGCGCTCGAGGCGAATGACATCGATGCCGTTGTTGCGGGCTCCTTCATTCTGAGCCTTAAGTACAACGGCGTTGAGCTGGGTAAGCCGCTCGATCATTCGACCTATTGGCAGCTGTTCATCAACGGCAAGTCGAGCGACTGCACGGCAGACAATGTCACCATTCATGCTGGCGATACCGTTACGTGGTTCTACGGTGGCTGGGGCGACCAGTTGCCCTCTGATTCCGTCAATGCTTCCGTTCAGGTACTTGGTAAGGACAAGGACGGCAAGCAGCAGGTTTGGGCTTCGACGGGTCAGATGAGCCTCAGGGCAGGCTCCACTGCTAAGGATCTCCTTGAACAGACTGGTCTTACTCTCGATGCTAGAGAAGAGCCTTGGGGTTGGTACCCCAGCGGCATTACCTCGCCGCTTGACGGTAAGATCTATGAGTATGATCCTGCGACCAAAAGTTATTGGCAGTTCTATGTAAATGGCAAGTTCGCCCAGGTCGGGGCCGGCAACTACGAGCTCCAGGAGGGTGACGCCGTCACCTTTATGTATGGTGCTGACGCCGATGCCCTCCCCGGTCAGGTTCTTGGATCCGTTGATGTTATCGGTCCCGATGTCAACGGCAACAATACTCGCTGGGGCTCGGCAAGCAATGTTTCCCTGCCCGAAGGCTCTACGGCCCAGGACCTTATTGAGACGGTTCTGAAGGCGAAGGGCGTTACGTACAACGGCTCCCAGAGTGGTGAGTACTGGTTCCTCAATTCCATTACTTCGCCGTTCGATCACAAGCCGTATGGCTGGGATGCTGCGACCAATAAATATTGGCACTTGTATATCAATGGAGAGCCCTCCTTACTCTGCGCCAATCAGATTACGCTCAAGAGCGGCGATAAGGTTACGCTTGCCTATACCACCGACGATTCGGCCATGCCCGATCCCGACAAGATTGTCGTGGACCCGAGTGCGACGACTCCTGATTGGGATGCCGAGTGGGCCGGCTACGGCAACAGTGGCAACGGTTCGACCATAACGGATGCCAAGACGCCTGCGCAGGCCGCCGGTCTTAAGTGGGCCTTCGATTGGAAGGCCGAGTCTGGCCAGCAGTATGCCAACTGCAGCGAGCCTGTCATTGCTAACGGTTTTGTGTACATCGCGACCGAGAACGAGCTCATTAAGATCGATTCGTCCACGGGCAAAAAGGTTGCCTCTGCGCCGCTTGCCTCCAAGGTGAGCTACACCTCTCGTCCGATTTATACCAACGGCCTTATCATCGTTCCGCTCAACGGCGGTGCGGTCCAGGCGATTACTGCAGACAAGCTGATCTGCAAGTGGCTGACGCCTGGTTTGACGGACTTGACGCAGAGCTCCTGCACCGTCGTTTCGGACGGCGAGTACGTCTATGTAGGCACGGTCGATATTTCGTATGACGAGAACTACAACGCGACCTACGGCAACGGCTCCCTGAAGCGTATCAAGATTGCCACGGGCGAAGTCTCTTGGCAGAACATTGACCCTTCCGAGGGCTATTATTGGACTGGCGCTGCGCTGACGGATAAGTACACCATTGTTCCTACGAGCGCGGGCACGCTTAAGTGCATTGATAAGACGACGGGCGATGTCGTTTCGACCGTGAAGCTCGGCGCTGTCGCAAATGCCGATTGCATTGCCGATCCGTCCAATGGTTCGACCTTCTATCAGATGACGCACGACGGAAAGCTCCACGTGATTTCGCTTTCGGCGAAGGGCGTGCTGAGTGAACAGAAGACGGTTGATCTGGGCCTTACGAATAATCTGAGCGCCCCTGCGGTGTCTGGTGACAATCTGATTGTCGGCGGACAGACGGCTACGGGCTCTGCTCTGGTTCTCTATAACCTGAAGACGGGTAAGACCACGATGGTCGCTGCTGCCGACGGCAAGGCGCTGCCGGCTGGCCTCAACGGTATTGCTGCTACTCCGCTGGTGAGTGTTCAGGGCGGCAAGACCTATGTGTACTTCACCGTTAACAGCGCGGATAGCAAGGATTACGTCAACTACTCTGCTGGTGGTGGCGTGTATCGCTATACGCTCGGCGATGCAGAGGCGACGCAGATTTATGATGCGGCTGGCCATTACCAGTACTGTGACTCTCCGGTCATTGCCGATGCTTCTGGCAATCTCTACTACATTAATGATTCGGGCACGCTGTTTAAACTTGGAGCTGTCGAGTCTTGGACGGTTGCCTTTAACTCCAACGGCGGGTCTGCTTGCGACACTAAGTTTGTTGCTACGGCCGATGGCAAGCTGGTCAAGCCGGCCGATCCGACGCGCGATGGCTACACTTTCGGCGGTTGGTATACCGATGAGGCTTGCGTGCAGGCGTATGACTTTAGCACGCCGGTGACGGCCGATCTGACGCTGTATGCCAAGTGGACCAAGAATGCCGTTAACCCTGGCGGTAATGGCGGCGCTGGTTCGAATGGCGGCGGCGGTTCTGGTACCGGTACTGGTTCCGGCACTGGCGCTGGCGCGGGTTCTGGCTCCGGCTCGAAGGGCGGCGCTATCGCCCCGGGTCATAAGCCGACGACCAAGACGACGGTGTCGACCAAGACCGAGACCAAGGACAACAAGTCCGACAAGAAGGGCTCCGATAAGTCCGATAAGAAGGACGAGAAGAAGTCTGACAAGAAGGACAGCAAGTCCGACAAGAAGTCCGATTCCAAGTCCGATACGGGTGCTGCTTCCACGACCACTGCTAAGAAGTCCTCTAGTGCTTCCGAGCAGGAGACTGGCACCAACCCGCTCGCCATTGTTGGCGTTGCCGCCGGCGTTATCGGTCTCGCCATCGTCGGCGTGTTCGTGTTCACCAAACGTCGGTAGGTGAGGGCTGTGTCCAATAAATCCAAGGACGCTGACCCCAAGCAACCAGATTCCTCGTTCATTCAGTTCGACGATGCAAAGCAACAGGGCGCCGCTTCGGCGGCGTCCGCCCCTCGTCGGAAGGCGCTCCTTGGCGTTCTGACTGCCGCGTGCACCATTCTGATCGTCGTCTCGCTGGGTTTCGTCCATCCTTCCGAGAGCGGCGCCTGGTCCATCGACTGGATCATTCAGACCGTGACGGGGGAGAGCATCGTCACCAAGGACACCAAGGCGTCTGGCTCGACTACGACTTCGGGCGAGGCCAGTTCCAAGGATTCCAAGTCATCGAATGACGCAAAAGATGAGTCCAAGTCCAAGGACGATTCCGGGTCTTCAAACAAGGAATCGGATAAAAGCTCGGATAGCAAGAAGTCCGAGGACCAGGACGGCAAGAAGTCTGGCGATAAATCCGCTGCCCAAAATACGGGAGCCGGCGATACTTCCAATGTGTCTGGCGGTGCTTCTTCGGGCGGCGGTCAGTCGTTCGATGGAGCCTCATCCTCTAATGGCGGAAGCGCTCCCTCGGGCGGACAGGGCGGCTCGCAGGAGTCCAACTACGTAACGGTAACGGTTTCGGTCACATCGAGCGCTGTGGGCAATCCTGTGTCCTCTGGTGGCACCTTTACCTTTAACGAAGGCGCTACCGTCTACGATGCCCTGTGTGCGCTGGGCCTTTCTGTCAACGCGCATGGCTCGTCGTACGGCACGTACGTTTCCGCGATTGGCGGTTTGGCCGAGAAACAGCACGGCGGCACGAGCGGCTGGATGTACTCCGTCAACGGCACATCGCCCATGACGGCGTGCAGCAACTACGTTCTCTCCAACGGCGACAACGTGGTTTGGTATTACGTGACAGGCTAGAGGCCTCGACATAGCGCGCCAGACGGGCGGTCCGGACAAACATCCGGGCCGCCCGTTTTTCATGCGAATGGGACTGGGCCGCCGGGTCTCTCGGCAAACAAAAAACCGGTTGGAATGGGAATTCCAACCGGTTATACATTCAAGCAAATAGTGATCGACTACGACCGTGCACCCTCGAGGAAGAAGCGGCGGCTGAAGTAGTTGTACCAGGTGACGAGGAACGTTGCGATGGCCTTCATGGCCTGGTAGCCGATGCTCAAAAACGTGACGCCCACAAACATGTACAGGTCGTTGAGACCCAGACCAATCACCGACAGGATGGTGAAGATCGTGAACTCGCGCTTGCGGCTCATGCCCTCGCGATGGTCGAACACGTACTTCATGCTGAGCCAGTAGTTAACCACGACGGACGTGGTAAACGAGACCGTCGTGCTCATCAAAAAGTCGAGGTGGAACAGCTCGACGAGCGCAATAAGCATGCCCCAGTCGATGCCAAAGGAGATAAGACCTACGACAGCGAACTTGAGGAACTGCTTGGTATGAGGTTGTGCCAGTGCCTTACGCACGTAATCACATCCAATGCGTTGATGAATCGAACAGAGGATACTTTAGAGCTTTTGCAAGGGAAACGTAAGGTCTTTGCCAAGAACTATACGAACTCGCCAAATTTTCAAGAGGTAATCCGCAAACGTTGAAAATTTGCCCGTAAACGAACGATGCCCACGGGCGATACTGTGCTGAGCGCGCATTGTCCGTGGGCATCGTAAGGCTGTAAGGTTGCGAGTTACTTGGTCTCGTCGCCTTCCAGGAAGATCTTTCGGGTCACAAAGTTGTAGACCATGACAAGCGCGGTGGCGCAGATCTTGGCGATATTGGCCTCGAGTCCCAGGCCGGCGTTGAGTGTCAACACGATACCGTCGTTGAGTGCCAGGCCGATCACGGACAGCACGACAAAGATAATGAACTCGCGGCGGCGGCTCATGCCCTCCTTGTGTGCAAACACGTACTTCATGCTGGCGAGGTAGTTAAAGATGAGTGAGATGATGAAGCCGCTGGTGTTGGCGATTAGGATGTTGAGGCCCAGACCGTAGTGGAGCAGATTCATAATGCCAAAGTCGATGACCGTGGCAATGACGCCGACGACGCCAAACTTCATGATCTGCGCAAGGAGCTTTTGCATGGTACCTGCCTTATGGTGGCGCCGGGGCGCCGCGGGGATGACAAACTCAGCAAGTTTAGCCAATCCCCACGGGTGGTGCTAGGCGCGCTCCTCGATAGCACCGTTTCTATATGCATCGAGCAGCTGACGCAGGTCTTGGATCTGGCCGCGGATCTTGGCACCGGAATCGGTGTCGCTCACCATGCGGCGACGGTCTGCTTGGTCAAAACGGTTGGTCTCGCTCTCGATGTCCACGTTGCGTGTGAGTGCCTCGGCAACCGTCGTAAAGGCCCGGTGCGACTTGAGGCGGCAGCCGCGCGAGCTCGAGATGAGCGTATAGCCGGCGATACCCGTCTTGGGATGGTAAGCGCGGCAGAAGCCGCCATCGATGACCAGCAGCTTGCCCTCGGCGCGGATGGGCTGCTCACCCTTGGTGGTTTTAACGGGCGTGTGGCCGTTGATGATGTGGCCGGTCGGTGAACATGCCATGGGCGCGACGCCAAACTCGCGCATGATGTCGTCGCAGACCGAGGGCGACTTGGTAAGCGTAAAGTACGGGTCCATCGGCTCGACCCAGGTGCTCTTATCGGCGATATAGGCGCGCTCAAAGGTACGCACCAGGCGTCCGCTGGCGGGTGAGTTAAAGCCAATCCACAGGTACCACATCCAGTCGAGAGCGTCGCGGTCGCCCACACGCCAGGCGCGGCGGGCGATGTAGTCGCAAAAATCGAGATAATCGCGGCCAGTGTGCCAGGTGCCCAGGCAGTTCATGCTGCTAAAGGTGCCGTCTTCGTTGAGTGGCACGCAGCCATGGAACAGCAGGTTGCCGTTGGCAACCTTGTACATCGAGCCGTGGGAATAGAGGAAATCGATATGGCGATGCAGGTGATCGGCGGTGACAAACTCGGACACGAGCTTGTCGATGATGTGCTGCTCCTGAGACGTGAGCGTATAGGGGTTCGCCGGGTCGACGGTGGGGAAATCGTTGGTCGTGAGCGGCCACACGCTGCCGTCGGCGAGCGTGACCGTGCCGGTGTCGTGTTCGATCTTGTCGAGTAACAGGCGGTCGGTCATATCGAACTCGGGGTGGCGCTGGATAATCTGACCCTCGAGCTTAAAGAGCAGCACGTTGATGGCCTTGATCAGCGGGGTGATGGACTCACCGGCGGTGTAGGTGGCATCGGCAAAGGCGACAAGCTCACGCAGCGAGATGCCGTAGTCGTTCTCCAGGATCTCGTAGTTGTCGTAGCGTAGGTTGTTGCGCAGCACCGTGGCGATGCAGGCGGGCTCACCGGCCGCAGCGCCCATCCACAGCAGGTCGTGGTTGCCCCACTGGATATCGAGTGAATGGTAGGTGAGCAGGCGGTCCATAATCTTGGCCGCGCCGCCGCCGCGGTCGAAGATGTCGCCCACCAGGTGCAGGTGGTCGACGGCCAGGCGCTTGATGAGCGAGGCAAGCGACTCGATAAAGTCGTCGGCGCTGGCGGTCTCCAGAATGGACTCCACGATGCGCTCGTGATAGCGCACGCGATAGTTGTTCTCGTCCGGATGCGTGTGTAGCAGCTCGTCGATGATGTAGGCGTAATCGCGTGGGATGGCCTTACGCACCTTGGAGCGCGTATAGCGGCTCGAAAGCGAGCGGGCGACCATGATGAGCTGGTCAAGCATCGTCTTGTACCAGGTGGGCGAGTCCTCGCGCTGGCTGCGGACCAGCTCGATCTTCTCGCGCGGGTAGTAGATGAGCGTGCACAGCTCGCCCTTCTCGTCAAAGGAGAGCGTTTCGCCAAAGATTTCGTCGACATGCTCGCGCACGACGCCCGAGCAGTTGTTGAGGATGTGCATAAAGGCTTCGTACTCGCCATGCACGTCGCTCATAAAATGCTCAGTGCCTTTGGGCAGGTTGAGGATGGCCGAGAGGTTGATGATCTCGGTAAACGCGGATTGCTCGGTGGGAAACTGTCTCGACAGCAGGCGCAGATACTTGAAGTCTTGCGGATTGCGATCGAATGCGACCATGAAACACCTTCCGATAGGGCTGGTAAAACTGATAAACAGCGTCAAACGTTTATCAGTATGCGCCGCTTTTGTTTCGATTGGGGATGGGCGGCCGAATTGTTAGCCGAACGGTTTGGTAAATCGATTTAGTGGAGGTAGATATGGCGGTTGAGTGGAGACGATAGAGGGTGTTTTCTCAGATATTTATGCGTGGGGTCGGTGGAAACGATGGTGGTAAAGATGTTCGCTATTTTTGGTTCGATTTGGTAAATAGTGGACATATGTACCGTATGTAGGCTCACTGTGCGATAATTTGCGCAGCAATGAGTAAGGAGCCTCATATGAGTGATTTTGTCCTGACCTGTGAATCCGCCGCCGATCGAACTCGGGAGTTCTTTGAATCGCGCAATATCCCTGTCGTGTGTTTTCATTACGAGATCGACGATGTTGTCTATACGGACGATCTGTATCAGTCGATTACGCCGGACGAGTTTTTTGCCCAGATTGCCGCAGGCGCCATGCCCAAGACGTCTCAGGTGAGCGTGGGTGAGTACGAGGAGTTTTGGGAGCCGTTTATTGCCGAGGGTAAAGACGTGCTGCACCTGGCGTTGTCGTCGGGTATTTCGGGCACGTATGGATCGGCCTGCGTTGCGGCGCAGATGCTCGCGGATCGCTATCCCCAGGGCGGCAAGGTGCGTGTCATCGATTCGCTGGCGGCGTCTTCGGGCTTTGGCCTGTTGTTGGAATATGCCGCCGATGTGCGCGATAGCGGGGCTTCACTCGACGAGACGGCTGCCTGGATCGAGGAGCACAAGCTCAACCTGCACCACTGGTTCTTCTCGACCGATCTGTCGAGCTACCTGCGCGGCGGTCGCATTTCGGCCGCGAGCGCGATCATCGGCACGGCGCTTAAGATTTGCCCGCTTATGACGGTCGATTGCGAAGGTAAGCTGTCGCCACGTGAGAAGATTCGCACTAAGAAGCGCGCGATTTCCGAGATGGCTAAGACCATGATGGCACACGTACAGGACGGTGCAGATTATTCGGGTAAGTGCATCATGTCGCAGTCGGCGTGCCGCGAGGATGCTGAGGCGGTCGCGGCACTGATTGAGGAACAGGTTCCGCAGCTTAAAGGCAAGATTGAGATCAATGACATCGGTACTCTGATTGGCTCGCATACCGGACCTGGTACGGTGGCGCTCTTCTTTATGGGCGACAAGCGCGTGGATTAACGTTCGTGGGCTGGCTGACAGTTTTAACCGCTGCGCCTGTCCCTCCTGACATTCGATAACAGCAAGGCCCGTCCCGTTGTTTGTGGGGCGGGCCTTGCTGTTGCGGCTAGCGTTTCTTTCCGCGGAAGAAGAAGCCGTGCAGTGACGGCTTGAGGCCGCGGTTGGCGCGATGCTCCTCGACGCGCTCGTGGATCGAAGCGACGCGCTCGATGACTTCGTCGGGAATCGGCACGTCGGGATTCATGTTCTCGACCTGGCTGACCTCGGCGGCGGCGACCTGGTCGATAATGGGCACATCGTCGCGCGAGATGACAGGTGTGGCGTCTTCCTTCATCTTGCGATAACGCTGCATCATGTCGGTCTGTAGCTGCTGGGCCGAAGGCGGCGTCCAGATGATGGCGTTGGCGCCGGCGGCGATGGTCTCACGGATGCTCTCGGGCGTCTTGCCGCCCGGCGCGATGAGCGGCAGGTTGGGATAGTGCTCGCGCAGTTCACGCAGGACCTGGGGTGTGTTTTTGCCGGCGGCGATGTTGAGAATCTTGGCTCCGGCGCGCACTTTGGCATGCGCATCATCGTCGCAACGTACGACCGTGGCGATGACGGGGATGTCGGCGATGTTGGTGATGTGCTCGACCATCTCGGCAGTGGCGGGGGAGTTGACCACGCAGCCCGCCGCGCCCTGCATCTCGGAGACGGCTGCCATCTGCACGGAGCGCTTGCCGGTGGTGGTGCCACCGCCCACACCTACAAAGACCGGGCACTCGGCGACGGTCAACAGTGCCTGCGTAATGGCCGGCTGCGGCGTGAAGGGGTAAACGGCAAAGACAGCATCGGCATTGGAGTTGCGGATGACAGCCACGTCGGTGGTGTAGATGAGCGACTTGATGCGGCGGCCGAAGAGCGTGAAGCCGCTGGCCTCCTCGATCTCGTCGGGCATGCGAAGGGCAGCCTTGCGCAGACGTCCGTCGATGGGCAGGGGCTCCATGGGGAGCAGTCCGTTGGGGGTCACGGCTACCTGGGGCTCGGTGAACTCGTCTGCGAGCTCGACCTCGGAGAAATCGACCGAGGCGACGATGTCCTCGTGTACCTCGGCGGGCACATCAATGGGAGCTTGGTCGTTTGCCGCGGCAGGCGTGTCGAAGGAGCTGGTGCCGACGAAGGCGTCGACGCGCTCATTTAGATCGTTGAGGGTATCCATGGAGGCTCGATTCTATGTGATGACGGCCGGCGCGATGCAGCCGGAATAGCGAATGCTAAATCGTTTGACGAGTTGATTTTTCCCCGCTGCGCCATCCGTTAGACCGAAGGGCCGGCGAACGTGAAGGAGCTGTGGTGGCGGGGATCGAGGTGCTATCTTGAAAGTCCCGTTTAAAAGAGAGGTGACGCGGTATGGAATTGACAGCAATGTTTGGCTCGATTGGCCTGTGTGTGGGCGCAATCGTTGTCGCCGCGGTCATCTACTTTGTGGTCACGGCCATTAAGGGCAAAAGGGCCGAACGCAAGGAGCGCACGATGCTTAAACAGCATCGCGACCAGCAGGGCAAACGCGCACGGAGATAACTTGTTGAGTTTTGGATCCGTGCGCTAGCTGCGTTTTCGGATCAGGGCAATGTAGAAGCCCTCAAAGTCGCGGCTAGGCGGAATGGTGAGCGTGCCGGGCAGGCCGTTGGCGATGGCCGATACCTGACCGGCGGCAATGGCTTCGGTCAGAGCGTTGGACTCGATGCGCGGCTCCTCACCAGCTTCCTGGGTGCGTCGTGCTTCACTTTCGCTTGGCGTGCCGTCGAGGGGGATGAGCTCGCAGTCCATATGCTTGTCGAGGGCCTCTTGCAGGGCGTCCTCGTTTTCCTGCGGCAAAATCGAACAGGTCGAATAGACGAGCGTGCCGCCCGGTTTGAGGGCACCCATGGCGCGGTCCAGAAGTGCTCGCTGCGAGCGGGCACACTTGCTCAGCAACTGCTCGGTGAGGCCGCGCAGGCTTTTCTCGTTGCCACTGATGACGGTGCCCGTGCCGGTGCAGGGAGCGTCGAGCAGGATGCGGTCAAAGCGGAAGAACTCGTCGAGCTCGCGTGCGTCGATGCGCATGACGGGCACGTTTTTGGCACCTTGGCGGTGGAGGTTGGACTCAAGCTTTTCGGCGCGGGGAATGCTCATCTCGCAGGCCGTGAGGTGTGCCTGGCCCTGGGTGAGGGCGGCGATCTGCGTCGTCTTGCCGCCGGGGGCTGCGCACATGTCCAAGATGTCCTCGCCGGCCTGAGCGCCTAATACCAAAGGCGGTATCATGGACGACAGACTTTGCAAGTAGATCTTGCCGTCGCGGTAGATGTCGAGATCCCACAGATCGGAAACCTGGGCCTCGGGCAGGATAAAGGCGTCTGGGTACCAGGCGACGGGGTTGTGGGCGATGCCGGCGGCACCGAGCGCCGCAGCGATGTCCTCGGCGGTCGCCTTGAGCGTGTTGGCGCGCAGCGTGACCGGGCGTGTGGCCGCGGCGCCGAAGCCCTCGATCATGAGCTCGGCATCGGCGGGCGCATAGGCGCCGGCGACCGTGTCTACCATAAAGCGCGGCAGGTCGGCGGCGGAGTGTTGGGCGGCAAGCTGGTCGGAAAGCTCGGTGGCAGCAAACTGCCTAAGCTTGAGCTCGGGCTTAACCTGCTTTTTCTGCTTACGACGACGCGGCTTGGACATCCGTCTTTCCTTCCACCTAATTGATTATTCTGGGACGGGGATTAAAAAATCATTTAATCCCCGTCCCAGAAAGACTACTTTGCGGCGCCCGGGAATGATTTTTTAATCCCCGTCCCAGAATAATCATTCCCGGGCGCGTTGCGGTTGCCTAGTACTGGCTCTCGTGCTTGCTGAAGAAGTCGAAGCGCGGGGGCAGCGGCTTCACGCGGTGCTCGCCGGGCTTCTCGCCCAGGCTCTCCACGAACTCGTCCGTGGAGGCAAAGATGTTGTCCCAGCTAAAGAAGGCGACCGGGTCAACGTCGAAGTACTCGCAGATGAGCTCGCAGCCGGCCGGCACGATGCCGTGCATGAGCACGGTCGCCACGCGCAGCTCGGTGAAGGCGTCGACGAGGGCCTGCGTCATCGCGGTATTGGCTTGCTCGCCCTCAAGCTTGTTGGCAGCCTTGGAGGCGTCGCTCCAGCGCTTGTTGGCGGCGCGCAGGTAGTCGTCGCACACAGCGAGCGCGCGGTGCGTCTCGAACTTGTACATGGCCTGCTCAAACGCGAGGGCGGCCTGCTCGGCAGCCTCGACCACGGCAGCAGAGGCGGCGCCGGCCGGAATACAACCGTTGCGATAGGGGCTCTCGTCGCCCTCCTTGACGGCGACGCCGTAGAAGCAGCTGCGGGCCAGGCGGTTGAACACGCCGGTCAAAAGGGCGCTCTCCTTAAGGGCCGGATCGATAACGCGCTTGTCGTCGCAGGCGCGCACCTCGTTGCCGTCCTTGTCCTTGCCGGTCACGCGCGTGTCGTATGCCTTGGGGCTAAAGCTCACCGGCTTCTCGGACAGGCCGAGCGACAGCCAGTGCGCGCGCATCTGCTCGCAGGTGTAGTGGTTGAGCAGGTCGTCTGCCGGCGGGGGAGGCGTCTGCGAGGACGAGCTGGCCTTTTTGCCCATGTAGAGCAGGTGGTAGCAGGCACTGACGGTGCTCTGCGTGAGGTTCCAGCCCAGGGCCTCCCACATGGCGGTCTGCGCGATGCAGTAGAAGTAGATGTTGTCCTGGCCGATGAACTGGTAGATCTGAGCGTCGTCAGAGCACCACCAGTCGCGCCAGTCGAGTGAGCTGTGCTGGTAGGTGGGCGCGGGGACCTGCGTGGAATCGGCGGCGGGCTCGCCCATGAGGGCGGCATCCTGGGCGGCGACACCCTCGGTCACGCCAGCGGCGCGGGCATCGCGGGCGAGCACGGTGCGGGTGTAGCTGATGGGCGCCCACAGGCTCTCGGGCCAGCACCAGCAGGTGACGTCGGAAACGCCGTCGACCTCGGGCACCGGAACGCCCCAGTCGATGTTACCGGTGATGCGGAAGGGTACGAGCGCCTTGCCGCTGCGGAAGCGCACGCCGCCGTTAGCGAGCACCGCGTGGGCGTCGTCGCGCTCCTTCCAGCTGGGGAAGGTGACGGTAAAGCTGCTCTTGTTGCCCTCGGGCTCCAGCACGGTGTGCTCGGGCAGCTGGTCTTCGACGGCGTCGAAGGCCTCGCGGAACTTGTTTTGAATATAGAGCTGTGCCGGCAGCAGCCACTCCTCCATGGTCTTGGAGACCACGGAGCGAACCTGCGGGTTCTGGGCGAGCTTGGCGGTGTAGGTCTTCATAAAGTCGAGGTAGGCCGGCAGGTCGAAGTAGAGGTTGTCGACCGGGCGCAGCTCGGGCACCTCGCCGGTGAGCTGGCTCTTGGGCGCAATGAGCTCCTCGGGCTCAAACTGGTGACCCAGGTCGCACTCGTCGGCGTACGCCTTCTCGGACTTGCAGCCCTGGATGGGGCAGCGGCCGATCACCTGACGGCCGTTGAGGAACGTGCCGGCCTTGGCGTCGTAGAACTGCAGCGTGGAGCGCTTGGAGATGGTGCCCTGCTCGTGCAGGCGCTCGATAATCTCGGCGGTTACCTCGTTGTGAATCTGCGCAGCCGGCTCAAGGCCCGAGCCGCCATAGATATCGCAGCTGATGTTGTAGTTGTTGAGGGTCGCGGCCTGGCGGGAGTGATTGGACTCGACATACTCGCCGATGGACTTGTCGTAGCCTTCGTTCTCCTTGAGCTTGCGGTAGCTCTCCATGATGGGCGAGCCATAGCAGTCGGTGCCCGAGGTGAAGATGACATTTTCGCGGCCCAGACGGTCGCGCAGGAAGCGGGCGAAGAAGTCGGCCGGGACAAAGACGCCACCAACGTGGCCAAAGTGAAGGCCCTTGTTGCCGTAGGGCTCGCCGGCGGTAACGATGGCGCGGCGAGGCCAGCTGGGACGGTCGTTCATGGAGTATTTGGATGCCATGGGACTCCTTCGCATATGGTGAGAGCGCGGCCGGGCGCAAGGCCTGGCGACGCGGTGGTCAATTCGTGCATATCGTTCGACATTATCGCACATGCGGACGGGTACGTGGCAGGGGCGCTATCCTAAGATGCTATGAATGAGATTTCCAACATACATGCGTTTGAGGACGAGGATTTTCTGCACGCCTGCTTTGTGTGGGGGATGGTAGTGCTTGGCGCATTTGCCGTGTGCCTGGTGCCGGTGTTTATGCTGCTGGGCGGGCCCGCGGACTTGGATGCGGTGGACATGGGCGGCTGGACGGCCGTCTTGAGCTGGATAGTCGGCTTGGCGGTCGTTTCTGCTGCGTCGTTTGGTGTCCATGAGCTGGTGCATGCGGTGTTATTTAAAGTGCTGGCGCCTGCGGACGCGCGCGTGACCTTTGGGGCAAATCTCGAAACCTGCATGATTTACGCCTGCGCCGAGGGTGTTGTGTATTCACGCCGGCGGTACATGGCGGTTTGCCTGGCGCCGACGGTCGTTGTGACGACAGCGTTTGCCCTGGGGTTTGCGTTTTCGGGCTATCCGCTGCTGTGTTACCTGGCGGCAGGCTTGCATTTGTCGGGCTGTGTGGGCGACTGGTATTACGTTCGGACCATTTTGCGCGACCGCCGCATTGTCGCCTGCGAGGACACATCCTTTGGCGTGCGCTTTTTCGCAAGGTAGTCTTTTTGGGATGATTTTTCTGGGACGGGGATTAAAAAATCATTGCGGGGGAGGAGATGTTGATGAGGCCGTTGTTGTTGCACGCTTGCTGCGCGCCGTGTTCGCTTGAGCCGGTCCGTCTGCTGCGCGAGGAAGGGTTTGAGCCCACGATTTGCTGGACCAACCCCAATATTCAACCGCGCGATGAATGGCAGCGGCGCTTGGACGAGCTGCGCCGGTGGTGTGCCGATGGCGACATCGAGCTTATCGAGGCGGGGGAGGACCGTGAGCGATGGGAGGCCGGCGTGGCACCGCAGGGCGCCGATCGGCCCCGTCGCTGTCGCGCGTGCTATGCCCTGCGTCTGGCCGAGGCGTGCCGTGTGGCCCAGGAGCGTGGTTTTGAGTTTGTGGGCACGACGCTCGCCGTCTCGCCGTATCAGTTGTTCGAAACCTGCAATGACGTGCTTGAGCGCTTGGCGGCGGCACATGGGCTCGTCCCGGTCATTCGCGATTTTCGCCCGTATTATCCCGAGGCCACGCGTCGCTCGCGCGAGCTGGGCATGTATCGGCAGAATTACTGCGGCTGCCGGTTCTCGGCCGTCGAGGCGGCCATGGACCGCGCCCGCATCCGCGACGAGCGCAAAGCGTCCAAAAAGTAGTTCATTTGGGACGTCAGCCTGCTAGGATGTAGAGCGGACTTTAGCTATATAAGGAGTATCCGACGTGTCTATGCGTACCGATGATTTTGACTATAACCTTCCTGAGGAACTGATTGCCCAGGCTCCTGCCGAGCCGCGCGACTCCTGCCGCATGCTGGTGGTGGATCGCAAGGGCTCCCAGGCGGGAACGCCGCTGGAGCACGGCGGTACCGTTGAGCACCGCATCTTCCGCGACATCATCGACTATATCGAGCCGGGCGACGTGCTCGTCATCAACAAGACGCGCGTGATGCCGGCCCGCCTGATCGGTCGCAAAGCCGGCTCGGGTGGCGTGGTCGAGACGCTGCTGCTCAAGCGCCGTGAGGATGTTGACCCGCTGGGCCACGTTTGGGAATGCCTGGTCAAGCCGGGCAAGCGCTTGAAGCCCGGTGCTCAGATTGAGTATCGGGCCGGTGGTGCCCATGCGCCCGAGGGGGCTCCCGTGGTGCTGACGGCCGAGGTCATCGACTTTGTCACCGATAGCCGTGGTGGCCGCCTGGTACGTTTTGAGTCGGCCGGTTGCAATGCCGTCGGCGACCCGCGCACGCTCGACGAGGCCATCCATGCTGCCGGCCACGTGCCGCTGCCGCCCTACATTACCGATTACGAGGGCGATCCCGAGAAGTACCAGACCGTCTACGCCATGAAGGAAGAGCACTCGGCTGCCGCTCCCACGGCGGGTCTGCACTTTACTCCCGAGCTCATGGCCGCTATCGAGGCCAAGGGCGCGAAGTTTGCCGCCGTCGAGCTCGAGGTGGGCATCGATACCTTCCGCTTGGTGGAGGAGGACGACCCCACGCAGCACGTCATGCACACCGAGCGCTACCACGTGTCGCAGGAGGTTGTCGACGCCGTGCATAAGGCAAAGGCCGAAGGGCATCGCGTGATCGCCGTCGGCACCACCGCGGTGCGCTCGCTCGAGAGCGCGTTTGACGTTGAGGCCCCGGTGTCCGATCCGGCCGTGACGGCGCGCTATTTTGAAGGTCGCGAGGACGGCGCCGACACACTCGGCCGCGGCGACATCGTGGTGCGCGAGAACGCGACAACGCAGCTCTACCTTATGCCTGGCTCGACCTATCACGTGGTCGACGCGTTGATCACCAACTTCCACGTGCCGCGCTCCACGCTCATGATGCTCGTGAGCGCACTTGCCACCCGCGATCAGATCATGGATGCCTACGCCGCCGCTATCGAAGAACGTTACCGCTTCTTCAGCTTCGGCGACGCCATGCTCATTCTTTAGGTTACGCGGTTCTACGAACCGCGTAACTGCTCGACGCTGCAAACCCGCCAGAGCGGCAATCTGCCTTTCAACTTCGGCGGCATGACCAGAAGGTCAAT
>CAUCQW010000031.1 GCA_958445065.1 uncultured Collinsella sp.
AAGAGCGTTGCTGCCTAGGCTAGCCCCTTGTCACACAAACTACCGAAGCCTCAGATATCTTAGTCTTATTCTATGACAGTTTTTGTCTCATTACCGATGAAATCGGCTCAGTCCCTTTGTCGCATGCTAGAGCGTGTGGAGCAGGGCGATGAGGAAGCGGATGCCTTGGAGGTAGGCGCGACGGGTGATGCGCTCGTTGGTGCCGTGGACGCCGCGGTCGCACTCGTCATCGTCGACCACAAAGGCGGAGAAGCGGATGCACTCGTGGCAAATGCGCTGGTAGTTGGCGGCATCGGTTGCACCAATCACGGTCGAGGGCACGATGCTCATCGGCTCTTGGCCCACCGCAGACGATCCGTTTTCCTCCGTCGGCTTGGGATCACGGAAATAGCGGGCGGCGATGGCGCGGACGGCCTCGAGCCCCGGACCGCCCACGCGCGGGGACGGCGAGGGCTCGGAGCTGCCGGGGCCCAGCTCGACCTCGACTCGGCCGGCGAGCCCAGCGGTGGCAACGGCCTCGCGGCAGCAGGCCACGACATCGGCCACGCTCGTACCCTCGAGCATGCGGAAGTTGATATTGACCCACATATCTTGCGGCATTACGTTGGCACCGGTACTGCCGCCCTCGATTTGCGTGGGCGCACAGGTGGTGGTCACAAGCGGGTACAGCTTTTTGCTGGCAAGGCAGTCGCGCACGATGGCATCCTTGCTGGCAGCAATCTCGTCTGCGGTATAAAGCCCCAGCTCGACGAGCTGCGCGGCAAGCAGATCGGTCACACGCGCCGGCCACTCGATATCGCAAATCGCGGCAATAGCGCGGCTGAGCACTTCGAGCGACGTGCCACCGTAAGGGTTGGAAGAATGCCCGCCCTCGCTCTTCGTCCTGAGCACGATATCGGCATAGCCCTTCTCGGCAAGATCGGCATGCATAAGCCAACCCTCGCCTGCGCCGTACTCGGCAGCCTCAACGATACGATAGTCGCCCTCGTCAATCAGGTACTCAAGCTCAACGCCGCGCTCCTCGAGCACGCGGCCAATGGCACCCGCGCCGCACTGCGTGGTCTCCTCATCCTGGCCAAAGGCCAGCAGCAGGGTTCGTTCGTGTTGCCAGCCGTGCGCCAGCGCATACTCAACGGCCTCCAGGATGCCTGCGACCTGGTCTTTCATATCGATGGCGCCGCGACCCCAAATATAGGTGTCGTCCACGTGCCCGCTAAAGGGATTGTGCGTCCAGTCTGTCTCGGTGCCCGGCACCACGGGAACCACGTCCATGTGGCCCATGAGCATGACGGGTTTGAGGGCAGGGTCGGAACCGCTAAGCGTCACCAATAGCGAATGGTCGATAAGCTCGACCTCGCCCGCCGCGAACACGCGCGGCCAGGCCTGCTGCATATACGCGCGCAGGTCGTCGAACGGCCGCCAGTTCACCGCCTCGGCATCCATACTCGAAATGGTCGGAAACGACAGCACACGGCCCAGGCGCTCGCACGCACCAGCCTCGTCTATATCGGCAAAATCATCCTCATGCGCAAAGAAGCGCCAAACCTCGGCCATGACATCCTTTCGATTGTGATGACGAGGGCCGCCCCACCGGAGCGGCCCTGCCACATAAGCGTTTGCGATCGGTTATTTGTCCTCGAGATAGCGCGAGAGGAACTCGCGGGTGCGCTGGTGTTTGGGGTTGCCGAAGAGCTCGGCCGGTGCCGCATCCTCGAGCACCACGCCCTTGTCCATAAAGATCACGCGGTCGGACACCGTGCGGGCAAAGGCCATCTCGTGCGTGACGACGACCATGGTCATGCCGTCGGCAGCGAGCTTGCGCATGACCTCGAGCACCTCTCCCACGATCTCGGGGTCGAGTGCGGAGGTCGGCTCGTCGAACAACATGATCTGCGGATTCATGCACAGGGCACGGGCGATGGCCACGCGCTGTTTTTGACCACCGGACAGGCGGCCCACGGCGGCGTGCGCGAACTTTTCGAGCCCCACGCTCGTCAGATGCTCCATCGCGACCTTCTCGGCCTCGGCCTTGCTCATCTTTTTGAGCATGACGGGCGCGAGCGTGCAGTTGTCGAGCACATCCATGTTGTTGAACAGGTTAAATCCCTGGAACACCATGCCGATGTCCTCGCGCAGCTTGTTGATGTTGCAGCGCTCGGCCGTGAGGTCCTGGCCATGGAACCAGATATGGCCCGCGTCCGGGGTCTCGAGCAGGTTGAGGCAGCGCAGGAAGGTCGACTTACCCGAACCCGAGGCGCCGATGATGGTGACGACCTCGCCGGGATTAACGGACAGGTCGATGCCCTTGAGCACCTCGAGCGAGCCGAAGCTCTTGCGCAGGCCCTCGACGCGGATAAGCGGCTCATTTGTCTGTGCGGCGGCCGCAACGCCGGTAGTGGCGGTATCTGCCATGATGATTCTCCTCGTCTTGAGCCTAGTTAGAGCTGGGCAGCGTTGCCGGGGCCTCGGCGCCGAGTTTTTTGCCAAAGGCCTCGAGCAGGCGGCTCGCCACGAGCGTCAGGATCAGGTAGACCACGAGCGCCACGCAGTAGACCTCCATCTGGCGGTAGTACACGCCGGCGACAGTGGTGGTGGCGTACATGAGGTCGAACACGCCGATGACCGAGAGCACCGACGAGTCCTTGATGTTGATGATGAGCTCGTTGGTGAGCGCCGGAATCGCGTTTTTAATGCCCTGGGGGAACACGACCTTGCGCATGGCCTGCCACTGCGACAGACCCAGCGAGCGCGCCGCCTCGGCCTGGCCGGGATCGATGGACTCGATGCCGCCACGCAGGACCTCCATCATATAGGCGGTAGAGTTGAGCGAGATGGTGACGAGGCCGGCAGTGAAGGTACTCCAAATCTGGTTGGCCTGGGCGGTCTCGAAGCCCATGCCGCGCAAAACAGTGAAGCCCGCGTAATAGATGAGCAGGCCCTGGACCATCATGGGCGTGCCGCGCACGATGGTGGAGTAGATGGTCGCAAAGCCGCGGCCGATACTCTTAAAGAAGCGTACCAGGTCGTTGTCCACGCGGTCGAACGTCTGGGTGCGCAAGAACACAAAGAGCAGCGCCAGGAAAAAGGCGATGACGGTACCGAAGGTCGCAAGTGCGATGGTGATCTCGATGCCGCGGATAAAGAAGTCGCCGCTCTTGTAGGTCATGTAGACCAGGCTCGACAAAAAGTCGCTGGGGTTGGAGTCCGAGACAATGCTCACCTGCACCAGGTCGATAAACGACATGACGCAGCGGTCGACAAAGAAGATCGCCGCAATAGCAACGACGACATAGCTGCCCAGGCGCGCGCCGCGACGGAAGCGCTCGGAAGCAAACGGCGACGTTTCGCGATAGTCGTTCCAGTGCATGAGTTTGGTGACCAGCGCCGCCGCCGATACGACAATCCAAGCCCACAGAATCGCCCAGAGACAGTCCTGGAACACGCCCGTGGGCGCCAAGAAGCTCAGCGGCGTGGGGTTGCGCTGACTAAACGCCAGACCGAGCGCCGCGATGGCGCTCGTGCCTAGATACACATAA
Source organism: uncultured Collinsella sp. (assembly GCA_958445065.1). Taxonomy (GTDB): domain Bacteria; phylum Actinomycetota; class Coriobacteriia; order Coriobacteriales; family Coriobacteriaceae; genus Collinsella. The sequence continues at coordinate 3,537 of CAUCQW010000031.1, forward strand.
CGGTGGTCGGCCTTGATAAAGGAGGCCAGACGATTGATAGCTTTCATGCTGCCTCCCTATGCCGGCTGACGGTCGAGGCACGCGTCCCACATCTGGTCGCGTTCCTCTTGGCTAACGCCCTTGAGCGTCTTATCGATAAGTTTGAGCAGCTTGTCCGAGCCCTTGCGGCAGCCGACGTTTGACGTGACCTCCTGCTTAAAGCCCTCGCCCTCCGCAAAGCGAATGGGCACAATGCCCGGGTTTTGGGCCATATAGCCCTTCTCGTTTTCGGTGTTGTAGGTCACGGCGTCGCAGGTGCCCTGCAGCAGGTTCGAAAACACCGTGGGCACCGAATCGACCGGATTCTTGTGAACGACGCCCGGGATCTCGTCGATGACGGTGTCGAGCATCGTGTCCTTTTGGCCGAGCACCGTGGCGCCGCTAAAGTCGCTGAGCTTGGTCGCGCTTTGGTAGGGCGAGCCCTCTTTTACGAACAGGCCAAAGTAGCCGATAAAGTACGGATCGGAAAAACCGACGGACTCCTCGCGCTCGGGCGTGGCGCTCATGCCGGCAATAATGAGGTCGATCTGGCCGTTGTTGAGCGAATCGATAAGGCCCGAGAAGCTCTGCTTGACGGCAACGGGCTCGCCGCCGAGGGCCTTGCAGAGAATCTTTGCGATCTGCACATCGTAGCCATCGGCGTAAGCGCCCTGCACGTTGTCGATGGGGATGGTGTACTCGCTGGCCTCGGAGACCTGCCAGTTGTATGGGGCGTAGGCCGCCTCCATGCCAATGCGGATCTTGTCCTTGCCGATCACGGAATCGGACAGGTCGTCGCGACCGCCGCCCAGAGCGAACAAGTTGGCATGAAAAAGGCAAGGCGTAGACCTTCTGGTCATGCCTTGCCTTTTGAATGACAAATTGTTCGCTCTGGGTGGCGCGCAGCGTCGACCGGCCCGCCGTTCGCTAGAACGGCGGAACCTCTAGAGCAGGGTAACGCTAAAGGAGCGCTCGTCGGTGGCGCCGGGGGCCACGACGATGGTGTTGACCTTGTGCTCAAAGACGTCGTCCTCGGTGTCCATGGTGGTGTGACCGGTCCAAGGCTCAAGCGCCACAAACGGGGCGTCGTTGGCGGCAGACCACACGCCGATGTACTTAAAGCCCTCAAAGTCGATCTTGACGCCGTGACCAGACTTGCAACCGCGCAGCGTGAGCGTGGAGCCCGGGGTATCGGTGAACATGATGGCGTCGTTATCGAAGCTGCGGTGCGTGATGGGCAGCACGTCCGAGTTATCGGGGGCCTTGTAGCTGCCCTCGAACGTCATAAGGCCATCGGGCGTGATGACGGGGGCCTCGTTAGTCCAGGCCTCGGTAAACGCCAGCTCGTAATCCTCGAACGCCTCGTCCTCGGCACCGGGGGCGGGCACGTTAAATGCGGGGTGGCCGCCCACCGAGAACGGCAGGTCCATGTCGCCGGTGTTGGTGACGGCAAAGGTCTGCGTGAGGGTGGCGTCGCCGGTCAGGGCATAGGTCATGTTGAGCTTAAAGTGGAACGGGAACGCCTTGAGCGACTCGGGCGTGTCGGTAATCTCGTAGGTGACAGACGAGCCATCCTCAGAGACCTCGACCAGCTTGTGCTCGACAATGCGCGCGAGTCCGTGGCGCGGCATCTCGCAGGTGCCGGCCGCAGACGTTGCCGTGTTGTTGCGCAGCGAGCCCACAATGGGGAACAGGATGGGCGCATGCTTGCCCCAAAAGGCGGGGTCGCCCTGCCACAGATACTCGTTGCCGTCGAGAGCAAGGCTCGTGAGCTGGGCTCCCATGGAATCGATGGCCGCGGTGAGGCCGCCGCGCTTGATGGTAGTGACGGTGGACATGCTACTTCCTCCAAAAATAAACAATAGTGTCGAGGGCTATTGTCCCACTCTTGGCGGCGGGACGGGACGGCAGGCGATTATTGAGTAGCCATAGCGGAATGAGCGGCAAACGCCTACTGGGTATCCACGTAAAGGTCGAACCCGCCCTGCGGCGTGGTGTCGACCGTATCGGGCGCCTGCGAGTTAAAGCTCACGGGAACCATGCGCTTTGAGGCGCGGAAACGCGTACCGTCGGTGGCGACGGGCGGCTCATCGACCGTGAGCTCGTAGTCACCAGGCTTGAGCTCGATACCGTCACCTTCGGAATTGACGTATTGGTACTCGTCGACCGCTTGCCCCTTGAGCGTGCGACCCACAATATGGACGAGCATCTGGCTGTCGCCGCGCGCAGTGTCCCACGTCGCGCCGTCCTTGACCTCGACCGACACATGTACCGAGCGCGTGCGGCCGAGCGATTGCTCGACAGACATCTCGACCTTGGCGGCGTCTCTTCGCTGTTGTTCAACATGGCTCCAAACGCTACCAATTACCGAGCATGCGATAACGCCGGCCATAAAGGCGATAAGGATGGGGCCGAGCGGCGAGCGACGTCCCGCATCTTCCTCGTGAGACAGATTGGGGCGACGTGTGGGCGCGAGCGCCTGGGCACCCTGCGAGGGCACGTCGAGAATGCTGAAGGATGCCGTGCTGTCGGGGTCGATGGTGTGGCGCGGCTGCGGGGTCTTTGCCGGCGAGATCGACATGTCGGCTGGCTCGCCGAGCGTGGCCGTAGCATCGGCTTTGGCCTCGTCTGCCTCGGCCTGGGCCCAAGCTTGTTCGAAGGTCAGGGGCTCGACGGGGTCGAGGGCGGCGTCCGAATCGGCGGCGACGTCGTTGCCGGTCTCGTCCTCGTCGCTCGACACGTCACGCGGCATGGGCTCGTCCCACTCCTCGTCCGGAGCCTCACCCTCGCTATACCACCATTCAAAGTTATCGATATCCATACGGGGCGCCCCTTAGGCCTCGCAAATAAACACTCGCTAGTCTTATACCCCCAGACGGCACGGCAGCTCGCCGGCACAGATAGGAAAACCATCACAACATTCGACGTTTTTCCTCGATTTCGAGATTTTCGCCGAATGTTGTGACGGTTTGGGCGACCGGCCGGCAGCGCAATGTGACAAAGAGACTGTCCCTTTGTCACATTCTGCTAGAGTTGCAGGGATTGAATCTCGCTTATTCATGCGACATTGGAGTGACAACCTTGACCGCCGCAACCACGCCTAAAAGTAAGTCAACCGCCGCCGCGCTCTCCCCTGCGCGCACCAAGCTCTGCCTGGCGCTGCTCGTGCTGTTGGGATTCTCGCTCGGCTGCTCCGAGTTCGTGGTCATCGGCATCGAAAGCGACTTGGCAACGGAACTCGGCGTATCGCTTGCCACCGCAGGCCAACTTATTAGCGTGTTTGCGCTTGTCTACGCCATCGCGACGCCAGTGCTTGCGCTCAGCACGGGGCGTTTTCGCCGCTACCAGCTGCTCGTGTGCTACAGCATCGTCTTTGTGCTCGGCAATTTGGTTATGGCGCTGGCGCCCAACTTTCAAGTGCTGTTTATCTCGCGTATTGTCCTGGGCTCCGTCTCGGGTGCGCTGCTCGCCGTGGGCGTAACGTACATCCCTGAGCTGCTGTCCCCGCAGCAGACCTCACTCGCCATCTCGGTAGTGTACGGCGCGTTTTCCGTGGCAATGGTCTTTGTCACTTCGATCGGCAAGTTTGTGGCCGACACGCTCGACTGGCACGTGGCCATGTACGGCACGCTGACCTTTGCCGTTCTGATCTGCGGAGCGCTCGTGGCGTTTATGCCGCGCGCTGGGCAAACCGACGAGCCCGCCACTTTTCGCGAACAGGCGGGTCTACTACGCGAGCCGAGCATCATCACCGGCATGCTCATCTTTTTGTTTGGCGTGGGGTCGGTCTACGTTTTTTACGGCTACGTGACGCCTTATCTTGAGCAGGTGCTGGGCATGGGCACGGTCGAAGCCAGTACCACGCTCATGGCCTACGGCGTGTTCTGCCTGATCTCGAACATCCTGGGCGGATGGATCGATGCGCGCTTTGGCATGAAGGCGCTACTCGTGACGTTTGTGCTGCAGGCTGCAGCGTTACTCGGGCTGTTTGCCGTGGGCGGCACCATGCCGCTCGCGCTGGTCTTTGTCTTTAGCTTGGCGCTGCTCATGTACCTGTTCTCGGTGTCATGCATCACGCACTTTATGGACGTGGCACGCAGCCGCCATCCCAAGTCGATGGTGCTCGCGAGTTCGGTTGAGCCCATGGCGTTTAACGTCGGCATTTCGTTTGGCACCGCGGTAGGCGGCGCCGTTGTGAGCAGCGCTGGCATTGCGTACGTGGGTGCCGTGGGCGCCGCGTTCTCGCTTGTGGCCTGGGCGCTTACGCTGGTGACGATTAAGTTGGCTCGCTGGGAGCGTCGTCGCGGGTAGCGCAATTGCAGCCAAAAGCCGCAGCACCGCCCACCATCTTTTGACCGCCTGGCGTTCGCTCCCGCAGCCATGCAACACGTCGCCCAAGTCAGCATCTTTCCCGGCGCTATTTAACCACGCAAAACGCATCCTGTTAAGATTACCGCTATCGTTTTTCGCAATCTGAAAATCGGTAGAATCGCAGGTAAAGCTTTCGTAGTCTGAAGTGGTCAATCCACACGAAAGGGGTTTACCACATGGACAAGAAAGCAGTTGTAATCGCCGGGGCCGGCAGCACCCACACTCCCGGCATCATCCAGAGCCTATTGCAGAAGAAAAACGAATTGCCGCTGCGCAAACTCGCCCTGTACGACATCGACGAGAAGCGCATGCATCTCGTCTACGACATCATGAAGCAGTTCATCGAGCAGGAAGCTCCTGACATTGAAGTTGTCGTGACGACCGATCCCGAAAAGGCATTCACCGATGTCGACTTCGTCTTCGCACAAATCCGCCAGGGTGGCCTTCAGATGCGTCGCCAGGACGAGCGCATCCCTCTCAAGTACGGTTGTGTAGGACAGGAAACCTGCGGCGCCGGCGGTTCGATCTCCTATGGCATCAGGTCCATCCCCGGCGTCTTCGACCTCGTACGCTACGCCAAGAAATACAGTCCAGACGCCTGGATCCTCAACTATTCCAACCCCGCCGCAGTTGTCGCCGAGGCCACACGTCGCGAGTTTAACAACGACCATATCCTTAACATCTGCGATATGCCCACGGCTATCTTGCTCTCGTACTCTAAGATGCTCGGACTTCCCAGCTGGCGCGATATCGACCCCATGTATTTTGGACTCAATCACTTTGGCTGGTTTACCAAAATCTACGACAAGCAGGGACGCGATCGTCTGCCGGAGCTCCGTCAGATGATTCTCGAGCACGGCATGGCCGTGAGCGACAAGCATCACAAGGACAAGGACTGGATGCACACCTGGGGTCAATACGTCAAGATTGTGAAGGACTATCCCGAGTATCTGCCCAACAGCTACCTGCAGTACTACCTGTACTCCAAAGACATGGCAGATGACATGGACCCCAACTGGACGCGCGCCGACAACGTCATCAACGGACGCGAGAAGGAGATGTTTGCCGAGCACGACAAGTACCTGGCAGATCCCGCCAATTACAAGAGCCCCGTACAGAGCTTCACGGTCTTTGGCGACTTTATCGTCGACGCAGCCGCCTCTATCGCCTACAACAAGTGCGAACGTTATCTCGTAATCGTCGAGAATAACGGCGCCATCCCCAATCTGCCCGATGACGCCATGGTCGAGGTCCCCGCCTACCTGCGCTCTTGGGGCCCCGAACCCATCAGCCAGCCTGCTATCCCCACCTTTTACAAGGGGCTTATCGAAGAGCAGAATGCCAGCGAGAAGCTCGCCGTCGACGCATATTACGAGCATTCCTACCAGAAGGCACTCGAAGCCATCGCGATCAACAAGACCGTCCCTTCAACTACCGTCGCGCGCCAAATCCTCGACGACCTGATCGAAGCGAACGGCGATTATTGGCCGACCCTGTCCTAACTCCCCGCGCATCGAAGGAACATCATGAAAGAAAGCAAGCTCTACAGCGAGTTCCAGAGACTCGGCAAGGTGCTCATGGCGCCGGTCCTCCTCCTGCCCGTTTCCGGCATTTTGGTCGGTCTGGGCTCCGCCCTTTCCAATGCTAACCTCATCTCGCTCTGCCCGTTTTTGGGCACCGAGCCGATGGTGATCTTTAGCACACTCATCAAAGCAGCCGGCAACGTTATCAATGGTAACATCTCGGTTCTCTTTGCGATCTGCATTGCCTACGGTTACGCCAAGGCCGAGAAGGCGACCGCCGCACTCTCAGGCTTCATCGGCTACATGACCATGAACACGATCATGGGTCAGCTGCTTATCCTGCTGGGCACCATCGATCCCGCCAACCTGCAGACCGGTCAGAACGCCATCCTGGGCGTAACCACACTCGACACCGGCGTATTCGGCGGCATCATCATCGGCTTGGTAGTCGCGTGGATCCACAACCGATTCTATAAGGTGCAGCTTCCGCCGGTGCTCGGCATCTTCAACGGCACACGCTGCGTCCCCGCCCTCACCGTCGTTTTCGCGAGCCTAGTGGGCGTTGCGCTCGCCTTCGTGTTCCCATTTGTGCAAACCGGCCTAAAGGCCGCCTCGACACTCATCGATTCCACCGGGGTGTTTGGCGCGTTCATCTATGGCTTCTCCGAGCGCATGCTTCTGCCCTTCGGCCTGCATCATTTCATCTACCTGCCGTTTTTCTTCACTTCTCTGGGCGGTAGCATCCAGGTTGACGGCCAGACCGTCGAAGGTGCTGTCAACATCTACAACGCCATGCTCAACACGCCCGGCATGATGTACGACATCGACATCTCAAAATACGTCATGAACGGCAAGGTGCTGTTCGCCATGTGCGGCCTGCCCGCGGCGGCGCTCGCCATCTACCACTGTGCCCGTCCCGAGAATAAAAAGAAGGTCGGCTCCCTCATGATCGCCGCCGTTATTCCGGCCGCCATCATGGGCATAACCGAACCGCTCGAGTACTCCTTCCTCTTTGTAGCGCCCGTACTCTATGTGGTCCACGCCCTGCTGTGCGGCATCGCGTATGTACTCACCTACCTGGTACAGTTCAATGTGCCCGGGCCTTCCGCCTTCGGCGGACCGCTCCTCTCGTGGATCTTCAACGGCATCATGAACGCCGACAAAGGCTCCAACTGGTTCTGGCTTATTCCGCTCGGCATCGCTTACTTCGGGATCTATTACGTGCTGTTCCGCGCCTTTATCAAGAAATTTGACCTCAAAACCCCGGGCCGCGAGGATGATGACACGCAGGCAGCGGATGACACGTCGGCAATCGACTCCAAAGCACCTGTCCAGGTAAGCGAGCTCATCCCACAGATCGTGGAAGCCGTGGGCGGCGCCGATAACATCTCGGGTGTCAACGCCTGCTTCACTCGCCTGAGGCTCAGCCTCAAAGACACCGCCCTAGTCAAGGACGATAGCGTCTTCACCAAAGACCTCGGCGCCAGCGCCATCGTGCACGTTGGCGGCGGTGTTCAGATCGTTTACGGCAATAAAGCTTCTGTCTACAAAGTCGAAATGAGAGAATACTTGGGCATGGAATAAATCCGTCCCATAGCTTCACCACAATGCTCCGGAGATGGCATATCCGCTCCGGGGCATTATTGTTTGGAGTGATTTGAATGTCGATGTACGAGGTCTATTCGAACCTCAGGTCTTGTATTGAAGACGTCGAGAAGGGCGGCAGCCTTGACGCCCACATCGCACTCTACGCCCTTTCCCATCACGACGAGGTCCCAGAGCTCTCAATAGAAGAACTTGCCCGCGCGTGCAATACATCGCCCGCGACCATCTCACGCTTCTGCAGGCGCGTAAACGGCTCGAGCTTTCGATCGTTCAAAGAGCAAGTTGACGACTTCAACGCTTGGCTCCAGCGTGAGACAACCGAGGCAAGGGCTCATAAGCAAATCGATATACCCTGGTATTTCGATATCGTAGAGACCTCTTTGCTTGAAACAAAACGCCTGCTCACTGAGGATCGACTCGAGCAGGCCGTTGACTGGCTTCTCGATGCGCAAAATGTCTACGTATACGGAAGCTCATTCTCCAATCTCGCCGCCCGCTCACTCTGCGAAAAGCTGAGCCGCGTAAACCGACTGTGCTTCTCGTTTGGCTCCGTCAAGGGACAGGAGACGTCACTCTGTCTGCTCCAACCCGACGATCTAACCATCTTTGTATCGTTCTCAGGAAAGACGAGCTATATCTTCAATCTTTACGTTGAGGCCAAGCGGCGAGGTTGCCGCGTTATTTGGATATCGAGCAACATGGCATTCGATAACAACGGGGCGCGTGAGCTCTTGCTACCCGTGAGCACGGAGTCACTCAGCGAGTACTCGACCGCCTTGGTTGAGGGCATGAGCCTACAAAGCGCGGTTAACGCTCTATATATCAGCTGTGCAAATCGACTTCGGGCGCAGCGCTAGCCGCAAACATGCTAGAACTGAAAAGAACGCACCTCACCGTCGCAAGGCGTCCGAATACACGATAGGCAGTGCCAAAAGAGAGCAGCGAGCACGTCATGTACTTGCCCATTCGCCCCAAAACAGCACAGGTCGGCGCCCGATTGAAAAATCGGACGCCGACCTGCATTAATCTTGATCGTGTGGTTGAGTCGTTTACTCCATACCCAGCAGCTCGCGCATCTGAGTTGCGTAGTTAGATGCCATGTTGCCGTAGACAATCTGCACGCCGCCGTTGACATGCACGATGCCACGCGCTTCGAGCTTTTCGGTAAACTCGGCGTCATCAACCACCTTGTCACAGTCATTGAGCTGGATGCGCAGACGGGTGAAACAGGCCTCGACAGACTTAATATTGTTGTCGCCGCCCACTGCCTCAACGATGGCAGGAATGAGGTCGCTGATCACGGTCTTGGGAGCCTTTTCGGCCTCGTCGTCGGACTCTTCCTCGCGGCCAGGGGTCTTAAGGTCCTTCTTAAGAATGATGAACTTGAAGACGAAGTAGTACACCACGAAGTAGATGGGGCCAAGGAACAGGATAACCTGCCAGTTGGAGCCCTTGGCTGCACCCATAATGCCGTTAAAGATCAACGACAAGAGCGGGCCACCGAAGGACGCGGAGCCAGCCACGTTGAACTGCAGGACATAGGTCAGCGCATAGGCAAGACCAGCCATGAGAGCGTGGAACACGTAGAGGATGGGCGCGATAAACAGGAAGGAATACTCGAGCGGCTCGGTAATGCCGGAGAGGATGCAAGGCACCACGATGGCGATCATGAGCGCTGCGGTCTTCTTCTTGTTCTTGGGAAGCGCCGTCTTGTAGAAGGCGAGTGCAGCGCCGGGCAGGCCGAACATGGCGAAGATAACCTTGCCGTTCATGACAAAACGGCTGACCTCGATGTTAAACGGCGTGCTGGGAGAGCCCAGGATCGCATTGTAGATATTGATAGCGCCCTGAACGGTCTGGCCGTCGATGGTCTCGACGCCACCGAGCGACGTGAAGAAGAACGGCAAATAGACAAAGTGATGCAGGCCAAAAGGCAGGAGCATGCGCTCGCCGGCGCCGTAGACAAATGCACCAAAGGCACCCGTAGTCTTGATGAACTCGGACAGCGCGCCGAGAGCGTTCTGAATAAACGGGAAAACAAAGGACATGACCAATGCGAGGATGCTGCATGAGAGCAGCGTCACCGCCGGGATAAAGCGCGTACCGTTGAAGATGGAGAACACGGCAGGCAGCTCAATCTTGTAGTAACGGTTATGCAACCATGCGACGATTGCACCCACCAGAAGACCGCCGATAACACCAGTGTCGAGCGTGGTGATGCCGAGGATCGTGCTCTGGCCCGTCGTAAGATTCGCGGGATCGATAACGCCAGTCGCCGTAAGGAACGTGCCCATCACGGAATTCATGCACATGTAGCCCAAAAAGCCACAAAGCGCCGCGGTAGCCTTCTCGGACTTGGCGAAGCCATAGGCGAGACAAATCGAGAAGATAACCGGGATGTTGTTCATAACGATGCTGGCAGCGGCCTTGAGAATCGAAAAGAAGATCGCAAAGCCCGGAGCAGCAAGCCAGGGAACAGCTGCCGTAAGGGTGGGGCTGGTAAAGGCATTGCCAAAGCCCTGAAGGATGCCGGCGATTGGCAGGATCAAGACAGGCGTCATGAGGACTTTGCCCAGGCGCTGGAACTTTGCCAGCAGCTCATCTTTGTTCATGGGATACCCCTCTTAAAGAAACGGGGCGCGCGGCTCTACAATCCACACGCCCCATAACAGTTATCAAGCGATATGGAACTAGTTACTTAAGCTCCGGCCAATAATCCTTGTTCGCCTCGATGAGCTTGTCGAGCACCTTACGAGCCTTCTTGGCGTCACCGACCAGACGATTAAGCGTGAGTGCCTGCAAAGCCTTCTCGTAGGAACCCTCCATCCAAGCCTCAACAGTCAGGCGCTCATAGGCGTACTGGTTCTCCATAAGGCCGCGATAGAAGGTGCCGATTTTGCCAACAGCATAGGGCTGCGGGCCATTGGCGCCCACGCTTGCCGCGACCTCGACCATGGCGTCATCGGGCATCCCCTCGATAATGCCGTTGTTGGGCACGATGACAATGAAGGTCTTGTTGGTGTTGCGATAAATGGCCGAGGTGATTTCCACGATCATATCGCCATGAGCGTCGTTTTGCACAACCGAGGAGTTCTTTGCGGTGCCGACTTTGGCAACACGCTCGCACTCGGCGAACACGCGCTTCTCACGGCCGTTGATAACCTCATCGGAGCGAGTGTAGTCGGGGTCGAGGTGAGCGACCTTGTACTCGGGATACAGATAGTACTGCAGATAAGTGTTGGGCAGATAGTCGGGGAAGTCCTCGAGCATGTCCTTGACCATGGCGTAGGTATCAAGCCAGGACTGGTCACGCTGCTCGGCATCGGCAGGAAGGAAGCCGTTCTTCTCCGTGTACTCCTTAATCTGCGGGACGAGGTCATGACCCTCTTCATCGTAGATGTGCTTGAACCAACCGAAGTGATTGAGGCCGAAGTACACGGGCTCCGTCTTGCTCATATCGCGACCGAGCAGGCGACCGTAAGAGCGCATGAGGTTGACGGGCTGGTCGCAGATGTTGAGGACGCGATGCTCATCGGGCAGGACGCGCTCGAGACCATATGCCACAATAGCAGCCGGGTTGGTGTAGTTGATAATCCACGCCTCCGGGCTATGAGCGCGAACGTCGTTGACGATCTCAACCATGTCATGCATGGAGCGCATACCGTAAGCCATGCCGCCAGGGCCCACCGTTTCCTGGCCGATGATTCCCATATGCAGCGGAATCTTCTCGTCCTTGCTACGCATCTCGTAGCCGCCGGTACGAATCTGGCAGAGCACAAAGTCGACGTCGGTGTAAGCCTCGTCCTTATCGGTGGTGTAACCAAACTCCACACCGGGCTCCTCCTCGGCGAAGAGGATCTTGCCAAACTCGCCAATCGGACGCTGACGCTCGGCATCGATGTCATAGAGCATCACGCGGTTCAGCGGCAGAATGTCCATGTGCTTGGTCAGGGCTTTAAGAATGCCAGGGCACCACGTGGAGCCGCCGCCAACGATCACAATATTGAGCTTATCCTTCATGTTCCGTCCCTCCAGGGTTGGCTGATCGGTGTTCTCGAAGACCTTGGGCTCCGCGGTTGTCCTCGGCTTGCTTCGTTTCGATTGATATTTTGCGACTTGAGCTCATTTGCAAGCCCCTGCGCAGGTCAATGCGAAACGGGGACACATGATTTCGTTCACGACACAGATATGTGTAGTCCGACACGTACGTTTGCCCAGTTCATGGGTAATAGACAATCTTGACCGATTACCGATTTCTCACCTGGCTACACAAAGCGGTACCATATGTACGGCGAGGTGCGAGGGGCTGAAACATCTTATGAAAGATCAAGAATCTTTTTATGATCATGTGCGAGCTGGCGAGAGCAAGCTCAACGATCTCGAAAGCGAGATCATGCGCTACATCATCGAGCTGCGTGACGATATTGACGATGTCACGCTTAAGAGCGTTGCTGAACGGTTCTTTGTCGCTCCCAACACGATCGTAAGGCTTGCCCATAAGCTTGGCTTCTCGGGGTTTACGGAGCTCAAACAATCGTATTCCGCCTCGCTCGACCGCAATCGATTCACTATCGAGACACTTCCGCTCGACACCCAGCTCGTACAAACCAAAGACCTGCTTAACGACCGGGTCATCGACTCGGTCGTGAGACTTATCCAGGACGCCTCGCATATCGTGTTCTTCTGCTCGGGCTTTTCGAAATACCCGTGCCTCGAGATGGCTGAAAAGCTCAAAATAATGGGCAAGAATACCGATACGCTCAGTGAACGCCACGTCATGAGGCACTACGCAGAACTGCTTGGCAAAAACGACCTGGTCTTCAGCGTTTCCGTAAGCGGCGAGACGCAGGTGTCTATTGACGCTACGTCGATAGCCAAAACGCGCGGATGCAAGGTCGTCACACTCACCGGCTTTTCTCGAAATTCTCTCTCGAAACTAGCCGACTACCCTATCTACACCGTGCAAAAAGAAATCCGCTTGGGCAGCATGGACCTCGACAGTCGATTAATGTTCTATTACGTTTTCGAATTGATATTTGAGCGCTATTTCAAACTGGCCAGGAAATAAAACTCTGTATGTGCCCGGCTTCGACTCTTTAGCAGCCTCCTATATGAAAGGTATCGTTCTATGCAACGCGTACTGTTTATCTGTCATGGGAACATCTGCAGATTCAGAAAAATGCCTAGCTAGTTAGGATCCCGGCGAACCATATCGCGTACCTTACGACGTTTTTACGACTTTGAGCCCCGATGCGATATTGCCGTGATGGAGAAAAGCAACTCCTTTCGCCTTTCCCCAGTAGCTGAAGAACGGAGAATCGAGCATAAGCATTCCTTTCCGGTCGTCTCAAACCTCTGCAATTTGGAGGGTAAATCGCGAAAGCTAATATCTCAAACACCAGAAAAATCAAGTCGATGACCTCGCTCAACATTCACGACGCCCCACCATCGCATGCTAGTTACAAGAAGCGGATGCACTAGTATTCTTTCAATCGACTTGCAAACCCCTTCAAGCGTCCAACGCAATGGCGTGCTTTCAGACGCAACGCCTCCTTGCGTCCGCATTATTGCTTTGTTAGACTCTACGGAAGAATTCAGCGCAGGCCCATATGCCAAGCCAGCGCCCCGGAAAGGAAAAGGATTCGTGAAGCTGTAGACGATACATATCGACGCCAATTTGCAAATTGCCATCTATCCAAGAATAAATCTGGCTGCACATTTGTCGTATCGTCTTTTCACTGATCCTCGTATATCCTAAACACTACCTTTGCGAGCATTGCCGTCGACTCATTTTCTTTCAGCTTGACTCGAGTCGACGGGCGTTCACGTTGGTCGGAACGAGCCAATCAGAGCATATGCGGCAAAACGCGGCCTCCCATGCCGAGGAGGCACAATGTCAAGAACCAATTTGAACAGCTCCACCACCCTCGTTCTTTCCCATATTACTTATGCATATCCTGGCAGCGCAATGCCCGCACTCGACAACGTGTCGGCGACATTTGCCCCCGGCTGGCACGGCATCGTCGGAGACAACGGGTGCGGGAAATCAACTTTCGTCCGCATTGCGTGCGGACTTCTGATTCCAGATCGCGGCGTCGTTTCACCGCGTCTCGTCTCCGCATATTGCGCGCAAGAAGCCGGAGTCGAACCGCCCATGCTCTTCGATTTTGCGTGCGACTTCGCCCCGGCGACCACGCACCTCAGAAGGATGCTCCGCATCACCGATGATATGCTCTGGCGTTTTTCCGAGCTCTCCGGTGGCGAGCAGAAGAAAATTCAAATAGCCGTCGCGCTTTGGCAGAATCCCGATCTTCTGGCAATGGATGAACCGACTAACCATGTGGACGCAGAATGCAGAAGGCAGATTTGCAAAGCACTCGCCGAGTACAAGGGTATTGGCCTCCTCGTCTCGCACGACCGTGCGTTGCTCGACTCCTTGGCAAAGGACTGCCTGTGCTTTGAGTCGGGGCACGTCACCATGCGCCCCGGCAACTACTCCCAAGCTCGCTCGCAGGCGAATCTGGAGCGCGAAAGCGCGGCGCGGGCCAAATCGATTGCGCGATCCGAAGAAAAGCGCATGAAGGCTGAGTATATCAGGCGCGTTGAAAACGCCTCACGGTCCGCATCCAAGAGAAGCGCCCGTCATGTCGATCCGAAGGATCACGACGCGAAAGCACGAATCAAACTCGCCATTCTCACTGGCAGAGACGGCGTTGCGGGCAAGCTCGCTTCGCGCATGGACTCCCGAATCCAGCGCGCGCAAGCCGCCGTCGACGCCCACCATGTCGAAAAGCGCTACGAAAGCACCTTGTGGATGGAAGCGCAACCCAGCCCGCGCAAAACACTGATTCACGTCAGCTCAGATCGCATACCGTGCGGCCCGAGGCAATCTTTGCGGGTTCCCGAGATTTATCTGGGAAATACCGATCATCTGGGCATAAGCGGCCCCAACGGAGCGGGGAAAACAACACTGGTCAAGCATATCCTGGAGATATTGGAAGGCCGCAAGGCCACGGGATTGGACATTCGCACGCTGTATATCCCTCAGGAAGTCGACGATTCATCCTCAATTGAATTCCTCTCGGAAATCAAGGACCTGCCCCAAGCCGAACGTGGAGCCCTGCTTTCGATCGTTGCGCAACTCAATTCGGATCCCGAACGAATATTGTCCGGCGAGAACATCAGCCCGGGGGAGCTGCGGAAGCTCATGCTCGCCCGCGGTATACTAGATGCCCCCGAAATCATCGTCATGGACGAACCCACGAATCACCTGGACCTGCACTCGGTGGAGGCACTCGAGCGAGCGCTTTCCGCCTTTCCCGGCGCGCTTGTTTTGGTGAGCCATGACGAGCAGTTCCTCTCGGCCTCATGCCCCCTCCGCTTGGATTTGGCCCCAGAAGAGGAGCACACTATTGGTCAGCCCCTCCTCTAGCGCTCAGGCATGTCTTCTGCAAGCCGCCTTCTTCTGATATCCCCTCCCCCGTTTTGCAAGCAACTCAGCGCAAATGGCCCATCCCCCTCAGCCTGAAGGCTCAGCGACACCAACGATACCGACGATTCAATATCTGGATGTCCATATTTGCCCCATCTGGGTGATTATTAAATTGTGTTTGTTCCGTGATTGAATACTTTGTCATCATTACGCCCCACTTCTTCTCATCAGAGGACGTCGAGAACGACAGGTCCTTGCGAAATAATCCCAGCTCAGAAGCTTATGGCATGATGTGCTCACCGAGTGCTCGATGACGATTGACGAATCGTCGGTAATATCCAATTTTAGGAAAGAGGTGTGTATGACCCGACCGAAGATCATGCGCGGACCGTTTGAATGCGGCTCCATCTCAACAACCAGTACGGCAATGTCGTCTATAAAGGAGTCTTCGGCGAGCATGCCGACTTGTTCTGAACGAGCTGTTCGACATGCCCTGAAGGCCGAAGAGATGTTCTCTCGCGTCATGTATCGCCAGATTCTTTGTGCCCACACGAAGCTCCATGGGGCAATGTTTGGGGACGATGATCTTCATGCCGCAACAAGAAATGTCGAGGAGATCTTGCGCAACGTCCTGCGCCTCTATCTCGATGTCCACGGCGAGCCGCAACGCGGAGTCAGCAAATAATTGGATTGAGAGGAGTTCGAGTATGAGGAAATTGAATCAGTTTATGAAGTTCGATTGGGAAGCTTTTGCGAAAGGCAAGCGTTTCCTTTGTGTCGGAGGTGGTAAATGGGTTGATTAAAACACCAAAGAGCATCGCGGCACCAAGATCGACGTGGTGATCACAACCGATAACACGCAGTATCACCAAAACGAAGGCGAGGTGGTCAGCAATCGTTTCGAGAAGCTTTCCATCAAGGTTTCGAATGATATCGAGATTCCCGTCAATCAGCACGTCATTCCCACCGGCGTGGTCGCAAAGGTTTACGGTGATTATCGCAACCAGTTGTCCATCACGGCGGACGGCATTACCGTCATCCCCGCGAAGGGCTAGGTGATTGTGGTGCGTTACTCCAGTGGCGCACCGGCGATCGTGTATTCGACCCCCAGCGCAAAGCTTTGTGTGCTGGGGGTCGCTTTATTTGCGGTCGCCGCGTGCGTTTATTGCATCGGGCTATTCGTGAACACCATTCTTGCGCCCATCGCCATAGAGCCCAGTACGGTGATGGCGTTTGGCGGCAACCTTACCTCCGCAGCGGCCACCCTTAGCCTCGCTGGGACCATGTTGTTTGCGGGAGGGATCACACATTACGTCATGCTATCTGAATCAACACGGTTGCATGCACGCATTAGGAAGGGGCTCTTTGATCCACGTTACGGGAATCCTCTACACCTGCGAGAAGGCGAGCTTCTTCCCGACATCTCTTGCAAAGAGACGGCTCCTGGACAGTTCGAGCTCGCCATCTCAACCTCATCCTCAACGGCAGAAGAAATATCGAAGATGGGACCTAGCATTAGCTCCCGACTTCGCGGAAGGTTCTCCCGCTACGCCGTCGTACTTGCCGAAGCAGACGTCGCATGCAATCAAGTGACCTTCTTCCTTGAAGATGTGACGTTGCATCGAGAGATCAAGGCATCGCGTGTCGAGGATTTGTGCCCGGCGAACGCCTACGAATTCCGCGTTCAAAACGGCACGAGCATCGACCTCCGCACCTCCGGTTCCATGCTCATCGCTGGAAAGACCACGGGCGTGATCGCCCTCTTGCTCCAAGCCCTGTTGGCTGGTCCTGACGGACACGGATCGCAAGTCCTCATCATAGACCCCAAGCAGGCCGAGCCCTCCCGACTTCCTCGCGTGGTTTCACTGAATGCTGACGGGGACGCTCGCGCAATCCTGTCTGCGTTATCACGGTTCGCCGACAGCATCAAAGAGCGACAGAGCTTCCTCAACGACAGGTCGACAGAGACGGGAGACGCCGTGCACTGGTGGGATGCGGGGCTTCACGTTTCGCTTCTCTTCATGGATGAGTACGTGGCACTCCGCACGCTGTTTCCCAAGCGCGCGAGCAAGGAGGACCCCGATTACTGCCTCGCGACGTTTGATGGGCTGGTGAAGCGCATCGTAACGATGGGGGCGAGCGCGGGCTGCTACGCCATCATCTCGATCGCCGAGGCGTCTGTTGAGGAGGGGGGCTTGCCGTCGATGCTGCGCTCGGCGTGCAGCACCCGCGTCCTCTTCAAGCCGACGCTTCCCGAGGCGCGGCTCATATGGGGCGCGGAACGCCTGCTCGACCTCGGTGCACCTCGCACCTTCTCCCCGGGCGACGCTTGGTTCAGCAGTACGGACGGGGCGCACGACCGCATCGGCTTTGTGCATTTTCCGATCATGGACTTCCCCGTGTACCGCGAGCTTGGGCGGCTCCTTGACCTGTACTTCAGAGAATAACCACCGCGGGGTCCGCTTCGCGCAGCAAAAGCGGACCCCGTCGATTGTTCCATTACTTGAAATTCTGCTCATTTATGCGCCTTGGGGAGCTTGTTATCCCAAGGCGCACCCTCGGGCGCGTTCCAAAATCGTCCCGAAATAGCTCATTTACGAGAAAGGACTCGGAACCATGACCAATTCTCTGCCCATGAAGACCCGCGCGATGATGTACGAGCAGCAGCTCGATCACCTGCCCCGTCTTGTGGACGAAATGTACCGAAGAATCGAAACACTCGCCCCGAAGCGCTATGCGGGCATCGTGCACGACAGCGACACGACGGACGCGGGACGTCCGGCAGCCGCGCATCTTCACGTGATGATGGAGTTCCAGAATCCGCGCTCGCTCAATAGCATCGCGAAGCTCCTTGGAGATAAACCTGAGCGCATCGAGGCTTGGAAGGCAGGTGTGGAAAACGGTTTTTCCTACCTGTGCCACAGAACGGATGGCGCACGATCCAAGCATCAGTACGACCCCAAAATCGTGCGCTCCAATTTCGATTACCCAGCGCTACTTGCTTCTATTGAGTCGCGCGTTGCTCGAACGAGGTCCCATAGCAGCATCAAAGTCCTTCTCGATGACCTTCTCGAAGGTCGTATCGACAAGGAGTCCTTGATCTCTCAGCTCTCCGGATCCGAATATGCCCGGACATAGCGTCAGATCGAAGACGTTTATGCACGCCGCCTTCAGGTTCAGGCCCGGGAATGGCGGGGGTTGATGCTCAAGGGCGAAAGAAGGGTGGAATCAGTTTGGATCTTCGGGCCTGCTGGAACGGGGAAGTCCACCCTCGCAAAGCTCTATGCGAAGCGGAAGGGCGAACCGTTCTTCGTCTCTGGATCTACGAGAGACATCTTTCAGGGGTATGAGGGCAAGCACACGGTGATTCTTGACGAACTTCGTCCCTCATCCATCCCCTACGCCGACCTGCTTCGCATCACGGATCCCTATGCGATGGAGCATGAGGTGATGGCACCGTCCCGATATTCCGACAAAGCGATAGCCGCCGATCTCGTAATCGTCACGACGCCCTACAGCCCCTTGGAATTCTATGGAGAACAGATGCGCCGATCCGCGACTTATCGTCCGCAAAACGATGTCGACGGATTTGGTCAACTTGAGAGGCGCCTCTCCGTCGTTGCGGAGATGCAGACGAGGGAGATCTGTCTCTCTGAGTTTAGGCACGATCTCGACGGATACTGGCCGGTCGAAGGTTCCTCTCGTACAAACCCATATTCGAGTTATGCGCGAGGACTCGCCCCCTCGTCCTGCGCCAACGCTCTTTATAAAGAGCTTCTCGACACCGTTTCGCACTTGACAGCTTAACCAATCGGGCCCCGTGCGATAATCTTGAAATATCGCATCAGGGCTCTTTTCTGAACAGGAAGGAGCCTGCTAGTGACTGTGAGAAAAGACAGCAAAGGGCGAATCCTCAGACGCGGGGAAAGCCAGAGAAAAAACGGCCGTTACTGCTTCAAGTATGTGGATGCAAGAGGTAAAACGCGGAGCGTCTACTCGTGGACCTTGACAACTCATGATCTAACTCCGAAGGGGAAGAAAGCCAGTCCGTGCTTGCGCGCGTTGGAGCATGAGATCCAGCGCGATCTGCTTGATAAGGTCGCGCCGAACAATATGACAGTCTACGAACTCGCATCTCGTTACACTGAAACAAAGACTGCCGTGAAACAATCCACTCGAGCCGCCTACAAGACAATCCTCAATTTTCTTGCTACAGATGAATTCGGCTCGCGACGAATATGCGGTGTCACCTCCCTTGATGCCAAGGAATGGCTCATCAACCTGCAAAAAATCCACGGCAAGCGCTATAGCACAATCCATAGCATCCGTGGTGTTCTGAGACCGGCGTTTCAACTGGCAGAGGAGAACAGCCTGATTCGCCGAAATCCCTTCTATTTCGAGCTCGCAACGATACTGACAAACGACATGGTTACACGCAAGGCCTTGGCCACTAACCAAGAACGCAGATTTCTTGCTTTCGTGGAGGGCGATGAACACTTTCACCGCTATCGTGACGCCATCTACATCCTTCTAAATACGGGCCTGCGCATTTCTGAATTCTGCGGTCTTACCGTCGAAGACCTTGATTTCAAAAACGGAAGCATTCGGGTAAACAAGCAACTTCAGCGGACCAGCAACATGCGATACTACATCGAACGTCCCAAGACGGAGAGCGGGATCCGCTATGTTCCCATGACTCAAGCCGTGACAGAGTGTTTCAGGAGTATCCTTGCGCAACGTCTAAAGCCTTCGAGTGAGCCGGTCGTTGACGGTGTTAGCGGTTTTCTGTTTCTTGATAAAAACGAGATGCCGCGTGTTGCCCTGCACTGGGAGAAGTACTTCCACCACGCGATAGAGAAACATAATCGCATCTACAAGGATGAGCTTCCCAAAATCACACCACATGTCTGCCGACATACCTTCTGCTCGAAGATGGCACGCAGGGGAATGAACCCTGCGAAGCTAAAATGCATCATGGGCCACTCCGACATCAACGTGACTTTTAACACATACACCCATCTTGATTTCGACGACGTCAGAGAGGATATGCTGAAAATTGAGGCTTCGGTAGTTTGTGTGACAAGGGGCTAGCCTAGGCAGCAACGCTCTTCG
>CAUCQW010000032.1 GCA_958445065.1 uncultured Collinsella sp.
TCCGCCTTCGCATCGAGGCCCCAGAGCACCTGGCCACGCTCTGCCGCCAGCTCACAGCCGTCATGGATGGGCTGACCACCGCCACCGACGCAGCCGCCCGGACACGCCATAACCTCAACGAAGTCATAGCTCACACGGCCATCGCGAATCGCGTCGAGCAGGCGGGCGGCGTTGCCCAGCCCGTGCGCCACGGCGACGCGCACCTTGGTGCCATCGATATCGGCGACGGCTTCCTTCCAACCATCCAGGCCACGCACGTCGGTAAAGAAATCGGCATCCGGGTTCTTGCCCGTCACCAGGTAATAGGCAGAGCGCACGGCGGCCTCCATCACGCCGCCCGTGGCGCCAAAAATCACGCCCGCGCCCGTGCCAAAGCCCAGCGGCGTATCGAGCGGCTCCTCGACCAGCGTGTCGACGCTCACGTGGCTCGCGCGGATCATGCGCACCATCTCGCGCACCGTCAGTGCAACGTCCACGTCGGGCGCACCGTCCTCGCCCACCATGCTCGGCAGCGCGCACTCGGCCTTCTTGGCCGTGCACGGCATCACGGAAACCACGAACAGGCGCCCGGGCTCCACGCCCAGCACCTTGGCGTAATAGGTCTTGGCGATGGCGCCGAACATCTGCTGCGGCGACTTGGACGTGGACAGGCTGTCGACAAACTCCGGGTAGCGCGCCTTTACAAAGCGCACCCAGCCCGGGCAGCAGCTCGTGAACATGGGCCAGCCGCGGCTGCTACCCTCGCCCTTGGCGGCGGCGCCCAGGCGCTCGATCAGCTCGGAGCCCTCCTCCATAATGGTGAGATCGGCCGAGAAATCGGTGTCGAACACGTACTCAAAGCCCACGCGGCGCAGCGCGCAGGCCAGGCGCTCAACGGTGGCATCCTCGCGCGGAATACCGAGCTCCTCACCCCAGGCGGTGCGCACGGCCGGCGCTATCTGCACCAGCACGATCTTATCGGGATCGGCGAGAGCATCGAACACGGTCTCGGTGTCGTCGCGCTCGCGCAGCGCGCCCGTCGGGCAATGCGTGATGCACTGGCCGCATGCGACACAATCGGTCTTGCCGATGGGCGCGCGCCCGCGGGTACCCACGGCGGTGTGCGTGGCTCGGTTGGTCAGGTCCCAAATCCCTAGGCCTTGCACGTTCTCGCACACCTTGATGCAGCGCATGCATTTAATGCACTTGTCGTTTTCGCGGATGATAGGGAAATCGAAGTCCCAGCCCTCGCCCGCCAAATGCCTTTGATACGGCAGATAGAAAATGCCCAGGTCGTTGGCGATGGTCTGCAGGTTGCAGTTACCGCTGCGCACGCAGCTCGTACAGCGCGAGTCGTGCTGGGACAGCAGCAGCTGCACGTTGGTGCGACGCGCCTCGCGGGCCTTGGAGCTGTTGGTGTGGACCACCATGCCGTCGAGCACGTAGTTGTTGCAGGCGGCAACCAGCTGGTCGCAGCCCTCAACCTCGACCACGCACACGCGGCAGCCGCCGATCTCGTTTAGATCGCGCAGATAGCACAGGGTGGGAATCTGGATGCCGACGGACTTGGCCGCATCCAGGATCGTGGTGCGCTCGGGCACCACGACCTCGCAGTTATCGATCGTGAGCTTGACCATGTTGAGTGCTCCGCTTTCGGTGTTGTCGCTGACAGTGGTTTTGTTGGGCTCTACCATTCCAGGTTCCTCCCTCCGCGGAACGCGCCAAAGCCAAAGTGGTCGCAACGCAGGCAGCGGCTTGCCTCCTGGCGTGCCTCTTCCTCGGTAAGGCCCTGCTCGACCAGATTCCAATCGCGGATGCGCTCGCCGGCCTCGCGCTCGCCCAGCTCGCAGCGGCCGCACTCGTGCTTGCCCTTAAACTGCACGGTCGGCAGCTCAACGTCGAGCTTGATCTTGTGGTCGAAGCCCAGGTAGCGGTCGATATTTGCCGAAGCAACGCGGCCGGCGTTGATGGCCCGGATGACAGTGGCGGGACCGGTCTGGCAGTCGCCGCCGCTAAAGAGGCCGTCGAAGTTGGGCACGGCGCCATCCGAATCGGTGACGACGCGACCCCACTTGCAGACGATGCCCATGTCCTCAAACGGCTTGGAATCGATGTCCTGGCCAATGGCCACAAACACGCGCTCGCAGGGAATGACGCGCTCGGGAGTGGCGGCGGCACGCGGGGCCGGACGCCCACGGCGGGGCTCGCCGATAATCTGCGGCTGCACGCGCAGGCCGCTCACGCGACCCTCCTCACCCGTCTCGATAGCGAGCGGTGCGGTGAGCTCCAGAACCTCGCAGCCCTCGGCCTGGGCGCCGGCAATCTCGGCGTCCTGAGCCGTCATATCGCAGATGCGACGGCGGTAGACGATGCTCACCTTTTCGGCACCGCAGCGCACGGCAGAGCGCGCCACATCCATTGCCACATTGCCGCCGCCGATGACGCACACGCGCTGGCCGCTCAGGTCGGGCAGCTCGTAGTCGCCGATGGCACGCAGCATCTTGACGGCCGACTCCACGCCGAGCGCCTCTTCGCCCGGAAGGCCGAGTTTCTTATCACTGTGGGCGCCAATGGCCAGGTAGACGGCATCGAACTCGTCACGCAGACGGGCGAGCTCCTCGCCGTTCACGGAGTGGTCGAGCTCTACGTCGATGCCGGCGCTCAAGATCCAGTCGACCTCGGCCTGCAGGCGCTCGCGCGGCAGACGATAGCTGGGAATGCCGTAGCGCAGCATGCCGCCCAGGTGGTGGCGCTGCTCAAAGATGGTCACCTTGTGGCCCATCACGGCCAGGTAGTAGGCACAGGAAAGGCCGGCCGGGCCGCCGCCGATCACGGCGACGCGCTTACCGGTGTTGTCCACCACATGCGGCTTGTGGTCGTTAAGGTCGCTGTGCTCAACGGCAAAACGCTTGAGGGCGAGGATATTCATGGGATCGTCGACCATGCCGCGGCGGCAGTGCATCTCGCAGGGATGCTCGCACACCAGGCCGCAGACGAGCGGTAGCGGATTGTTCTTGCGGATGACTTTGACGGCATCGGCATAGCGTCCGGCCTCGACGAGCGAGATGTACCCGGGAATGTCAACGTGCGCCGGGCAGCCCGAAACACACGGAACGCGCGCCTCGCGGTCAAAACCGCAGGAATGCTCGCGAATGTGGTGTTCAAAGTCGTCGCGAAAGCCGCGAATGGCAGTGAGCGCCATGGCGCCCGCCTCGTAGCCGATGGCGCAGTCGCTCGAAAGGTAGATGGTGCGGGCCGTGCGCTCAATCAGGTTGAGCGTGGACTCATCGGCGCGCCCTTCGAGCACATCGGCGAGCAGGTCGCTCAGTGCGCTCAGGCCCACGCGGCAGGGTGTGCACTTGCCGCAGCTCTGGGTAGAGCACAGGTTGACGAGCGCCGCCGTAAACTCAACGGGACACGGGGCGAGCGAGCTCACCGCCAGACGACGTCCAAGTGCATCATGCAGGTCGTCCATGACGGCCTGGGCGTGGCTGCGTTCCATTACATGCAGTCGAGCCATAAGATCCCCTCTCACATGGCAGCCCGGAGGCGAGGCCGGGCGAAATTGCTACACGCACAACACTGACCTAAAAAGTTGTTAGGTCTCCACGCAGTTCGGCAGGCGGTATGAAATGTCACCATCAGCGGTGAAAATGAACATTATCGCAGATAAATGCCATATTTGATAAAACGCGTTACCAAATTGCAATATTCAATGTGAAAAAGAGCGCCTTACTATTTTTCCTTTTTGATCCGTTTTCCTCCGTCCCCTTCGGATCACATGATCCCTTGGGAACGGAGGAAAACGGATCGTTTTTGGTGCAAAAGGGCCAGGTTTGTTTGCACCAATCTCACTTGCGCTAGATGAAGAGCTCGCATCCCTTCCGCGCGACGCAAACCTTGCTCAGCATCTGGGAAACAGCGGATAGTTTGTTGGAATCAAGCTTGCGAGCACCTCGCGGACATACGGCGATGCAGCGCATGCAGGAGATGCACGCCTCGCCAGCTGCTCGTTTGGAGTCACCCTTGTCGATAGCACAAACGGGGCACGCCGCGGCGCATGCACCGCAGGAGACGCAATCCTCTGTTGCCTCGGGCGCCATGCGGTGACCTCCAGCTTGTTTATAAGGACGATTGCCGGGGATAGAGGGCTCGGACGCATCCTCAGCCAACAGCTTTTGCTGAATTTGCTGAGCAAACTCAGCAAGCTGCGCCGCATCCTGCGCATCCGGACGACCGGCAGCAAACTGTCGCGCAATGGAATGTTCTGCAATGGCCGCAACTGCCGCGATCACCCGGAATCCCGCATGCTTCGCAACGTCCTCCAGCTCTACGAGCGTGTCCTCAAACGCGCGGTTTCCGTAGACGCACACCAGAACGGCCCGCGCTCCGTTGCCGTGAACCATGCCCAACCGGTCAGCCACCACAGCCGGGATTCTACCGGCATACGCCGGCACAGAGATTACGGCCACGTCGTCCTCAGTCATCGAGACAGCGCTGAAATCTAGCCCGCTATCGGTCAGATCGACGGTAACGGTATTCTTGTCCAGTGCCCCGGCCACAAGGCCAGACACCTTCTGCGTTCCACCCGTCGGACTAAACACAATTTCGAATACGCTCATCGAGACACCCTCCCCCTACGTCTGGCAACGCGTCAAGCCGTTTTCACATCCAGCCAGAGTATACGGCACGTGGGATCCCCATTTTGGTGCATCAAGCACCCCAATGCACCAACCCTACGCTGTCTGCCTCTTCGTTTTGTATAAATTACGGTACAGATTGTATATATTTACGGGATACCGCCGTGTTTTCCCGAGGTACCCCATCCTGGCCCGTGCAAAAAACGGAGTATTCTGCAACGTGACCGCGCCAGCAATACCCCGAGCGGGCAAACCTTTAGGGCGCTGCGTCATTTTGGGTTCCGACATGGCGAGAATGACGCGCCCCTGCTCCGGAAAACGACGAAATCTGACTCAGAACGCTCGCTAGGGATATCCGAAAGCCACCGTTGGCGACGTCAAATCATATGCAGACAACTCGAACTGCAGAATACTCCAAAAAATGCACGGCGCACCCCATAGGACCCATTGCTGCATGGCGGAAAATAGGTCCTCAGCATCCCCCAGATGCATTCCCGAGAACATCACGTTTGAATTAGCGATGGACACGGCAAACAAAAGGGCCCGAGCGTTATTTGCTCGGGCCCTTAGCTTGTCTCACGCTAGCGCGCGATGCGCATCTTACTTGCGCTTGCCGCCGCCGTCGCCGGGGCGACGGGAGCTGCCACCGCGCTTGCCGCCACGGCTGTTGCCGTAGCTGCCACGGTTATCGCGACCGCCGGCACGGCCGCCACGGGAGCCGGCCTGGTTGCCGCCACGACCACCACGATAGCCGCCGCGACGCTCTTCGCGGGTATCGTCGTAGTTGCGCCAGTCATCGCGACGATCGCGGCTGGCACGCGGGTCACGACGATCACGCGACTCGTTAGAACGACCAGCGCCGCCGCGGCCGCCATTGCCGCGAGCACCCTCGCGACGCTCGCCGCCGCGGCTACCGCGCTCTTCAAAGCGCTTGCCGCCACGGGACTCACCGCCACGGGCAGTACGCTCACCGCGACCCTCGCCGCCGCGACGCTCATCACGGCCGCCGCGCTCGTCATCACGACCGGAACGCCGGCGGTCGCCCGCACCGCGCTTGCCACCGCGCGAACCGCGGCCCTCGTCCTCGCGCTCGACACGACGACGACCGCCGCGGTCCTCGTCCTCACGACGACGGCGGTGTGCCTCGCCCTGGAACTGCTTGGCACGACGCTCGGCACGGTTGCCGCGCGCAGGCTGCTCAGCGGCACCAGCACCGCCGCGCTCCTCGGCAGCTACCTTGCGAGCCACGCTCTCAACAGCCTCGTCCACGCGAGCCTGAACGCCCTCGCGCACGCGGGTCTTGCCGCCGCGCTTGGGACGGCTCGGACGCTCGCCGTCGCCGCGGCGCTCGTCGCGACCGCGGTTGGAACGACCGGCAACATCG
Organism: uncultured Collinsella sp.; assembly: GCA_958445065.1. GTDB lineage: Bacteria > Actinomycetota > Coriobacteriia > Coriobacteriales > Coriobacteriaceae > Collinsella. The sequence goes on from CAUCQW010000032.1 coordinate 6,004, forward strand.
CCGTAATCGTCGCCGTTGCGCTTGCCGTCGCGACGCGCCCGCTCAAGCTTCTTCTTGCTCTTGGACTTGCCGCGCTTAGTCTTCTTCTTCACCTTAAAGGCCGCAGGGTCGCGCTCGGGATCAACCGCAGGCGGGTTGGGACCCACATGCAGGTCGCCGGCTTCGTAAATATCGGCCGTCTTGTCCATGAGCTTCTCGATCTCGTAGAACTCATCGACGTCCTGCTCGGTCACAAACGTAATGGCCCAGCCCAGCTCGCCGGCGCGGCCCGTACGGCCAATGCGGTGGATATAGTCGGTCGGCTCGGCCGGCACGTCAAAGTTCACGACGTAGCGCACGTCGCTAATGTCGATGCCGCGGGCGAGAACATCGGTTGCCACCAGCACGTCGACGGTGCCGTCGCGGAAGGCAGAAAGCGCGCGCTCGCGCTGCGCCTGGCTGCGGTTGCCGTGAATCGCGGCAGCCTTGATGCCCTTACGCTCCAGACGACGGCAGCAGCTGTCGGCGCGATGCTTGGTGCGCATAAAGACGATGGTGCGCTCCGGACCCTCCTTCTTGAGGAACTCGGGCAACAGGTTGTTCTTGGCCTCGATGGACACCGGGAACACAAACTGGTCGACGGTGTCGGCAGTCGACGTGGCGGGCGCGATCTCCACGCGGGCCGGGTCGCTCACCAGGTCGGTGATCTCGCCCACGGCCTCCTCGTCGAGCGTCGCCGAGAACAGCAGCGTCTGGCGCTCGGCCGGCGTCTCGCGCACAATGCGGCGGACGGCGGGCAAAAAGCCCATGTCGAGCATGCGATCGGCCTCGTCGAGCACCAGGACCTTAACCTCGTTCAGGTGGCAGGCGCCCTGCTCGATCAGGTCGACCAGACGGCCCGGCGTTGCGACCAGGATGTCGCAGCCGTACTTGAGGGCAGCGGTCTGCGGCTTGTAGCTCACGCCGCCCACGACGGTCACGGCGACATGGCCGGTGACGTCGGCGATTTTGCTCGCGACCTCGTCAATCTGCTGGGCAAGCTCGCGCGTAGGGGTAATGACGAGCATCACGGGGCCACGGCCGTTGCCCTCGGGCTTCTTGGCGCCGCGACGGCGATTGCGACCGCCGCGCTCGCGCACGGGCTTGGGCGGAGCGATGTGCTCCAGATTGTTCATGGTCGGCAGCAAGAAGGCGGCCGTCTTGCCGGTGCCGGTTTGAGCGGCGGCAAGCAGGTCGCGACCCTCGAGCACCACGGGGATCGAGCCGGCCTGCACGGGCGTCGGCGCCGTGTAGCCCAGGTTCTCGATAGCACGAAGCATCTCGTCCGAAAGTCCCAGCTCGTCAAAGGCGGGCAGGCTCTCGGTAGCGGACTCGACGGCCTGGGCAGCATTGGCCTCATCGGCGGCATCGAAGGCAGCCTGGGTCATGGCCTCGCGGGCCTCGTCCAGGATCTCGGCGTCGGTGACGTCGGATACAGAATTACGCATATGTTGTTGTTCCTTATCTGCACGCGCAATGGGCACGGCATGCGGCCGCGCGGGCGTGCTTGGTAGTGCGCTAATACATACAAAAACAGGTGCGCACAGAGAGGACGTTGCTCAGCACGCTGGCGATCGCTTTGGCAGCCCTATCACGCGCCGTCCAGACGCAGCAGCTCTAAGCGATGGAGCATATTCGCCGCCGGTTAGTATACCCGTACTCCGCATGCCCCCACGTAAACCACAGATGACGGGGCAGGCCCGAGGTGGGCCTGGCCGATTGTCTCAATCTGTAACAGATGCAGGGCAAAACCGGATCCAAATGTTACAGAACAAGACAGAGGGGGATTTCCGTTCAGTCCGACCAAAATCTCTCGGTCTTCCTGCAATTTCGAACATGTGGCCTATAATGTTGCTTTGGTTACGCTATATATTGCGCAGCCATTTAATACGTCGCCCACCGGGGGCCATTAATTCCTATCGCCATATTGGCTAGGAAGCAATCAAAGGAGGTATCCGTGGCAGCAGAGACGCCTTGCTCGGTCCTCTATAACGATATTCGCTCGTTCGGCGGTCTTAAACATCTCGAGATCGCCCGAATGCTCATCAATGGAAACTCTTATCTCGGCAGTACCCTGCTCGAGAAATGCTCTTCCAACCGCTCGTATCTCACCCGTTACATCGTCCATCGCAAGCCTGACCAGTGCGCGCCCGCCATCTACAGCGACTTTATCGTCACCACGCTCAACCTTTCCGCGGCAATCTGCAGCAAGCTCGGCGGCGGCGAGTCCGCCTATCAGGCAATCGCCGAGCACTATCGCGGTCCGGCCGCCAACGAAATGATGTCGGCTCTCGCCAGCTACAAGCTGGACAGCCGCCTATATGCAAATGCCCTCAATCGCATCGACAACTTTGACGGCAATGCCGTGCGCGAGAAAAGCACGCTTTACCTTATGCTCTTTGTGGCAACGGGGGCGCTCGCCGATCCCGTTCAGGGCGTGGCCACCGTCGAGCGCTTTTGCGACAGCAAGACGGGCGGGCACTTTGGCACCACCGAAACTACCGTCGGACGTGGCTTTATGAGCAGCCTGGAGCAGCCGCGCACCGTCGCCCCCAACCTCGGTCTGCTCAGAACCCATGCCGACAACTGCGCCGACATGCAAATCCATCCCCTCGCACGCGATCCGCGCGGCACCGTGATTGGTTCTTTGCCCAAAACCTCGCCCAGTATCACCGATGTGGGCGCCGACGCATCGCGCGAGCATCTTCGCATTTGGCTTGAGGGTGAGCACTGGTACGCCCAGGGCCTTGGATCGACCAACGGCACGGTACTCGAATCGGGTGCAGGCGACGGCGATATTGTGATTGAGCCGCCGCGCGACCAACGCGAGCCCGGCAAGATCTATCCCCCCGTGGAAATCGAAAACAGCGACAGGCTCCATCTGGGTCTCTACACGACATTCCTTGTCATTGTGGACTAGCACGGACAGCGATCGGAAGACGGTCGCCGTCCGTCTTACGTCTTCTGCCTTCTGCGTCGTAAACGACAATGCTCAGCGGTATACGTGGGCAGTGCGACTATCATTGTACTTTACCGATATCCGCACTGCTCGCGTATACGTGCGGCAACCCATGCCAGACAAAGGAACGCCATGGATACTACCGATAGCGCCTATGGCGACAAACTCGTCCGTCTCGATACGTTCGATACCGTCGTGGCGGTCGACCCCAGCGCCGAGGACGACGCCAAACGCCGGTTTATGACACTTATTCTCCAGACGGCCCACCGCAACAACGGCAACATCGGGCACGTGCTGCGCGCGACCAACACGAGCGGCGAGGTCTTTGCCGTCAAGCTGCTCAAGGACAACGTCATTCTCTCTGGCCAAGCCCCCGACCGCTCCGCCGAGCAATCGGCCGCGCACCTGGCCAACACCGCTGCGCTGTTTGAGGAGTACCGTCATCTGTGTACCGTCTCGCACCTGCGCGGATTTCCGCGCGTCTATGGCTACGGATCGTGCGAGGATGACCCGCTCATCCTCATGGAGTGGGTCGAGGGCACCTCGCTCAAGCAGGCGCTGCCCCTGCTTCCTCACGACGCCTCGGGCGGGCTGACCACCCAGATGGTCGCCGCCGTCGGAAACGCCGTGCTTCATGCGCTCTTGATGACCCAAGGCCTCGTGAATCCGGTCATCCATCGCGACCTGTCGCCTGCCAATATCATGTTCCGCACCACCAGCCGAACGCTCGAGCAGCAGATTGCTGATTGTTCCTTTGACCCCTGCCTCATCGACATGGGCTCCGCGACCATGGCTCTCGGCGACGACACGATCACCCGGCGCGCCGACATCTGGCGCTTTGCCACGCCCGCATACGCCGCGCCCGAGATGCTCACGCAGGATATCGAAGGCATCGCGGCCCTTCGCCGTTCGCCGGCAATCGACGTCTATGCGCTTTCGAGCATTCTGTACCAGCTCTACAGCGGTCGCAAACCGTTTGACTTTGAGTCGACGGACGCCGCTGCAACCGGCTCGTTCTATCTCGTAAAGACCAAGACCAAGCCGGCACCGCTCGAGCCGCGCTGCGAGGGTGATGAAGCGCTCGTCCAAATCATCATGAAGGGTCTCTCAGTCGAGCAGTGCGATCGTCCCACCGAGCAGCAGATGCTCGAGGTGCTCTCGGCATACCTCACCGATGCCGAATCCGAGGGCCGCGAAGGCACAGGAGACGAGGCCGCGATTGATATCGATTCTGGCACGCACCTTAAGGTCGACGTCGCCGGCGAGCGCGCACGAGAGATCCTGAATCAGGCCCGCCACGATGCCATGACCCGCCGCCGCTTTATTATCGGCGGCGCTATCGCAGCCGTTGCGGGGCTCAGCGTTATCGGGGCGGCAACCCATGGCTTTGGCATCCCCGACTACCTTGACGGCATCCGCGGTTCACTTGACGACTACACCTGGGATCAGCTGCAGGAGATTTCGCTCAAGATTAAGGCCGCCGAGACCCGTAGCGAGGCACGCGAGATTGCCAAGCGCTATCACCTGCTCGATGCCGATGGGCATATCCCCTATCCGTGTACCAAGCGTGTCACGCTCACCAACGGGCTGCAGGTTGGCGCGCAGCTTGTGGGCATCCGCCACGATGAGCTTCTGGACGGGACGGGCAAGGCCGGACTGACGTTTATGTTCGATGCGGGTATTGCCGAGCGCAACGCTGCGGCTGAACCGCCGAGCGCCGGCTGGGCAGATTGCGAGCTGCGGGAATGGCTCAACGGCGACGGCCTTAAGCTGCTGCCCAACGAGTTGCGCGCACTCATTAAAGGGGTCAAGAAGGTCTCGAACAATGTGGGCACCGCCAACAGCGCATCGTGCCTGAGCGAGTTGCCCGCAACCCTTTGGCTGCCCGCCATGGTCGAGCTGTGCGGTACGCAACCGCCCGATTCGTTTACCGAGGGCTATCACTACCTGGCAGACATCTACAACGGCGAGGGCAAGGAGTATCAGCTCTTCCGCGAGCTCAAGGTGAGCCCGTATTCCACGAACGAGACGATGGTCCGCCAGTGGAAGGGCAAGGACACCTGTTGGTGGGAGCGCACGGTGAGCCCCGACGCATCGGAGAGCGAAGGCACGCTCTATATGAACCGCGTGGGGCACGACGGCGACGTCTTTACGTACGCAACGCCTGCGGAAAAGCCAAACAAGCTAACCTGTGTGATCCCCGGGTTCTGTATCTAGGCGGCGGGCGTCTTGCCGCAACGGGACCCCTCCCCGGCAATTGTCTCGATCTGTAACACTAGCTCGGCAGATACAGGTCTAGATGTTACAGATCGAGACAAACCCCAACCCCGCGAGACAACGTCTCAATCAGTAACAGTAAAGGGTCAAAAACCTCTCTAGATGTTACAGAACGAGACATTAGCTTGCCGAGAACTTCGCCTCGTAAATGTGATTCAAGTGTGTCGATATTTCCTTGCCAATGTTGCGCAACAGGAACCCTTTCGGCGGTCGTAACGTACGAATTGTCATAGGTACCCCTTCAACGATTGGGAGAAGAAATGGCAAAGTACGCACCTAAACACTTGGAAGTCTCAGGCGGCGCCGAGCCTCGCCCCACATTCTCGGGCCACAAGGCAACACGACTCGCCGTCACCGCGGCAACCACCATCGCTATGACTGGCTCGACGCTGCTCGCGCCGTTCTCGGCATTTGCCAACGATGCGAGTGATACCACGGCACAGGACGCGATCATGTCGCCGCTTGCTGTCCAGCCGGCGAGGCGGCAAGCTCCGCAGTAAAGGCAAACGCCCAGAAGATTGCCGACCTGCAGGCTGCGATCGATGCCGCAAAGGCTGCCGAGGCAGACGCCAAATCCGACTACGACACGGTGGCTGCCCCCTATACCGAAAAGCAGGCGGCCCGCGACAACGCACAAAGCACCTATGACGCCTCCGTCTCCGATAATTCGCAGGCAGAGGCCGCCGCGCGCGCCGAATATGCTCGCCAGCTCGATGAAAGCGTCAAGGCGGCCGACAGCGCCAGTGCCACGCTGAAGGATGCCCAAGGAAAGCTCGATGCAGCCAAGACCGACGCCGAGGACAAGTCGAAGGTCCTTGATGCCGCAAAGCAGACGGCAGCCGATGCGCAGGCCAAGCTCGAGGCAGCCCAGAAGGCAGCCGCCAACGCAACGCCGGAGGAAATCAAGGTCGCCGAGCAGGCTGCCGCAGATGCGCAGGCCGCTCTGGACCAAGCAAAGGCTGCGAAGGCCACTGCCGATTCCGCGCTCGCCGATGCCCAGCAGGCTCAGAGCGCCGCGCAGAGCGCTTACGACAAAGCGGCAGGCACGCTGGCTTCCGCTCAGCAGGAAAAGACCGCCGCGGACGGTAAGGTAGTCGCGGCACAGACAGCGTATGACAGTGCACAAGCCGATTTGGCGGCCGCAAAGGCAGGCGCCGAGGGCCCGGAGTATGACGCCGCCCAGGCAAAGGTCGATGCCGCCCAAAGCGCACTCGACCAGGCGAAGCAGCAGCAGGCGGCTGCCGAAGCAGGCCTTTCTCAGGCAAATAGCGACGTTGCATCCAAGCAGGACGCCCTCACCGGTGCCGAAAGCGAGCTCGAAGCCAAGAAGCAGACAGTCGCAGCAGCCGAAAATGATGTAACGGCAGCCCAGACGAAAGCCGATGCGGCGCAATCGGAGTTGACCTCGGCAAAGCAGGCACATGCTACCGAATTGGAGAAAGCAAAGGCCGCTCAGAAACAAGTCGACCAGGCAAAAGCCGAGAAGGAGCAGGCAGACAAGGCGCTCGATACTGCCAAGGCAAACCAGGCGGCCGCCGATCAAGCCGTTATCGATGCACAGAAAGCATACGATACGTGCAAGGCGGCAACCGATAAGGCAACGACGGCGGAGGCGCAGAGTGTCATCGGCTTCTACCAGTCCATCGGTGCCAACGACGCTGCAAACATCATCTATAGGCAGAGCGATAAAAACCCGACGACCATTGGCGATAAAAAAGACGGCACGTCACTCGACAACGCCAAGCTATCGTTTGACAAGCTGCGCGAGATTAATGAATATCGCAAAAGCGTCGGTCTTAGCGAGCTTAAGGTGACGGCAGAGCAAATGGCAATCGCTCAGTCTGATTCCAATTACTCCGACGCAACGAAGGGGCACTCAGACTATGCCGGATTTGAAAATGCCGCTTGGAACTTCAGCACGAAAGAAAACATCGCGCACCAATGGGTTGATGGCGAAAAGAAAATATTTGACGATGCTGCAGCGAAAGCCGGCCTTGGCAACGTTGCCCCCAAAGATGCTTGGAAGACTTTCTGGAGTCACGGTACCGAATTCGGAGCCCAAGGCGTGGGTTTTGGCACCGTCGGCCATTATTTGAATATCGTACAACCTAACGCCAAAACCATGGGATACGGCATCAACTCGCGCGGAACCCTTTGGCCGTATGTGTTCGTCTTGGAGATCGACAACAATTACGGTTCGTACGAGAAAGAATACTCGATCGATGAACTCGAGAATCTCTTTGATCAGTATCAGCTGAGCCTCTCCAAAGCCAGCGAAAAGCTCGCCGCCGCAAAGACGGACCTTGAACAAAAGCGCAGCACAGCGGCATCGAAAGCCAATGCCGTAAAGGTAGCTGAGACCCTCGCCGCTCAAAAGCAGGAAGGCGTTGATACCGCGAACAGCAACCTTGCCGCCAAGAACGACAGCGTAGCAAGTGCCGCCGCCGCTGTTGCCCTAGCAGAGCAGAATCTCGCCAAGGCAAACGGAAAAGTTACCGAAGCCGAAGACCAGGTCAAAGCCGCCCAAAGTAACGTGGCGACCGCAGAGCAGGTCGTCAACCAGAAGCGCGCCGAGCTTAAGGCATCGCAAGAGCAAGCCGCTCAGAGTCAGAAGAAGGTTGATGACGCCAAAGCAGAGACTCTCGTAAAGCAGCAGGCTCTGCAAGATGCAAAGAAGGAACTTGCCAAGTATTCTGCCGATGTTGCTGCGGCTCAGGAAAAGGCTGACAAGGCCCATCAAACGCTTGATGAAGCCACGGCAGCCCAGACGTCTGCCCAGAGTGCTCTCGAAAAGGCGGAGCGCGACGCGGCTGCCAAGAAGCAGGCCCTCGACACCGCGAAGGACAACGCCGAGGCCAAGGCGGCGACCGCGGAGCACGCTGCGAGCGATCTGACCACGACGAAAAACGACTTTGCTTCAAAGAAGGCCCATGCCGACGCCCTGAGCAACGCGGCCAACAATCTTACCGCGGCCAAGGCGGCCAAGAAGGACGCCGACGCAGCAGTGACTGAGGCCGGAGTCGCCCTTGGTGCGGCAAATGATGCCATCGCGAACGCCGAACAGGCGGTCGAGAATTCTCAGGCTGCATCGGACGTTGCTGCCTCCGCCCTTGGAAAGCTCAAGTCCATCAACGTCGAAAACGGTATTGCTACTGGCTCTGACGCAAACGCGAACGATACGCTCAATGCCCTCTTTGCCAAGTGCGTCGCCGCCAAGCAGGCAGAACATAACGCAAAGGTCGCACTTGATACCGCTCAGGCAGACCTTGATGCTGCGACGCCCGCCTACACCGCGGCTCTCAACAGCTACAACGAGGCGAAGGCAAAACGCGTAGCCGCCGAGCAAGCCCTGAAGGACGAGATCGCCCACCAGGAGCAAGAGGCGGCGAAGGCCGAGCAGGCCAAGATCACGCAGGCTGCCGCTAAGCCGGTTGCTGGAAAGCCGTCTGCCGGCAACGCCAAGACGGCCGCCAACTCGGCACTTCCCGCCACAGGCGACAATGCTGCGCTCGCCGGTGAGACGTTTGTCATCGGAGGTGTCGTGCTCGTAGCCGCCGGAGTCTTCCTAACCGACAAGAAACGTCGTCAGGAGTAAGGGTTTCGGGAGGACGGCTTCTCCTCCCTCCCACCGCTTCGCAAACCCTGCCCAGCATGCGCCGGGACGCCCATCACGCGGGCGCCCCGGCGTTTTACGTTGTATGCCCGGGGCATCTGCTCCGAGATTGTCTCGATCCGTAACATCTAGGACCCAAATATCGGTCTTACTGTTACAGATCGAGATGTTCGGGTTACCCCCGAATGGTTTGTCTCGATCTGTAACATCTAGCAGGCAAAACGGTCCCCAGATATTACAGATTGAGACGTTAAGTTGTGGCTCGACGCAATGTCTCGATCTGTAACAGTTAGAGGTCATTTTCCCTGCTAGATGTTACAGATTGAGATGCTTGGTTGGGACGGTCCATCGGCCAACCATCCATCCTCATCTGTAACGAAATCTCATATATTATTTCTGTACTGGACACCCCCAGGGGGTATGGGTGTATAGTATCGGATGGTTAACATTTCCGACACTACGTCACAGAAAGGAGAAGCCATGGCTCAAGATAAGTTCGATGTGGGCGGCATGACGTGCGCCGCCTGCCAGGCGCACGTGGACCGTGCCGTGAGCAAGCTCGACGGCGTCCAAAGCGTCGCGGTCAATCTGCTCGCCGGCTCTATGCTGGTGGACTACGACCCTGCGCAGGTCTCCCCCGACGACATCTGCACCGCTGTCGACCGCGCGGGCTACTCGGCCTCGCCCGTCAGCGCGGGCACCGACGCTGTCCAAAGCGGAAGTGCGCAAGCCAGGTCCGGCGCCGCCCATATGGAGTCGCCGACCAAAAAGTTGGAGGCCGCCGCCTCTGCCATGCGCACCCGCCTCATCGTCTCGATCGTATTCCTCATCCCACTGTTCTACATAGGCATGGGGCACATGCTCGGTTGGCCACTGCCCGGCGTCTTCACCGACCACACCCACAGCATGACGCTCGCGCTCACCGAGCTCGTCCTGCTCATTCCCATCGTCTACGTCAACGACGCATACTTTATCAACGGGTTTAAATCGCTTGCGCACGGCGCGCCTACCATGGACGCCCTTATTGCCGTGGGCGCCACTGCTTCCATCGCCTGGTCGCTCTACGCCATGTTCATCATGGCCGACCAGCTAGCCGCGGGTCAGGTCCACGAGGCCATGATGACGGGCATGGACAACCTGTATTTTGAGAGCGCCGGCACAATCCTGTCGCTCGTCACCGTGGGCAAATATCTCGAGACACGCAGCAAATCCAAGACCGGCGGCGCCATCGAGGCGCTCATCGACTTGGCGCCCAAGACCGCGACCGTCGTAGCAGAGGACGGCACCGAAACCACCGTCGATGTCGACGCCATCCTTCCCGGCCAGGTCCTGCGCGTGCGCCCCGGCGAGTCCATCCCCGTCGATGGCGTGGTGCTCGAGGGCAGCTCGGCCGTGGACGAGAGCGCGCTCACCGGCGAGTCCATCCCCGTGGAGAAGACCGCCGGCGACACTGTCAATGCGGCCACGGTCAACCGCACGGGCTCGTTTACCTTCCGCGCCACGCGTGTGGGCGCCGACACGTCGCTCGCCAAGATTATCCAGCTCGTCGAGGATGCCAACGCCACCAAGGCGCCCATCGCCCGCCTGGCCGACAAGGTCGCCGGCGTGTTTGTGCCCGTGGTGTTCGTGATCTCGGCCGTGACCTTCGTGGTGTGGATGGCACTGACCGGAAGCGTCAACGAAGCGCTCACCTCCGCCGTCGCTGTGCTGGTGATCAGCTGCCCGTGCGCGCTGGGCCTGGCCACGCCCGTCGCCATTATGGTCGGCACCGGCAAGGGCGCCGAGATGGGCATTCTGTTTAAGAGCGCCGAGGCACTGGAGAACCTGCGCAGCGTGGGCACCGTGGTGCTCGACAAGACGGGCACCGTCACCCGCGGTAAGCCTGCCGTGACCGATATCGTGGCAGCCACGCGCGCCGACGGCTCGCCCGCCATGAGCGAAAAGGCGCTGCTCAAGCTGGCCGCCGCGTTGGAGCGCTCGAGCGAGCACCCGCTGGCCGAGGCGATTATGGCCGAGTGCGAGACACGCGAGATCGTCGCACGCATGGTCGAGGACTTTACCGCCGTGCCCGGTCGCGGCGTTACGGCGCGCGAGGGGCAAAACGCCATTGCAGCCGGCAACGTACGCCTGATGAACGAGTTGGGCGTTACCGTGCCCGCGGGTCTTGCCGAGCAATTTGCCGCCGAGGGCAAGACGCCGCTGTTCTTTGCCAAGAACGGCGAGCTTGCCGGCACCGTTGCCGTGGCTGACGAGGTCAAGGAGACGAGCGCCGGGGCCATCGCCGCACTGCGCTCGCTTGGCGTCGACGTGCGCATGCTCACCGGCGACAACCGCGTCACCGCCGAAGCGATCGCCCGCCGCGTGGGGCTGAGCAGCGAACAGGTCATCGCCGACGTTCTCCCCGCCGACAAGGAACGCCACGTGCGCGAACTGCAGGATGCGGGCGGCAAGGTCGCCATGGTGGGCGACGGCATCAATGACTCCCCCGCCCTGGCGCGCGCCGACGTGGGCCTTGCTATCGGCACCGGCGCCGACATCGCCAAAGAAGGGGCTGATGTGGTGCTCATGCGCAGTGACCTCATGGATGTTGCGCGGGCCATCGAGCTTTCGCGCGCCACGATCCGCAACATCAAGCAGGACCTGTTCTGGGCGCTGTTCTACAACGGCATCGGCATTCCGCTGGCGGCGGGCGTGTTCTTCCCGCTCACCGGATGGCAGCTCTCGCCGATGTTTGGCGCCGCGGCCATGAGCCTGTCGAGCGTGTGCGTCGTAAGCAATGCTCTGCGCCTGCGAACCTTTAAGCCTAAAGTGGCAAAATAGGCTCACTATTACGTCCATTTAGAACGGGTTTTCCAGGTGCCAGAGATTGACCTGAAAGAGGAGCGACGCGTACTTTGGTACGCGAGCGACGGCTTGAAGGTCAAGGTCGGGTGTCTGGGAAAGCCGACACAACAGAGAGGAATACCGATGCGATACACAATCAAGACTTCCGGCCTCATGTGCGGCCACTGCGACGCCACCGTCGAGACGGCGTTGCTCAACGTTGCCGGCGTGACCGACGCCGATGCCGATCACGAGACTCAGACCGTCCAGGTGGAGTGCGCCGACACCGTGACCGCCGAGCAGCTCGCCGCCGCTGTCGAGGCCGCGGGTGAGAAGTTCCACGCCCTTTCGGTGACCGCCGCGTAACGACCCGCAGGTACCCCCCCCCGACCAGAAACGAGGACCCGCCATGATGGCAGACCACAAATCGGTAACCCGCATGCTCAAGACGGCACGCGGCCAGATCGACGGCATCTTGCGGATGGTCGATGAGGACCGTTACTGCGTCGATATTTCCACGCAGCTCATGGCAACGCAGGCGCTCATTGCGCGCATCAACGCCGACGTGCTCAAGGCGCATATCGAGGGCTGCGTGACTTCGGCAATCGAATCGGGCGACGAAGACCTCAAGGCCGCCAAGCTCGCCGAGATCGAACGCGTCGTCGACAAGCTCTCCAAGTAATTGGGGCATTGGGGACGGACTGCTTTGCACCTTCTTGGTGCATCGGGGACAGGTATGTTTGCACCACCTTGGTACAGATTGACCTGTCCCCCTTGCTCTAAATCGGGTATAAAGGCGTGCAGCATATCGAACGAAAGGCAATTTGCATGAATGACTTTATGAAGGGCCGCAATGGCGCCGATGAGCTCACCATCGTTATGGGCTTTGTCGGCATCGTCATCGCGATGATCGGATCGATAGCCCATATCCAGTGGCTCAGCTGGATTGCCATCGCCGTAATCGTGATTGGCGTGCTGCGCGGCCTGTCCAAAAACATCGACGCACGTCGCAAGGAAAACGCGGCCTTTGTCGCCGCGACCGCTAACGTCCCCGGCCTGGGCAAGTTCGTAGCGAGCTTGGGTAGCGGCGCCGCGGCTGCCAACGCCTCGCGCACGGCCGGTACCAGCAAGGAAGACTTTGAGCGTGCCAAGCGCACGGCCAAGAAGATGTGGAAGGGTCGCAAAACCACGGCATACCTCAAGTGCCCCAACTGCGGCCAGATGCTCTCCGTTCCCAAGGGCAAGGGCAAGATTCGCGTCACCTGCCCCAAGTGCCACGCCAAGATGGAGACGCGCTCCTAGCCGCCATACCATGGGACAAAATAAAAGCCGAGGCCTCGTGTTGAGACCTCGGCTTTTTTTGATTATGACAAAGGGACCGTCCCTTTGTCACACCTATGCTACGCCATCGCGGGCGAGCTCCTCGGCAAGCGCTTCGGCAGGCATGGCCATAATCGCGTCGAGCTCGGCGTCCACCTCGGGAATGCGCTTCACCTTGAGCTTGCGCACCAGATCGCCGCGACACATCACGTGCGTCGGCTCACGCAGTGCGCACAGGTCATCGAGCGGGTTCTTGCGTGTCACCAGGATATCGGCGGCCTTGTCGCACTCGATTGTGCCGGTCTCGCCGCCCAGCCCCAGCAGCTCGGCATTGACCTGCGTGGCCGTATGCAGCGCGAAGGCGTTACTCACGCCGACATACTTGGCAAAATAGGCCACCTCACGCCACATGTCGTACTGCGTCACGAACGGGCAGCTCGAGTCCGTGCCAAGGCCCACCTTAACGCCAGCTTCCAGTGCGGCACGGGCGCTCTCAATGATGCCCGAGCACACGATGTCGCCGTTCTTCTTTTGCGTATCGGTCGAATGGGTCTTTTCCGGGTCGAGCAATACAAACGGCAGCGCCGGGCTGATAGTGCAGGTAACGCTGGGCGCACGCCCCTCGAGCTGCGTGCCCGCGGCGCCACGGTACAGCTCCAGGATCTCGGGCGTCAGCGGAGCGCCGTGCTCAATCGTGTCAACGCCGGCCTCAAGTGCGGCCTTCACACCCTCGGTACTCTCGACATGGGCCATAACCGGAAGGCCCATATCGTGCGCCGCCTTGCATGCCGCCGCGGCAACCTCCACCGGCATACGCAGCACGCCCGGCTCGCCTACCTCGGTCGCATCGAACACGCCGCCCGTCACGAACAGCTTAATGACGTCGGCACCACGCGCGTACAGGTCGCGCACCTGTTCGGCTGCCTCGGCGGGACTGTTGGCCACCTGGGCGAACAAGCCCGCACCATGGCCGCCCGGCACCGTGACGCCCGTTCCCGGCGCCACCAGGCGAGGACCTTGATACTTGCCGGCGTCGATGGCATTACGAACGGCGATGTCGGCAAACAGTGGGTCGCCCGCGCCGCGCACCGTGGTCACGCCGCTTGCCAGTTGTTGTTGGGCGCTGCCCTTAAGAATATGGCGCACGATGGCGCGCCCCACGGGATTATCGAGCTTCTTCATCAGCGCGCCCGCATCGCCGGCCGAGACAGGCTTGCCCGAACCGCACAGATGCACATGCATATTGATGAGACCGGGCATGAGATACGCACCTGCCAGGTCGATGACCTCGGCACCTGCAGGTGCCTGCGCCACAGCACTCGGCCCCATCCACGTGATGACACCGCGCTCAACAGTCACGGCCATATCGGGTTGCGGCTCCATATGCTCCGAACCATCCAGGACGGTCGCATTGATAAACAACGTGGAACGATCGGCAGACGCCATATCGAGCTCCTCCCTCACGATTAACTTGAACATTTGTCCATTATCACCTAATGCAGCGACCTAAAGTCGAGCATATCGGTTAACGGAGGGAAGAGGGGATGTGGGGGACGGAATACGTTGCAGTCCCACCCCAGCGACACCAGGGAAATGTCTCGATCTGTAACAGTTACGGGCCCAAACAGCCGCCAAACGTTACAGATTGAGACAAAGTCAGGGCAGCAGAGCGACACCAGTAACATCCCCTACTCCCACTCCTGCTCGTAGATGTTGAGCGACTTTACGTACCGCCCCTGGGCGCCCATGATGTCGCGGACCAGACGCAAGAAGAAACTGATGCACGAGGTGTCAAAGCCATCCTGCAGGTCCTCCGGATGCACCGCACCAGGCCCATCGACCGCCGTGTCACTCAGGCGTGCGATGTCATACAGATAGAGTTGTCCCGCCGTCAGCCAGACATCGTCGACGCAGGCGAGGCGCACCGCAATCGCGCCGTCGCTCCAATGCTCCTTTTGCACGATATGCGGGTCGTAGACATCAAAGCGACGGTCGGTGCGCGTATCCTTCAGCGCAACCATGCCGTTCGCAGGATCCTTGTCCAAAATGCCAAAGCGCGAGAAATACTGTGTGTCGCGTACCTGCTCGAGCCGCTTGAGCGAGGCAGGCGAAAGCAATGTCGGCGGCTCTTCAACATACAGCTCGAGCAACGTCTTGCCATGGCGATAGGGGCGCTCGAAGAGCAGCCAATCGGTAAATGCCATGTTGTAGGCCATGATTTCGTTTTGCGAAGGCTCGGTGCAATAGCTGAGCCACGGGTCGACAATGATCTCGAACTGTTCACGCGCCGGCTCCAAAAACTGGAACTTCCGCAGCATCCAAAAATGGGCCATGTCGGCAATATCGTTGCCGACGGCTTCGGCCAGCTGCGCTCGATCTAAAGCGTGATCAGTCATGGCATCCTCCTCAAACTGATGGACCTCAATTTGAGCTTACGAGGAGGGTGGGCAGCCACGACCAGCGCGGGCAAAATAGGCCTCCGGCTGCAAACCAGATGCTGACCAAACACTTGACGAAAAGCTTGACCGAAAATGCGCACTGGAACAAAACCGCAGGTAAACATAGGCGGCCAACCCGCCCTTTTGAGCCAAGCGCCCCCGGCCACCACAGAAACAGCAGAGCACCACAGCTCAAGAAGACGCCGAATGGACACTCGCGCGTCGACAAACGAACGAACCGCTCGCAAAGAGTGTCCCCAAGGGGGTGCGGACGATTTCTTGGACCGCGCCTAGGCGTATCCATGGAGTGGGTATGATGAATTGGACACCTAGTTAAGAGCGAAAGGTGTTCAAGAT
>CAUCQW010000033.1 GCA_958445065.1 uncultured Collinsella sp.
GAGCGGGGGCTCCTATCTTTTTAGTGCCCTCGGATTGGGTCATAGTGTCTGTCCGCGCCAAAACATCGGCGTTGCCGGGCCGGCACTTGGGGACGTTCCTTTTCTGCCGGCACCTGGGGACACTCCTTAGCCGTTGGGGGCGTTCTTAAACGACTAGTCTGGGCGGCGGCCGTGTGCTGCTGTCCGCGTGGCGGCGTATAATCGGCGGCAGATGACTTGGACGTTAGGAAACCATGACCGATAGCATGCAGCAGATGGCGCTCGACACGCTCGGCGCCTATTTTGGCTACACCTCGTTTCGCCCGGGGCAGGACCGCATGGTCGATGCGATCCTTGCCGGTCGCGATGCGCTGGGCGTTATGCCCACAGGCGCCGGCAAGTCCATTTGCTACCAGGTGCCCGCGCTCATGCTGCCCGGCATTACCTTTGTGGTGAGTCCGCTGCTGTCGCTTATGGAGGACCAGACCCGCGCGCTGCTCGCGGCGGGTGCGCGCCCCAGTTATCTCAACTCCAGCCTTACTCCGGCCCAGCAAAACACCGTGCTCAAGCGGGCGCGCGAGGGCCGCTACCAACTTATGTACGTGGCGCCCGAGCGCCTGCTCGAGCCGCGCTTTTTAGGCTTTGCGCAGGAGGCCGCGGCGGACGGCGGCATTGGCGTGCCGCTCGTGGCCATTGACGAGGCCCACTGCGTGAGCCAATGGGGCCAGGATTTCCGCCCCGCCTACCTGCAGATTCGTGAGTTCATCGATTCCCTGCCGCAGCGCCCCATCGTGGCGGCCTTTACCGCTACGGCGACTGAGCGTGTGCGCGCGGACATTCAGCAGATGCTCGGCCTGCAAAATCCCGCGACGGTGGTGACGGGCTTCGATCGCAAGAACCTCTACTTTGGCTGCGAGGAGATGGGCGACAAGGCCAAGGCCGCGTGGGTGCGCGACTATGTGATCGCGCATTCGAGTGAGAGCGGCATCGTATATTGCTCGACCCGCAAGACCGTCGATGCACTCGCCGGCGAGCTTGCCGAGGCGCTGGGCCCCAGCGGCATTCGCGTTGGCCGCTACCATGCCGGCATGGGCAACGACGCCCGTCGTCAGAGCCAGCGCGCCTTTATCGACGACGATATTCAGGTGATGGTTGCCACCAACGCCTTTGGCATGGGCATCGACAAGCCCAACGTGCGCTACGTCATCCATAACAACGTGCCCGAGAGCATCGAGGCCTACTATCAGGAGGCGGGTCGCGCCGGCCGCGATGGCGACCCGGCCAGCTGCCACTTGCTGTGGAACGGCAACGATTTTCGGATGCGCCGCTTTTTAATCGACCGCGGCGATGCGGCCGACGAGGCGCTCGACGACGAGCAACGCGCGTGGGCGCTCCAAAATCGATATCGTCTGCTCAGCCAGATGGAGGGCTACTGCAATACCACCGGCTGCCTGCGCGAATATATGCTGCGCTACTTTGGCGACGAGGCCGCGGCCGAGCATGCTGCTGCGGCTGGTGCGGGCGCCACCGCCACGGACGACGCCGAGGGCTGCGGCAACTGCAGCAATTGCCTCACGCAGTTCGAGGTCGAGGACGTCACCGATATGGCCCGCGCTGCCGTGCGCTATGTGGCCACGCGACCCATGCGCTTTGGCAAGTCGCTGATCGCTGATGTGCTCCACGGCGGCAACACCGAGCGCATTCGCCAGATGCATCTGGACGAGGACCGCGGCTACGGTGAGCTGTCGAGCGAATCGGTCGGGCGCATCAAGGACATCATCGGCCAGCTGTGCGGCCGCGGTTATTTGGCAACCTCGCAGGGGCAGTACCCGGTCGTGGGACTGGGTCCGCGTGCCGGCGAGGTCGAGGATGAGGCGTTCGCCTTTACCGTTAAGCGTCGCGCGTCCAAGCGCAAGGCCTCGGCTCGCGCCCGCCGTGCGGTGGATCTGCTGCGCGAGGAGGCTGAGCTGGATCAGCGCCCGCGCGTGGGCGACGATGCCGAGCTGTTCGAGCGCCTGCGTGCCTTGCGCAAGGAGATCTCGACCGAGCTGGAGATGGCGCCGTACATGGTCTTCTCCGACAAGGCTCTGCGCGGTCTGTGCCGCCTGCGCCCTCAGACGCGCGACGAGCTGATCCAGGTCAACGGCATTGGCGAGAAAAAGGCCGACGCCTTTGGCGAGCAGTTTATGGCGGCGATTGAAGAATTTGAGTCCGAGCATGCACGGGATGGAGCGTAACGATGGTAGCCGATAACAAGACCGAACGTTCCGAGCGCGCCGAGGTTTCCGCCGTGCCGCTGTACCAGCAGGTTATGGACGACCTAAAGGGAGAGATCGCGCGCGGCGTGTACGCATCTGGCTCGCGCATTCCTTCCGAGATCGAGCTCGCGAAGTCCTACGGCGTAGGGCGCGTCACCGTGCGCCGCGCCATCGAGGAGCTGTCGCGTGCGGGGTATCTCAACCGCCAGCAGGGGAGGGGTACCTTTGTGTGCGCTCCCAAGCTCAAGCGCAAGATTCACCAGAAGGGTGACGTCCAGAGTTTTACTGAGGGTTGTGCTGCCAACGATATGGTGGCCGGAGCGCGCCTGGTGTCGCGCACGGTGGTTGCGGCGACGCGCGAGGACGCGGCGTTTTTTGGCGTGGAGCCCGGCAGTGAGCTTATCGTGGTCGAGCGCGTGCGCACGGCCGACGGCATCCCCGTCATGCTCGAGAACAACGCCTTTGTGCTCGCCGACCATCCCTACCTGCAGACGCTGGCCGCCGAGGACCTCACCGATAACTCGATCTTTGCGCTCGTTGCCGACCACTCGGGCCGCGCGCCGCTCAAGTCCGATCCCTGCACCGTGGAGATTGCGCTTGCCGATGCCCAGGTGGCCCCGCTGCTGGAGGTGCCGGTCGGCGAGCCTCTCTTTTATATGGAGGCGTATTTTACCGATGCAGACGAGCGCCCCCTGCTGCTCGGGCGCCAAAAGATCGTGGGCTCGCGCTACGTGTTCGACATCTAACATCCACGAATAGAACAATATGGAACAAATTTGCCGCAATGACTTCACCTGCGACAGCTTGCGTGCTATAAATAGGACAACATAGAACGACCGCAGGTACGAGCTGTCGTCGCTCAAAGCCGCCCCACAAGGAGGAACATCAGGATGAACGCACATGATCTGGTTCAGGAAATTATCGAGCGCAAGGGCAAGATTGAGAACGTTTTTTGGATTGCCTGCGGCGGTTCGATGATCGACCTGATGCCGGCCAACGAGCTGCTCAAGCGCGAGGCGACCACGTTTACCTCGACGGTTTACACGGCGCGCGAGTTTTGCCTGATGGCCCCCAAGAGTCTTGGCGAGAAGTCACTCGTCATCGCCTGCAGCCACAGCGGCAATACGCAGGAGGTCGTCGACGGTTGCGAGATGGCGCTGGCAGCCGGTGCCGAGGTCGTGGCCATGACCGACTGCGAGGGCTCCAAGATTGATAACGGCAAGTGGACCACCTGGGTCTACCCTTGGGGCGAGGGCGTGTCGCAGGCCGAGGTGCCGCAGGGCATCGGCGCTCTGATCGCCGCCGAACTGCTCCACCAGCAGGAGGGTTACGAGGCGCTTGCCGACATGTACGCCGGCCTTAAGCAGATGGATGCGCTGCTGCCCGCTGCCCGCGAGAAGGTCAACGCCGAGCTGGGCGATCGCTTTGCCGAGCTCTGCCAGCAGCACGAGTTCTTCTACATCCTGGGATCCGGCCCCAACTTTAGCCAGACCTACGCCATGGCCATCTGCTCGCTCATGGAGATGCAGTGGCAGCACTGCTGCTACATCCACTCCGGCGAGTACTTCCACGGCCCGTTCGAGGCTACCGAGCCCGGCGTGTTCTACTTTGTACAGCTCGGATCGGGCGAGTGCCGCCCCATGGAGGAGCGCGCGCTGGCGTTCCTCAACACGCACACCGATACGGTCATGGTGCTCGACGCACTCGAGTACGGCGTGGGCGACGTGCCTGCCAGCGTGCGTTCGTACCTGGAGCCGATCTTCTTCTACAACATGAGCTGCGAGCTGCGCGCCGCCCGCGGCAAGGTGTTTGACCACAGCCCCGAGATTCGTCGCTACATGGGCATCGAGCAGTACTAGGTAACGGGAAAACCATTCACCTTCGATTCGCAAGGGCACTGCGTGAGTCAAAAAAGCGGGCCGCGCCGGGGATTTCCGGCGCGGCCCGCTTAGTATCGCGCTTAGATTCGCAAGGTTGCGGCAGCCAGCGGCCTACTTTGCGTCGTAGGCCTCGGTGTCCCACCAGTCGAGCTGGGCGATGTTGTCGCGGATGTGCTGGCAGCTCTTGTGGAAGCCCTCGAGCTCGTACTCGGACAGGTCGAGCGTGTAGACCTCCTCGACGCCCTCGGCACCGATCACGCACGGCAGGGAGGTAAAGATACCCTCCTCGCCATACTGGCCGGTCATGAGCGTGGAAGCGGAAAGCACGGCGTGCTCGTTGTGCAGCACGGCGGCGCAGACGCGCGCGGCGGAGTTGGCGACGGCGTATTCGGTGCACTGCTTGCCCTGGTAGGTCACATAGCCGCCCTTACGCGCGAGCTCCTCGACCTCCATGTGGTCAAAGGAGTACTTGTCGGGGTTCTCGGCCTGAAGCTCGTTGAGGTTTTTGCCGGCGATGGTTGCGGCCTTAAAGGCGGCAAGCTGGCTAAAGCCGTGCTCGCCGATCATGTAGGCGTCGATGGACTTGGGGCTCACGCCGACCTTCTTGGAGATCTCGGTGCGCAGGCGGGCGGAGTCCAGGCCGCAGCCCGAGCCGATGATCTTCTTGGGATCGTAGCCGGTCAGGTGCCACAGCTCGGTGCACACGACGTCGCAGGGGTTGGAGATGCTCACGAAGATGCCGTCAAAGCCGGCGTCGACGATGCGCTTGGCAAAGGTGCGGGCGGCGTCGGTGGTAAAGAACAGCTCGCCGTCACGGTTGCCGGCGGCCAGCGCGACCTTGCCGGCGGCGTTGACGATGACGTCGCAGCAGGCCAGCTCCTCGTAGTGGTCGTAGCAGTTGACGATTTTGGTATTGTACGGGACAAACGAAAGGGAGTCGCGCAGGTCCTGGACCTCGGACGTCACCTTGGCCTCGTTGATATCGCACAGGTACAGCTCATCGGCAATGCCCTGCATGAGCAGGCTGTTGGCGACATGTGCTCCTACGTGGCCCTGGCCGACCACACCGATCTTACGCGTCTGGTACATTATATGTATCCTTTCGGCCGAGTTTTTCGCGTCGAACCATTGTAGCGTCCTGCTACCACTTTGCTAGACTAAAGCGCCGTAGATTTTTTGGGACATACCTTAATCTCTATTTTTGGAGTGATTCGGGCCGCTGACGGCATCGCTGGGCGATGTGCTCGCGCGGATGGGGCCGCTCGTTGTACCATAGCTGCAACTGACTCGTAAGGAGCATCCATGCCCATTCGCATCCCCGACGCCCTCCCTGCCGCCGCGCAGCTCGAGAGCGAGAACATCTTTGTCATGACCGAGTACCGCGCGCTGCACCAGGACATCCGTCCGCTGCGCGTGCTCATCCTCAACCTCATGCCCACCAAGATCGCCACCGAGACGCAGATCATGCGCAAGCTCTCCAACACGCCGCTGCAGGTGGAGGTGGACCTGCTGCGCACCAAAACGCACGAGGCCACGCACGTGAGCGCCGGCCACCTGGAGACGTTTTACCGCACGTTCGACGACATCCGCGACATCCACTACGACGGCCTGATCATCACGGGCGCGCCCGTGGAGCAGATGCCGTTCGAGGAGGTCGACTACTGGCCCGAGCTCTGCCAGATCATGGACTGGTCCACCACGCACGTGCACTCTACGCTGCATATTTGCTGGGGCGCACAGGCCGGTCTGTACCATCATTACGGTATCCAGAAGCACGACCTGCCGGCAAAGGCGAGCGGCGTGTTCGAGCATTATCTGGTGAAGCCACAAAGCCCGCTGGTCCGCGGCTTTGACGACCGCTTCTATGCCGTGCATTCGCGCAACACCGAGGTGCGCCGCGAGGACGTGGAGGCCGAGCCGCAGCTTGAGGTCGTGGCCGTGTCCGACGAGGTGGGCCTGTATATCGTCAAGTCGACCGACAGCCGCCGCTTCTTTGTATTTGGCCACCCCGAGTACGATACCGACACGCTGCGCCTGGAGTACGAGCGCGACGTGAAGCGCGGGCTCAACCCTCAGGTGCCGGCGCATTACTTCCCGGGCGACGACCCCACCGCCGAGCCGCGCAACGTCTGGCGCAGCCAAGCTCAGCTGCTCTACACCAACTGGCTCAACTACTACGTCTACCAGACCACGCCCTACGACCTGGCCCGCGCCGGCGAGGAGCACTAGGCTGTCGGGAGGGACGCTGGCATTTAGGCGCTGACGATGTTGGGCAGCGGCAGATCGTGGGCGTCGGTGGGAACGTGGTCGACGCGCTGCTCGTCAAAGGCGATGCCGATGATTTGGCATGTGGGCGAGAGTATGGGCAGGTAGCGGTCGTAGCAGCCGCCGCCGTAGCCCAGGCGCGCGCCGGCGCGGTCGAAAGCCACGAGCGGCACGACAACCATGTCGAGAGCCTTGGCAGGCACGATGGGGAAGCGGTCGCTGTCGACGTCCGTGGCTGCGAAGGCCCGCGTAGGGTGGGCGATAAACGGGGCCGCGGGTGCGTCGCCGGCGGCGGCCGTTCTCATGCACATACGCTGGCCGCAGGCAGCAGCTTCGGTTGCCGAGAGCATGCACGGATAGGCTACGCGCCAGCCACACGCGACGGCCGCGGCGGCAAACGCGGCGGGATTGACTTCGGAACCCATCGCGGCATAGACGGCAACGGTGTGCGGTGCCGCGGCACCCAAGCGATCCATCAGCTCAACAAGCCGCGCGCATACAACAGCAGACTTCGCCGCTCGAACATCCAAATCAAGAGCATTGCGTCGGACAATCACCGTCCGCCGCAACTCGGTTTTATCCATCCCGGCCTCCTCAGGCAAACCTACCAAAAAGGTACAGGTTTATTTGGCAGGTTTTATCTGGGCAAACGTCAAAAGCACCACAAAGGGGGCTGTCCCCTTTGTGGTGCTTTTGACGTTTGCGTAAACGCTACAACGCCGCAGCGATTGCTTCAGTCACAAACTTATTGAGTGACTCACCCTTCTTTGCCGCTGTCAGCGCTGCTTGCTTGTGGAGCTCAGAGCCCGTTCTTACGTTGAACGAGCCCTTAAAAGCCCGCTCGGGTTCCTTACCCTTCTCGGCGCAAAACTCAAGGTAATCGTCGACGGCTTCGTGGAAGCATTGCTCCACTTCTTCAGCCGTGGAGCCTTCAAATACGATTGCGTCCCTAATGCCGGTGACCATACCTGTTAGCACATGCTGTTCGGCATCGAACTCGACTGGGGCGAAATAACCCTTGTATGCCAAAACGTTACTCATGACTACCTCCGACATCTTGCAGAAATCGAACGATGTTTCGAATGGTCCCCGCTGTCAATTCGTCAGATGGATGTGGTGCGTGCATTACGAACATCCTGCCATCCGATGGCCTGTAAAAGCGAACGCGCAATCCGGATGTCTTGCCTTTGTTGTCCATTTCAAAGCCATATGAAGCCATGACTTTTAAAAAATCGGTATACCGATACGTCGAAGGGCAGCTAAGCAGTTGGGCGATGAGTTTATCGGTCCGTGTCATCCCGCCTCACACTCTGCAACTATATCCTAGTTGCAAATCAAGTCCGATGCAAACACCCCTACTATAGAACATATGTACGTATAGAACAAGTGTTCGAACCAACACAAAGGCACCTGGAACTGCGCCCCTTTGCGGTTGTTTGGGCTGAAGAGGAGCTTTCGCGGCGGTTTGTCTCGATCTGTAACAGTAGCTCGGCAAAATCGGATCTAGATGTTACAGATTGAGACAAAGGGCCGGCATCATCCGGAAACGTCTCGATCTGTAACATCTGGAGCCGATATTGCCGTCTAGATGTTACAGATTGAGACAAACCGCCGCAGTGGGCTGCGCCGCCCCGTCTAAGCCGCAGAAAAAAGGTAGATTTTTAGGCATGTCCTAAAAATCTACCTTTGTGCGTTAAGCGAACAGGTCGACTATGTTGAAGTTGGCGTTGCTCTTGGCGATGACGTCTCGGCCGCCAAAGACGCAGGTCGGCGACTCAGCTGCGATGCGCGTCACGTCGGCGCCGAGCGAGCGCAGCTCACCGGGCGTGGCGGCGAGCATCTGGGCGCGGCGCTTCTCGCGCGCATGCGGATCGAGCCCGGCCAGGTAGATCGTGTTGCGGCGCTTGGTGAGCGCGTACGGCTTCACCGGCGCGTCCATGCCACTCACGCAGCTCACGATAAATCCCTCAAAGGCGGCCTCGTCGGGCTCAAAGCTGCCGAGCCATTCGCCTGCGCGCGCCACGCGCTCAATCGAGGGATCGATCGCCGGGTCGCGGTAGGTGTAGAACGCCGTTTGACGCTCGCCAGCCGCGCGGAATCCGCAACCGTATGCGCCGCCCTTCACACGGATCTCGTTCCACAGGTAGTCGTAGGAGAGCGCGTTGGCGGCAACCGCCCAGGCGCCCGTCACGTCGAGTCCCAAGCGACGCGGGTCGCACGCGCTTGCCGCAAAGCAAATGTCGCTGGGGATGACGAAAGCCTCGTGACGGTCGCGCGGCGTCGGCACCACGAGCACGTTGCGGCCGGCATCGGCGCCGTCGCCTGCGCCAAGCCCCAGGTCGCCCGCGGCATCCCAGTACGCGTCAAAGTCCTCATCGCTGCCGGTAAAGCTCGCCAGGCAGCCGTCGGCCACAAAGATGCGGTCTGCCAGCTCGGCAAGCTTGGCGCGCAGATTGTCCAGTCGCTCGTCAAAGTGCTCGAGCAGATCGCGCAGGAACAGGTAGAAGTCCACGCCCGAGAGCTGTTCGCGCACCACGGCCGAAGGCGAGGTGTAGCTCATCGCGCGGCCGAGTGCCGCCGAGTGTCCGTTGTTGATAAAGCCTTGCTCAAGCCCAATGCGAATCTGCGTGAGCACGTCGCGCACGCGGTCGGCGTCAGCATCGAGCAACAGCGTGCTCGACCACACCTCGCGCGGCAGGCTCGCCAGCGCATCGATCTTCTCGGACAGGGCGCCGGCGCTCACCAGCAGATAAGGGCGCACGCCGTCCACGTCGGGCTGTGTCATGACCTCGGTCGTAAAGCTCAAAAAGCCCAGCTTGCCGGCGAGCAGATTGTCGAGTTCCTCGGCCGAGTGCTCGCTCGTGGGCAGCTGTTTGAGCAGGCGGCAGAGCAGCGTCACATAGGGCAGGTCCTCAAATGCGACGCAGCTCAGGTCGAAATACTGCATGGCGTAGGCCAGGCGGTTGGTGGGGATGCCGTGGCGCAGGCAGGGGATGGGCGCGGTCGTGTCTACGACCAGCGGCGGCTCGGGGCGCGCCTCGCCAATGTCGGACACGCGCAGGCGCGGCAGCGTGGCCTTGTCCTCGGGCGTGTCCTCGGCCTCCTGCGCGGCACGCAGCGCAGCCGTGCGCTCGACCACGTCGGCCAGCTCGGCATCGGTCATGGCGTCGCGCTTGGCTGCCAGCTCGGCAGCTTCGGCGCCCTCCGAACCCTCAGCGGCGTCCACCGGAACCAGCTCGACCAGCGCCATGTGGTCGTTCTCCAGCACGAGCTCGCGCAGAAGGTCCTCAAAGTAGCTGCCTTCCAGCTCGCCGCGCAGCTCCTTGTACACCGGGCCATACTTGAGTGCCAGCGTCGCGGCGTCGTCATCGTAGAGCCACGTGCTCAGCGCGTCGCACGCAATGGCCACGCCGTCGGCGATACCGTAGTCGCGCTGGCGCAGGTCGTATTCGTTGCTGCTGATGATAGCTTCCAGGCGCTCGCGCGGAACGCCGTGCTCACACAGGTCGCGGCAGGCGTCCTGGAACACGCGGCGCAGCTCGCGCGCCACGCCGGGCTGCGCGTTTTGCAGCATGATGAGCTCGTAGGGCTGCAGGCACTCGGCCGCGGTGTAGCTCACCACGTTGCCGCCCAGGCCGGCGGCCAGAATGGCCTTCTTAACCGGTGCTTCGTTGGAGCCCAGCAGTGCCTCGAACAGGATATCCGCCGCGATCGTGCGCTTGCGGTCGAGTGCGCTGCCCAGCACAAGGCCCAGGCCCACCAGGGCGTTCTCGGGCGTGGTGGCCATCTCGACGCGCTTGTACTCGCAGGTCACGGGCGTCTGCACGCCCAGCGGATTGGGTGCCAGCGCGGACGGGTCCTCGCCGGCGGCAACGGCAGCGTCCATGCGGCGGCTCGCAGCGCTCGGCTGCGACAGATAACGCTCGTCCAAAAACGCCAGCGCGCGGTCCACATCTAGGTCGCCGTAGAGCGTTATATAAGAGTTGGAAGGATTGTAGTGGCGCGCGTGCGTATCCAGGAACTGCTCGTAGGTGAGCGCGGGAATCGCGCGCGGATCGCCGCCGCTCTCGTGCGCATAGGCGGTGTCGGGGTAGAGCGCGGCGTTGACGGCGTCGTCCAGCACGCTCATGGGGTCGGACAGCGCGCCCTTCATCTCGTTGAACACTACACCGTTATAGCGCAGCGTGCCCTCGCGCAGGCTGGCGGCGCTGCCGTCGCCGCCAGCGCCCTCCGGCAGGTCCAGCTCGTAGTGCCAGCCCTCCTGCTCAAAAATGGTGGGCTTGGTATAGATGGCCGGGTTGAACACCGCGTCCAGGTACACGTCCATCAGGTTGTACAGGTCCTGTTCATTGGTAGTGGCAACGGGGTAGATGGTCTTGTCGGGGTAGGTCATAGCATTGAGGAACGTCTGCATGGAGCTCTTGATCAGGTCCACGAACGGCTCCTTGACGGGGAACTTGGCCGATCCGCACAGCACCGAGTGCTCAAGAATATGGAACACGCCGGTGGAATCGGCCGGCGGCGTCTTAAAGCCAATGGCAAAGGCCTTGTTTTCGTCGTTGCACGCCAGGTGCAGCAGGCGAGCGCCCGAGGTGGTATGGCGCAGCACGTAAGCGTCCGAGTCGAGCTCGGGCACGGTCTCGCAGCGCTCGACGGCAAAACCATGGCAGGTGGTACCGGGCACCAGCAGCGCGGCGGCAGCGGCGCGCGGGTCGGTTGAGGTAGTGGGCATATGCAGTCTCCTTTGGCGCCCCAACGGGGGCGAATCGAGTCGAATCCCCGAGAGTATACCCATATGGGGCCTTCGACCAATCTGCCGGATGAGCGTGGATTTTCTGGCACACGAGCGTGGAAATTCGGACGTCTGCCGCATGAGCGTGGATTTTCGGACGAAATCGGCCGCCAAAAGCCCAAAAACCGTCCAAATATCCACGCTCGCGCGTCAAGTACGTATCTCTCACCTCACATTCATCTCTACGACGAGGGATGAATGTGAGACAGGTAGAAGATAAAAATCAATCGGCTTATCGGATGCATATACCGCCATCAGATTGAAGCTGTATGTGGAAATGGATGGACTCTACACCGCTTACGCAAAATAACCCCTCGTTTGCTAAAACATTATAGGAAATGGCGTGGAGTGCTAAAAAGTTCTAATACAATATAAGTCATTTATCTATAGGCTGCTGATTTCTTGTAAAGGTATGGTTGATATGGTTGAGGCAAATAGCGTTATCCCCCTGTACAAACAGATTGTTCGTGCGCTTTCTGATTCAATCGCCAACGGCACGTACCGCCCGGGAGATAAGCTTCCGACCGAGGCGGAGCTTATCGAGCAATTTGGCGTGAGCCGAATAACGGTTCGCTCCGCAATTAAAGAAATGGAAGATGCTGGGCTTGTTGAGAGGGCCCGCGGCAAGGGCACGTTCGTTTCGTCGGACACGCAGATGTATGCCGCGGACGACCGTGAGAGCTTTACCCATTCGTGCCAGCTTGCGGGCAAACAGGCGTCTACCAGGGTTCTCGAAATGGGCTGGGACTTCCCAAGTCTGCGAGACGCGAAGTTCCTGGGCGTAGACGATACCCAAAAGGTATTGCGTAGCCGTCGTCTGCGCCTTGTGGATGGCAAGCCCACGATGCTGGAAACCAATAGCTATTCCGCTGCGCTTTCTTTTTTGGAGCATGAGTCCCTCGATGATTCGCTGATGGCGGTACTCGATCGCCAGGGGATCAAGATGGGTCCCAACACGCGTACGCTCGAGGTCTGCTATGCGAGCGAGCTCGAGGCGGCGTACCTTAACGTGGAGCTGGACTCTTCGCTGCTTCTGTTTGTCGATAGACGTTATGCCCCAAGTGGCGAGCCGCTTTTCATCTCCCGTCAGGTGTACTGCACCGAGCGACTGAAGTTCTATTTGTAAATTAGCGATAGATTGGTCGATTTACCGACCAATTGTTACCGTTCGCGGATTTGGAAAATAGACACACCACGTAGGGTAGATTGCTAATATACTTTGTTATGACAATATAGTACGTCCTATTGGTATTGGAGAACTATGAATAAGATATTGCTAGCGAGTCATGGTTATCTCGCCCAAGGCATGAAAAGCTCTCTGGAGATTCTGATGGGCACCAACGACCGAATCGAGTGCCTGTGCGCCTATGTCGATGACGATTCAAGGGACGTCGCGGCGTTGATTGATGCATGGATGGAGACGAGGGACCCTGCCGACTCTTGGTTTGTCGTGACTGACATCTTTGGCGGCTCTGTAAACAACGAATTCATTCAGAGGCAGACCGACGGATCGTTTACGTTAATCGCTGGAATGAACTTGCCGCTGCTGGTGGAAATGGTTACACAGCTGGACTCCCTGGATGCGGACAAGGCCAAAGCCGCGGTCGAGGGATCGCGTTCGTTTATTCAGCTTTGCGAGGCGGCGGACATGCTTGCCGGCGCCGAGGAAGAAGAGTTCTAGTTAGTTCTGGTTCGAGCCCTAGCTAGGGGCCACACCTGTCATTCCCTTTATCACGTGCGGAGATGATAACGATGATTAAGCTTACGAGAGTTGATTACCGACTGATTCACGGCCAAGTTGCCATGTCCTGGACTCACGCTTTGGATGTAGATTGCATCTTGCTTGCCAGCGATGCTGTGGCAAAAGACGACATGAGGAAGGCGGCCTTGAGGCTCGCCCGCCCCAACGGCGTTAAACTCGTCATCAAGGATGTTGACGCTGCTATCGAGGCGCTCAACAGCGGCGTTACCGACAAGTATTCGCTGTTTATCATCACTGAGACGATTGAAGATGTCTATCGTCTCGCTAAGGGTTGCAAAGACATCAAAGAGATCAATCTGGGCGGAACCCGAAAGACCCCTGAGACCACGCTTCATCCGACCCCTGCGATCTTTGCGACCGAGAAAGATGCCGAGCATATCCAAGAGCTCCTGGGCGATGGCGTGGCCATCGAAATCCGTCAGGTCCCCAATGACGCTAAGGTGTTTGCCAAGGACGTTTTCTAGCCGGAAACACGTTGATGCTCGGCATTTATTGAACCAATGCTCTATGCCTATGCCCGTCGATCATTTGATCGGCGGGCTTTTTATTAAAGAAAAATCAAAAAAATCTGAAATAGTTCTTGCATAGTTAGTTATATAAAGTATTATAACGTCATGGGATGAATGAAGGGTTCATCCAAGTGAGTTAGGAGTAAGGGATGTTCAATTTCGATGAGCCTCGTTACGAGAAGGTTGTGAGCGATGCCCTCGCTCTCCGTCCTCAGATTGAGGCTGCCGTGGACAAGGTCTGCGAGCAGGGTTATTCCAACATCTTCTTCATCGGCTGCGGCGGCACCTGGGCCCACACGCTCCCGATGAAGTATTGGGTCGAGACCACCACGGCCGACGTCGACGTCCACTGCGAGATCGCCGCTGAGTTCCTCGCATGCCCGCCCAAGACCTTCAACAAGGACTCGGTCTGCGTCTTCTCCACCCGTACCGGCACCACCCCCGAGATCATTGAGGCTGCCAAGTTCTGCCAGGAGCAGGGCGCCCGCACGCTGATGTATGTCTCCAACGACAACACCCCGGCCACCGAGTACGCCGATTACAAGTTCTTCAGCTTCGCCGAGGACGACGTTCTGTGCGAGGCCATCTACACCTACCAGATCACGCTGGTCGCCCGCTTCCTCAAGAACGCCGGCGCCTTCCCCAAGTACGACACCTTCATGGAAGAGTTCGGCAACATCGCTCCGTACCTCATCAAGGCCAAGGACGCTCAGGACGAGCGCTGCGCCGCCATGGCCGAGGACTTCAAGGACACCGATTACCACATGGTGATTGGCTCCGGCATGCTCTGGGGTGAGGCCTACGACTACGCCATGTGCATCCTCGAGGAGATGCAGTGGATCAAGACCAAGTCCATCCACGCCGCCGAGTTCTTCCACGGCACCATCGAGCTGTGCGAGGAAGGCACGAGCCTCATCATGCTCTACGGCGAGGACGACACCCGTAAGCTCATGGACCGCGTGGACAACTTCACTCACATGCTCGCCGACGAGAAGGGCGTCAACGTCCGCGTGAACAAGTTTGACACCGCCGAGGTCGAGCTGCCGTTCAGCGACCCCGAGTTCCGCAAGATCGTCTCCCCGATGGTCACCTACACCATCACCGAGCGTCTGAGCTGCCATCTCGAGCACGTCCGTAACCACCCGCTCACCACGCGTCGTTACTATCACCAGATGAACTACTAATCCTCTCAAATTGCTGCGGTTGTCTGCAGGCGAGCTGCGCAGAATGCCTCGCCTGCAGACCTGTTTCTGGGGTTGATCGAAATGGTTGTCCAGTATCTTCTAGTTGCACTGGTCGCATTTATTGCGTCCATGGACGAGCAATTATTTGGCATTACGATGCTTGGTCGTCCGCTGTTTACGAGCCTGTTTGTCGGCTTGATTCTTGGCGATGTCCAGCAGGGCGTTATCGTCGGCGCTGCTTTGGAGTCCATGTTCATGGGCGCCATCATGGTCGGCGCGGCGGTCCCTCCCGAGGTCTATGCCTCCGGCGTGCTTGGCTGCGCGTTTGCCGTCATTACGGGTACGGGCACGGCAACTGCCGTCGCGCTCGCCCTTCCCGTCTCCGTCTTCCTTCAGGTGTGGCGCAACTTCTGCTACGCCGTTCCGGGTGCCTTTGCCTGCAAGAAGATTGAGACCGCTCTGGCAAATCGCGATCTTGCCAAGGCGAATCTGTACCATCTGACCATCGTGCCGCTGTCGATTGGCATTCCGTCTGCACTACTGGTGTTTGGCTCGCTGTTCTTTGGTGCCGACCTTATCAACAATGCGCTCAACGCGATTCCGCAGTTTGTGATGGACGGCCTCAACGTTGCGTCCGGCGTCATGGTCTGCATCGGCTTCGCTCTTCTTATCAGGACCATGGGCGATAACAAGCTCCTTCCCTGGCTGTTCCTGGGCTTCATTATGGTCATCTACCTCAAGATGGACGTGGTCGGCGTCGCCGCAGCTGCCATTTGCGTCGCGCTGCTCCTGGCCTTCCGCGAGGGCTCGTCCGGTCCGCAGACGGTTGCTGCAGATGAAGAGGAGGACTTCTAATGGCTATCCAGAACACCGACCTCAAAGAGGCCAAGAAGGACGCGATTATGACTCCCGATATGTATCGGAGCATGTTCCTTCGCCAGTTTACGAGCCAGTGCTCGCAGTCGTACGACAAGATGATGGCAATGGGCTTCATGTACACCATTCAGAAGCCCCTGCGAAAGATCTATCCCAACGACGACGATTACTATGCGGCGCTCGATCGCCATACCGAGTTCTTTAACATCACGCCTCATGTGCTTCCGTTTGTAGCCGGTCTAACGGTTTCGATGGAAGAGCAGGCGGCTGCCGATAAGAACTTCGACACGTCCTCGATTAACGCCATGAAGGTCGGCCTCATGGGACCGCTTTCCGGCATCGGCGATTCGTTCTACTGGGGTACGTTCCGCGTGGTTGCCGCCGGCATTGGTATTGGCATCGCTTCGACGGGCAACCCGCTCGGCCCCATCGTGTACGCGCTCATCTACTCCGTGATTAACTTTGCAACGCGTATCGTCGCCGCCCATCTGGGTTACGACTTGGGAACCAAGTTTTTGCAGCAGTCCGAAGAGAGCAACCTTATGTCTCGCATGACGCATGCTGCCGGTGTTCTCGGAATGACCGTTATCGGCGCCATGATTGCGGCACAGGTCTCGCTGTCCACGGCTTTGACCTTTGACGTGGGTGGTTCGGAGATTGTCCTGCAGGATCTGTTCGATTCGATCTTCCCCGGTCTGCTGCCCTTGCTGGCAACGTTCGCTTGCGTTGCCCTCTATAAAAAGGGCGTCAAGACCATTTGGATCATCTTGGGCATCTTCGCAATCTGCATCATCGGAACGGGCTTGGGAGTGTTCGCGGCGGCGTAATGTTGACTGCTATGCTCGCGCGTTGGATAACTAACTGACCGTTTGAAAACGGGGCTCGGCGTAAGGCCGGCCCCGTTTTTTGTTTGAGGGATTTTCCGACCGTCCAATAGTCCAGGCCCATGCATCACTCACGTATCTCTCATCTCTCATTCATCACTAATACGAGAGATAACAGAAAAATGAGAGATAAATATGAGAGATAACAATGCTGCAAAGAGACAGGCAACCATGGTATTGTTTCAATATAGATTGTTTTACCAGCGAAAATATGTTTAAATGAAACAGATGACAGACATCTTATCTTTCATCTCTCACTCATCTCTAATATGAGAGATAACAGAAAGATGAGAGATAATTACGAGAGATAACTGAGAGACGAGGGAAATCTATCCGCGGCATTCTTCGCAGAACCGAGCGAAAGGACGTGCAGATGAACGAAAACGAACTGACCGGTCTGCTCGAGTCTTTAAGGCGCATGGGCTCGGACGATCTTAACGTCGAGGTCAAGGAGAGCGCCACGACACTTTCCCGCGACGTATGGGAAACGGTCAGCGCTTTCGCAAACACCGCCGGCGGCATCATCGTACTCGGAGTGAGCGAGCACGCGGGTTTTGTCCCAGTTGCAAACTTTGAGACCGAGAAAGTGCTCAACCAATTCGTGGCGGGCATGGGCGATGCCGGCGGTCGCGGAAAGCTGGCCAATCCGCCCAAATACACCATTGAGCGCGTGGAGCTCCAGGGCACCGTGGTTCTGGTCATCACGATTGAGGAGCTCGACCCGTCGAGCAAGCCTTGCTATGTCATAGAGCGGGGCGCCCAGGGCGGCAGCTACAAGCGCGTCGATGACAAAGACGTGCCCCTTTCGTCGACCGAGGTTTTGGCACTGTCGTCATACGAACGGACGAGTCCTAGCGATCGCGATACGGTGCCCGGCACGAGTGTGGGCGATCTCGACGAGTCGCTGGTCGACCGCACGATAGAACGCGCCTATTCGTTGACGCCTCGAGCGATGCGTGGTGCGACGGACAAGAAGACAAAGATGGA
Organism: uncultured Collinsella sp.; assembly: GCA_958445065.1. GTDB lineage: Bacteria > Actinomycetota > Coriobacteriia > Coriobacteriales > Coriobacteriaceae > Collinsella. The sequence continues at coordinate 17,377 of CAUCQW010000033.1, forward strand.
GCGCCTGAATCTCCTCGACTTCCAGGGCAATGTTACCAAGGCCGGCCTCCTTGCCGCGGGCGTTTACCCTCAGCAGTTCTATCCCAAGCTCTTCATTGATGTGGCTGTCCACGTGGGAACTCAAAAGGGAGCTGCGGGGCCACTAAGGTTTATGGACCGCACAGTCTGCGAGGGCACCCTAGGCGAGATGATTTCGGATGCCGTCGCAGCTGTCGCCAAGAATTTGCGGCGAACCTCGACCGTCCAAGGCGTCTCGCGTGTCGACTCGCTGGAGATTCCCGAGGAGGTTCTGCGCGAGGCAATCGCCAACGCCGTAATCCATCGAGAATACGGGGATCGGTTCTGTGGACAATCGATTGCCGTCGACGTCTTTGACGATCGTGTCGAGGTGACGAATCCTGGCGGCCTTTACGGGGGAAAGACTCGCGAGAACTTGTTTGACGGCAGCTCCCGATGCCGTAACGCGACGCTCGTGAAACTCATGTCGATTGTCCCGCTGCCGGATGGCGCAGGTTCGCCGGCTGAGGGCAATGGCTCGGGCATCCCGATGATGATCGATGCCATGCGCGCGCATGGTCTGGCCGAGCCCCTGTTCTGCCCGGGGTTCGATCGGTTCAAGGTCGTACTTTACCGTCCAAAGATCGAGCCGGTCGATCATGGCGGGGACTTGATTATGACGGCACTCAAGCGCTACGGCGAATTGGGGACGCGCGAACTGGCGGAGCGCACGGGACTCACGGTTTCCCAGGTTAGGGCACGCGTCAATGCGCTCATTGAGCAGGGTGAGCTTGAGCCGACGGCGCCGTCGACAAGCCGCAACCGCAAATATAGACTGTCAGAGCGCGTGGAATAAATGCGTTAGTGGACGAGGCGACCCAATAATCGACCCTCGATTGGCGCCCACTAAGGTAAAGCGGTTGTTGCCCAGTCGACGGTGATGCTAAAGACTCGGCTTACGCCGGCATGGCCCCGAACCCGTCCATCAAGAACAGCCTAAGAACCAGCTTGATGACATATCCCGGTTTGATTTCTGCCGTGCCAAAGACGCTGCGCTCGGCGAGCTCGCTGCAGTATGCGTAGATGTCGCGGATAAGGTCCGCGCCCGAAAGCGTAAACATGTAGCCTGCGTCCGAAAGCGCATTGGGCGCGGCGGGCAACTTGGCCATGTGGCAGAACGTTTGCAGGTCGGGCGCCATGGCGTTCTGGTAGTCAAGGTGGCTGCCGTCTTCTTGCGCGGCGAATTCCAGCTGGCGTACTCGATCAAGCGCCGCCGCTAACACAAAGCTCGGCGTAGGCGCATTGACGTCCTCCGTGCTCGCCACAAGCCTGCCCGCCGCCTGCGTGACAAGCCAAGCGACCTCGCGCTGGCAACGCACGGCCTTGCGCGTAACCGGCTTGATGGACGAAGAAGAAACGCTCCCCTTAGGCGGATTCGAAGCAGCCATAAGACCCTCCCATGAACGACCCGGTCCAACAAGCCCGGATGAAACACGTGCTACATCAGTATACAGGGGAGTGGGGTAGCGGGGTACAAGCGCGCCAGCGGCAAACCGAGAGCATCAACAATGTGCCTCCGCTCTATTTGGACGATGGTACGTGGGTCATTAAGTACTCGGTTCAAGCGTCGGGTACCGTTGGTTTTCGAGACCAGAATTACAACCGTAAAATGCTCAACTGCATGGAATGTGACGTCCCAGTCGGAGTCATATTTGCAACCGAGGTGGGCTATAAGGTGCTCGGCCTTGCGTTTGTTGAGCGGTTCGAGCCCGAAAACGGATGGTTTGTTCTGCACGGTCCTGTTCATAAAGGCGGACCGGACCCTCGTTTTGCGCCCGACATGAGTTATCTGAAGCACATACCCGTCGATATTGAGTTTGCCGGACAGGGTGCGACCGACGATGAAATTTGGCTTTGGCGGTCTTTTACGATCGTGCTGTTTGATCGGATCGCGTGGCGATGCAATCTCGCACACGCCTGCCGGTGCATGCTCTTCCTGATTTGTATAGCGAGAGGGGAGCGAACGTGAGCTGGCGAGGCGATATTGCGATGGGGAAGTACGGAAAACTGCCGTGCGCCCTTATAGACAACAAAATGTTTCCGAGCGTAGAAGTTGATTGCGGGTCGTTTGTCGTCGCCTGTCCTTGCTGCGGCTCGCAAATACCGTGCCTCGACATTCGGTTCATCGATGCGTGCGACAGACTTAGCGACGAAGTGAGAAAACGGACAGGCGTTCATATGCCGGTGTATCAGGAGAAATGCCCTGTTTGTGGCCTCGATATCGTGTACGACGCCGGCGACGAGGGATAGGTGATGCGGAGGAGCTGGCTGTGAAGGCATCTCTGTCCCTATAAATAAATCCCCTCACCGAGCTGCTTGTGGAACTTGGCGTGATGGTCGCGTGCCCAGGTAAAGAGCGCCTGGTCAAAGTCGGTGCGTGTGGCCGGGACGCCGAAGACGCCGGCAACTTCGACGCGCACAAACTCCAGTGCCGGCAGTTTGTTGATGGCAGTGAGGGCAAACGGGGACGAGGGCTCCTCGAACAGATAGCGGCTGCCTTGCA
>CAUCQW010000034.1 GCA_958445065.1 uncultured Collinsella sp.
GATTTTTGCTTTTACGAACTCCGTCATGGACCGCGTGCTGCTGGGCTTTGTTCCTACCGACCTTGCCTTCCTTAAGGCGGGCGGTCGCTTGTCTAACGCCGCGTTCCTGGGCGCTCATCTGCTCAAGATTAAGCCCTGCATTGAGGTGACGGGTGGCAAGTTCGTGGCGACCAAGAAGCTTCGCGGCTCCATGCTCAAATGCGCCCGTGCCTTTATTGACCACATGGTTGCCAAGGGCGATATTGATTACTCGCACATTGGCTTGGCGTATTCGGTGGGCCTTTCCCAGGAGCTGCGCGACGACATGGAAGTCTATGCGCACGACCTGGGCTTTGAGGACGTTACCTGGACGCAGGTTGGCGGCGTCATCTCGAGCCATTGCGGCCCGACCGCCTTCGGCGCGGTGCTCACGCTTAAGGCGTAAAGGCCGCAGGCGAGCGTTCTCCAGCCTGACATCTCGACGTAGCCCCCCAGCCATGGTGATGGGGGATAGATTAAAACGTGCCGTTCTAGTCCGAGACGTTTAAACGCAAACGCATGGGCTAGAATGGCTCTGGCATTTTAATTGGTTGCATCCAAGGAGAGGCAAGGTAGCGCGAATGGCAGAAATGACGCTTGAGGGTGTGGACGCTCGTCCCGAGGACTCTGCGTATGCCCTGGGTCGCGTGCATTCGATCGAGACGATGGGAACGGTCGACGGACCCGGCATCCGCTTTGTGGTGTTTGTTCAGGGCTGTCCCATGCGCTGCGCGTATTGCCACAATCCCGATACCTGGTCTGTTAACGGCGGCACGATGGTGACCGTCGAGCATCTCATGGACGAGTTCCAGAGCAACCATGAGTTCTACCGTAGCGGCGGCATTACCGTTTCGGGTGGCGAACCGCTCCTGCAGCCCGAGTTTTTGGCCGACCTGTTCCGTGCAATGCACAACAATCCCGATGGCCGTGTGCATACCTGCCTAGATAGCTGTGGCTATGCATTTGATCCCAAGCATCCGGAGAAGTTCGATGCCGTACTCAACGAGACCGATATGGTGCTGCTCGACATTAAACACGCCGATCCCGTCGAGCATAAAAAGCTGACCGGTTGCGATCCCGCACGCATCCTGGCGTTTGGTGATGAGCTCGCGCGTCGCAAGATTAAGGTTGTTATTCGCCATGTGGTGGTGCCGGGTATCACCGATACGGTGGAGGAGTGCGAGGCGCTCGGTCGTCTAATCGCCCCGTGGCACAACGTGGTCGGCCTGGAGATGTTGCCGTATCACACGATGGGTGTCGTCAAGTACGAGCAATTGGGCATTCCCTATAAGCTCGAGGGCGTTCCACAGATGGATACCACGCGCATGCCCGAGCTGCGCAACGCCGTCATGACGGGCATGAAAAAGCGCCGCGCGGAACTCAAAAACGCTATCGGCTAGCGAGCCATTCTGCTCCCCAAGGGCACTCATTGGGGACAGACTTAAATGAGTGCCCCTGGGCACCAAGTTGATTGCCAAAGAGCCCCGTCAAATTGCGGTGGAATAGTTCTTGTTTTTCGGCTTATGCTGCCCAAACAGGAACTATTCCACCGCAACTGCGTTTTGGGCGGAGATGCGCAACAGAATCGTGCCATTTGGATAAATACGCTTGTGGTTTCTTTAAAGACACCTTAAACGCCGCTGAATATCTTTGGAAAGAAATGCCTGCTCGGTATTATGCTGCTCGTATATAAACGGTAGCAGTCAGGAGACCACGTGCGAAGCAACGCATCGCGGGACGAGTATGTGCCGCAGCATGGCAGCAGATATGAGACGAAGGGCACGCCTTCGCGTGGCCTCGCTGACGTTCGCATCCGCGTGACGAAGATTGCCGCCGTTGGGATGCTAACGTTGGCGGTTATTATCCTCGGAATTACCGCCAAAACCTACGCGTCGGAGCGAATGGCACACTCAGATGCGTCAACGGTACAGACGCAAAACAAAAAGGTCTCTGAATCTAAAGCCACCGCAAGTCAAACCCTGTCGACAGCGAGCCTTAAGACGAGGCTTTCGAAGGCGGACTTTAACGATATTCCCTCAGGCGATACCGTGCAGACCTTCTCATTGGTTGATGACCAGATCCCCGCCCTGGAGGATGAGAGCCTCGCCGCACTCCAAGATGCCCTTGATCAGGCCCGGGAATTGGGCGATGTGGGCGTGGTGTTTTACGATTTGTCGAGCGGCAAGGGCGTGACGTATAACGCCGATGTCGAGGTTTACGGTGCGAGTAGTTATAAGGCGCTCTATGTGCTCTACGTCTGTGAATCCCTGGTCGAGACAGGGCAAGTATCGCTCGATGATACTCTGGGCACCTATGGCGGCTACAGTATGGGCTGGCTGACGGTTCGCGAACTCATCGAGGCCTCGGTCGTTAATTCGGACAACGATTCGTTTATTGCGTTACGCGCGGCGTTTGACCGTGTCGGTTACGAGGATTGGATTGTCGGTCTTGGCATCGATTACGATACCGCACTCGATCCGATGAGTGATTTTCCCACTTATTGCCCGCGCACCTCGGCCAAGTTGTGGCGCGAGATGTGCGAGTATTTGAGCTGTGGCAGTGAGGCCTCCCAGTGGTTATCTGAACTGCTGTCATCAACATCGCGCTCATTTATCCGTGATGGCATTGCGGACGACCAAGCCTTGGTGCGCAACAAGGCAGGCTGGATTAGCGAGGATGGTTGCTATTCGACATGCGATGCGGGCCTTATCGACATCGATGGCCGTACCTATGTCACGAGCATCATGACATCGATGCCGTGGGGCGACCGCTCGAGCGAGGTTACGGCTGCGATTGCAAAGGCTCTGTTTGATACGCGAGCAGCGCTGGCCTAGCGTGTTCGTTTGACGAGGTCAAACAAAATGCTGGTACCATACCGTGGTTGAGAATTTCGTATAGGTTTGGGGAATGGCATGGCTACCATCGCGATTATCGGTGCACTCGAAAAAGAGATCATGCAGATTAAGGAAGAGCTGAGCGACGTTTGCGAGGCACAGGAGGCAGGCTTGACCGTTGTGAGCGGTGAGTTCGACGGCCTGACGCTTGTCGCCACAACGGCGGGCATGGGCACGGTGAATGCCGCTGCCGCAACACAGCACCTCATTAGCAAGTATGCTCCGCAGGCAGTTGTGTTTTCGGGTATCGCGGGCGGTTTGAACCCCAAGCTCCATATCGACGACGTGGTCATCGGCAAACGCCTGCGCTATCTGGATACCGATACCGCGCTTATCGCCGAGTCTGCACCGGGGCTCGAGGAGTTTGGCTCGACGCCTGCGCTGGTGGATATTGCCGCCGATGTGCTTTCTGAGCGTGGCTTTGTCAACGCTTCGACAAATGCAGCCGTCTCGAACGAGGGCGCAAAGCAGTTCCTGGTCGGCACGATTGCCACGGGCAACCGTTTTGTGACGGGCGCCGCCATGCGCAACGACGCTATCGAGGCGACGCATGCCGATTGTGTCGGCATGGAGGGCGCGGCAATTGCCCACGTCGCAACCAAAAATGGTGTCGATTGCCTGGTGCTGCGCGCTATCAGCGATAATTGTGACGAGGCGTACGATGCGATTTGCGACCGCGAGTTCGACCTGTTCGAGTATGCCCGCACCGCGAGTGGCATTACGCTCGATATCGTTCGCCGTATCGCTGCTATCTATTAGCGCGCTTTTTTTGTAAGAACCTACGACCAAGGAGTGTCCATGGCCGATTCCATTAACTACCAGCTTGCCAAGTTCGTTGCCAGCTATGGCAAGGTTTCGCAGATTCCCGAGTCCACTTGCCCCGAGGTGAGCTTCGTCGGCCGCTCCAACGTGGGCAAGTCGTCGATCATGAACAAGCTTTTTGGCCGCAAAAACCTCGTCAAGGTTTCGAGCACACCGGGCAAGACGAGCAACATCAACTTCTTTGAGGCTGACGACGTGCACTTCGTCGACCTGCCGGGTTATGGTTTCGCCCGTCGTTCCAAGGCCGAGCGTGACCGCTGGGCAGAACTTATCGGTGACTTCTTCGACTCGGAGCGCAGCTTTAACCTGGTTGTGTCGCTGGTGGATATTCGTCACGACCCGAGTAAGCTCGACCATGACATGATCGACTACCTGCAGGGCAACGAGTTCAACTTTATCGTCTGCCTCACCAAGGCCGACAAGCTCAGCCGCACCCAGCAGGCCCGCCAGGCAGCAGCCATCAAAAAGCAGCTCAACGTCCCGGCCGAAAACGTAATCATCACAAGCTCCCAAACCGGTACCGGCATCGACGAACTCAAAAAGCGCATCGCCGAGGCTTGCCTCTAATCGGGCCGCAACCCTTCAAAAGCTCCCACCTATATCACCCCAGTGATAGTTATTGGTAAACTATCACTGGGGTGATATTTTTGTTTGGAGGTCGATATGGAGCTTTGGCACGGGTCGGAGGTTGTTGTCGAGCATCCGTCGTTGGATAAATGCAGACAATTCAATGACTATGGGTGTGGGTTTTATTGCACGCCGCATGAGGAAATGGCAATGGAGTGGGCATGTCGGACCGAGTCCGATGGTATCGCGAATCGATATGAGCTCGATATGGATGGTCTTGCGGTCTTGGACTTGGAGTCCGGGGAGTTTTCAATTCTCAATTGGCTTGCGATTTTGGCTAACAATAGGGAGTTCAATGTTTCGACACCGCTGGCGCGCGAAGGACTTCGCTATCTGCTGGATAACTGCCTAATTGATATTTCTCCCTATGACGTAATTCGAGGTTATCGCGCCGACGATTCTTACTTTTCGTTTGCAAGACAGTTCGTTAACGGCATGATCTCGCTCAGGCAACTGCAACTCATTATGCGTTTGGGCGATTTGGGCATCCAATACGCTCTTATGAGTGAGCGTGCGTTTTCAGTAATCAGATTCCGCGAATGGAGGCAGGCGTTGGGATCTGAGTATTATCCCAAGCGCTTTAAGCGAGAACAGAACGCGCGGCGCAAGTACCTGGATACTGTGAATGGATTCGACTCTGAGGGTGTCTACATTAGGGATTTAATGACAGGGAGGGTTGATTTAGATGATCCAAGAGTTGACGAATTGTGGACCGAGTAGAACATATCCCATCTATTACCTCGAGGATGCAATGAACAACCTCGGCGACTGCTTTGATTATGCCGTTAACGATTATGGAGCCGAAGGATCGGAAGTTGCTGAACTCTTTTGCCTGAGCGGCGTAGCTCGCGAGTTCGAACGCGGCAACGCATGGGTCGTATCGGGAAAATCGGGCGTTGAGCTGTTCGCGCTTATCGCTGAAAGGTCCGGCTATCAGAGCGGGTTTATACCGGATCGCACCTATCGTTTTGAGAAGACGCCAGAGTATTGGACAGGCTGGATACTGGCATATCTGCAGTGGCGTTTAGGGGAGTCTTTCGAAGACCTGCTGCATGTCGTTCCGTTTGACGCACTGCGCAGTCTGTACTATCCCTGGCACGAAGCCTCGGAGGAACGCGTGGCTCGCCTCGTCTGCGATATGGCGAAAAAAGCGTCCAGGCAAACCAAACTTGCGTTAGCAAGAAAGAAGCTTAAGAAAACCCAACAAGATCTAGCATACGAATCGGGTGTGTCACTCCGCTCAATCCAAATGTACGAGCAGCGCCAGAGAAACATCAATGAAGCTTCGGTAACAAGCGTAAGAGCCATAGCAAAAGCCCTCCACTGCAACATCGAAGATCTCCTAGAGCCAGTCTTCGAATACAAAGAAACCAGCGCCGCCTAAACCAATATATTGCCAAGGTTTGTATCTAGTAAGCGCTCCTTACCAGCAAGAGTCCCTACCAATAGATAGCGGCTTAAAGGGCCGAAATCGTATGAATGGCATTGCGACTTCCAAATGGGTGACTGCTGCTTGAAAAGCTATAGAAATAGGGGCCGATTTAACGGCCCCAAGCATCGCATAAATGGCATATACGTTTTATCAACTATTTCTTGTTTTTAACCCATTTGCAGATACGCCAAATAAGCACTCCGACGAGAATCCAAACGAGAGCGATCATAATGTCTGAGCGTGCAGGAATTGGGATCATTGAACTTCCTCAATTGATGTGAGTCTAGTTTGCATAGGTGTGGAGCGTGCTGCCTTCCATGGTCGCTTGCAACACGGCGATACCGGACGTCATCCCCATCGATTCATAGTTGAGTCGATATGTCGCCTGTTTCGAGTTCCATATAAAGGACTCGTTAGTTACCGTACAGCCGATAGTCGTATAGTTTTGTCCCCAAGCGCTGGTAATGAGCGAGTTCGCTATCTTGATCTTGAATTCGCGATAAATAAAAGGACTGTTGTAATAGATAGTCCAAGTTCCAGATGCGTTGTTGTAGTAACTGTCCCATATCAGGCTGGGTTCATTGGTTTTTTTAATTCCTATTACTGCAACGGTCCCATCCTTAAGCTTGATTTGATGAGACTGCTCGGGACCTTTCGTTAAATCAAAATCTTGGGTTGCGCCAGAAATTGCGACAGCATCGCTTTCTGCAGCATAAGCAGTCGAAGGGCTAAACGAGAAACATATCGGTAATATCAAAAGTATCGAGAGGAAAAACGAAGCTTTGAGTGTGCGTAACACTTTGACCACCTCCATACTGCGATGCCTAGTTAAATAGTAGCATAGATAAACAGTTTATTATGTAACCTAAAAAGCCCCTATCTGCCCGGCGCCCCTTCAAAGCGTGGGTCCCTGTAGACATCCTCAGCAAGGTAAACGCAGGGATGGTCGGGGTGTTCCCCTCAAAAATATTCCGCAGCGCGAAGGCCTCTCGTCTGTGGCTCCGTTGGAGCACAAGATTAAATCAGCGAATGCGATTATCCTGTCGAGGCTGCGCAGGTCCCCTTGGGGCTTCCCCTGAAAACAATCCGCAGATCGAATTGCCCCGTCGCGCGAAGCGCACGACGGGGCAATTCATGATCGAGGACGTTTTCAGGGGAAGCCCCAAGGGGACCGGTGAGAGCAATGAGGCAGGGCGCTACAGGTACTCGATTTGAGCGCCCTCGGTGTCGCACGTCAGAATATGCGTGTCACACTTGGGGAACTGCTCACGCAGCTTGACCTGCAGGAACTTTGCCACGATGGTGTCGTCAGTCACGGCCATGAGGGTCGAGCCCGAACCACTAATCCAGATGGTCTTGGCGCCGCCGTTAAGGCAGGTATCGCGCACGGCGTTGTAGTCGGGGATGAGGCGGCGACGATAGGGCTCCTGGATGCGGTCGTCATTAGCGGCGGCAATCAGGTCCAGGTCGCCGGTTTCCAGGCCGCGCGTCATGCCGGCGATGCGGCCCATTTGCCATACGGCAGTGGAGAGTGGAATCTCCTGCGGCACAACCTTGCGCGCCTCGCTCGTATGTACCTCGTAGGGCGGAATCACGGTAATAAAACGCAAGCGATCGCTTACCTCGTAGCGCAGGCACTGGGGAAGCGAATCGGTCGGCGTAAAGGAGCAGACGGCGCCGCCCAGGATAGCGGGGGCGACGTTATCGGGATGGCCCTCGACCTCGGTGGCGATGCGGACGAGCTCGGCGCGGTCGACGGTGTGGCCTGTCAGCGCGGCGGCAGCCATGATGCCAGCGACGACGCAGGTGGAGCTGGAACCCAGGCCGCGGGCGACGGGCACGTCGGTCTGAATGTCGATAGCGACGGGGAAGGCCGGCTCGCCCCAGGCGGCCAGAGCATCGACAAAGCTCACATAGACCAGGTTATTCTCGTTTTGGAACTCCTCGGGGCAGCCCGTGATGGTGAGCTTGTCGGCGCGCTCGAAGGTGAAGTGCGAGTAGAGGCTGACGGCCATGCCGAGGGTATCGTAGCCGATGCCTAGGTTGGCGCTGGTTGCTGGGACGGTGATTTTGATCATGTGAGTCCTCCTGGCGTGCCTGGCTGTTTAGTTCGCTGCTCGGGCAGTCCTGCGCAAGACGGAAAGCACATTAAGTGCTTTCCTTTGCGTGCGGAACTCGCGACGAACTAAACAGCCAGGCACGCTGTGCGCGTTCGTCATCATCCCGGGGGTTATCTGATAAAAGAAGGTGCGCCGGCTTTCGCCGGCGCTTAATAAGGAATCTAGTTGGTGCTCATTCGTTTTGCTGCAGACTCGACGTAGCTGGCCATCTCATCGACGTCGCAGACGTCTTCGAAACGGACGGGCTTGGACTCGAGCTCGGAGAGCTGTGCTGGGGCGACCGTGTTGGTTGCCTGCTCGAGCACGCGCATGGCCTCAAAATCATCCTCGGGAACGTCGAGGCCTAGGGCGCCGCAGCAGGCGCGCGGGAACTTGTAGGGGCTGGCGGTCGAAAGCAACACGCGGGCCTTGGCGCCCTCGGCGGGAGCGACCTGCTCAAAGACGTGATAGCCGCAGGCGGTGTGCGGGTCGATCACGTAGCCGTTCGCATCCCAGCAGCTCTTGATGGCGGCGCGAACCTCGTTCTCGCTGGCCCAGCCGCAGCCAAACACGCTCTGGATCTTGGCCAGCAGCTCGGCGGGCACTTCGTAGCGGCCGGTCTGGGCAAGCTGCTCCATAAGGCCGGCAACGAGCTCGCAGTCGCCGTCGGACAGGAAGTAGAGCATGCGCTCCAGGTTGGAGCTGATGAGGATGTCCATCGACGGCGAGATGGTCGTGAAGAACGGGCGGTTGCGGTCGTAGACGCCGGTGGTCAGGAAGTCAGCGAGCACGTTGTTCTTGTCGCTCGCGACGATGAGCTTGGCGATGGGCAGACCCATGCGCTTGGCATAGTAGCCGGCCAGGATATCGCCAAAGTTGCCGGTCGGCACGCAGAACTCAACGGCGTCGCCGGTCTCGATGGCGCCAGCGCGCAGCAACTGCGCATAGGCGGCAAAGTAGTAGACGACCTGCGGCACCAGACGGCCGACATTGATGGAGTTGGCGCTCGAAAGCACGGTGCCAGCGGCCTCCAGGCGCTCGGCAAGCTCCTTATCGGCAAAGATGCGCTTGACGGCGCTCTGGGCGTCGTCAAAGTTGCCGCGGATACCGCAGACGGCGACGTTGTCGCCCTCCTGCGTGGACATCTGCAGGTTCTGGACGCGGCTGACCTTGCCCTCGGGATAAAAGACGGTAATGCCCGTGCCCGGAGCATCGGCAAAACCGGCGAGTGCTGCCTTGCCCGTGTCGCCCGACGTGGCGGTGACGATCATGATGCGCTCGGCGCCGCCGTCCTTGGCGGAGGTGCGGGCCATGAGGCGGGGGAGCATCTGCAGAGCGACGTCCTTAAAGGCACTCGTGGGGCCGCCAAAGAGCTCCATCACATAGGTCTGAGGGGCGTCAGCGCCCGGCGCAGCGTCGAGTTTGACGAGCGGCGTGACCTCTTTGCTCGCGAACGTGCCGCGGTATGCCTCGTCGACACACGCCGAAATTTCTTCGGTCGTGTAATCATTCAGTAACATTCCCAACACATCTTGAGCGATTTCAAAGTACGATTTATCTGCAAGCGAGCTGATATCGACCTGCTGGGTGCCGAGCTCGTCCGAGACAAACAAACCCCCGTCGGGAGCGATGCCGGTACGGATTGCCACCTTACTTGAGCACGATAAAGTGCGTCCTCGTGTACTATGATAAGTTCCCATATAACACTGCTCCTCGGATGCCTTGGTCCCAATCGGTGAAACCATGGTATCAGAGCGCGCAAAGTAGGTTCGCAGAGGCTTTTTAGAAAGGTAACCTCCAGCCCATGATTAAGATTGCCAAGTTTGGCGGCTCGTCGGTCGCCGACGCCGAACACTTTAAGAAGATTAAGGCCATTGTCGATGCCGACCCGGCCCGCCGTTTTGTGGTGGTTTCTGCCTGCGGTCGCCGTTTTAAGGGCGACACCAAGGTGACCGACCTGCTCTACTTGGTCAACGCGCACGTCAAGTACCACGTGTCATGCGAGGAGCTGCTCGAGGACATCGGCCAGCGCTACTTTGATATTGCTGACGAGCTAGGGCTCACCTATCCCATCCGCGAGGAGTTTGCGGCCTTTGCCGAGCGCGCCCGCTCGGGTGGCTACTCTACCGAGGAACTCGTGAGCCGCGGCGAGTACTTTACCGCCCGTCTGATGGCCGAGTACCTGGGTCTGCCGTTCCTGGATGCCGCGACGGTTGTTGCGTTCCATCATGACGGTACGCTCAGCATGAACCGCACCTCCGAGCTGGTGCAGGAGTACGGCCAGCAGGGCGGCTTTGTTATGCCCGGTTTCTACGGCGCGACGCGAGAGGGCCAGATCAAGCTGCTCGACCGCGGCGGCGGCGATATCTCGGGTTCGATCTTGGCCAAGTGCCTAGGCGCCGATCTGTACGAGAACTGGACCGACGTTTCGGGCTTCTATTCTGCCGATCCGCGCATTGTGCCCGAGGCTCAGCCCATCGCCCGCGTTACCTACGAGGAGCTGCGAGAGCTTTCGTACATGGGCGCAAGTGTCCTGCACGAGGAGGCCGTGTTCCCTGTGCGTGAGGCGGGTATTCCGCTGGTCATCAAGAACACCAACGCGCCGCAGGACCCCGGCACCATCATTAGCGAGACGGCTGACGAGGGCGAGGCAGAGCCCATCATTACCGGTGTGACCGGCAAGCGCGGTTTTGTCGCCATCAACGTGGCCCGCGACCGCACCAAGCCCCGCGTTGGCTTTATGCGCCGCGCGCTTTCGGTCTTCGAGCGCTATGACGTTTCCGTCGAGCACATGCCCACCGGTGTCGACCGCTTTGGCGCCGTGGTGCAGGAGCAGGATGTGCACGATTCGCTGTACTCGCTTGTGGGCGACATCCAGCAGGAGGTCGAGCCGCTCGAGATCGAGGTCGTTGAGGGTCTGGCACTTATTGCTACCGTCGGTCGTAACCTGCGCGGTCGTGCAGGTATCTCGGGCCATCTGTTTGGCATGCTCGGCCAGGCCGGCGTGAGCGTGCGCATGATTTCGCAGAGCTGTGACGAGATCAATATCATTATCGGTGTCGAGGAGAAGGACTTCGACCTGGCGATTCGGACCATTTACCGCGCCTTCTCCGACGAGAACGGCATCGTGAAGGTCTCCGACCTGGAGCCCGCCGAGCCGCTCGAGCCTGCCCTGGCCGCACTCCACAAGTAGTTTCCGTCCCGGTAGATTTTTAGGATGTCCCAAAAATCTACTGCCGGGCGTTTCGTTTCGGTTTCGTTTCGACGGGGCGGGTTTTGTATCCGCCCCGTTCTTGTATAAACTGGGCAAGAATATCCGGCCTGCTTGGCGTGCGGGCGATAGCCACAACCTTTAAAGGGGGAAGCATGAAACAGTACACGGTTGCTATTTTGGGCGCGACGGGAGCCGTGGGCACCCAGATGCTCGAGTGCCTCAACGAGCAGGAGTTCCCGGTTGGCAAGCTCAAGCTGCTGGCGAGCGCGCGTTCTGCGGGCAAGACCGTCGAGTTCCGCGGCGAGCAGATCGTGATCGAAGAGGCTTGTCCCGAGGCCTTTGAGGGCTGTGACATTGTGCTTGGAGCCGCCGGCGACGACATCGCGAAGGAGCTACTGCCCGAGGCCGTCAAGCGCGGCGCCGTCGTGGTCGACAACAGCCACGCCTTCCGCATGGATCCTGAGGTGCCGCTGGTCGTGCCCGAGATCAATGCCGACGACATCAAGTGGCATCACGGCCTTATCGCCAATCCCAACTGCGCGACCATCATCGGCCTGGTTCCCACCTGGCCGCTGCATCAGCTCGCCGGCGTGAAGCGCATGATCGTCTCCACGTATCAGGCGGCTTCGGGTGCCGGCGCTCCCGGTATGGCCGAGCTCGAGGCTCAGCTGGCCGCCCTGGGCCGCGGCGAGGAGATTCCCGAGCCGCGCGCATTTGCCGCCCAGCTGGCGAGCAACCTGATTCCGCAGATTGGCGGCGTCAAGGAGGAGGGCTTTACCTCCGAGGAGATGAAGCTGCAAAACGAGGGCCGCAAGATCATGCACCTGCCCGAGCTGCGCGTGAACTGCACCTGCGTGCGCGTGCCCGTGCTGCGCTCGCACTCCGAGAGCATTACGCTTGAGTTTGAGCGCGACATTACGGTTGACGAGGCCCGTGCTGCGCTGGCTGCCGCTCCGGGCGTGAAGCTGGTTGACGACATGAGCGCCGAGGATGCGCACGATCGCTTCCCCATGCCGATGGATACGTCCGACCAGGATTTGATTTGGGTCGGTCGCGTGCGCCGCGACATCTCGAACCCCGAGGCCGCGCGTGGCATCACCTTCTGGTGCTGCGGCGACCAAATCCGTAAGGGCGCGGCAACCAACGCCGTCCAGATCGCCAAGCTGCTCTGCGAGTAGGTTGACCTGTCCGGCGGGGCCGGGCTTAGTTTTCAGAACGTCCTCGACCATGTGTGGCGCCTTGTCCTGCTCCTTCGGAGCCGCGGACAAGGCGCCACACTGGTCTGCGGAGTGTTCTGAAAACTAAGCCCGGCCCCCGCCTGCGGTGACGCTGCTGCGAGCGGTCTGCGATGGGGCCGTTGTTGGTTGGGGCCGCTGGGCTGATGTGGGGGCGCGTGGCCGTTGCGGGCCCTGGTCCCGGCGGCGGCCTCGGCGCTTCGCGCTTGCTGCTTTAGGTGACTTTGGGGTTGGTGCGAATCGAAGGTGAATGGTTTCCCGCGAAGTGAACGACCTATTTTGGGCCCTTGAAGCATTGGCATATTTTGGCCGCCATTTCCTGCGGTTTTATCGCATGAATCCTGCTGTTTTGCAATCAAAAAATGCGGATGCTTCGGCGCCCTAGTTTTACTCGTTCACTTCTCGGAAAACCATTCACCTTCGTTTTTGCCGGACATCGTTTTGGGCGTTGCGACTCGGTATCAGCCGATATTGAGAGGGAGAACGCCCCCCCCTGGACAATCGAGTCTGTCCGAATGTATCTGCGGGGTTGTCTGCACAATTCGCGGTATTATGGTGCGGAGTTTTGAAAGGAGCCGTTGGTGGTCACGACGACGTTTGCTTCGCCTTTGGGCGAAATCCTGCTTGCCGCTGATGGCCGCGGTTTGACGGGGCTTTGGTTTGAGGGGCAGGAGCACTTTGGCTCTACGCTGCTCAAAGAAGATGCGGAGTACGTCGTAGGTGCCGATGCGGTTTCTGGTACCGGTGGGATGTCTTCGGTGAGTCCGGCAAATGGCGCGGCTTCTTCGGTGCTTGAGCGTTCTTGGGCTTGGCTGAATGCTTATTTTGCGGGGCAGGAGCCTCGGTTTACGCCGCCGTTGCATATGATTGGTACGGCGTTTCAGCGCGAGGTTTGGTTTGAGCTGCTTTCAATTCCGCGTGGCGAGGTCGCTACGTATGGCGAGATCGCCCAGCGTGTTGCGGCTCGACATCGTGTGCCGGGAAATGAAGCGCCCGTTGTATCTCCTCGCGCGGTGGGGGCTGCGGTTGCGCGTAATCCCATTTCGATTATCGTGCCGTGCCATCGCGTGGTCGCGGCCGACGGATCGCTCAACGGATACGCCGGTGGACTGGATCGCAAAGAATGGCTGCTGTGCCTCGAGGGCGCGTACGAGGAGTAACGCTCGAGCACTTTGCATAGCCAAGATGCCGTGAAAGAACGGGACACGCTTTCCGAATGGAGGCTCAGACGGAAACCACGTCCCGGAATTCTGTTTTAAAGCGGGATGCGCTTTCCGAATGGCGTCCCGAGCGGAAACCGTGCCCCGGAATACAGCCTCAGAGTGGGACGCCGTTTCCGGTTGAGACCACCTGCCTGGACATCGATCTACGCCCGCTCCTGCAGGGCGTAGATGGACTTATCCATGTTGAATAGGTAAGCCACAACGCAGACGATGAAGAACGCCGGCAGATTACCGAAACCAAAGACCTCGCAGCCAATGAGGATCGGCGCGAGCAGCGTGTTGGTGGCGCTGCCAAAGACGGCTGCGTAGCCCAGCGCGGCGCAAAACCCGATGGGCATGCCGAGAATCCCGGCGAGTACGACACCCAGGCTGGCTCCGATGGAGAACAGCGGCGTCACCTCACCACCTTGATATCCTGCGGCAAGCGTGGTGATGGTGAGTGCGAATTTGAGCGCCCAGTCCCAAGGCATAATGGCGACCTTGCCGTCACCGTTGAGCGCCGCCGATATCAGGTTGGTGCCAAGTCCGCAGTACCGTCCCTGCCACAGCGCGAACAGGATCGCCGATAGCGCGATGCCCATAACAGCGATGCGCACATAGGGGTTGGGGAGCAGTCGCGCTGCAAGAGTCTTGGCATGCGCAAGGCACCAGGCAAAGGCGCCGCCTACCATGCCAAACGCGATGCCCAACACCGCAAGCCGTCCAAGACCGGGGAGGTCGAGCGCATACGAGGCGGTAACGGCGACCTCGAACTTCTCGAGCCCCAGGGCGCCGGAGGTCATGCTTGCGGCGAGCGCGGCCGTAAGTGCGGGAAACAGCGCGCGGTATTCCATGCGTCCGGCGACAAGCACTTCGATAGCAAAGACCGTGGCGGCGAGCGGCGTTCGAAAGAGCCCGGCAAAGCCGGCAGCCATGCCGATAAGCAAAAACGTGTTGCCGGGGTCTCGGAAAGGTAGGCGTCGGCCGATCCAATGTGAGACGGTTGCACCGATCTGCACGGCCACGCCCTCGCGTCCCGCGCTGCCGCCAAAGAGGTGCGTTCCCCACGTGCTCAGCATAATGAGCGGCACCAAGCGCGGGGAGATGGCGTTCTCGCGCCCGTGGCCTACGTCGAATACTAAGCTCATGCCACGTTCGGTGCCTTTGCCCCAGGTGCGGTAGGCAAATACGATGGCCAAGCCCATGAGGGCGAGGAAGGGAAGGAGCAGGGTGATGTGCTCGTCGCGGAAGGCACCGATCGCCAGGAGCACGCGACCAAAGAGGGCACAAATGGCGCCGACGATGATGCCAATAGGGATTCCGACGGCACCCATGAGCACGAGGCCGCTATAGGTGTTGACCAGGCGTTTGATTCTGCTCGATGTGCTGTTTTCCGACACTTCTCCTCCAAAACAAAAAAGACTCCTGCCGCGGCGTGATGCCCAAAGGACATCACGTAACAGCAGAAGTCATCAGCAACAAGGCGGTTTAGGGCGACGCGATAGTTTGGCTGGCGCGCCCAACGGAGACATTCATTCCGCAGCGGCATCATAGCGGCGGGCGTGGTTTGGGTCAAATGGTTGTGCTGGACGTCCCCAGCGCCCGCCTTCGCTCCCCGTTTCCCCATATAAAACCTGCCAAAATGAGCCTGCCCCTTTTTGGTCGGTGCGAAATGGGTAATACTAAAGAGTTATCCGACCAGATAGGAACTAATCGATGGCTTATATCGAATTCAAAGACGTCATCAAGGCATACGGCGAGGGCGACGCGCGCATTCACGCACTCGACGGCGCGAGCTTTACGGTTGAGCGCGGCGAGCTCGCCATCATTCTGGGTGCTTCGGGCGCCGGCAAGACCACGGCCCTCAACATTCTGGGCGGCATGGATACGGCGACCTCCGGTACCGTGATGGTGGACGGGCGTGACGTGAGCGCTGCCAACGAGGCACAGCTTGTGGAATACCGCCGCGCCGACGTCGGCTTTGTCTTCCAGTTCTACAATCTGGTTCCCAACCTGACGGCTCTCGAAAACGTTGAGCTTGCAGCTCAGATCTGTCCCGATTCGCTCGATGCCGAACAGACGCTTCGTCAGGTTGGCCTGGGCGAGCGCCTGGGCAACTTTCCGGCACAGCTTTCGGGCGGCGAGCAGCAGCGCGTGTCCATCGCCCGCGCACTGGCAAAGAACCCCAAACTGCTCCTGTGCGACGAGCCCACGGGCGCGCTCGACTATAAAACCGGCAAGCAGATCTTGCAGCTGCTACAGGACACCTGCCGCAAGCAGGGCATTACGGTCATCATCATCACGCACAACTCCGCGCTCGCGCCCATGGCCGATCGCCTGATCCGCTTTAAGAGCGGCCGTGTGGAGAGCGAGACGGTCCAGCAAAATCCCGTGCCTATCGAGACGATCGAGTGGTAGCGCCCATGGACCAGGACCACCAAAACAGCCAGAACCACGATACGCAGCACGTGAGTCACGACCGGGAGTTCGCGACCTACCGCTCCGCCCAAAGCTCAAACGATATGGTGCCGACGGTTTTTCGCCGTGGCATCTACCGCACGATTCGCGGCAGCCTCAAACGCTTCTTGTCTATCGTTGTGATCACCGCGCTTGGCGTGAGCGTGATGTGCGGCCTTAAGGCGGGCTGCGAGGACCTGTGTGATTCGGTCGACGCCTATTTTGACCAGCAGAATGTCTATGACATCAACGTGCAGTCGACCTATGGTCTGACCGATGACGATATTGCCGCGATCCAAGAGGTCGATGGCGTCGAGACGGCCGAGGGCATCTATACCGAGACCGCCTATACCGCCGTGGGTACGACGCGCGAGCGTGTCGTCGTACAGAGCCTCTCCAAAGAGAATATTGACCAACCGGTGCTAGTGCGCGGCGAGCTGCCCGAGACTTCGGGCGAAGTGGCAGTGACCTCACGTTTTTTGAAGGCTTCGGGCAAGAAAATCGGCGATACGGTGAGCTTTGCCGCCAACGATGCGAGCTCGTCGAACCAAAGCGCCAAGGACCAGTTTGCCGATGGGGACTACACCATCACGGCCGAGGTTCTCGATCCTACCGACGTGAGCTCCGACTCGACAGTCAACGCCTTTCGCGCTGCTTCGACTGCGGACTACAAGTTCTACGTGAGCGAGGATGCCGCGACATCTTCTTCCTACTCCGCTGTCCACGTGGTCGTCGAGGGAGCCAAGAGCCTCAACTCCTATTCGGATGCCTACTCGGCAAAGATCAATGAGGTCAAGGGCAATATCGAGAAGATCCGCGAGGAGCGTGAGAAGGCGCGCGCCCAGGAGCTGACGGTCGACACACCGGCGAGCTTGGACGCAGCTGAGCGTCAGGCGAATATGGTCTTTGGGATCGAGCAGGACAACATCAATCGCATGGCCGAGGGCAGCGACGAGCGTGCGCAGGCGCAAGCCGACCTGGACCAGCGCCGTGCCGCCGCCGACCAGCAGTTTGCCGATGCCCGCGCCGAGCTCTCTGACCTGGGCGAATGCACCTGGTACATCCAGGACCGCGATAACATCGCAAGCTACTCGAGCGTGGAGAGCGATAGCTCGTCAATTGAGGCCATTGCCACGGTGTTCCCGTTCATCTTCTTTATCGTCGCCGTGCTCATCAGCCTCACCACCGCCACGCGCATGGTCGAGGAGGAGCGCACGCTCATTGGCCTGTACAAGGCGCTCGGCTATTCGCGCGGGCGTATCCTGTCCAAATATGTGGACTACTCGCTGTGGGCGTGTCTGATCGGTGGCGTGCTCGGCAATATCATCGGATTTGTGGGTCTGCCGCTGTTCTTGTTTACGGTGTTCGACGACATGTACTCGCTGCCCCAGATGTTGCTTTCGTACGACATCGTGTCATCACTCGTGTCGGTAGCGCTGTTTGCCGTGGGCGTGGTGGGCGCCACGATTATCGCCTGCCGCCACGAGATGGCTGAGACCCCAGCCTCGCTCATGCGCCCCAAGGCCCCGCGCGCCGGCTCGCGCATTCTGCTCGAGCGCATTGGCTTTATCTGGCACCGCATGGGCTTTTTGAACAAGGTCGCTGCACGCAACCTGTTCCGCTACAAAAAGCGCGCCTTTATGACCATCTTTGGCATTGCGGGCTGCACGGCGCTTGTGATTTGCGGTATGGGCATCCGTGATACGTCGGTCGCGCTGTCGCCCAAGCAGTACGGGCACATCACACGCTACGATTTGCTGGCGGTCGCCAATCCCGATGATTTTTCGCAGACGTGCGCGGCGTTGGATGAGCGCAGTGCAGCCAAGGATTCCGACGTGACCGTGACTTCGACGCTGCCGATTATGACCGACAACGTTACCTTTACATTCGGCGGAAAGAGCGAGACCGTGCAGCTGATCGTGGTGCCCGATGACCGCACGAACGACCTGGATGACTACGTGCGCCTAGAGGACGAGTCCAAAGAACCGCTCGCCCTGCGTGACGGGGATGTGTATTTGAGCAAGAGCTCTCAGCTGGTGCTGGGGATCAAGCCGGGCGATACGGCACACGTCCAGGATTCGTCGCTCAATGTTGCCAAGGTCAAAGTCAGCGACATCTCGCTCAACTATCTGGGGAACACGCTTTACATGACGCAGGGCACCTATGAGCGCGCGTTCGGTCGAAGTGCACGCCTTAACGGCGTCTTTGTGCTGCTTAAGGGTTCGTCGGCCGACCAGATTGCGTTTAGTAAGAATCTTAAGAGTGACGGTTGGCTTACGATTTCGAGTACGGCCGAGCATTGGGAAAACTATGAGGCGAACTTTACGATTATCAATTCGGTCGTGGTGCTCGTGACCTTTATGGCGGCGTGCCTGTCGTTTGTGGTGGTGTTTACGCTGTCCAACACGAATATCTCCGAGCGCGAGCGCGAGCTGGCGACCATTAAGGTGCTGGGCTTCCGCCGTGGCGAGGTGCACCACTACGTCAACAAGGAGACGTTGATCCTCACGGCGATTGGTGCCGCGCTGGGCGTACCGCTGGGTGGTGCGCTGGCCGAGAGCTTTACGTACATCTTGCAGATGCCGTCATTGTACTTTGACGTCGAAGTCGAGCCGCTGAGCTACGTGCTTGCCGTGGTGCTTTCCTTCGGCTTTACGATCATCGTCAACCTCGCTACCAATCGCACCCTCAATAAGATCGACATGGTCGGCGCCCTCAAGAGCGCCGAGTAGCCTGCCAAAAAGGGACAGGTTTATTTTGGCAGGTTTTATCGGGGCAAACGCCGGACAACCATTGTCGCTACCACAATGACAGGATAGGGAACAAGGGCATTTTCCGGGTAGCCGGGTTCGTTACCATTCGTCCCATTCATCAGCATTTTCCTCCAGATATTTTCTTAATTTCTCAAAAGAGCTTGTCCGCCTGTACTGTATCGTGCTTCTCGATGTATTGAACAACTTCGCAATCTCGGTGTCGTTCATTCCCTCGAAATAGTACAGGAGTACGGCTTTGCGCTTTTCTTCCGGCAAAGTACGGATTGCTTCAAGAAGCAGCTTCGGCGTGATTTTCTTCCCGGCTTTCTCAAAGACGGTTTCGGCGGTTTCCCGTTTGAAATATTCATCAAAGGTATGAAGCTGCCGCGCTTCGTCTAAGGGCAAATCGGAAAAGGTGACTTCCCTTGCCTTATGCCTGTGCAGCTCCCTGTGAGCGTCACACGCTTCATTGTGCAGCACCGTATTACAAAACTTCTGAAAAGCACATTGTTTGTAAAACTCCCTGCTATTAGGTTCCACATTCTCACCTCCTTTCTCGTTGGAAAGTTGGTGGTGCTTCCCCCTTTTCGCGGGGCAATACGGCGTTTTTGAAAAACGCCGAAGATTTTTTGAAATTTTTTCAAAAAATTTTTTGAGCAGCAAAATACGCCTGTCCGAAAAGCCCGGACAGGCGTATAGGTATTGTAAGCAGTATTTAGATGATTAGACAGTTCATAGTCAAGGGTAGAGAGGTTCCCGGCGGTGGTCGGGCTTTTTTTGATATGTCAATGACCGTCGGATTTTGTCGATAGGGTATGTGCTTCATGGCGGCTACCTCCTTTAGCCGCCGCTTTTAACAGTGATACCGCGTCATTTCATTAGAAGATAAAAAGAAACGGCGGCTTTGATTTT
>CAUCQW010000035.1 GCA_958445065.1 uncultured Collinsella sp.
GGCATCGACCTGCGCCGATGCCCCTAAAGTAGACACACATTTTGTCCTATAAGCCGCAACCTGACCCCAACGAACCAGCCGATTGCGGGCATATAAAAACCGCCCCCGGAGGAGCGGTTTTGCACAATTCGTTTTTGTCGCTGGCCTACTCGCCATCCTCCAACTTAATGAGGATCTTGCGGTAGCCACCGTACTCGCCGTTCAGCGCCTTTGAAACGCGGCTCACCGTGGTGGACGAAGCGCCGGTACGGGCCTGAACCTCAACATAAGGCTCGCCCTCGTCCAAATAGCGCGCAACCTGCAAACGCTGAGAAAGGTCGCAAATCTCGCGCGGCGTGCAGATATCGGTCAAAAACGCTTGGATATCCTTCTCGTCGTCCAAAAGGCTAAATGCGTGGACCAGCTGCTTGACATCAGGCTTGTCAAACATGTTCTCGATATTCATCGATCACCGCCAAACCCGCCAAAAGGCATCGAAGTTGATACTGACATCGGGCATCGTTCGCCCGTTCTATGCAATAGGGCAACGCCTGTGGCTTTTGCCCGTAGCAGTGTAGCACACCACCAAACTAAAGCGACAAGACTCTCTGCCAGCGGCGCGTTTTTCAGGACGAACGCCGTTTAGAAACCATATGCGCACGTAAGCTCCACGAATATTTGAGACAATGGGCGCCCAAACACCGCGGCGCGCCCGCGCAACCATCCAGGTCGCCGCCGTAAGCCGCTTCACGCGACGCCAGCAATCCCGGCGCAAGAAAGGATTCACGCCATGCGCTTTATGCTTAACTGGCTCTTCACCTCGATCGCCATCGCGATCGCCACGTTCCTCGTCCCCGGTATCCAACCCTTCGGCTTTGCCGAGACCTGGGTCTGCTTTGCCTTTGTGGGACTGTTCCTGAACATTGTCGATTCGTTCGTCAAACCGTTCCTCACGGTCATCTCGCTGCCGCTCACGATCATTACGCTGGGCATTTTCCAGCTTGTCGTCAACAGCTTTATGCTTGAGCTCGCGAGCTACCTGTCGGTCAACCTGCTGGGCGTCGGCATCTCCATCGCCAGCTTTGGATCGGCCTTTATGGGCAGCATCCTGGTGTCCATCACGCGCAGCATCCTCGACAGCATCGCCGAGGACTAAAACGGCCATTCCGACCGTGTCCGTCTCAACAGCCCAAAACGAAGGCCGCCCATCGCAAAAATGGACGGCCTTCTTATTTTTCAAGTCTCAAAGGGCGAGAGAATCTACCATTTCCACCCCGTCCCCAAATGCAGGTGTGGGTTAGATGACGTAGTCGTAGCCATGGTTGGGAGCGACTAGTTGATCGAGCGTCACATCGTCGAGGTAGTCGTTGATGAGCTTGTCCAGGTTCTTCCACACGTCGAGCGTGGGACACTCATCCGAACGCGAGCAGCCCTTGCAGTCGCCATCCAGGCAGGCGACCGGCGCCAGACTGCCCTCGGTCAGGCGCAAGATCTCGCCCACCGTGTACTGCTCGGGCGGGCGCGTGAGCACATAGCCGCCGCCCTTGCCACGCATACCCGAAAGCATGTTGGCGCGCACGAGCGTAGCCAAGATGTTCTCCAGATATTTCTCGGAAATCCCCTGGCGCGCCGCGATCTCTTTGAGCGGGATGCGACCGGCTGCCTGGTGCTCGGCCAGGTCGACCATAACGCGCAGGGCATATCTGCCCTTAGTAGAAACCAACATGTATAGTGCTGCCTTTCGGTCATTTAGTCCGTAGAAATTCTAGCCGAAAAATTTGTTTTGAAAATACCCGTTCCGGTCAAGATGGTTAATCGACTCGTAATAATCTTCTATTTCCTATTGCGTTACTAGGCTTTACTGTCTACTATGCTTGCCAACAGCAAAACGAACAACCTATAAGGTTTGTGGGTTTCGTTGCTACACACACCGTAAAACCACACGGTATCCAGTCATTTGAACACTTTGGAGGTTCATCATGAGCAAGGTTTACGCGTCCATCGATCAGCTTATCGGCCACACCCCGCTCCTGGAGCTCACTCACTTTGAGGCCGATGAGGACCTCAAGGCCCGCGTGCTCGTCAAGCTGGAATACTTCAACCCCGCCGGGTCCGTCAAAGACCGCGTCGCCAAGAACATGATCGACGAGGCCGAGAAGGCCGGCAAGCTCGTGCGCGGCGGCGGCTACACCATCATCGAGCCCACGAGCGGCAACACCGGCGTCGGCATCGCCTCGGTGGCGGCGGCTCGCGGCTACAAGGTGATCATTACCATGCCCGAGACCATGTCCGTCGAGCGCCGCAAGCTTATGCAGGCATATGGCGCACAGCTCGTGCTCACCGACGGCTCCAAGGGCATGAAGGGCGCCATCGCCAAGGCCGAGGAACTGCAGAAGGAGACCCCCAACAGCATTATCGCCGGCCAGTTTGTGAACCCCGCCAACCCCGCCATCCACAAGGCCACGACCGGCCCCGAGATCTGGGATGACACCGACGGCAAGGTCGACATCTTCGTCGCCGGCGTCGGCACCGGCGGCACCGTGACCGGCGTGGGCGAGTTCCTCAAGGAACAAAACCCCGAGATTCAGGTCGTCGCCGTCGAGCCCGCCACCTCCCCGGTGCTCTCCAAGGGCCAGGCCGGCCCGCACAAGATCCAGGGTATCGGCGCCGGCTTTGTGCCCGACGTCCTCGACACCCAAGTCTACGACGAAATCATCCCCGTCGAGAACGACGACGCCTTTGCCACCGGCCGCGCCGTGGGCCACAAGGAGGGCGTGCTCGTGGGCATTTCGTCCGGCGCCGCCGTGTGGGCCGCGCTGCAGCTGGCCAAGCGCCCCGAGAACGAGGGCAAGACCATCGTGGCCCTGCTTGCCGACACCGGCGAGCGCTACCTGTCCACGGCGCTCTTCCAGGACTAGGGCCTGTCGCCCATAGGTTGAGCCCACGGACGAGCCGGTCTCCTCTCTCCCGGCAGTCCGAGCCCATCCAATCAGGGTGTCCCACGAGACGCCCGAACTTGCTACAATGTCTGCGGCGCGGAACCAGCCTCCCGCGCCGCTTTTCTTTTTTGGCCACATGCCACCAAGGAGAACCTCCCCATGCACAACAAGCGCGTGCTCGTCGCCATGAGCGGCGGCGTCGATTCCAGCGTGACCGCGTACCTGCTCAAAAGCCAGGGCTACGAATGCGTCGGCGCCACCATGCGCCTCACCTGCCCCGCGCCCGATCCCGCCACGGACATGAGTAAGGTCGACCGCGACATCGCCGATGCGAAGGCCGTCGCCGAGCGTCTGGGGATACCCCACCATGTGCTCGACTTGCAGCAGACCTTCGACCACAGCGTTATCGAGCGCTTTGTGAACGCCTACCAGGAGGGGCTGACGCCCAACCCGTGCATCATCTGCAACCGCCACATAAAGTTTGGCGCGTTGCTCGGTGCGGCGCTGGACATGGGCTGCGACTACATCGCAACGGGTCATTACGCCAAAACAAGCCAGACAGTAGACGGCACCTGGCAGCTGCATCGCGGCGAAGATCCCAAAAAGGACCAGAGCTACTTTTTATATTCGCTTACGCAGGAGCGCCTGGCGCACACGATCTTTCCGCTGGCAGGCCTAGACAAAGAGCGCGACGTGCGCCGCATAGCCGCCGAGCAAGGCTTTACCAACGCCCAGAAGGCCGAAAGCGAGGACATCTGCTTTATTCCAGACGGTGACTACGCGGGCTATATCGAGCGCCGCTGCGGACATCCCGCTGCACCGGGCGACATTGTGTGGCGCGACGGCAGCGTGGTCGGACGCCATAACGGCGCGTTGCGCTATACCATCGGCCAGCGCAAGGGCTTGGGCGTCGCGATGGCGCATCCCGTGTATGTGACGGGCGTCGATGCCGCCAACAACACCGTGCATCTGGGCGAGGCCGAGGACCTAACGGCCACAGCACTCACGGCCGACGACTGGATCTGGAGCGCCCCTGCCGACCGCATGGAGGCAGAACTCGATGCCGGCGGCATTCGCGTGGGCGCCAAGTACCGTTACCGTCAGAAAGACCAAGCAGCGACCCTTACGCGCGGCGAAGACGGGCAAATGCTGCTGACTTTTGACGAGCCGCAGCGAGCCATCGCCCCCGGCCAGGCTGTCGTCGTCTACCGCGGCGACGTCGTCCTCGGCGGCGGCACCGTTACTGCCGCCATCAAGTAGCCGCGGGATTATCGCCGCACGTGTCGAAGCACTCCAACAGCAGCATTCACCTCGATAACGCGACGCTCCAGGCCGCGGCGAATGGACTCGAGCCGACCCTCCGCCGTGGCCCACTTGCTCTGCGAAAGAATCATTATCGCTTCATCAACAAATCCGTTGAGCCGCGATGAGTCGAACCAATCGAGCGAGTCCGCAAGCGCCAGTTGGACGGAAGGATTGGGTCCAAACGGCTTAGCGGCAAACCCAAACTCCCCAGCTGCGAGCACAGCAGTTGGCACGTTATACCACAGACAGTTGCCGCTATCGAACAGCGGTGCATGCCTTATCTCCAAGGTATCGACATTGCGGATGATGCCGAAGTTTCGCCAATGGCGATCGCTGTTGGCCAAAAGGGCGTCGCAAACGATCATCTGCGACATAGACCTTCTCACGGCAACCTCGTCTGCTCCATGCTTACCAAGGAAGCGGCAGTACCGGTCGTACGTCGAGTTTCCTCGCTGGCCGCCAAGGGCGTTCTTAACGTAAACAGCCGGAACATATTCCTCGCGGCCGTCAAGAAAGTCGTCGCACAGACACACAGGGCCATCGAACATCCGCTCAACCGCATAAGGAACAAACTCACCCTCTGACAGCAAGCGACGATGTAGAGCCGTTGCAACCGCCTCGTTAAAGGGACGTTGATCGTCCATGCCGCATCCCTTGACCAGAACGCGAACGCCGTTGCGAATCATCCACGATTTAGGGAGCTCACCCTCGGACGTGTTATCCGGATTTTTAAGACCGATGCCTTCCAACCAACCCGAACGCTCTTCGGGCGCCGATCGCTCAAATTCGTTCTCGAAGTAATTGAGGTTTCGCCATTCGAGCCCGTCGCATTCTGCCGGCCGCAGCCAATAGCAATCCGAAAGCGAGAGGCCCAGGCACTGAACCGGCACCTCAACGCCGTTGACAATCCCTAGCTCGCGGTAGCGCGAGATAAGCCCAGGGCGAACATCGGGCACCGACCGATGCCCCCACCACGCGTTGAGCTCCCGCTTATTCACCGTTGGAGAAGAACTCGAGCATGTGCCAAACGGCATTCGTTGCGCATCGAGGACCTCGGCGATTTCGAAGGGAAACTCGCGCGTCGGATCAAATGAGACATGCGCGACCTCATGGTCGGCCGACATCAGCGTAAACTTGCGTCCCACATCGGCTGCAGGACGGCGCCCTCGTTTGCGGACCTTTTGATAGGCGATCGCAGAATTGTACTCGACCATCTTCCGACCGCCCACAATATCGCACGCAAGCGTCCCCGATGCGGCAAGTTGCGATATGCGGGCTTTTGTAACGCCCAGCAAGCGGGCCGCATCACCCATAGACAAGTACTCAGATGTATTCATATGCCGCATCACCTCGTTAAGTATTCCAAACGTAAAGTTAATTAGTTACATACAGCATAATACTAAACAGACTGAAGCGAAAAAAGGCCCGAGCAATCGGGCCTTAGAGCAATTGGTCAGCCGAGTCGCAAGCTGCTCCTCTAGCGTTGTACGTAGGCGCGGACCAGCTCGTAGGTATTGCGCACGCCGTCGATGTGGCTGCGCTCGTAGTTGTGGCTCGCGTACACGCCGGGGCCGATCAGACCATGGCGAATGTCGTAGCCGGCCGAGAGCGTGGCCTCAACGTCCGAGCCGTAATGCGGGTACACGTCGATGGCGTAATCGAGCTCAAGCTCGCGCGCGATATTGGACAGCGTGGTCACCAGATCGTAGTTGTAGGGGCCGCCCGAATCCTTGGCGCAAATCGACACCATGCGCTCGGTGCAGCCCAGGTCGTCGCCCACGCAGCCCATGTCCACGCTGATCATCTCGCGCGTGTCGGCCGGCACAAAGGCACCGCCATGGCCGACCTCCTCGTACACGGTAAAGAGCAGCGAAACCTTACGCGAAAGCGTCACCTCGCCAGCGGCGACGGCGCGGGCGAGACCCAGTAGAATCGCCGCGGACAGCTTGTCGTCAAGGAAGCGACTCTTGATGTAGCCGCTCTCCGTCACCGTGGTACGCGGATCCATAGCGATGATGTCGCCGGTCTGAATGCCCAGCTCAAGCACATCGTCCTTGCTGTCGACATTCTCATCGAGCAGGATTTCCATGTTCTTCTCGAGGGTCTTGACCGGCTCGTCGGCCACATGCGCCGAAGGCTCGGTATTGAGGACCACGCCCGTGTACACATTGCCGTCGCGCGTGTAGACGGTGCAGTTCTCGCCATCGGCCGTAGACCACTGATGCCCACCAAGCGTCGTGGGACGCAGGCGACCATTGTCCTTAATGGAGCGCACCATGGCGCCCAGGGTATCGACATGGCTCGCCAACACAAGCGGCTCACCCTCGCCGCCAAGCTCAACCAGCACGTTGCCCTTATTGGAACGCTCGGGGCCAAAGCCCATATCGCGCAACGTTTCCATTAGATAATCAGTCGCCGCACGGGTATAGCCCGTAGGCGAAGCAATCGAGGTAAGCGTCTTCAACTGGTCAGTAATATAGGAGAGCGTAGAATCCATCTTGGACACCAAAGTCACCCTTTCATATCGAATTAAACCCACAGCAACAATACCACCGCGAGCCATCTTTTTTACCTAGCGAGATGATCCATCGAGCTCCCCAGAACTGCGCCCGCCACGATAACGAGCCGGCGGGCCCCGCCCGTTAGCCCCAGAATCTTTCCGCAGGACAGAAGGAGGTCCCGCCGCACGTAGTGCGCAGCGGGGCCTCCGACATGTCCGAGGACGATTCTGGGGCTAACGGGCGGGGCCCGCCGAACCAGGTTAAGCAGCCGGGCAGATCTTCTTGAAGAGCTCGATGACGTCGTCGAGCGTTGCCTCGCGCGGGTTACCCGGGAAGCAAGCGTCGGCCATGGCGTCCTTGGCCAGGACCTCGATCTCGTCAGCCTTCATGGCCTCGCAGACGTGCGGGATATTCACGTCGGCGGAAAGCTGCTTGACGGCGGCGATAGCGGCGTCGGCAGCCTCGTCGGTGCTCATGCCCGTGGTGTCAACACCCATGGCAACGGCAACCTTGGCCAGGCGCTCAGCGCAAACCGGCTTGTTGAACTCCATGGCGATCGGCAGCAGCATGGCGCAAGCGACGCCGTGCGGGGTGTCGTAGTGAGCTGACAGGGTGTGAGCCATGGCGTGGTCGATGCCCAGGCCAACGTTGGAGAAGCCCATGCCGGCGACATACTGACCAAGGGCCATGCCCTCGCGACCGGAGCCGGGCTGACCGGACTTGGCCTCGGCGACGGAGTCACGCAGGTTCTCGCTGATCAGCTTAATAGCCTCAAAGTGGAACATGTCGGAGAGCTCCCAAGCGCCCTTGGTGGTGTAGCCCTCGATGGCGTGGGTCAGAGCGTCCATGCCAGTGGAAGCGGTCAGGCCGGCGGGCATGGAGGCCATCATGTCGGGATCGACGACGGCGACCTCGGGGGCGTCGTTGGTGTCGACGCACACGAACTTGCGGACCTTCTCGGGGTCGGTGATGACGTAGTTGATGGTCACCTCGGCGGCGGTACCGGCGGTCGTCGGCACAGCGATGGTGAACACGGCGTGGTTCTTAGTGGGAGCAACGCCCTCGAGGCTGCGGACATCGGCGAACTCGGGGTTGTTGATGATGATGCCGATGGCCTTAGCAGTGTCCATGGAGGAGCCACCACCGATGGTCACGATAGCGTCAGCCTCGGCGGCCTTGAAGGCCTCGACGCCGTCCTTGACGTTCTGGATAGTGGGGTTGGGCTTGATCTCGGAGTAGAGGCTCCAAGCGATGCCGGCAGCGTCGAGCTCGTCGGTCACCTTAGCGGTAACGCCAAACTTGACCAGATCGGGGTCGGAGCAGACGAAGATCTTCTTGTAGCCGCGACGCTGGAGCTCGCCGGGGATCTCCTTGATGGCGCCGGAACCATGATAAGAGATGGTATTGAGAACGAAACGATTAGCCATTGATAGCCTCCCATCGTGTGCGGGGCACCCATTACGCCCCACGCTATGAGTCCCATCCTAACGCTTTTGAAACAAAAAAACGCGTGAGAACGTCAAAATTGTTAAAGCGTTTCAACAGATGATGAAAAATATTGCGGCAAAGGGACAGCCCCTTTGCCGCATTCGGTTACTTTCGGCAGCCCTCTTTCCAAGCCTCGGCCGCAACCTTCCAGCGTAAGCGCAAGTCGCGCTCGCGGTCGATGAACATGATGGCAAACGCGACAAACAGCAGCAAGCTCGCCACGACGATGGCGTGCAGGCCCATGCGCTCAATACACCAGTTGCCCAACACGGCGCCAAACACAAAGGTAAAGATCACGCCAAAGTACAGCAGGCCGTTTTCCAAAAAGCCGCGCCTGTGGGTGATGATGTAATCGTCCACGTTTTGCAGCGCGTTGCGCAAGTTGCCGATGCACATGGTCGTAGCGATGCCGTGACCGTGGATCTTGCGGAAGCTCTCGACCTGCATGCCGCAGGCAAACGAGGTGAGGCAGTTGGCGAGCAGGTTGAAATTGCCGCCCGGGATAAAGCTCACGCCCAGCAAGATGACGGCTTCAAAGAACACCGTTACCTGGCGCCAGTGAATCACGCTGCCAAACCGCTCATGCACCAGGTCGGCAAGCATAATGCCCACGGCAAACGACACCACGGGGAAGAAGTAGCGTCCCGCAAGTGCCCAGTTGCCCTCCGAGATGCTCACGCCCACGAGCAGGATGTTGCCTGTCTGCGCGTTGGCGAAAACATGATCGCGCCCAATGTACGAATAGACGTCCATAAAGCCACCGGCGAGCGCCAAGATGATGCCCAGCTCAATAGACTCCGATATCTGTTTGGCACGCTGCATCGTCGTGCATCCTCCTTGTTGACGACTCTCTCGTGCGTTGGCGGAAACATAGCCGCCGTTCATACTGTAACCCATTGACAACATGGCGTGCGCGCGAGACGGGTTCTCCAACGCGCAGATACACAGTCTGGAAACAAACGATCCCCGCATCGACGCGCCGATCCCCAGCTCATGTACTCCCCCAGTCTTTTTAGCTCCGTCCCAAAAAGACTGGTTACAATTACGTGCAGCATACAGACACCGGGAGGGATCGTGGCAAAAAAGCCTCAGCACGCTCAGAACAACCAGCGCAGTCAGCAGGGCAAACAGGGCCAGCAGCAAAAGCGCGGCGGCAAGGCGCAGGCCACGGTCGCCCGCGCCAAGCATTCCCAAGCGATGCCCGCCCGCCCCTGGCGCCCGGGCCGCGATAAGTTCCTCCCCGTCAGTCGAGCCGACATGGATGCACGCGGCTGGGACCAGTGCGACTTTGTCTACATCTGCGGCGACGCCTATGTGGACCATCCCAGCTTTGGCATGGCCATCATCAGCCGCGTACTCGACGCGCACGGCTACAAGGTGGGCATCATCTGCCAACCCAACTGGACCGACCCCGCCAGCATCACCGTGCTCGGCGAGCCGCGCCTGGGGTTTCTCGTCAGTGCCGGCAACATGGACTCCATGGTCAACCACTATTCGGTGACCAAGCACCGCCGCCACACCGACGCCTATACCCCCGGCGGCGAGGAAGGTCACCGCCCCAACCGTGCCGTCACGGTCTACGGCAATCTCATCCGCCAGACGTTCAAGGACGCCCCCATCATCATCGGCGGCATCGAGGCAAGCCTGCGCCGCCTGGCCCACTACGACTACTGGCAGGATAAGCTCAAGCGCTCGGTGCTGCTCGACTCGGGCGCCGACATCCTCATCTACGGCATGGGCGAGCACGCGATTGTCGAGATCGCCGACGCGCTCGACGCGGGGCTGCCCGTCGATCAGATCACCTATATCAACGGCACCGTTTACCGCACGAGTTCGCTCGACGAGGTCTACGACTACGACCTGCTGCCCAGCTGGGACGACCTTGCCGCCGACAAGCTCAACTACGCGCGCAGCTTTAACGTGCAGCAGCAGAACATGGACCCCATCACCGGACATCGTCTGGTAGAGCCCTACCCCAACAGCGTCTATGTGGTGCAGAACCCGCCGTCGGCAACACTCACCACCGACGAGATGGACGAGGTGGCCGAACTCCCCTACGCACGCGATTGGCATCCCGACTACGACGCAGCGGGCGGCGTGCCGGCCTTTGCCGAGATCAAGTTTTCCATTAGCTCCAACCGCGGCTGTTTTGGCGAGTGCTCGTTTTGCGCGCTCACCTTCCACCAGGGCCGCGTGCTGCAGATGCGCAGCCACGACTCGATTATGCGCGAGGCCGAGCTGCTCACGCGCGATCCCGAGTTTAAGGGCTACATCAACGACGTGGGAGGACCGACGGCCAACTTTAGCCGTCCTGCCTGCGACAAGCAGCTCAAGCACGGCGTGTGCAAGAACAAGCGCTGCCTGTGGCCGAGCGTATGCAAGAACATGGTGGTCGACGAGAGCGGCTACACGCAGCTGCTGCGCGACCTGCGCCAGCTGCCGGGCGTCAAAAAGGTCTTCGTGCGCAGCGGCATCCGTTTTGACTACACCATGGCCGATGCCTCGGACGAGTTTTTGCGCGAGCTGCTGGAGCATCATGTCTCAGGCCAGCTGCGCGTAGCGCCCGAGCACGTGAGCGATGCGGTGCTGTCAGTGATGGGCAAGCCGAGCCGAGCCGTCTACGACGCGTTCTGCCGCAAATTTGAACGCTTGAACCGCGAATACGGACTCAAGCAGTACGTGGTGCCGTATCTAATCTCGAGCCACCCCGGCTCGACCATGAAGGAAGCCGTGGACCTTGCCGAAGCCGTGCGCGACATGGGCTACATGCCCGAACAGGTGCAGGACTTCTACCCCACCCCGTCCACCATGTCGACGTGCATGTACTACACCGGCGTGGACCCGCGCACCATGAAACCGATCTATGTGGCGCGCGACCCGCACGAGAAGGCCATGCAACGCGCGCTCATCCAGTATCGCAAGCCCGAGAACTACAAGCTGGTACGCGAGGCGCTGGAAAAGGCTGGCCGTCGCGACCTGATCGGCTACACCAAGCATTGCCTGATTCGCCCCGTGCCGCCACGCCCGGGCGAGACATCTGCTGGCGGTGGGCATGGCACCGGCAAGAAGGGCGGCAAGCCACATGGTGGCGCCGCCGGCAAGGGGCCTAAAGGCAGCAAGGGGCACAGCGGCATGTCGCGCGCGCAAAACACTGCCGGGCGCAACCGTGCAGCTCAGGGGCGTCAGGGTGCCAACGGA
Organism: uncultured Collinsella sp.; assembly: GCA_958445065.1. Classification (GTDB taxonomy): domain Bacteria; phylum Actinomycetota; class Coriobacteriia; order Coriobacteriales; family Coriobacteriaceae; genus Collinsella. The sequence goes on from CAUCQW010000035.1 coordinate 11,411, forward strand.
GGCGGGCGTCGCAACTAGGGCGGCGAGGCGGCATGCCGCCGTTGGCGACACGACACGCCCCACCAATAAAATGCCGCTCGCCGGGGCGTCGCAGAACGATTCCCCGGCGAGCGGCCGATTAATATTGTCTATCTCAAGACGTTGTTACTTTTTGTCGAAACGACCATAGAGCGCAAACGAGAGCGCCGCAGAGATAACCCAAGTCAAAGCGATGCAGACGACAATCATGATCAGGTTCATGGGATTACCGCTTGGATCGGCATAAACGGGCAACGAGGTAATGCCAGGCATAACAAAGCCGAAGCACTTAGCGCCCAGAACAACGGTGAGCGCGCCGCCAATGCCATCCGCAATCATCGCAGCGATAAGCGGAGTCCTGTTAGGAACCTGAACGGTAAACAAGGCGGGCTCGGAAATTCCCATAAATGCTGAGAAGGCGCACGTCATTGCAGCGGACTTGAGCTTTTCGTCGGTCATGCGCAGAGCTGCACCAAAAGACGCACCGCTTTCGGCGAGGTTATGGCAGAAAGAGATCGGGAGCAGATAGTCATACCCCAGCGTTGCGATATTGGAAATCTGGATGGGGCTCGTCGACTGGTGCATGCCAAAGAGCACGATAAGCGGCATAAAGAAGCCCAGCAGAAAACCGGCAACGGGACCTAACGTCGAGAATAGCCAAACGATACCGTTGGCAAGACCAAGACCGCACCAGGCACCAATCGGGGCGAGCACAAACAGGTTGACCGGAATCACGATAGCAAGGGAGAGCGCCGGAACGACAACGAGCTTAAAGAGATCCGGCACGACTTTGTCGATTGCGCGATATACAAAAGACAAGCCAATGACGCCAAAGATGACCGGGAACACGGAATCGGCGTAGCTAAAAATCGGCACCGTAAAACCGAACAACGCAAGAGGCGTCTCGCCCGTACCGACAGCGTTGACAATAGTCGGGTACATCAGCGATCCGGCAACACAAAGCGCAAGCGAACGGTTGACTCGGAACTTATCAGCTGTAGACATTGCCAGCAAAAACGGCAAGAAGTAGAACGGGATATCCGAAATCATATTGAATATCGCAAAGTCGCCGGCACCCGTGTCGATTCCAAAAGCCGCGATAGCAGCCAGGATGCCCTTTACGATGCCTCCCGCCACCAGTGCGGGAATGATAGCGGAGAAGATGCCGGTGATGATATCGAATACGCGAGCCGAACCTTTTTGGAGCTCAGGCTGCTCGGCGTCGGCGGAGACCTCGCCACCCATCCTGTCGCCAAGCATGGGCTCCAATTCGTCATATACCGACCCCACGCTGGCGCCGATGATAACCTGCCACTGCCCGTCTTTAACCTGCGCGCCCAAGGCGCCGTCAAGCGTCTTAAGGGCCTCCAGGTCTGCCTTGCTATCGTCCTTCAGGTTGAACCTCAGCCTTGTAATGCAGTGCGTTGCCATAACAACGTTATCGGCGCCGCCCACGAGCTCGAGGACACGAGCGGCCAGTTCCTTCTTGTCTGCCATAACAATCACTCCTACCCAAGGTCTTCGCCATTGGTGGCGATGCATTTCTGGTACCAATAGAAAGAGTCTTTACGCAAGCGCTTCGCAGTGCCGTGGCCGCAATTATCCAGATCGACATAGATAAGCCCGTAGCGCTTGTCCATCGTAAGAGGACCGCAGGCAACAAGGTCAATGAATCCCCAGATCATATATCCGCGCACGTCAACGCCATCGATCACCGCCTCTTTAAGGCACTTTATGTGCTGGCGCAAATAATCGATTCGATACTCGTCGTGGATGCTGCCATCCTCCTCGACCACGTCAGATGTACCGAGGCCGTTCTCGGCGATATACAGAGGCAGCCCATAGCGGTCATACATCTGGTTAAGGGTAACCCTCAGGCCAATGGGATCGAGCTGCCAGCCCCACTCACTCGTCTCGAGATAAGGGTTCTTGTTTGCCATGACCAGATTGCCCGCAGTCTTCTCCCATCCCTGATCGCAGGTGGATACCTGGGAAAAGTAGTACGAGAAGGCCAGGAAGTCGACCGTGTTGCGAGCGATGAGCTCTTCATCGCCCGGTTCCATTTGAATCTCGATATCGCACGCATCGAAATAGCGATTCATATAAGCGGGGTATTTTCCGCGAGCCATCACGTCCGTATAGAACCAGTTGGAATACTGGTCGTCGTGAATAGCCTGCATGTTATCTTCGGGACGGCAGGTGGCGGGATACGTACAGAATCGAGCGATCATGCCGCCAACGGGAGTATCGGGCGAAAGACGATGGACAATCTCGACGGCACGCGCATTGGCAACGAACTCATGGTGCAGGCACTGGAAGATGGCTCGATCGAAGTTCTCCCCCTCTTCGTCTTTGACCAGACAGACCCCGTCCCAAGGCGAAAAACGCGCTGCATTGAACTCGTTAAAAGGCAGCCAGAAATCGACCAGATCGCCCAATTCCGTAACGATTGTCTCGACATAGCGGGCGAAGAAGTCAATCGTCTTGCGATTCTTCCATCCCCCATATGTGGTGACAAGATTTACCGGGATGTCATAGTGGAGCATGGTGACGAAGGTCTTAATGCCGTGCTTTTTGCACTCACCCAGCATGCTTCGATACCACTCGATGCCTTCGCGGTTAGGCTCAAGGTCATCTCCGTTAGGATAGATTCGGCTCCAGCAAATAGAGGTGCGGAACAGCTTGAGGCCCATCTCCGCAAAAAGCGCGATGTCCTCACGATAGTGATGATAGAAGTCGTTGCCACGCCTAAACGGGTAGAACTCAACGCCATCATCTGCGAGAGCGTTCATTAGCTCGTCATGGCAGAATGGGTTGTTTTGATGCTTGTCCTCAATCTGGTCATGAGTCCAGGTACCATCCAGCCATCGACAATCCTGCGTCGACTTTCCCTTTCCGCCCTCATTCCAGGCGCCATCGGCCTGCGAGCACGATATGGCTCCGCCCCATAAAAAGTCGGAGTCAAACCCATGTTTTAACTTACCCATTTGCCCTCCTTGATCGGATGCTCCAGCGGATAACCCAATACTAGGAAGAACAAGATGCATAAGATATCGCATAGAAAGCATGGCTTTATAACATTTTTTTAGATATAATACCGTTCAAGGTATCGATTCTACCGTTCACCGCTGGAGCACCCCATGGATTCGAATCTCAAACAGCTGCTCTATACGCATACCGAGACCGAAGAGTGGCATCGCACACATCCGGGAGAGCTCAGCCCGCGATATAACAGGGTGGAAACCACAACCATTAACGGCGAAGAGGTCTATCTGTTTGATTGGAAAGAAACTCTCGACGAAAACCCCGTGGGCCTTATCAAGGAGTCGCGCTTTACCGATATTCCTCCTCATATCAATCGGGATATGGAGCTTAACTACGTGTACGACGGCGTCTGCACGTTTATCGTCAACGAACGGCGACTACTCCTTAAAAAGGGCGACGTGCTCATTTGCAACACCGGCGTAGTCAGAAGCGTTCCATACGTTAAGGGCGAGCATGATATCGTCATTTCGATCGTCTTCAAAAAAGAAATGTTCGATTCGTTGTTCCTGAGCCAGCTACCCGGCGCGTCACCATTAACGAATCTTCTATTTGATTTTGTGTCCAAAAACCGCGAGGCCCGAAAATATCTCATTCTTCCAGAGGAATACGCCCGACATGCGCGACGCCTCATCGAGATGCTCTTTATCGAATATCACTTTAAAGATGCCTATTCCAATGAACTCATGAGGCACCTCGCCGTCAGCCTATTCCTTGTTCTCATTCGAGGACTGTACCGACGCTCCGCAACTGATAACCAGGCGATCATGTCGGACGAACGCATCGTGTCGATTCTGAATCATATTGAGCGAAGCTACGGCGACTGCACACTCGAAAGCATTGCGAGCGATACGGGTTATAGCACCAGCTATCTCAGCAGCTTGATCAAGCAAAAAACCGGCAAAACGTTTTCGCAAATCAAGCTCAACCAGCAGCTCACAGAGGCGGCATATCTTCTCAATAACACCGAGCGCAGCGTGCAGTATGTAGCCCGAAAAGTCGGCATCTCCAACATGTCATTCTTTTACTCAAAATTTAAAGAAGCATTCGGCGAAACGCCAGGTGCGTTCAGGACGCATCGGTCTAATTAAAGTCATTGATAATCAGGTCGATCAGTTTCACATGGCTCAGAAATGCACGACCGGAGCAGCGAGCGCATCGCCTCTACCAGCACAAAGCCGGCGATGGCAACCGTGACCGCCACGTCGAGCGGTGTGTTCACAAACCACAGCAGCCCCATGAGATACGACCCGGCATTAAAGGCAAAGTGCAGCAGGATCGTGTAGCGGAGCTTTCCAGTGGTCACGAGCACCCAACCAAAAATGAGACCGGCAGCGCCCGCATAGCAGCCCTGCACCCAGTTCATGTGCATAAAGCCGAAGACCGCCGCCTGCAGTACGATTGCCGCGGCGACGCCCCAGGCACTCGGGGCCTCCCAGGGCGCTATGGCGCCGTCTTGCGCGTTCACGCGGCGCCGACGTTTCCAGAGCGGATGGCACTGTGGATTAAACGCACGCAGTGAGAACTCAAAGATGATGCCGCGCACTAGGAGCTCTTCGCAAAATGGCGCGCCAATCACCGTGGTCAGAACGGACAGATAGCTCGTGTCGCCCATGCCTGTTTCCTCGACGAGCTCGCTATAGTCTGCCGCGACCTCGGGCAGCAGCGACAGCACGCCGTCGCATAGGTAGCTAATGACCACCTGCATGGACAGGCCGATCACGACAACGCAGACGATGCGCTTCCATGCCGCGCCTGCTCCCCCACCGAGCGGGTGCTCGCCTTGCCGGCGCGCCATAAACGAGCGCGGCCACAGATAACGCCACCACAGCAGCGCCATCAAAAACGACGCCGTCTGAGCGGCGGCCTGGAACCATTGGATATCGAGATTGTCGATCGGATAGCCCGTCAGCGCCGACACGGCATCGAGAACAGAAAACAGAACCACGCTCAGGGCTATATCGGCAGCGACAACGCCAAAACAGGCAAGCGCCCACGCTATCGCATTGAGCATGCCAACCTCCTCAAAACCGTTCCCTAGTTCTACCACAACTCGGCAGAGAGCTGATTCCATGGGGACGGAGGAAAACGGATCACTTATTGATAAGAATCGGGCGCAGTGCCAAAGGCCCCGCTGGGCGAGATGTCGAACGGGAAGGTGCCGCAGCGATTGAACGCGGCGATAAACATGCGGATGGCGTTGGACGGCGTGGTGCCCACGAGCTGGGTTGCCGCCGCGAAGGCTGCCTTCTCCTCAGGCAAGACCTTCGCGACTACGGGGGTCATGTGTTCTGCCATGGCGCTTCCTTTTTGAAACGACGGTAGTGCGGATAGATGCGGGCCACGCGGCTGGGCGACGGGCTGTGAAGGCAACCCGATTGGCCCGCATCCGGAGTTTGTTTCTGCGGCGTTGGTATTACTTGGTAATCCTAAGTATTACCCCGCAGATAGAATACCACACCCGACCCCATTAGGACGGAGGAAAACGAATCATTTTGTTGCTGAGTAAGTATTTAGAGCGTGATGATGTCCGAGATATCGAGGGCCTGAGCGTCGGCGACATCGTGCGTGGCAAGCAGGAGCATGCGGCCGTCGAGCAGGTCGAGCACAGCTTCGGCGCATGCGTCGCGCGCAGCGGTATCTAAACCGGTAAAGGGCTCATCCAGAATGACGGCGCCGCCCGGGCACAGCAGGGCTCGAGCGATCTCGACGCGACGGCGCTGCCCGCCCGAAAGCTCGGCCACGCGAGCATGCACATCGATTCCGGCACCAGCAGGCGCAGCAATGCCGCGGCGCTCGAAGCATCCACACGCGCATCGGCGCACACCAGCACGTTATCCAGCGCCGAGGCGGACTCGACCAAGTGTGCATCCTGAAACACCATCGAGCACGGTGCGCACTCCCCCGCCGCTAGCGCGAGCAACGTCGACTTGCCCACCCCCGAGGCGCCCATCACGCAGGTACGCCCGCCGGTGGGCACACGAAGCACCAGACCGCCCAGCGCCGGCGCCCAGGGCGCGCGATCGCCCACGGCAAGCGCAAGCTCCGCCGAAGCGCCATCGCTCGCGGCCCCCGCACGCCCGCGCAGTCCATGTCCATGCGCCCGCACGGCAACACGCCATGCCACGGGTCCCGAAACCCGCAGCGACCACACCAGCACGCGCTCACACGCCCACGAGGCGGCAACGACCAGCACGGTCCACGCCAGCAGATCAGCCGTCTCGATCAACAGCTTTGCCTGATAGATGCGCTCACCCACGGTGCCCGCCGCCATGCCGATCAGCTCCGCCGCCACGCCGGCCTTCCAGCTCATGCCAATCACAGCACGGGCGCACGAAAGCACAAATGGCAGGACTTCGCGCCAGGTATGGGCGAAGAACAGTCGCCAGCCCCGCACGCCATGCAGGCGAAACATCTGCTCCAGCGGTTTATTCGCCTGCGACAAGCCCTCGGCCAGCGAAAAATACACGCCCGGCAGTGCCATCAAAAAGACCGCTGCAATGCTCACGCGCGCCGACCCCAGCCAAATGAGCAGCAGAACCACCACGCAGGCAACCGGCGTCGCCTTTACAAACGAAAGCGCCGGCGCCACCAGACGGGCAAACGTCCGCGACCGCACCGAGACTCCCGCCAGTACACCGCCGCAGATCGCGGCAAGCGCCAGTCCGCCCAAGATTCGTGCGCCTGAGCCCACCAGAATCGCCCACGTGTTGGCATCGCACACCAGCCGCAGCAACGCCACCACAACAGCGCCCGGCCCCGGCAAAATCAGCGGCTGTGCCACCAGCGACGCCGCAAAGATCCACACGGCAAGCCAAAAGGCGGCGACGGCACCCACTGCCGCCACCGCCTTCGCACGCTCAGTCATGTGTCGAGCAAACGCACGCACGGGCTACTCCATGTAGTAGAAATCATCGGCCGGGAGCTTGCCGCCCACGGCGCTCGCGTCCGCATCGGCCAGCACCTGCAGGTACCCACCGAGTGCCGCCTTCATATCCTTCCCCGTCTGGCACACGAGCATGCACCCGGGAATCGCCTTTTCGGCAATCGCGGCGTTATCCACGATACCCGCATCGACCACGGACTGAGCCCAGTCCGCCGGCGCCGCGTTCACGGCCTCAACGCTCGCAGCATGGCAGCTCAGGAATTCCGCCACGGCATCGGGATGCTCCTCGGCAAAGACACGGCGCACCACGGTCACGCCCGTCAGCAGGCGCGAACCCGTGTCACCTGCCAGCTCATCCCACACATCGGTCAGACTTACCGGAGCCGACAGCTTGTCCTCGCTCTTGGCGATGGCCGCCGTCTTGAACGGCTCGGGTAGCACGCCCACGGCGGACGGGTCGACAAGCAACGCCGACAGCACCTCGGTGGGCTCGCTCTTAAACTCAAGCGCCACCTGGCCGGTCAGGCCCGCGCGCTCCAGCAGGTAGTTCATGACGTACTCCGGCGTGGTGCCCTTGCCCGTCATATAGACGGTATGGCCCGCCAAATCGCCAAACGAGGCCACACTCGCGTCGCCCGTCAACACGTTCAGCACGCCCAGCGTGTTGATGTCGATGACCTGCACCGCACCCTCGGTCTTGTTGTAGAGCATGCTCGCCACGTTGGCGGGCACCAGGGCAATGTCGACATCGCCCTGAATCACCTTGGGCACGATCTCGTCGGCGGCAGTGTTGATCGCAAAGTCGAACTCGTTGTCCGTGGCACCGTCGGCAGCCTGGTCCATAAACTGCACCAGGCCAATCGAGGTCGGACCCTTGAGCGACGCGACGTGCACCTCAACCGGCTCGACAGCAGAACCGCCCGCAGCAGACCCGGCAGCCGAACCCGCGGCGGACCCGGCACCGGTAGCTCCGCCACCACAGCCCGCGAGCGCAAGCGACAGGGCGCCCGCGGCGAGCACCGAGGCAAACCCCCGGCGCGACATCTCAACATCAAAAGCGCGCATCGCTAGCACGCCCCCTCGTTGGGCATCGACCAGGCGTGATGGTCGGTATGCAGCAGCTCCTCGGCCAGCGGCGAGAGCGGCGCGCCCAAAAACTCGCTGTAGCACGCCTGGACATCGGGATTCTCGTGCGAGAAGCGAATGTCCGCCTTCGCATCGAGGCCCCAGAGCACCTGGCCACGCTCTGCCGCCAGCTCAC
>CAUCQW010000036.1 GCA_958445065.1 uncultured Collinsella sp.
GGCGGAACATATCTTGTACGGAAAAGTGCAGCTTTGCGGATTGATTGTCCCGCTTCGCTTCAAGGATCATCTTTGCAGAGGCGTCCGTAGCCTCGATGTGCGCCGCCGCATTCACGACGCTCTTTGCGACAAGCCCCGTGCCGGTGGCAACCTCCAGCACGGTCTTTGCTTTCACCACCGGCCGGATCAGCCCATACATCTTCTCATACGCCGCCCGGTCGTTTCGCATGAAACGGTCATACCGACCGGCGTTCTTGTCCCAGAAACCCTCGCGTTCGTGCATGGCTGTCGCCCCCAAACAGTTAGAGTCATCTAACTATAACACACGAATCATGCAGTAAGATGAGGCTAACCTTCTTTTCTTGGCTAAGACGCATCTCTTCGGTTTTCGCCTATAACGGCGCGAATCAGATACTAGGCTGGAGCTGAAGAAAGAGCTCGGCGGACAGGTAGGTCGATACCGGTTCCCGGAACGGTGATCCAGCCAATTACACCAGGGCCCTAGTCATTGAGTGGGAATAGAAAATTCCTTAGTTATGGGGGTATAAAATTGATTTCCTTTAGGATACCCCCCCCATAACTATATGAATTGACCTGCTGACTCCAATGAAGATTGGAGGGTAACGGCCAGGGGTGACGGCCCAGCGAGTGTTATTTTGCGAGCTATGCGCGTTGAAAGCGACCTTTCGTGGCATAAACTACTTGCCGGAAGCCGCGGCTTTCAGAGTACGGCTTACGTGTACGTTTAACCTCCGTGGGCGACGGGGTGCCGCAAGGCGTAGAATATCGCCCACCTGTAGGGGCCTGCAGCGATGCGGGCCCCACTTCGTATGAAGAGGCGCAACCGGTGAAGGTCGTATCCATCTCCCAGGACTTCTTCGACCTCGTCGAGGGCGACCGCGAGCTCATGCTTAAGCACAATCTCCCCTGCATCGTGGTGGTGAGGCTGCGTTTCCGCGGGAAGCGCAGGGACTTCGCCGTACCGCTGCATTCCAACATCGCCCCCAACGTGCCCAAAGACCAGTACTTTGCGTTGCCACCCCGCCCCACGACGCGCCCCGGCTGCCGCCACGGCATCCACTACATCAAGATGTTCCCCATAACCAAGGCCTACCAGCGCCGCTTCAGGACCGAGGGCTCGGCCTACTACGAGACGCTCCAGCGCATCATCGATGGCAACACCAAGCGCATTGTCTCCGAGTGCCAGGCGTACCTCGACCGCTACGAGCGCGAGGGAAGGCCCCGCTTTGCCGTCGACATCGACCGCATCGTGGGGCTGCTGGAGGGCGAGAAGTAGGGCACCTCGGCTCAGTCTCGAGCCATGCGGAACCGCTTTACATTTTTGAACGCCGCGTGTGCGTCCCAAATACTTGAGAAACAAGCTGTGAAGTGCGGTGGCGCGCCCGTGCCCGTGCATAGCCGTCACCATCAGCGTCTACGCGGCGTCGGCTTCAAGTGGAACTGGCGCCGCTGCTGTATATGGTTTGCCTTGCTGCAAATGGCGATCAATGCCCGCGATGTTTCTGCTTGCGCTTCAACTTTCGCTGCTCGAAGCGCGTCTCCGCCTCATCCGCGCGACGCTGACTTCTTGCTTGAGCCGACTCCCGCTTCATTGCTTCCCGCTGTGCCGCGAGAGCCTGTTGTGCCTTGGTGCTCACCGCGGGCCGTTTAAGGGCTTTCGCTGCCTCGCGAGCGCGCCGCTTGGGGTTCTTCGCGGGCTTGCTTGTTTCAGTGGCCTTGTCGCCGAAGAACGAGAGCTTCTCCCATTCGCTTGTAACGAATCGCAGAATCTCCTCATCGGATGGCTCCGCGCCGAAGACGATGCGGGTGACGCCATACCTTCCGCCCTCGACGTGCTCCGCCAGCCCGACCCAGAATTGACCGTCGTGATATACGGTCAGGGTGGACGACACGCTGATCTGCACGGTTGGTTCCTCCTTTATGTAGATGACCATGCAGAGAAGGGACAACCAAGGAGGCAGGTTACTGATGCGGACTAGCGCACGCCCACGACTACCCGACGGGGACTGTGTTTTCATCTCTGATGTCCGCATTGTAGCACGCGCAGACGCGCCCTTCGTCGCTGCCGACACGACATGGCTGGGGCTTACCCCTCCGACGCGTCTTTGCGCATATTGCCTTCTCGCTTTCGAAACTTCAAAGTTATTTGACTTTCGAAACTAAGCGGGAATAAGTTATCGGTACGCTTTTTTATAAAATGTAAAAAAGTACCCCCATAACTGATATAATGGACACTGAAAAGGGGGTGCATCTTGCGTATATACCGACGTGAAAAGTATCTGAAGCGAATGCGTGGTTTCTACCACGATGACGGGATGATCAAGGTAATCACCGGTGTTCGCAGGTGTGGTAAATCCTGCCTCATGCAATCAATCGCAGACGAACTTGTGGAATCCGGTGTAGCGAGCGACCACATCATCTATATCGACCTCGACTCACGGGAGAACAGGAAGGTCAAGACGACCGATGAGCTCGAAAATCTGATTGACATGTCGACCCCAGCAGACACTGAGGAGACGAAGTACCTCTTCATCGATGAGATTCAGAACGTAGAGGAATTCGAGCTGCTCATCAACGGCTACCGGACAGATGGCGGTTGGTCCATTTTCATTACCGGTTCGAATTCATATCTGCTTTCTGGGCAGCTTGTTACAAAGCTGACGGGTCGCTATATCGAGTTCGAGGTGTTCCCACTCGACTTTGCGGAATATATCGATATGAAGCGTTTTCTCGGCAAGCCTGTCAATGACGTTCTCGTGGGAGAGTTTACCGAGTACCTGACCCTTGGAGGATTTCCCAAAGCGTTGGAGTATGAGGGCGAGGATGAAAAGCGCACCTATATCAAGAGTGTTATTCATGAGATCTTTGAAAAGGACGTCAAACATTCGAACAAGATTAAGAATGTCTCGGTTTTCGATGCCGTCCAGACGTATCTCATCAACAACTTTGGTGCGCCGACGAACCTGAAGAACCTCCTTGCGTACTTCAATGATGTCGAGAAGATTCCCATCAAGCGCGAAACGCTCAATCGGTATATCCAGATTCTTGTTGACGCGAAGATCCTTTATCGCTGCTCGAGGTTCGATCTCAAGTCTCGGCGATCGCTTATCCGCGAAGAGAAGTACTACCTGGCTGATCCCGGCTTCTATTTCGCCATGAACACGGATGCGAGGATTAACTACGGGCCGGCGTTGGAGAACGTGCTCTACCTCTATCTTGCATCGCGCGGGTACGAGCTTTCTGTGGGCCGTATTGGGAAGCTCGAGTGTGACTTCATCGCTCGTAGGCGCAATGCTTACGCCTACATCCAGGTCTCTATGTCGATTGCCGACAGAGGCGTCGAGGAGCGCGAGTACAGGCCGTTCGGCCACATCAGGGATGGGTATCCACGCTACTTGTTCACGCTTGATCCTCTATTGCAGGAGAGGGATGGCGTCAGGCACCTTAACATGGCGTCGTTTATGCAAGATGGCGGTGATCTTATTTGAGCGGCGGCCAGATTCTTTTGCTCCCTAGTGCGCAAACAGTGCGGGCATCAAATGGGGACCATTGCCTCACGTAGAATCGATAGATTGAGGACTTGTTTTGATGTTGACAGGCTTTTGGCCAGTGGCTCCTATTGCCGAGTGGGAATAGCGGAAATAACAGCCTCCGGACCTTTTGGTTCGGAGGCTGTCTTTTGTATTTCTACCCGAATAGGACTCCTCGCCAAAGCTCCTTTAGCATCGGGCGGCGTTATCGAACGTGCGTGTTCTCGTAGGCGCCTTTGATTTCTTCTGGCAAATCGTCGGGAATCAGCGCCTTCACTCTATCCTCGTTGCCATCTTGGATCGCCTGCTCGTAGTACCAGCATTTGAACCTCAGCATATCCAGCGCACGGTTCATGTTTGCGATTTCCGACTCCATGTGGGCCTTTCGCTCCTCGAACATGGCCTTGCGCTTGGGATATGTCGATGGGCCCTCCGCACACCATTCCATGAACAGCCGGATGTCCTTGATCTCCATCCCAGCCTTCTTCAGGCATTCGATGACCCGAAGCGCCTCGAGTTCCGTATCGCCGAATCGGCGAATGCCGGACGTCCGCTCCAGCCCCGGGAACAATCCCTGCTTATCGTAGTACCGCAGCGTTGAGGCGGGCAGACCGAACATCTCCGCCACCTGTCCGATTGTGTACATGGTCCCTCCGGACAAATCTCGAATTAACTCCTTGACCTAAAGTTAGGTTTAGGTATTACCTTTATTTTCGTCAATACAAATCGGGAGCGCAAGGGATTTTCGCCAAAGGCGCACGCTTGCCGGAACGGTTTTCGCCGGTGGAGTGAACGGTGTGGGCGAAATCGCCGGGCACCCCGCCCTTGAGCAGGCGCGACGAATGGGCATAGGGATCTAGGCGGGCAGCTTGACCGCGCGGAAGCAGTTTTGCACTCAAAACCATCGACAGGAGGAATCAAACATGACGGTTAAGCAGACAGCGGGCAGGGATGCCCTGGGGAACTTCGCTCCCAAATTCGCTCAGCTCAATGATGATGTGCTGTTCGGCGAGGTGTGGAGCCGAGAAGACGGGCTTTCCCTTCGAGACCGCAGCGTGGTGACGGTGGTTGCCTTGATGGCACAGGGGCTGACGGACTCTTCGTTCCAATATCATCTGATGTCCGCAAAGAACAATGGCGTGACCAGGACGGAGATAGCAGAAATCCTTACGCACGCGGCGTTTTACGCGGGATGGTCCAAGGCATGGGCGGCCTTCCGCATGGCGAAGGAGGTCTGGGCGGACGAAGACGCTGCCGACGCAAAGGCGCAGCACCAAAACGAGATGGCGTTTCCCATCGGTGCCCCCAACGACGCATTTGCGAAGTACTTTATCGGTCAAAGCTACCTCTCACCCCTTTCCACCGAGCAAGTCGGCGTTTACAACGTGACGTTTGAGCCCGGCTGCCGCAACAACTGGCACACCCATCACGCCAAAAGCGGCGGCGGGCAGATCCTCGTCTGCGTGGCTGGCCGAGGGTTTTACCAGGAATGGGGCAAACCGGCACAGGAGCTATGCCCCGGCGATGTAGTAAATATTCCCGCAGGCGTAAAGCACTGGCACGGTGCGGCGCCCGACAGCTGGTTCTCCCATCTCGCGGTGGAGGTTCCGGGCGAGGAGGCCTCCAACGAGTGGTTGGAGCCCGTGGACGACGAGCAATACCTTAAAGCGACTGACAAGGAGGTTTAGGTATGGAACAGTTGAATCTGACGCAGGAATGGGACAAAGTATTCCCCAAAAGCGACAAGGTTGAGCACAGCAAGGCGACCTTCCATAACTGATACGGCATCACGCTGGTGGCTGACGTCTACGTGCCTAAGAACGCGGAAGGCAAGCTGCCCGCCATCGCCGTCAGCGGCCCTTTTGGCGCGGTGAAGGAGCAGTCCTCCGGTCTGTACGCGCAGAAAATGGCGGAGCTGGGCTTTTTTGCAATTGCCTTTGACCCGTCCTATACCGGCGAGAGCGGCGGCACGCCCCGCTATGTAGCATCGCCGGACATCAACACCGAGGACTTCTGTGCAGCGGTGGATTTCCTCTCTGTGCAGGAAAGTGTCGACCCGGAGCGTATCGGCATCATCGGTATCTGCGGTTGGGGTGGCATGGCGATTAACGCCGCGGCCATCGATACCCGTATCAAGGCCACTGCTGCTATGACCATGTACGACATGACCCGCGTGACCGCAAACGGCTATTTTGACGCCGAGGATTCCGAGCAGGCACGCTTTGATAAGCGGAAAGCGCTGAACGCGCAGCGCACCGAGGACTATAAAAACGGCAGCTATGCGCTGGCGGGCGGCGTGGTCGATTCGCTACCGGAGGATGCGCCGCAGTTTGTAGCGGACTATTATGCCTACTACAAAACTCCGCGAGGCTACCATCCCCGCAGCCTGAACTCCAACGGTGGCTGGAGCGTGACGTCCTCGCTGTCCTTTTTGAATATGCCGATTTTGCAGTACGCCGGCGAGATCCGCTCTGCCGTGTTGCTGGTGCATGGCGAGAAGGCGCACTCCCGCTATTTCAGCGAAACCGCGTACGGCAAGCTGACGGGGGACAACAAGGAATTGCTCATTATCCCCGGCGCCAACCACACCGACCTTTACGATCAGACGGACATCATTCCGTTTGAAAAGCTGAAGGCATTCTTTGAGGAGTATCTGAAGTAAGGCGTGCCATGATTCAATACCAAGCCCCCAGCAACGATTCTTATAAAGAGTGGGAGTAGCTGAAACGAGGCGATTGAATAACTCTATCCGTTTTGGTTAAAACAAAAAATATGCCGCGCGCCTGCGGCATGAAGGAGGGAGATTTCTATGAATATCGTTGTATTGAGTGGTAGCCCGCGCAAGGGCGCCAATACCGACACCATGGTCGAGGCGTTTGCCGAGACCGCGCGCGAGGCCGGCCATACGGTCGAGGTCATCCGCGTTGCCAGTAAGAAAATCGCTGGTTGCCTGGGGTGTCAGTATTGTTTCGCCCACGAGGGCACTTGCGTGCAGAAGGATGACATGGCCAAGGTGATCGAGTCGCTGAAAGACGCCGACATGGTTGTCTTCGCTTCGCCCATCTACTGGTTTGATATCACTGCGCAGGAGAAGGCCGCCATCGACCGCCTGTACGCCTTCGGTGCTACGGGCTTCCCGTTCACCAAGACGGCCCTTTTGCTCGATAGCCACAGCGAGGGCGTCTATGATGCGGCGATTGCTATGTACAAGTCCACATGCGCGTACTGCAAGTGGGAGGATCAGGGCATTGTCACCATCAGCGGTATGACCGAGCGCGACAGCATGGCATCGTCGCCCAAGTTGGAAGAGGTGCGAGAGCTCGCTCGCAAGCTCGCCTAAGGGCAAGAAGAACGCATGGCAATCAGCGTTATTGGAAGTACTTGCCGTCCTTGCCGGGTGAATCGTTGATTGCCATGCACCGTTGCCCTTGTGGACAATCTCCGCGTGCTAGGAGACTTTCTCGCTCAGGAACTCCCTGAACGCGGGGATGTCAAAGCCAACGAGTCCACGTCCACGTTCCCCGATGACGCCGTCCTCGAGGAGACGGCGTTTATATTGGCTTGCATAGTTGCTGGCAACGCCCATGCGTTTGGCTATCTCCGAGACCCTGCTGGGGCCAGAATCGGGCAGCATCGCGAGCAAAAACTCAATGTCTTTATCGGAAAGCTCCCGATAGGTCGTTTCGAGAATTCGATCGCGCAGCTCCATACGGGCAAGCAGAGAACCCTGCTGGACATCAGGTGCGCTGATTTTGGGCGAGTTCTCCGAAACATCCCATGTGCGATATCCGACGAGCTGCATCATGTAGGGGAATCCGTCGACGGCCTTCACGGCATCCTCGAGCGCTTCTGGCGTGATTGAGCGGCCTCCGGCCTCAACGGTTTTGCGGAATGCGTTTGCAATTTCAACGTCAGTGATTCGTCCCAACTGATGATATTGGGAACGCCTGAGAAACGAGACGGAATCGTTACGCAGCAACGCCGATACTTTGTAGGGCAGTCCTGCCATGAGTAGGGCAACTTTTTTACCTTCGCGTACAAAGTGCTGGTAAACAGAGGCAAATTGAAGCATTTCTTCGAGATCGACGGTGACTTCATCGATGGTGATGAGAAGTCCGATGTCATGTTTTTCGAGTTGCTTAAAGATGCCATTCATGCGCGTGCGCCAGTTGCCCTGAGCCTCTTGAGCATATGTCCAATCGATGCCCACTGGGCCAATTTGAACACCGTTTATGCGCGCGTGAGGCTGTGAGAGGTAGCTATCTGCGGCTTCTTTGGTTCGCTCGATAATATCTTCGAGCATGCCTGGCATGGCGGAGACATTTGCTGCGATCCAGTCGTGTTCAAGCGCCGTTTCTGAAAGGAGCGAGAGAAGCGCCGTCTTGCCCGTTCCCCTTGCGCCAGTAAAAATGGTCGACAGGTTGGGATCTCCCGGGCCGTTGATAAAGCCACGGTTGATGTCACGCAGGATATGCTCGCGACCCGCTAGAAAGGGAGGGACGCTTCCGAACGTCGGGGTAAAGGGGTTCTTGCTGTACTCCATGGTAGCTCCTTTGCATGTTTTGCTAATTTTTGCAAGTTTTGCTAACTTTTGCAAGTTTTGCTAACGACTGGCCAAAGGGCATCGTAGCAGTGACGCTGACATTTTTTTACGCAGAAAAATAAGCAGAAATCAATTTATCTGCGTTAAAAAAAAGTTGAGAAGAAAAACGACGAGCCCCGGGCGCAATGCCGTTGCGTTCCGGGCCTCGTCGCTTTGCGAAGTATCTAACGATCTCGTTGCCGTGGTACCTAGTCAAACAAGCTCGGCATGTCGTTTTCTTTCATGAGGGCACCGGCAGAGGGGAGGCTCTGCGCGGTAAACTTCTCGGCCGAGACGCCGGCGCCAAGGATTTCTTCGGTCGTGCCGACGGTGGTGACCGAGCGGCCCTTCTTGGCGGTAAAGGCCTGGATGCCCTGCGTGTTGGTGGTCGTCTTGGTTTTGAGCAGCGACGTGTTGAAGTTCATCAGACGGTAGTCGCTCGAGACCAGCGCGATGTCGCGATCTTCCTTGAGCACCTGGGCATACAGCAGCTTGCTGCCGCCATAGATGGCGTTCTTCAGGCGCTTGCGGTTGGTCTTGGTGACATATCCAGAAAGTGCGACGCGCACCACACGGCCGTTCTCAAAGACGAACAGCACGTCGGCCTTGTAGTCATCGGGGTCGATGACCCAGATGACACTCTCGTCGGGTTCCATCTCAAGATCGGTCGGCAGGTACGAGCCCAGCTGGGCCGACTTGGTGTCCTCAAATGCCGCAACCTTGCACTTGTACACCTGGCTCTTGTTGGTAAAGACCAGCAGCTCGTGGGTGTTGGAGGACGGAAACTCGATAAAGGGTTTGTCGCCGTCCTTGTACTTGAGCGTGGTCGCCTTCTTGAGCACGCGGTCCGTCATCTTTTTGAGGTAGCCATCGCGCGAGAGCATGATGGTGACCGGGTACTCCTCGACCTCGGGCTCCAAGCTTACTTCGATAACCTCATGGGGCTCGATCCTGCCCGTGCGGCGCGGCATCACATACTTCTTGTTGACCGCGGCCAGCTCGTCGCTGATGACCTTCTTGATGTTCTCCTCGCTGGAGAGGATCTCCTCAAGCTCGGCAATCTCGCCCTCAAGCTTAGCGATGTCCTTGGTGCGGTTGAGGATGTACTCCTCGTTGATGTTGCGGAGCTTGAGCTCGGCAACAAATTCGGCCTGGGTCTCGTCGATGTCGAAGCCGCGCATAAGGTTGGGCACGACCTCGGCCTCGAGCTTGGTGCCACGGATGATGGCGATCGCCTTGTCGATGTCGAGCAAGATCGCCTCGAGGCCGTGCAGCAGGTGCAGGCGCTCGGACTTTTTGCTCAGGTCAAAGTTAATGCGGCGACGCGTGGACTCAATACGCCACTTGACCCACTCGTGCAGGATCTGGCGCACGCCCATGACACGGGGATAGCCGTCGACGAGCACGTTGAAGTTGCACGAGAACGAATCCTGCAGCGTGGTCGAGCGATAGAGCTTGGCCATAAGCTTGTCGGGGTCGACGCCGCGCTTAAGGTCGATGGCGATGCGCAAACCCGAGAGGTCGGTTTCGTCGCGGATGTCGGCAATCTCCTTGACCTTGCCCTCTTTGGAAAGCTTGACGATGCGCTCGATGATGACATCGGTCTTGGTGGTGTAGGGGATCTCGTAGACCTCGATGATGCGCTCTTCGGGAATCCAGCGCCAGCGGGAGCGGATCTGGAAGCTGCCAAGGCCGGTCTCGACGATCTTCTCCATCTCCTCGCGGCGGTAGATAATTTCGCCGCCGGTCGAGAAGTCAGGCATGGGCATGTACTCGAGCAGGTCGCAGTCGGGATCCTGCAGGTAGTGCATCGTGGCGGTGCAGACCTCGTTGAGGTTGAAGCCGCAGATGTCGGACGCCATGGCGACGCCGATGCCCTTATTGGCCGAGACAAGGATGTTGGGGAACGTGGTGGGCAGCAAGCGCGGCTCCTTCATAGCGCCGTCGTAGCTGTCGACGAAGTCGACCGGGTCCTTGTCGATATCTTTGAAGATCTCGGCGCTGATGGGGGAGAGCTTGGCCTCGGTATAACGCGAGGCGGCGTAGCTCAGATCGCCCGAATAATACTTGCCAAAGTTGCCCTTCGACTCAACGAACGGCGCGAGCAACGCCTCGTTGCCGGTTGCCAGACGCACCATCGTCTCGTAGATCGCGGCATCGCCGTGCGGGTTGAGCTTCATGGTCTGGCCCACAATGTTGGCGCTCTTCTGGCGCTCGCCCTTGAGCAGACCCATCTTGTACATGGTGTAGAGCAGCTTGCGGTGCGAGGGCTTAAAGCCGTCGATCTCGGGGAACGCACGCGAGACGTTGACGCTCATGGCGTAGGGCATGTAGTTGACCTCGAGCGTCTGCGTGATCGGCTGGTCGGTGACCTCGGAGTGCAGGCCGATGACGTTCTCGGCGTTGACCTGCTTTTTCTTTGGCTGGTTCTTCGTCTTCTTCTTTGCCACGATTTCCTCTTGAACTTCTTATGGGCCGTCGTTATCGATTTGCTGCTACTGCAGGTCCAGCTGGTCCAGGTATTCCTTGCCGTGCTCGGAGATATGGCGCTTGCGGCCTGCCTCGTCGTTGCCAAGCAAAAGGTTGAACATGGTTTCCATCTTGGTGACGTCCTCGGGCTCCACCTTGATCAGGCGGCGCGTCTCGGGGTTCATGGTGGTGAGCCACATCATGTCCGGATCGTTCTCACCAAGACCCTTGGAGCGGTTGATGGAACACTTCTGGTCGCCGATCTCTTTGAGGATGCCGTTCTTCTCGAGCTCGGTGTAGGCAAAGTAGGTCTTCTCTTTGCAGTTGATCTCGTAGAGCGGCGACTCGGCGATATACACGTAACCCTCGTCGATAAGTGTGGGCACCAGGCGGTAGAGCATGGTGAGCACGAGCGTGCGGATGTGATAACCGTCGACGTCGGCGTCCGTACAGATGATGACCTTGTTCCAGTTGAGGTTGTCCAGGTCAAAGGCGCCCAGGTTCTTGATGCGCTTGTCCTTGATCTCCACACCGCAGCCCAGCACGCGCATAAGGTCCATGATGATGTCGGACTTAAAGATGCGCGGATAGTCCTCCTTCAGGCAGTTGAGAATCTTGCCGCGGACGGGCATAACGCCCTGGAACTCGGCATCGCGCGAGGTGCGAATGGCGCCCGCTGCCGAGTCGCCCTCTACGATGTAGATCTCGCGACGGCTCTTGTCCTTGGAGCGGCAGTCGATGAATTTCTGCACGCGGTTGGCCATGTCGGTCTTCTGCTGCAGGTTGGTCTTGATGCTCTGACGCGTCTTCTCGGCATTCTCACGCGAGCGCTTGTTGATGAGCACCTGCTCCATGATCTTGTTGGCGGCATCTTTGTTCTCAATCAAGTAGGTCGAGAGGCGCTCCTTAAAGAATGCCGTCATGGCCTGCTGGATAAAGCGGTTATTGATGGCCTTCTTGGTCTGGTTTTCGTAAGACGTCTGGGTGGAGAAGCAGTTGGTCACCAGCACCAGGCAGTCCTGGACGTCCTGCCACTTAATGCCGCTCTCGTTTTTGTTGTACTTGCCTTGTTGCTTAATGTAAGCATCGATGGCGCTAGTGAGGGCGCTGCGGGCAGCCTTCTCGGGCGAGCCGCCGTTCTCGAGCCAGGAGGAGTTGTGGTAGTACTCCTGCATCGTGAAGGTGCGCGAGAAGCACATGCAAGCAGTGATTTTTACGTTGTAATCGGGCAGGTCCTCGCGATCGCGACCGCGACGGTCGGCTTCGATAAAGAAGGGCTCGGTGAGGTAGTCGGCACCGACCTTCTCGAGCACATAGTCCTCGATGCCCTTGGGATAACAAAAATCCTCTTCGGAAAACTCGCCATCGTCGCCCTCGATGCGCAGGCGGAAGGTCACGTTGGCGTTGACCACGGCCTGACGGCGCATGGTCTCGCGATACCACTCGTGGGGGATGCTGATCGAGGTAAAGACTTCAAGATCGGGGCGCCACTTGATAGTGGTGCCGGTGCGGTCCTCATCGCTGGGCTCAATCTCGAGTGCCTTCTTTTTGGCGCCGACGACCTTGCCCTTTTTAAAGTGCAGAGAGTACTTGTTGCCATCGCGCCAAACCGTGACGTCCATGTACTCGGAGGCGTACTGAGTCGCGCAGGAGCCCAGGCCATTGGTGCCGAGCGAGAAGTCGTAGTCGCCGCCCTGGTTGTTGTTGTATTTGCCGCCGGCGTAGAGCTCGCAAAAGACGAGCTCCCAGTTAAAGCGCTTCTCGGAGGGGTTCCAGTCGAGCGGGCAGCCGCGGCCGTTGTCCTCTACCTGAATGGAACCATCGCGAAAGGCGGTAAGGGTGATGAGTTTGCCGTAGCCCTGGCGCGCCTCGTCAACGGCGTTGGACAGGATCTCGAAGGCGGCATGCGCGCAACCGTCGAGTCCGTCCGAGCCGAAGATGACGGCGGGGCGCAGACGTACGCGCTCCTCGTCCTTGAGCTGGCGGATACTGTCGTTACCATAGTTTGCGGTGTTTTTTGCCATACTCGCTCTCTCGGTGCTCCCTTGCTGCGTTTAAGTCATATAGATAGTCAAGGTAGCATAGCCCAGCCCACAGACGATTCCAACCAACACGAAATCCATCGAACAATCGTTCGGAGTTCGATGGAGATTCGTTTACTCGGACAAAACCGAGTCGGTTCTGTCCGAGTAAGTTTGAATAGCGGATCGAAATTGCTATGTCCGCATGGCGATGTCGGACATGGTTTCCATAATGACAGATATAGTTGACATTGCCTGATGGATGCAATATATTTCTGTCATGTTGCAACGGATATTTGTCCATTACCACGAAAGGAACTTTATGCCAGGTAAGAAAAACCTTCGCATGAAGGCGGCGCGCGCGGCGGTTGGCCTTTCGCAAGCCGACTTGGCCCAAGCCGTGGGCGTTACGCGCCAGACCATCGGCCTGATTGAGGCGGGCGGCTACAATCCCACGCTCAACTTGTGCGTGGCAATCTGTAAAGCGCTGCGCGTTACGTTGAACGATTTGTTTTGGGAAGACGAAATCGACGCCGACCCTAACGCTCTTTAGGAGTTCACTATGAAATTTGAAGACTTAAAACTTGTGCAAAAGTGGCGTGAATATGCCGGCCCAAAGGACGAGCGCCTGGAGGCTGAGAGCGCGAAGATCTACAAGATTGGTTTCGTGCTGCTTTCGTTTGGCATGTTGATGATCTTTTTCTACCAGTTTATAGCTCGACAGGTTGCGTGGGTTCACAGCGACGCCAGTGAAATGCTGCATGGCTTTGCAACGCCGTTCGAGGCGGCCATGTATTTGTGGCTCGTCCTCGTGATGTTGATTTGCGCAGGGCTGCAAACGCGGAAGGGCTATGTCGATACCAATCGTTTTGGGCAAACCGAGCATCTTCCTGTTGGATATTTCCTGCTTGTCAGCGGTCTTAGCGGCGCCGCGTTCGCGCTTGTTGTTGCCGCAATGTGCTGTATCGCTGAGGCGCAGATCGTACCGCTCGAAAGCGTCTTTTGGTTGGCGAACCTGGCCACGGGCGTGTTCTGCGGTGCAACGATTTTCGCGGCCACGTTTGCTGCCCTGTGCGCAACGTTTTTCACGGCGAAAAGACGCCGTGCCAAGCTCGAGGCAGAACTCGACTCCACTGACGATATCTAATGCGTAATGGGCCGGCTCTGGGTATCCAGAACCAGCCCTTTTTGATGTTCGATGAGCCGAGCCGGCGTCTCTCACAAAAGTAACTAGGGGCTAGCGAGACCTATCCGAATTGACCTCATTGGCGGTGTCGGTTTCGAGCGCCGTGCGGCGGGCGCTGTAGGCGACGAGGCCGGCGCCGGCTGCGGCGAGTGCTGCAGCGGCTGCCGTAAGGGGAGCGTTGACATCGCCCGTGCCCGCAAGCGCGCCCGCTTTTCCGGAGCGCTTGTTATTGCCGTGATCCTTGCCGCTGCCAGAGCCACTGCCGCCACCGGAGCTGCTTCCGCCGGAGCCGCCGCCCTCGTCAGTACCGCCGCCACTCGAGCCGCCACCGCCGTCCGCCGTCATCGGGGCGTCGTGAAGTCCTGTCGTATCCGCGCTGTCGCATACGCCGACCTGAACTTCTGAGCGTTCGCATGCCGCGTCGGGCACATGAAGCTCGTGCAGTACGGCACCCAGCGCCGAGTTTGCGCCCGGTTGAATTTCCTCGAGCGTTACGGGATCGAGCGCCACCAGATTACGTGCCTTCGCATACAGCGTTACGCGTTTGCCCACTTCGTCGCTCCAACTCTCGGGGATGGCGAAGCTCATGCGGAACTGTGCCGTGCAACCCGGTGCCAGCACGGCGTTGCCGTTGTCGGCTACCAGCGGGTGCGTCGCAAAATGTTCGCCCAGCGTCTCGAGTGCGTACTTCACGTGTGACATGTCGTTGGCCGAAGCGTCCTCGGCAAGCTCTGGATCGTAGATCGATGCCATGCGTGCGTTCACTCCGAATCCGATGGATGCGCTGGAGAACGGCTGACTGGAGCCCTCTCGGTACAGATCGATCGTGCCGGCGGTCAGCAAGGTGTTGCCGTCGTTTCGCACCGTGACCATGAAGGATTCGCCTGCTGCTCCGGGAACCACTGCGCCCGAGGTAGCGACCGCGCCCGTCGGAGTGGCACACGCCACCAAGGGCACTTCGATGCCGTGCAGCTCTGCCTCGCTCTTCTCCGCGCTCACAATGTGCGTGGCGAGCGCGGAGAGCATGCCTCCCGACGTCAAAAAAGTCGTTATCTGATCGACGGGATGGTCCAGCTCGCACATCACGAACGGTTCCGTGAAAAGATCGCGTGCCAAGGTGCTGGCGAAGATGCGGAAGTGCTTGCCCATCACTGCTACCGGGTTGCCTTCTTCGTCGTAGGTTTGTCCAACCTTGCCATCGGTGTTCTCCACATAGAGCACGCACCTGCCGTTGTTGCTTACGCTAAACGATGCCGGGCCACAGCCTGCGGCACCAACGGGCTGCGTTCCAAATGTCGATGCGCCTCGCGTCCAAGTAATATGCTGCAGTTGCTCGTTGACGGTTGCCAAAAAGCCCGTGTGCTGCGGCCATGGCACCGCACGGGGCACCGCGGCGTCCGGCGGCATAACGCCCCAGCCCGCAATGGACTGGCCGATCACGGCGTACGATGCGCAGCCGCAACCGTCTGCGGTCTCGTACGCAACGGGCACCACCATTTTGCCGTCGATATTCTCGGGCGCGCCCAGCTCGATGCTCGACGGTGCTTGCGGAAAGCGGAGGACCTGACGGAACGTGAGGCTGTCGCCCGAAACGTCCGACCACAGGGTGAAACATTCCAGCGCAACCTCAGCCTCGCTGCCGAGCGCCTTTTCTGCGGTGGTTCCGCGGCGGTGGAGGTAGGCGCCCGACAGACGTCCGTCGACCAGCGTCTTGCCCACCGTGATACGCGGGCACTGCAGGCAATGGTAGCCATCCTCTTGCAGGCGGCCGCGCGAGATGCTGCGCCATGACGTATGCGACACCACGCGGATCTCGTCATTACTTATGCGCAGGCGCACGACGGACAGTATGCCGGCTGTGCTCGCCGTATCGAAAAAGGTGTTGTCGCCGTCGCGGCGCTCGCCCGAGACCAGCAACACGTAGGCGTCCCGGTTTCCTCTACCGTCCGTATATTCCACCACGTCGAAGTCGTAATCGTATATGCCGTCGCGCTCCACGTCGTTCTCGCCAAACCCAAGGGGAAAGTCCACGGGCGTGGGAGCGGACCACGTGCCGTTTGCCTTTGTGTGCACCACCAGGCGCGAGCGGCCATTGTCGCCGTAGCGCACCGAGGCGATGCGGAACAGGCATTCTGCGCCGGCAATCATTGCCAGCTTCATATGGGCTTCGCTGAGCACGCCGGAAAACAGCACGCTGTCACTCGAGGGTTTGATACCGCCACGCTCGTCCTCCGACACGCCGGCAGAATTGGCGTTGGGGTCCGCAACGGCGTTCCTCGCTTGGCCGATATAGGCGTACCCATACATCGGCGCGGCATTTTCGTCGTTCTCTATCAGCGCATGGACGAAATGCTCAATCTGTCCCGTGTCGTCGCTTTCTGCATCCGCCTCGAGCTCAATACGCGTGACCGCTTGATCCCAATCGCGCACGACAGGCGCGACGTTTACGGCAGTAGCCTTAACCTCGGCGCGTGCGAGCAGCTCGGCGTTAGTGACGATGGTGGCTGATGCGATAAATTGCGGCACACCACCTGCCTCGGCGTTGCCGGCTGAGCCGAAGCGGGCATCCAGCGTGTAGGGCGTATCTCCACCCAATGCGAGCTCAGAGCGCTGGAGTACATACTGGCCGCCATTGTTCACCGACATATTCCACGAATCGAGGAGTGTGGGCCACGATCCCGACCAAGCTTTGGTAGTCCACTTGAACATGACGAACTGGAGCATCACATCGACATCGACGTCTGCACCTACGCGCAGTCGCGGAAGCTGGTGTCCATCCGCCTTCTCATACCCAATGCACAACGTGAGGGACGCGGCGCCGCGCACGGCAGACGAGGCGACGCCCGCAACGCCGGCTCCAAAGGTGACGGCAAGCCCGATCTGGATGGTGAACGAGCCCGACGTGTTGGAATAGTCGAGCGAAATGTTCTTGAAAAACGCCGCGCCGCTTCCGTGCGTGTGGGCGCCCACGGCGAGCGCCAGTTTTGCCAGCACCCAGGGGTTGACGTTTAGGAAAAACGGCACCGGTCCCAGGGTAAACTGCTCGGTCCAATTGAGGTCGGTTCTTACCTGGAAGAGGGCCTTAATATTGCCGTATGCGGGGTCGTTGTTGTTACCCCAGGTTTTGCCCACCCAATCGTAGGCGAGCGAGCCGTACAGCTGTGTGGCGATATCCATCGTGAACAGCGGCGTGCAATGGTGGCGAAGGAGCTTGGTGTTTCTTGGATCGGTGCCCGAACCGGCACTCATACTCTTGTACTGATTCCACTTCCCCTCCATCTCGTCGAGGTAGCGGTTTGCCTGCTTGGCGCCCGACTCGCGCGGCGATTTCTTCCAGTATTCCGGATCAGGGTTTCCCGAATCGTTCATATAGCTGGCTGGTTTGTATCCTCCGCCAAACAGTACGTATCCAGCAAACGAGAAATCGAAGAGGATCGGAAATGTGGGCATCCAACACGTGAACTTATTACCACCGATGCCGGGAAACGATGCGGGGAAATCAAACGGAGTGACCTCTTGGTCCATGGTGGTGGGAATGATGGTGGTCGAGCCCGATTCCGCCTTTGCGGCCGGCGCGGTGACAACGGCCATGGGGGAGGAGAGCGTGCAGGTTTTGCCCTGATAGTCGAGGACAAAGCGCAGCTTGCACCCTTCTTCCAGAAGGCCCGATGCCGCGTCGAGGAACTTATCTTCGAGCGTGAACGTTGCCAGATTATTCGCACCCGATGCACTGGCCTTGATCTGACCGATCTGCGTGACGGTTTCGGGCGAGCTGCCCGCGGCAGGCGTCACTTTATTGATATGCAACGTTGCCTGCCCACCCTGCGGCAGATGTGCCTGCACGGTAAAGGCGTGTGTATCGGGCTGCTCGTTTGCCGTGTCGTCCTTCGGCAATGTTATGAACGTGGCTTCAGCGTACTGGATGTCCCATTCGTCAAACGTGAGCTGGCGAAAGTACGGCTCGCCGTCGGAAAGCGGACGCGTGGGCGCGGTTATGGCGGTGCCGCCCTGGATACGCGCAAGGGGAATCTCGACATCGCGGTAGCCCGCCATGCTAATGGAGATGCCGCCGTTAAAGTCGTACGCGTCGAGAAGCGTTACCTCGTCCACGTAGCCTTCCGAAAGCGGCGCGATCTCAAAGATGGCCGTGCCTTCGTCATCGGTCGTGACGGTGAGCTGCTTGCCTGCGGCATAGCGCGATGTGAGCGTGACCTGGGCACCCGTGATGGGCGTATTCTTGTTGGCGACGTCGACCACGACCACACCAAACATGGTGCGCGAGAGAACGAGCACCCTGAAGGGGTCTTTTTCGTCGGCATGGGCTTCGGTGGGCGCGAACGGCAATATGAAGGCGTTTGCGCTTCCCGGCACGCGCGGCAACATAATGCTCGCCAGCGAGGACGCTCCGGCAACAAGTAACGAACGGCGATCAAGCATCTTGGGCTCCCATCCCGCAGATATCGGTGGAAATAATCCAATTTTGCGAGAAGGCGCCCCGTGGCGGTAGTGCCGTTCGGGGACCAAAATGTCCAATTTGAGCGCGCGAAAGCGTCAGCCCCCCCCGGAGCGCTTTCGATACGCCGGGCAGTCTGGCCGCTAGCGCAACATGTGGGCAATCAGCTCGGCGCGAGTTCCGATACCAAGCTTGGCATACACTCCTGATAGGCGGTTTTTAACGGTGCCCGGCGACACACCCATATGGCGTGCGATTTCGGCGTTGGTCCAACCGCGGCAGGCGAGCATAGCCATGGTGAACTCCGTGGTCGTTAAATCGTCGGCCACGTCCTCGCCCGAATCGGGGTTGTGGATGCGCCGCCAGCCGTAGCTGAATCGATACGTAATCTCGATGATGCGAGCGAAATCGTCGGGGTATTGCGATTTTAAGCATGCCTCGATGAGCCCCTGCAAAAGGCCGTGGTGCTCGCCAATGAGCTCGATAAGGCCGTCGGGGCGCGCAATGTCCCAAGCGGCTCCGAAATGTGCCTTTGCGGCGTCGATGTCCTTGAGGCTCATGCATGCCATGGAAGCCGCCAGGTGCAGGAACAGTTCCGAGATGGGATAGCTTCCCTGTTTCATGATCAGGGCATTTTCCACCATGCCCAGGCTGCGGCCGTATTCGCCGCGCAGATACAAGGCGTGCGCCATCACGTAGCTGGCGAACAGGCGCAGGCCTTCGGGCAGATGCGCCGCAAGCGGATAAAACTCTTCGGCGGAATACGGGGAAGGCAAGTGCAGCAGGACGCTCGCGGCGGAGGCAAACAGGATGTGCATGGCGTGGACGGCAGGCGATTCCTCGTCAGGTGGCGTATCGAGGATACCAGCAAGGCACCGGCGGGCGTCGGCGATACGGTTGAGCGACAGACTGGCATATCCGCAGATAAAGCATGCGGAATAGCGCAGTGCGGGGTCGGTGGCGTCAAGATAGGGGCGTGCTGTCTCGGCGGCGAGCGTGGCCTGTCCGCGAAAGTACAGCGCTTCTGCCGTGGCGATGGTGCGTGAATCGGGGTCGGAAATGCCTGCAACCGCAGCGTCGATCTGCCCCGGCACAAAGGCGGTGCACATCAACGGCATGGGAACGCATGGGTAGCCATCGCAGTCCATCTTCCATCTCCCAACAGCTGGCAACAATAGCAGCAATTGTACTCCTGTTGCTCGGGACTGGAATTGTTGGGCATTGCCTACGATTATGTCGAACGCATAAAGGAAGAGTCTATTGGCGATGCTCTCAAGGTGGCTACCGAAGCCAAGCTGACCTCGATATTAGGAAAAATTG
>CAUCQW010000037.1 GCA_958445065.1 uncultured Collinsella sp.
CGGCGGGGCCATTGTGGCTCTTGACAGCGGATTGGGTCATATGAGCGAAAACGCCCCTAGGCGAGCAAGGTGACGTGAAAGAGGAGGGAAGCGTACTTCGGTACGCGACCGACGATTGAACGTCAGGTTGCCGCTTAGGGGCGTTTGCAGCGTCGAGCCGTTACGCGGTTTGGCAAACCGCGTAACTAAATACGCTCTGCGATCTCGTGGATGAGGTAGTCGGTCTTTTCCCAGCCCAGGCACGGGTCGGTGATCGACTTGCCAAAGACACCGCCGTCGACCGGCTGGTTGCCATCCTCCAGGTAGGACTCGATCATAAAGCCCTTGACCAGCTTGGAGATGGACTCGTTGCGGCGGCAGCTGTCGAGCACCTCCTTGCAAATGCGATACTGCTCCAGCGGACGCTTGCCCGAGTTGTCGTGGTTGCAGTCGATGACCGCTGCCGGATTGGCATAGCCGGCATGCTCGGTATAGCGTTCGGCCAGGCGCTCCAGGTGCTCGTAGTGGTAGTTGGGGTAGGTGCGACCGTCGAGACCGATGTAGCCACGCATAACGGCGTGCGCGAGCGGATTGCCGTCGCACTCGACCTCCCAGTTGCGGAAGATGAAGCTCTGGTGCGCCTGCGCGGCGTAAATGGAGTTGAGCATAACGGTGGTAGAGCCGGCAGTGGGATTCTTCATGCCGACGGGTACCGAAATGCCGCTCGACACCAGGCGATGCTCCTGGTTCTCGACCGAGCGTGCGCCCACGGCAACATAGCTCAGCAGGTCGACGAGGTATTGGTAGTTGGACGGGTAGAGCATCTCATCGGCGGTAAAGAAGCCGGTCTCCTCGATGACGCGCAGGTGCATGTGGCGGATGGCCTTGACGCCCTCGAGCAGGTCGTCGGGAGCCTCGGGGTTGGGGTTGTGCAGAAGACCCTTGTAGCCGGTGCCCTTGGTGCGCGGCTTATTGGTGTAGACGCGCGGAATGATGATGAGCTTGTCCTTGACCTCTTCGGCGACCTTGGCCAGTCGGTTCATGTACTCAAGCACCGAATCCTCGCGGTCGGCAGAGCACGGGCCGATGATGAGTACCTTGCGCGCGTCCTCGCCGGTAAAGACTTTGGCGACCTCGGCGTCAAATGCCTGCTTTTTGGCAGTAAGCTCGGCGGAAAGCGGCATCTCCTCGCGGATCTCCATGGGGATCGGCAGCCTGCGTTTGAATTCCATGGCCATAGGGGCCTCCTCAATCAATTGATGGCAATGAGAACATTGTCGAATGCTCGGCATTATCCGCTGTCGCACGCTAAAGTGCAAGTCCTTGTCACCCCGAAACCTGCCAAAAAGGGACAGGTTTATTTTGGCAGGTTTTATCTGGGCAAACGTCGGCGGATGCCGGGAGGGAGCTGCGCCACGCGGAACCCTAAGGCTGTTGCCGGTTCCCCAGGAAACACTCCGTGGGCAAAAAATGCCAAATATGAGTACTGTTGCTCACCTAGTAACATATCCGTCTAGCGAGATAATAGACAAAGTGATAAATATGTTCATTAACGTTGGCAGACAGAAGCCTGCTAACGGGCGTTTTGATTAATTCAAAGGCGTATAGGGGCCGCAAAGAGGTCGTTTGAGGTGGTTTTGGCTGTTACTAAAAAGGTGACAGTACTCATATTTGCCCTTTTTTGCCCACGGGGTCTGGAAAGCGCCGTCAATGAGGTCTCGGGGAAGGCGTTTCGAGGCTCGAAGGACACAAAACGGGGGCGCAGGTTGTCCTGCGCCCCCGTTCTCGGGCGTCATCATTTCTCTGCGGCCGTATCTACGCCGCCTCGTCGAACTGCGAGTTGTACAGGTCGGCGTAGAAGCCGCCCTGGGCGAGCAGCTCGTCGTGCGTGCCCTTCTCGACGATGTCGCCGTCACGAATTACCAAGATCACGTCGGCGTTGCGGATCGTGGACAGGCGGTGCGCGATGACAAAGCTGGTACGGCCCTGCATCAGCGCATCCATGGCACGCTGAATAAGCTCCTCGGTGCGAGTGTCAACGTTGGAGGTCGCCTCGTCCAAAATCAGCGCCGGACGGTCGGCCAGAATGGCGCGGGCGATGGTCACGAGCTGGCGCTGACCCTGCGAGAGGTTGGTGCCCTCTTCGTTGATCATAAAGTCGTAACCGCCGGCGAGCGTATGGATAAAGTGGTCGCAGCGTGCGGCGCGTGCAGCGGCTTCGACCTCGGCATCGCTCGCGTCGGGGCGTCCGTAGCGGATGTTCTCGCGGATCGTGCCGTTAAACAGCCAGGTATCCTGCAGTACCATAGCAAACTCGCCGCGCAGCGCCGCGCGATCCCAATCGCGCACGTCGATGCCCTCGACGCGCAGCGAACCGCCGTCCACATCGTAGAAGCGCTGCAGCAGCTTGATGAGCGTGGTCTTGCCGGCGCCGGTGGGGCCGACGATGGCGATGGTCTGGCCGGGCTGCGCCTCGCAGCTAAAGTCGTGGATGATGGTCTTGTCGGGCGTGTAGCCAAACTTGACATGGTCAAACTCCACGTGGCCGGGGCGCTTCTCGGGAATCTGCGCGTCGGCTTTCTGCTCCTCCTCGGGCGCGGCTAGGAACTCAAAGACGCGCTCGGTGGCAGCGGCCATCGACTGCATCGTGTTGCTCACGTTGCCCAGCTGCTGCACCGGCTGCGTAAAGTTGCGCACGTACTGGATAAAGCTCTGGATGTCGCCGGGCGTGGCATTGCCGGTCAGCGCAAGTTGCGCGCCCACCACGACGACGCCCACGTAGCCCATGTTACCCACCAGGCTCATAAGCGGCATCATCAGGCCCGATAGGAACTGCGAGCGCCAGCCACTAATAAAGAGCCGGTCGTTTTGACGGTCGAACTCCTCGATCGAGGCCTCGGCGCGGTCGAACACCTGAATGACGTTCTGGCCGGCAAAGTCCTCCTCGATAATGCCGTTGACCGCGCCCAGAACCTGCTGTTGCTCGCGGAAGTACGGCTGCGAGAAGTGAATCATCACGGCCAGGATAATCGCGGCTGCCGGCAGCGTGAGCACGGTGACGCCGGTGAGCGGCAGGCTGATCGACAGCATCATGACGAGCACGCCGATAATCTGCGTTATCGACGTGATGAGCTGCGTCACGCTCTGGTTGAGCGACTGACCCAGCGTGTCGACGTCGTTGGTGATGCGGCTGAGTACGTCGCCCTTGCTGTGGCCGTTAAAGTAACTCATCGGCACGACGGCGATTTTGGCGGCAATCTCCTTGCGCATGCGATAGCAGATCTTTTGCGTGACGCCGGTCATGAGCCAGCCCTGGATGAGGCTGCAAACAGAGCTTGCCAGATACAGGCAGAGCAAAAAGCCGAGCGTCTTGGCGATCCAGGCAAAGTCGACGTCGCCGGTGCCGTTGACCTTGGCAACCAGGCCTTCGAACAGTTTGGTGGTAACCTGGCCGAGCACCTTGGGTCCCACAATGTTAAAGATGACCGAGCACACGGCAAAGGCGACGGCGGCAAGCACGGCAATCTTGTGCTGGCCGATATAGCCGAGCAGCTGCCTCATGGTGCCCTTAAAGTCCTTGGCCTTTTCGCCGCGACGCATGCCGCCCATGCGGCCCATGGGACCACGCTGGCGGGTGGGCTTGGGAATCTGAGTCTTGGTCTCGTCTGCCATTAGCGCTCGCCTCCTTCCGTGACGGCTGCAATTTCTTCTTGGGTAAGCCCCAGCTCTTCGGCGGAAAGCTGTGACTGTGCGATCTCCAGGTACGCCGGGCAGCTGTGCAGCAGCTCCTCGTGCGTACCGGTGCCCACCACGTGACCGTCGTCGAGCACGATAATCTGGTCGGCGTGCATGATAGTCGCGATGCGCTGGGCCACGACCACGAGCGCGGCGTCGGTAACGTTTTTGGCCAGCTCCTCGCGCAGGCGCGCGTCGGTCTTGTAGTCGAGGGCACTAAACGAGTCATCGAACACCACAACCTCGGGCTTTTTGGCCAATGCGCGGGCGATGGCCAAGCGCTGGCGCTGACCACCCGAGACATTGGAGCCTCCCTGGCTGATGGGGGAGTCGTAGCCGCCCTCGCGCTCGGCGATAAAGTCCTCGGCTTGGGCGATGCGTGCCGCCCGGTGCATGTCATCATCGCTCACCATGTCGCCGGCAAACTTGAGGTTGCTCTCGACGGTGCCCGAGAACAGGCGACCCTGCTGCGGGATGTAACCAATGCGGCGGCGAAGCTCGGAAAGGGTCATGTCGCGCACGTCGATGCCGTCGAGCGAAATGCTGCCGCCCGTGACGTCGTATAAGCGCGGAATCAGCTGTACGAGCGTGGACTTGCCCGAGCCCGTGGAGCCAATGATGCCGAGCATCTGACCGGCATGCGTGGTGAAGTTCACGCCGCTGATGACGTCGGCGCGGGCATCGGGATACTGGAAGCTCACGTCGCGGAAGGTGAGCTCACCGCGCGGCGCGCTGGCCGTGGGCAGTTTGGGCGAGGCGGGGTCGTTGATGCTCGTGGGGCAGGTGATGACCTCTTCCACGCGCTCGGCTGCGACCTCGGCACGGGGCAGAATGACCGAAACCATGGTGAGGATCATAAACGCCATAACGATCTGCATGGTGTAGGAGATAAACGCCATCATGTTGCCGACCTGCATCACGCCGTCGGACACGCCTTGGGCGCCAAACCAGACGATGAGCACGGTGATGCAGTTCATGACGAGCATCATGAGCGGCATCATAAAGCTCATGGCTCGGTTGGTGTAGAGCTGCGTGGTCATCAGGTCGAGCGACGCCTTGTCAAAACGCTCGAGCTCATGCTCCTCGCGGTTGAACGAGCGGATGGGCATAAGACCGTCGAGCAGCTCGCGGGCGGTAAGGTTCACGCGGTCCACAAAGCTCTGCATCTTTTTGAACTTGGGCATGGTGAGGCCCATGAGCACGCCGACAACGGCCGAGACCGCGATGATGGCCACGGCGATGGTCCACTCCAGGCCGGTGTGGTTGGCCAGGACGCGCATGACGGCGACGATGCCCATGACGGGGGCCATCAGGCACATGCGGATAAACAGGGTTGCGGCCATCTGGATCTGCTGAATGTCGTTGGTGCAGCGGGTGATGAGCGAGGCCTGGCTAAACTTGCCCACCTCGGCCGGCGAGAAGTGCATAACCTTGTTGAAGGTCTCGCGGCGCAGATCGCGGGCGATGGAGCAGGCGGTGCGCGACGCCACGGCACCGGTCAGGATGGTGGCGACGAGCGACACCAGGCACAGCCCAAACATCGTGGTCGCCATGCGGCTCAGGTAAGCGTTCTGCACGTCGGCGGGGTCGATGCCCTGCGCTTTGTACTCTTCTTGTACGTAGGTCACGGCGCGCTGGGTCACGATGGAGCCCGACATGGAGCCCATTTTGTCTGCCATATCGTTGGCGCCCTCGACGAGCTTGCCCTGGTCGATTAGGCCGCCTTCAACGCCTAGACGCAGGCTCTTCATGGTGATCTTGCCACCGTCGGCATCAATCTGCTTTTGCATGTTCTGCGCCGCTGCGGCCTTCTGCTGCATCTCGGCGAGCTGCTCGGGCGTCATCGCCGCCATCTGCTCGGGGGTGGGCATGGCCTGGGCAGCGTTGTTGTCTTTCTCGCTGGACGAGCCCATCATGTCGCCCATGGAGTCGGCGTCAATGCCCTGGTTGAACGAAAGGACGACAGTCTCGGGCAGGCTCATAATGTCGGCAATCTTGCTGCCATCGGCACGCTCTTCCTCGGTGCCCTTGTACGTTCGAATGCCGTTATTGTCCGCCTTGCTAAACACGGCCTCCGCAGCTTTGGCGTCCTTGGCGCTCATGAAGAGTTCGAGGTCGTCGAGCGATTCGGCGCGAATGGTGTCGGGCACGGGCGAGGCGATGCCGCCTTGCTGCACGCCCACGTCGACGATGTCGCTCATATAGGTAGGCAGCGCCAGATCGGCGTTGCAGCTGATTACGATAAGTACGATAGCTGTGAACAGTGCCAGGACGTGCTTTTTAAAGAGCTTGAGAATCCTCACTCGGCATCTCTCCTTTCTTGATTGCGGTCGATAATTTCGTTGGCACGTCTTAGAAGGCGCACCATCTCTTGGGTATCTGTTTCGCCGAGCTGCTCGAGGAAGGCCGCGGTGCGCTCCTCGAATTCCCGTCGTTTGATTTCGAGATCCTGGAATCCCTTGTCGGTCACCGTGACGTGTACGCGACGACGGTCGGTCTTTGAGTGCTCGCGCTCGACCCAGCCCTTGGCTTCGAGAGCGCGTAGGATATTGGCGATGCGGGCGCTCGAGACCCAGGCGCGATCGGCGAGTTCGCTCGGCGTGAGCGAACCGCCAGCGAGCATGAGGGCGCGCATGACGGCCATCTCGCCGCCGAGGGCTTTGTCCGCAAAGCGCGAAATGCGC
This sequence comes from uncultured Collinsella sp., assembly GCA_958445065.1. Lineage (GTDB taxonomy): Bacteria > Actinomycetota > Coriobacteriia > Coriobacteriales > Coriobacteriaceae > Collinsella. The sequence goes on from CAUCQW010000037.1 coordinate 6,399, forward strand.
TGATGCATGCTGCCGAACTCGGTAAGGAGCTGACGCCCAAGTTCACGGAAATCGGTATCTTCCACCGAAAACCCCTAACACTAGAAACTATTTTCGGTGAAAGATGATACCCCCGCACGCGCACCCTATACGGTAGATTTTGGGACATGCCTAGAAAACAACCTTTAGGCGACCTCCGTACACCGTCGGTATCAGCAAAGTTAGGGGTAGATCTCTGAGCACGTCCTAAAGCCCACTCAGAGGCACTTTACCCTGCTAAAGCTGGCATAACAGCTAGAGTGAACGTCGTACAAAGGCAAGGAAAAAACTAAACAAATCGGTGAACGGTAGTTGTTCACGCTCGCATTTCCTGCGGGTTTGTAAAAAACGCCCTTATGATATAAAAAAAGAAACATATAACAGCCCAGATGGAGAGGGTCGCTATGTTATCCTTCTCAAACGGGTGAAATCTTGGGTTTTGGGTTGCAGTTCCAAGGTGGACAAACGTTTTTCCCTGCACCAACATGTGGTGAAGAACGGAAGAAGCCGGTAGTGCAAGCCGAAAATTCAAGAATTCAATAAGCAGCGGTGTGAGAGAGCGCCGCATTACACGTAACTAGGAGCGTGGTTACACAATGCAGGAGGCATGGGAAGGCTTCAAGGAAGGCATTTGGACGGGAGAGGTTGACGTCCGAGACTTCATCCAGAAGAACTACACCCCTTACGAGGGCGACGAGTCGTTCCTCGTAGGTCCGACCGAGCGTACCAAGGAGCTGTGGGGCGAGGTTCTCGACCTGCTGCTTAAGGAGCGCGAGCAGGGTGGTGTCCTCGATATGGACACCAAGACCGTCACGGGTATCGTGAGCCACCCCGCTGGCTACATCGATAACGCCCACCGCGAGAAGGAGACCATCGTCGGCCTCCAGACCGACAAGCCGCTCAAGCGCGCTCTGCACGTCAACGGCGGTATCCGCATCGCTTGCCAGGCCGCCAGCCAGCACGGCTACAAGGTCGACGAGAACGTTGTCGAGCGCTACACCTTCGAGCGCAAGACCCACAACGCCGGCGTCTTCGATGTTTACACCCCCGAGATGCGTGCTTGCCGCTCGGCTCACATCATCACCGGTCTGCCCGATGGCTATGGCCGCGGCCGCATCATCGGCGACTACCGTCGTGTCGCCCTGTACGGTGTCGACTACCTGATTAAGGACAAGGAGGCCCAGAAGGCTTCCACCCCGACGGTCATGACCGCCGACAACATCCGCGATCGCGAGGAGCTGCAGGAGCAGATCCGCGCCCTCGGCGAGCTCAAGATGATGGCCGAGACCTATGGTTTCGATATTTCCAACCCTGCTACCAACACGCAGGAGGCCATCCAGTGGATGTACTTCGCCTACCTTGCTGCCGTCAAGGAGCAGAACGGCGCCGCTATGTCCATCGGCCGTACCTCTACGTTCATCGACATCTATGCTGAGCGCGACCTTGCCAACGGTACCTTCACCGAGGAGCAGATCCAGGAGTTCGTGGATCACTTCATCATGAAGCTCCGCATGGTCAAGTTTGCCCGTACCCCCGAGTACCAGGCCCTGTTCACCGGCGACCCGCAGTGGGTCACCGAGTCCATCGGCGGCATGGGTGTTGACGGCCGTACGCTCGTTACCAAGATGAGCTACCGCTATCTGCACACGCTCGAGAACATGGGTACCAGCCCCGAGCCCAACATGACCGTTCTGTGGTCGACCCGTCTGCCCGAGAACTTCAAGAAGTTCTGCGCCAAGACTTCCGTCGCCAGCTCCTCGATCCAGTACGAGAACGACGACCTCATGCGCGTCTATCACGGCGACGACTACGGCATCGCCTGCTGCGTGTCCTCCATGCGCATCGGCAAGGAGATGCAGTTCTTCGGCGCCCGCGCCAACCTGGCCAAGTGCCTGCTGTACGCACTCAACGGCGGTGTTGACGAGGTCTCCAAGAAGCAGGTCGGCCCCAAGTATCGCGCCGTCGAGGGCGATACGCTCGATTACGACGACGTTGTGGCCAAGTACAACGACATGATGAAGTGGCTCGCTGGCGTGTACGTCAACTCGCTGAACATCATCCACTACATGCACGATAAGTACTGCTACGAGCGCATTCAGATGGCTCTGCACGACAAGCACGTGCACCGCTGGTTCGCTACGGGCATCGCTGGCCTTTCCGTCGTGGCTGACTCCCTGTCCGCCATCAAGTACGCCAAGGTCCACCCCGTCCGTGACGAGAACGGCATCATCGTCGACTTCGAGACCGAGGGCGAGTTCCCCAAGTACGGTAACGACGACGACCGCGTCGACCAGATCGCTCACGACGTTGTGCACCAGTTCATGGAGTACATCCGCATGAACGACACCTACCGCAACTCCGTGCCCACGACCTCGGTTCTGACCATTACCTCCAACGTCGTGTACGGTAAGAAGACCGGCTCCACGCCCGACGGCCGCAAGGCTGGCCAGCCGTTCGCCCCGGGTGCTAACCCCATGCACAAGCGCGATAGCCACGGCGCCATCGCTTCGCTGTCTTCGGTTTCCAAGCTCCCGTTCCGCGATGCTCAGGACGGCATCTCCAACACCTTCTCCATCATCCCGAGTGCGCTCGGCAAGGAGGACCAGGTGTTCTTTGGCGATATCGACCTTGATCAGCTGGGCGAGTAACTATTGTTAGTGCTATACTAACAATAACGATTACTGATTAGCGCGCCGGTTTCGGCCGGCGCCTATTAATCGAAGGAGACACATTATGAAGGTTTCTGAAGTTTCCGAGACCCAGGCCGATAACCTGGTCCACATGCTCGACGCTTACGCCGAGAAGGGTGGCCACCACCTGAACATCAACGTCTTCAACCGTGAGACGCTGCTCGACGCTCAGGCTCACCCCGAGAAGTATCCGCAGCTGACCATCCGCGTTTCCGGCTATGCCGTGAACTTCCACACGCTCACCAAGGAGCAGCAGGACGAGGTCATTGCGCGTACCTTCCACGACAAGTTCTAAAGGGGTTTAACTCCCGCAGGATCGCCGGGCCGCTTTGGGTTACTTTCCAAAACGTCCTCGGACATGCAAAGGGCTCCGCTGCGCGCTTCGCGCGGCGGAGCCCTTTGCGTCCTGCGGAAATGTTTTGGAAAGTAACCCAAAGCGGCCCGGCGGGGGTCCTGTGTAGTCACCCTTTAGGCGGAACTCTCCTAATTATTTGGATGAGTCGTTTACTTACTTGTGCTGTTACCGTCTTCCCGCTGTTGTTGGGGTATGCTGTGTTCGTATGTAAACGTATGACATGTTGATGGGGGAGGGTGCTATGGCTCGCGAGGGCGCTCGTTCTAAGGATTCTGCTAAGCCTGGCATCAAGGAAGTTGCAGCGGTGGCGGGGGTTTCGCCTACTACGGTATCTCGCGTGCTGAATAATCGCGGCTATATTAGCCAAGAGACCCGCGATAAGGTCCATGCCGCGATGGAGCGCATCAACTATACGCCCAACGATATCGCCCGTGCCATGCTCAACGGTCGCCTTAATCTTATCGGTATGATCGTTCCCTTTGTGAGCAGCCCGTTCCATGCTCAGGTTGTGCAGGCGGTCGAGCGCACGTTGGCGGAAAATGGCTTTAAGATGTTGCTGTGCAACAGCGCCAATCGACCCGATCTTGAGCGTTCCTATATCGACATGCTCCGCCGCAATATGGTCGACGGCGTCATCGTCAACTCCCTCAATATCGGTGCCGAGGCATATGCCGAGATGGGCTTGAGCCTGGTTGGCATCGACTGCGATCTTGGCGAGGGCTCTGTCCAGATTGCAAGTGACAGCTATGGCATTGGCGAGCTCGCCACGCGCCGTCTGATTGATGACGGCTGCAGGCGTATCCTGTGCCTGCGCAGCAATAGCCGCATGCGCATGCCTGCCAATAAGCGTACCGATGCCTACCTCGATGTTGCTGAGCAAGCCGGCTTGTCCGCGCTTGTCCGTGAGGTTGAGTTCGTTAAGCCCGACGACGAAAAGGGCGCGGTCGTTGCGAAGATCCTCGATGAGAACCCCGATATTGACGGCATCTTTGCGGGAGACGATACGATGGCGGCCATCTGTCTCAACGTGATGAAGCAGCGCGGCTTGAGCGCTCCAGACGACATTAAGGTCGTGGGCGCGGATGGCGCCCGCCGCACTATGACGTTTATGCCTGACTTAACAACCGTTCGTCAAGATATCGATCGCATCGGAGAGCTCGCGGCGCAATCCATCATCGCTCTTATTAACGGCGATAAGCCCGAATCGAATATCAAACTCCCCGTTGAACTCATTGAGGGCAAAACCGCGTAGTTCATCCCGTGCCAAAAGAATTCCTCAAACGCCTCTGATGACCGTTCGCCGGCATATGTCAACCGTTTGCCGACGACTGGAACTGCGAAAAGACGTATTGGTGTGAAAACGTTTGACATATGAAAACGATTGACATATCTTGCAGTTGTACCGAGTTAGTATCTTGCGGGAAAGGAAGTCTCGGATGCACAAGGTGTATTACCAGCCTGAGGGAATTTGGGTAGGCGACATCATGCCGTACGGCGAGGACGGCACGTTCTATCTCTATCACCAGCGTGACACGCGTAACCCCGGACCTTTCGGAGAGCCGTTTGGCTGGGCGCTCGCTACGACCAAGGACTTCGTCAATTACAAAGACTTTGGCGAGAGCCTTGAGCGTGGCGGCGACGAGGAAGTCGACCAGTATGTTTATGCCGGCACGGTGTTTAAGGTGGGCGACAAGTACCATGCGCTCTACACTGGTTGCAATCGCGATAAGGTCCGCGCACGTTTGATGAAGCAGGTTCTTCTTCACGCAACGAGTGACGACGCCGTCAAGTGGGAGAAGAACATCGCCGAGACGCTGCTTCCGCCCCAGGAGGGTTACGATGACCGCAACTGGCGCGATCCCTTTGTGCTTTGGGATGAGGAGAACGAAGAGTACATGCTCATCCTCGGCACGCGTGTGGGCGAGGACAAGCGTCTGATGACCGGTCGTCTGGTCAAGTTCACCTCCAAGGACCTGGATACCTGGGAGTTCCAAGGCGACTGGTGGAATCCGGGCCTGTACACCATGTTTGAGATGCCTGATCTCTTTAAGATGGGCGACTGGTGGTATCTGGTGTTCTCTGAGTACAGCGATGGCAACAAGACCCGTTACCGCATGTCTCGCTCTATCAACGGTCCCTGGATTACTCCTGCGGACGATTCCTTCGATGGCCGCGCGTACTATGCCGCACGTACCGCATTTGATGGCGAGCGCCGCGTTCTCTTTGGTTGGGTTCCTACGCGTGACGAGGGCGGCGACCCCAGCTCTTACCTGTGGGGTGGCACCTTTATGCCCCTCGAGATCGTTCAGCGTGCCGACGGAACGCTTGGCACCAAACTCCCCGACAGCATGCTTGGCGCCTTTGGCGAGGCTAAGGCAGTCGAGGCCTTTGAGCTTTCCTGCGAGTCGGGCAAGGTCGAGCAGGTGCTCGCTGCGGATGCCGGTTCCACCTATATGCTCGACGCCGACATCGAGCTCGCCGGTGACGCTGCCGGCTTCTCGGTGAAGCTCGCCGAGGACGCCGAGTCTGGTCTTGCCTATGAGTTCCGCGCCAACCTGCGTGAGGGCAAGCTCGAGTTTACGGCGGCCCCCCAGTATCCGTGGTTCCAGGTCAACAACATGGGCCTCGAGCGTCCGTTGTTCTTTAAGGGCGAGGGCACTCATCATGTGCGCCTGGTCGTTGACGACGATATCGCGACCATCTTTGTCGATGATGTTGCGCTTAACGCTCGCTTCTGCAATAAGCAGGGCCAGGGTGTGGCGCTGACGGTCACCGACGGTACGGTCAAGTGCGCAAATGCAACGATCGCATCTCTGTAATGGCCACAAAACGTCTTATGATTTCGTAAGGGAATGGAGAGGAACATGGACTACAAAGTAGTGTCTCAGCAAGTCGTCGATAACGTCGGCGGTCTGGATAACATCGAGGGTGCCACGCATTGCGTTACGCGTCTGCGTCTGGTGCTCAAGGATACGAGCAAGTACAACAAGGCCGAGCTCGAGAACATCGATGGCGTCAAGGGCGTGCTGTACAACAGCGGCCAGCTCATGATCATCTTCGGTACCGGTACCGTAAACAAGGTCTATGATGAGTTTATGGCTCTGACGGGCGTTAAGGAGATCAGTGCTTCCGAGGTCAAGGGCGCCGAGGCGGACAAGAAGGGCAAGTTCTTCTCGGTCCTCAAGGTATTCTCGGACATCTTTATCCCCATCATTCCCGCTTTCGTCGGCGCTGCTATCATCATCGGCCTTAAGTCGCTGATCGTTGCCAACGGCCTCTTTGGCATGGAGGGCAGCCTTGCCGACCACAGCGAGTTCCTCAAGAACCTCGCAAGCTTCTTTGCCATTATCGCTACCACCTTCGATTACCTGCCTGTCCTGGTGATGTACAGCGCGGTCAAGCGTTTTGGCGGCAACCCGATCCTAGGTATCCTCGTCGGCATCGTCATGGTTCATCCGAGCCTTATGAACCGCAACGCGTTCGTTATGGACCCGACGGGTGCTGAGTATTGGAACTTTGGTCCGCTCTCCATTCCCATGGTTGCTTTCCAGGGCGGCGTGTTCCCCGCAATCCTGACCGCCTGGTTCATGGCCAAGGTCGAGAAGATTGCCCAGAAGTACATCCCCGAGGTCGTCTCGTTCGTCTTTGTCCCGACCGTTACCCTGATTCTTGCCAACGTCGCCCTGTTCACCGTGTTCGGCCCGCTCGGCAACCTGATTGGCGACGTCCTTGCCGGCGTAATCGATGTCCTGTACAACAGGATGGGCGTCTTTGGTGCCTTCGTCTTTGCCGCGTTCCTGCAGCCGCTCGTCGTTACCGGTACGCACCAGTTCATTCAGGGTATCGAGGCTAATCTCGTTGCCACGACCGGCTTCAACTACATCCAGGCCATCTGGTCCGTTTCCATCATCGCCCAGGGCGGCGGCGCCATCGGCATGTATCTCATTCACAAGAAGCATTCCAAAGAGCGCAACATCTGCATGTCGTCCTTTATCCCGACGCTGGTCGGAATCTCCGAGCCCGCTATCTTTGCTGCAAACATGCGCTACTCGATCATTCCGTTCATCTGCGCTTGCATCGGTGCAGGCTGCGGCGGTGCCTTCGTGAAGCTCTTTGAGGTGCGCGCTATCGGCCAGGGTCTGACCGGCGTACTTGGCCTGCTCATCGTCACGCCCGAGACCCTCGTGTGGTATGTGGCTGGCAATCTCATCGCCTTCTTCGTCCCGATCATCCTGATCTTTGCCTACAACAAGGCAAAGGGCGTTCCGACCACCGATGAAGAGGGTGCAGGCGCCGGCTTTGATGTCAGCTTCTAATCCAGATCCGTCAAGGTAATGTACGGGTCGACCTGTTGGAGAAGGGCGTTTGGCTCGCATGGGCCGGGCGTCCTTCTCCTCTACAAGAAGGACGATTGAATGTTCGATCAAAAACATAAGGTGACGCGCTCGGACTACGAGCTGTGGCGTGCCGGGCAGGATGAGACTGCGGCTCGCATCGCGGCTGACTCCGATAGACTTCTGTTCCATGCGGAGCCCGAGCTTGGCTGGCTCAATGATCCCAACGGTTTGGTGCAGGTTGGTGATACATACCACATCTATCACCAATACGATCCGTTTGATGCCGCGCACGGCGGACCGGTGCTGTGGAATCATCTGACGACGAAGGACTTTGTGACGTACGAGAACCGCGGTCCCGCGCTATTCCCCGATTCAGATCTAGACTCGAGCGGTGCGTATTCGGGGTCTGCATTTATGCACGACGGCAAGATTCACTACTTCTATACCGGTAACGTCAAGCATTTTGACCGCGATGATTATGACTATGTGCTGACAGGGCGCGACCAAAATCAGATTCACATGGTTACCGAGAACCCCGATAAATTGGGGGAGAAGCACATAGCTGTTGGTCCGGTCGATTACCCCGACGATATTAGTACGCACGTGCGCGACCCCAAGATCCTGGAGCACGACGGTATCTACTATATGGTTCTTGGTGCTCGTACGAAAGACGACCGCGGTTGCGTGCTCGTCTATACCTCGCACGATCTTGAGTGCTGGAAATATGCGACGCGTATTGAGCTCGGCGAGAAGTTCGGTTTTATGTGGGAGTGCCCCGATCTGTTTGAGCTTGATGGCGAGCTTATTCTCGTTTGCTGTCCGCAGGGCGTGCCCGCCGATGGTTGGCGTTACCAAAACCCGCATCAGTGCGTGTGGTTTCGTATTGAGGCCGATTGGGAGGCGCCTAGCTTTAAAATCGCCGGGCAGGGTATGCCCCCGATGGTCGATGCGGGTCTTGACTTCTATGCCCCTCAATCATTTGCAGATGCCGACGGTCGACGGATTATGATCGGTTGGGCCGGCTGCCCCGATGCAACGGCTCAAAACCCGACGGTGGAACGCGGATGGCAGTGCGCGCTTACCGTGCCGAGGGTGCTGAATATGCGCGACGGTAAGCTCTGTCAGTGGCCCGCGCGCGAGGTTGAGCAACTGCGCAAGGAGCGTGTTTCGGTGACCGCCGGAGAGACCGTCGGCTCTCCTGGTCGACTGTTTGATGCCGTCGTGTCGTGCCGGGGGACGAAGTCCATTGAGCTGGAAGTTCGTGAGGGCGTTGTCGTGTGCTTTGCCAACGGAATGCTCACACTTGATATGGGCGATGAGGGCTATGGACGCGACAAGAGGTCGGTTGAGCTCGACGAGCTTTACTGCCTGCGAGTCCTTTCGGATGCCACGATGCTCGAGGTATTTGTCAACGACGGCGAGGTTGCGCTTACGAGCCGCACCTATTCGTCTGCGGCGCCGGCGATGCAGTTGCGCGCCGAGGGCGACGCCTCGATGGAGTTTTACCGTCTGGCTCGCTAGCCGCATTGTGAGTGACCATGGCGTTTTGGATACACAGGCTTTCTTGGTGGCTACCGTTTATCGCATATAGCTACCGTTTGCGGAGTAAGTAACACTCATTACCAAACCGTGTAGAATCTCATGCAAGCACGGAGTATTTCAGGGAGACGCTGTCCTTTGTTGTGGCGAAGGGCGGCGTCTCTCTGGTGCTTGGGAGTCGTTGTTCAATTGGGCGACGGGCGTGCGCGCGTAATAAATAACCAACGTCGAGATGGGTCGTGATGATAATGGGCAAGTACGTAATCGTGGTTGAGTCTGGTTCGGATGTGACACCGGAGCTCTGCGAACGCTATGGCATCGTGCGTGTGCCCATGCATGTCACGATTGGTGACGAGACCGTCGAGGACGGCTCGATCGATCCGCTTGAGATTTATTCGCGCTGCAACGAGTTTGGCGTGATGCCCAAGACCAGTGGCTGCGCGCCTGCGGATTTTGCTCACGTGTACGACCGCATCCATGCCGAGCAGCCCGACGCGACCATTTTGCATCTCGCATATTCCGAGGCCACGACCTGCTCGCATCAGTCCTCCAAGATTGCAGCTAAGGGCCGCGACTACGTCTTCTCTATGGACACGCGTTTTGTTTCGGTTGGCCAGTCGCTCGTTGCCGTCGAGACCGCCAAATACATCGAGGCTCACCCCGATGCCACCGTCGATGAGATTTTTG
>CAUCQW010000038.1 GCA_958445065.1 uncultured Collinsella sp.
ATCTTGAACACCTTTCGCTCTTAACTAGGTGTCCAATTCATCATACCCACTCCATAGTGTACCGACAGATGGGTCGAAAAAGCGGGCCGCATGTCCCAAAATTCGCAGACGGCAAGGCGCCCGGCGAGCACATACTCGCCGGGCGCCTTGGTTAGGAGGCTACGGTTATCGGGAAAGCCTAGGCCAAATCTTCGCCGTTGGTGGCGATAACCTTCTTGTACCAGTCGAAGCTCTTCTTTTTGGAGCGCTTGAGGGTGCCGTTGCCCGCATCATCGCGGTCCACATAGATAAAGCCGTAGCGCTTGGACATCTCGCCCGTGCCGGCAGACACCAGGTCAATCGGGCCCCAGGTGGTGTAGCCCAGCAGGTCAACGCCGTCCTCGGTCACCGCATCGCGCATCGCGGCGATATGCTGGCGCAGGTAGTCGATACGGTAGTCGTCGTTGATGGAACCATCCTCCTCGACAACATCCTTGGCGCCCAGGCCGTTCTCAACCACAAACAGTGGCTTCTGATAACGGTCGTACAGGTCGTTGAGCGTAATGCGGAAGCCCAGTGGATCGATGGCCCAGCCCCACTGGCTCTCCTGCAGGTAGGGGTTCTTGGCGCCGGCGAAGGCGTTGCCCTGGGTGCGCTCGACATCGGGGTTATCGGCACCGGCGGAGCAACGGGTGCTGTAATAGCTAAAGCTGATGAAGTCGACGGTGTTGGCGGCCAGGATCTCGCGGTCCTCGTCCGTCATGCCCACATCGATACCCAGACGCTCGAGCTTCTTGACGGCATAGGCCGGGTAGTAGCCACGGCTCTGAACGTCGACGAAGAAGTAATTGTCCTGATTGTCGAGCTGCGCCTGGCGCACATCGCCCGGACGACAGCTGTAGGGGTAGTAGCTACCTGCGGCGAGCATGCAGCCAATCTTGACCTCGGGGTCGATCTCGTGGGCAATCTTGGTTGCCCAAGCGCTGGCAACGAGCTCGTTGTGGGCGGCCAGGTACTCGACAGCCTCCTTGTTCTCGCCCTCCTCAAAGACCAGACCGGCACCCATAAACGGCAGGTGCAAGATCATATTGATCTCGTTAAAGGTAAGCCAGTACTTCACCAGACCCTTGTAGCGGGTAAAGATTGTGGTCGCGAGGTTCTTGTAGAAGTCGATGAGCTTACGGTTGCGCCAGCCGCCGTACTCCTTGATGAGGTGAATCGGACAGTCGAAGTGCGCGATGGTCACGAGCGGCTCGATGCCGTGCTTTTGACACTCGCGGAATACATCCTCGTAGAAGGCCAGGCCAGCCTCATTGGGCTCGGTCTCGTCGCCGTTGGGGAAGATGCGGGTCCAAGCCAGGCTCATACGGAAGGTCTTAAAGCCCATCTCGGCAAAGAGAGCAATGTCCTCTTTGTAGTGGTGATAGAAATCGATGCCGGTCTGCGCGGGATAGTAATAGCCGTCCTCGAAGTCGAGCATTTTACGCTGGCCGGAGACCACCGCATAGCGCTCGGGGCCGTGCGGAGCCACGTCCACGTTGGCAAGGCCGCGGCCGTCCACGTTATAGGCGCCCTCGCACTGGTTGGCAGCCGTCGCGCCGCCCCACAGAAAGTCTTTACGAAAAGCCATGCATCGATCCTTTCATACGCTGCTTGTCGTGGTTTCAGTATCCCCGCAAATAGGGCCTCGCCCAACGACAGCGACGCAGGCCGACACTTCTTTTCGCACACGGCGGCCCGGCAGCCGCCCCCGTCTGACACTTTCTGATACCGCCGCCCCAAACCACCACAAAGGGGACAGGCACCTTTGTGGCGGCTTGGGCCCGGTTTGTCTCGATCTGTAACAGGTAGAGACGATTTAGCCCGCTAGATGTTACAGATCGAGACAGAAGATTCTAGTCGCAGGTGATGTCGAGGTTTTGCCGACGAGGCCTACGTAACCGCCTTCGCTCAGCAATTCATTTGACTGAATAGGAAAGAAAGGAAAAAATAGGAAAAAAAGGAAAGGAGACTTATGACTGAAACCATCTTCTCCCCCTCATTTGGAAATCGCCCGTCCTATCTGGTGGGTCGCGGGAACGTGATTTCGACATTCATCTCCGGTCTTGAGCAGGAGCCGGGCAATCGAGACCGAGCCATGCTCATGCTCGGCCAGCGAGGCAGCGGCAAGACGGTTCTTCTGTGGGAACTTGCCGACCGCGCACGCAAGCTCGGTTTTGTTGTCGCCACACCCACCGTAGCCTCCGAAGATATGCTTGAGCGCATTGTTGAAAAAATCCAAGAAGCAGGCGAGCCTTATGTCAGCAAGCGTCATCTCCCCAAACTTTCTGGCGGTAGCTTGAGCGTCTTCGGCTTCTCAGCCGGTCTCGAGTTCACACGCGATGTGCAGGAGACCAAGAGTTTCCAGTTCAAACTCACGCAGCTGGCGCGCAAGCTGACCGAGCAGGGGCACGGCATCCTCATCCTTATCGATGAGCTCCAAGCTAATTCACCTGAGATTAGACAGCTCGTCACCGCCTATCAAGAGCTGGTCGGTGAGGGACTCAACGTCGCGCTTGTTATGGCAGGTCTCCCGGGAGCCGTCTGTGCAACGCTCAATGACCGCGTGCTGACATTTCTCAACCGCGCTCGCAAGGTCACGCTCGAACCGCTTTCAGTCGGAGATGTCGATGCCTATTATCAGCGGGCTTTCGAAGAGCTCGACCTTGATATTCCAGGCGATCTTCGCCTCCGTGCCGCTCGCGCAACCCAAGGCTCGCCCTATATGCTGCAGCTCATCGGCTATAACATCGGCAATCGCTGCAAGACAGGAGAACACGTAACGCCAGAGCAAGTCGACGGAGCTATCGAAGCGTCAAAAGCCGATTTCGAAAACGATGTTTGTGAAACGACGCTCGCCGCGCTATCGGACCAAGACGTCGCGTTTCTCGACGCAATGACTGATGACGAAGACGCCGTTTCGCGCATTTCCGATGTAGCGAAACGTATGTCAGTCACACCCGACTATGCGCAAAAGTATCGCCGGCGCCTCATCGACGCCGGCGTAATCGAACAGGCGCGCCGCGGTTACGTGCGTTTCGCCGTTCCATATATGGCTGACTATCTGCGCAGCCAACTCTAGGCAGCCACCACAAAGGGGACAGGCACCTTTGTGGCGGCTTGGGCCCGGTTTGGCTCGATCTGTAACAGGTAGGCCGTCGAAACCGAGCCTGGTGTTACAGATCGAGATTGTTCGGTCTGTCCCCTGCAGTTTGTCTAAATCTGTAACAGGTAGAGACGATTTAGCCCGCTAGATGTTACAGATCGAGACAGAAGATTCTAGTCGCAGGCGATATCGAGGTTTTTGCCGATGAGGCCTACGTAGCCGCCCTCGGCAGCCTTGGGGCTGTCAGCATGGCAGAGAACCCACTTGTCGGCCTTCCAGTAGCAGTAGCTGTCACCGGCGGTAGGCATGTCGGTTGCGGCCTCGGGGCGCGGGCCGTTGGTGCCGGCGGGAAGCGCCACCATCACCTGGAAGCCACCGTCGTCGACCATGCACGGCGTGTAGTGGAGCGTGGTGTTGAAGACCTCGACAACCTTGCCCGCCGGCACGCAGAACGCCTTGACGCACGCGGTATCGAGCTTGCCGTCCTCGATCTCCCAGCGATGCGCCACGAGCAGGATAAAGTCGCGCGCGCCCAGGTTGAACTCACTCGCGCGGTGGTACTCCAGGCAGTTGAGACGCGTGTTGTGGCCGTTGCACCAGCCGAGCTGGAAGGGACGGCCACCAAACATGAGAAAGCCCAGTTTATCGGCATCCTTGACGCCCTCGAGCTCCGGCGCACTTGCAACGTACTTGCTGCCCTCGGGGATGGGCGTGGCAGAGAGCGCCTCGAGCACGGGCGACGTGAGCTCAGACGGAACGTCATCCCAAACGTTGCCATAGGATTTGAACTCGGGATCGTTGACAGAGTAGATATGCATGTTCACTCCTGTTCGTAAATGTGACTATACGAACATTCTAGAACAAACATGAGCGATTTTGAACGCTCACCCCGACCAATCAACAAAAAGGCGCCCCCGCATAAGCGAAGGCGCCCAATGCGCGCGTTTTGGACGACAAAGCCCTTACGCCTGCTGATAGTGCAGATGCTTCTCGTCGATATCGGCCAGGTCGCGGTCGAGGTAGCGGCGCGCAAGCCAGTTGGCCATGGGGAGGTTCTGGTCCAGGTAGTTACCGCATTCCTCGGGAGCGGCACCGGGGACATCGCCCTCGAAGCCGGCGACAAACTCAAACAGCTCGCGGACGAGCGGCAAGACCTTCTCGCTCGTCAGCTCGCCAAAGACAACCAGGTAAAAGCCCGTGCGGCAGCCCATGGGGCCAAAGTAGACAATGCGGCTCGACCACTCGGCATGATTGCGAAGGAACGTCGCGCCCAGGTGCTCGATGGTGTGGCACTCGGCCGTGTTCATGACCGGCTCCTTATTGGGCGTGGTCAGGCGCAGGTCAAAGGTGGTAACGGCGGCGCCGGTCGCCGGATCGCGGTCGATGCGGCTCACGTACACGCCGGGCTCAAGCAGCAGATGGTCAACGGAAAAGCTCGCGATGCGCTCCATGGCAGATCCTCTCGATAGTCAAATTGGGACGGGGCTCTTTTAGCTGGTTCGAATGGTCACACCAATCATACCAGTCAAAAAAGCCCCGTCCCAAAAAGACAACTTAGCCAAGGACACGGGCCATACGCGTCTTGAACTCGGACAGGAAGCGCGGAGCATCCACGGTCAGTGCCACAAGCGCGCTCTTGTCCGGATCGGACAGGCGACGCTCATCGCAGATGGTGCGACCGCGGTACTCGCCCAGCAGATCAACACGCAGGTTGCAGCCGAGCGCACCTACGAGCGTGGGGTCGACCGCCACGGCAACGGCCAGCGGATCGTGCAGCGCACAACCACCCAGGTAGGGTGCGTTCATCTCGTACGAGCCAATGTAGTGCTCGACCATGCTCGCAAATGCGCAGCCCGCCATGGTGCCCGAGCCCGTCCAGCCGGCAATGTCGCGGCGTGTGAGCACCACGCGATGCGTCACGTCCAGACCCACCATGGTGAGCTTACGGCCCGAGCGCAGCACCGCGTCGGCTGCCTCGGGGTCGCTCGCCATGTTGGCCTCGGCGCCCGCGCTCACGTTACCGGGCACGGTAAGGGCGCCGCCCATCACGACCACGCGGCCGATGGACATCATCGCCGCCGCATCGCGCTCCAGGGCGAGCGCCAGGTTGGAGAGCGGGCCAGTCGCTACGTAGACCAGATCGGGACCATAGGTGCGCGCGGCATCGATCAGATAATCGACCGCAGCGTTGCCGTCGGCCGAGGTCGCCCCCACCGGCTCGTAGGGCGACGCGGGCACGCTCGCGCCGCCGATGCCGTTCTTGCCGTGAATGAGCGCGGTGGACGCCGGCGGCGTATAGGGCTCAGTCGCCTGCAGAGGACGGTCGGCACCCAGGTACACCGGAACCTCGGGGCGACCCAGCAGATCGAGCACCGCCAGGCAGTTGTGCGCCGATTGCTCGACGCGCACGTTGCCAAAGCACGTGGTGATGCCCACGAGCTCCACCTCGGGGCTCGCGATGGCATAGGCCAGCGCCATCGCATCGTCCACACCCATATCCAGATCAAGGATCAGCTTCTTGATTGCCATTGTTCTACTCCGCTTCTCCGTCTTTATCGTTTAACCAAACCAATGTTCAACTTCGGCGCGCGTGGGAATCGATTGCTGAGCGCCCAGGCGCGACACCGTCACTGCCGAGGCGCGAGCGCCCGCGGCCATGCACTCAAAGAGCGGCAAGCCCTCTAGGCGAGCCGCCACCAACGCGCCGATAAACGTATCGCCGGCGGCCGTGGTATCGACTACCGCACTCGAAAGTGCCGGCATGCGCAGCAGCTCACCGCCATCGCCGAGCGTAACCGAGCCGGCACCGCCCAGCGTGATGACCGCGGCGCCGGCGCCCTTGTCGAGCAGCGCATTGAGCGCGGCGACGCAACTCACATCATCCGTGGGCAGAATGCCCGTCAGCACCTGGCACTCGGTCTCGTTGGGACAGACCAGGTCGACCGCAGGCCAGACCTCCGCAGGCAGCTCGCAGGCGGGCGCTGGATTAAAGACCGTATAGAACCCCAGCTCGTGAGCGCAAACAAGCGCCTCGGCCGTCGCCGCAAGGTCACATTCGCCCTGGGCGATAAAGACGCTTCCGGCAGCCGGGGCAATCTCGCTGGCGTCGCCGTCGAGCTCATGGGCCACCAGACGCCTCAACGCGCAGGCAACGTCCGCGCCCGCAAGCGCATGGTTGGCGCCCGGTGACAGTATGATGCGGTTGTCGCTCTCGCAGCGAATGATGGTCGCCGTTCCCGTCTCCACGTCATCGCGATGCACTACAAAGTCACAGTCCACGCCGGCGTCTTGGAGCCCCGCCACGAGCGACGCGCCGAACGCGTCGCGACCGACCGCGCCGATCATGTGCGTGCACGCGCCCATACGCGCGGCAGCTACGGCCTGATTGGCGCCCTTGCCTCCGGCGTTGGTGATAAACCCGCTGCCGCCGACGGTCTCGCCCGCACGCGGTATGCGCTCGCACGCCACCGAAAGGTCCATGTTCATGCTGCCGAACACCGCAACGATGCCGCGATCTGCCATGGAAACCTCCTCATCTGCGGGCCTTATGCCCACCGTCGGCCGTCGATCGTGCACTCTCGCACCCCCTATAACTTTAGTTCACTTTGATGTGGACGCGCGCTTGAGCTTGCGCCAGCAGCAAGCATTCACAGGAGCAGGCAGCTACAATGAAGGCGTGATGATTATTCTCGTCATTGGATGATGTTTTATGGAACAACTCTCGCAATCGGGCTCGCGCGGTCGACGCCGCACGGGCAACGAGCCGGCGCCGCACGAACGCGTGAAGGGCGAACGCCGTGCCGACGAACCGCGACGCACCGCGAGCCCCCATCGCGCTTCTGCCAACAACGCGGGCCGCGCCAACACTCCCGCCGCGGAGCAGACGCCCGCTCGCCCCAAGTCCCGCTACATCCCTGCACTCGACGGCCTGCGTACGCTCGCCGTCGTCGCGGTGGTGCTCTATCACCTTAACCTCACGTGGGCTCAGGGCGGCCTGCTCGGCGTCACGATCTTCTTTGTGCTTTCGGGCTATCTGATCACGCGCTTGCTGCTCAACGAAGTCGCTAAGACCGGCCGCATCGACCTCAAGAGCTTCTGGATCCGCCGCATCCGTCGCCTGGTCCCCGCCGTGGTGACCGTCGTGGTGGTGACCTGTGCGCTGTGCACCGTCTTCAACCACGTGATGCTCACCAAGATGCGCCCCGACATCCTGCCGTCGCTGTTGTTCTTCAACAACTGGTGGCAGATTGCCCAAAACGTCTCGTACTTCAATGCTCTGGGCGACCCCTCGCCGCTCACGCACTTTTGGTCGCTTGCCATCGAGGAACAGTTCTACCTGATTTGGCCGCCACTGCTGTTTGCCATGGTATCCATGCATGTGAGCAAGCCCAACACGCGCCGCGTGGTTCTGGGCCTTGCCGCGGTATCTGCCCTAGCCATGATGGTGCTTTACAACCCTGCCGCCGACCCCAGCCGCGTGTACTACGGCACCGACACCCGCGTGTTCTCGCTGCTGCTGGGTGCCTGGATGGCCTTTATCCCCGATCGCGACCTGGCGCCGGTGCGTCTCGCTCGTCGTTTGGGGCTCAATCGCCTAGCTGGCGCCGCCAAGCACGGCAAGAACGCCGAGGGCAAGCCTGGCGAGAAGGCCGACGAAGCAGCCGAGACCGCCCCGGCACAGCCGAGCGCCCTCGTGCGCTTTTGGTCCTCGCCCGCATCCATCGATGTGTTGGGCGTCGTGGGTCTGGTTGGCCTTGCCGCCATGGTCGCGCTCACCAACGGCTACACCGCCTTCCAGTATCGCGGAGGCACACTGCTGTGCTCGATCCTCACGCTCATGGTCATCGCGGCCTGCGTGCAGCCCCAGGGAATGGTTGCCCGCGCGCTGTCCGCCGAGCCGCTCGTGTGGATTGGCAAGCGCTCGTACAGCATCTACCTGTGGCACTATCCGCTGCTGTTGCTCATGAACCCGGTCGCCAACATCAACGATACGCCCTGGTGGCAGTACATTTTGCAGGTGCTGCTGGTGGTCGCCGTAGCCGAGTGCTCCTATCGCTTTATCGAAACGCCGTTTAGGAAGGGCGCCTTCGGCCGCACCGTCGCCGAGTTCCGCGATGGCACCACAAAGCCCGCTAACTGGGCACGCGCGCACGTCCCTGCCTGCGCAACCTGCGCTGTCGTGTTGGTCGTTGCACTGGGCGGCCTGATCTTTGTGCCCGAGACGTCTGCGCTGAGCGGTGAGGGCGCCGAAGTTCTGAACAAGGAAGCCAAAAACACCGCGCCCACCGACCAGCAGGCGGCCGACGACACCGACAAGGACAACGACGGCTTCCCCGATGGCTCCTACGACCTGTTGATGATCGGTGACTCCGTGTCGCTGCGTGCCGTTGATTCCTTTGATGGCGTGTTCCCACACAGCCATATCGATGCCGAAAAGGGCCGCCAGTTTGATGCGGGCCGCGCGACATTTGAGGGCTATCTCCAGCAGAACCTTGCCGGCAAGATCGTGGTCTTTGCGCTGGGCACCAACGGCTTGGTAACCGACGACCAGATCGACGCCATCATGGCCGATGCAGGAGATAAGCGTATTGTGGTGTTTGTGAACACGCGCAGCCCGCAGCCGTGGGTTGGCTCTACCAACCAGGCCATCGCCAACGCCGCTACGCGCTACAAGAACGTGCGCGTTATCGATTGGTACGGATACAGTGCCAACCGCAACGACCTGTTCGATGGCGATGGCACGCACCTATCGACCACTGGCGTGACTGAGTACCTCAACTTGATCCACGATGCCGTCAAGAAGGACCTGCCCGTACACCCCGAGGATCACGTCAACGATCCGCAGCCGGCAGCCGTCAAGTCTGCCACCGACGCACTCGTCAATGCGCTCGCTCTCAAGCCACACAAGCTGGGCACCGACAAGTAACCTGCAGCGTAAACTTCCCACATCCGGAGGGGGTGTCTGCTACGGCAGACACCCCCTCCGGCAGTTAGGGACACTCCTGGCGCAGCCAATGAAGACCTCTACGGATGAATTCCAAGCCGCTCCGCCGTTCCAGACATCGTTTCCGCGCCTCGCGCCTGCCCCAAACAATCAAAACAAGCCCTTTTCGCCGCAACCTCAAAGGTCTGTGGACAAAAAAGGCAAATATGAGTAGTGTTACCATTTTAGTAACAGGCAAAACCACCCAAAATGACGTCTGAGCGTCTCCTACAACCCCTAAAGCAGCCAACCTGACTGGTTTAAGGCGTATTGGAACCAATTTTAATGAACATACTATAGTTTATGTTCATTATCTTCTTGGATGTAAATGCTATTCACTTAGCAACAGTACTCATATTTGGCATTTTTTGCCCACTGCCATATAGCTAACACCCTACAGCAGGCAAAAAAACAGGTCGCAGCCCATGGCGGCGGCCTGTTTGGAGTCCAAAAGAGGCGCTAAGCGCTGTAACCCATCGCCTGCAGAACAAACATGACGACCGTGAGCACCGTAATCACACCGATAGTCGCCCAAGTGAGCACGTTCCACACGCGGCCGTTGCGGTTAGTGCCCATAATGTGACGGTCAGCGGCGATAACCACCTGGAACACCAGAACCACGGGCAGTAGCACGCCATTGATGACCTGCGAGGTCATCATAATCTGGAACAGATCGACGCCGGGCATAAGCACCAGCACGGCAGAGATACCGATGATGGCCGTAATGATGCCGCGATAGACCGGGGCCTCGTCCCAGCTGCGGTCAGCACCGCGCTCCCAGCCAAATGCCTCGCAGATAGCGCTCGACGTAACGCCCGGCAGCACGCAGGCGGCCAAGAAGCTCGCCGCGACCAGGCCCGAGGCAAACAGTACCGTGGACCACTGACCCGCAATAGGCTCCAGCGCGCGGGCAGCATCGGCAGCATCGCTTATCTGAATACCCGCCGGGAACAACACCGTACCGGTCGTGATGATAATAAAGCCGGCAATGACATCGGCGGCAAGCGAGCCGCTCACGGTATCGATGCGCTGCAGCACGATATCGTCCTCGCCCGCGTTCTTATCGACCACGTTGTTCTGCGCCAAGAAGATCATCCACGGTGCGATGGTGGTACCGATTGTTGCGACCACGAGCGACACGTAGCTGGGATCGTTCTGAATATTGGGGACGACCAAGTCGACCGCGACCTCGCCCCAGTTGGGGCCGGCCATAAACGCGGCGACGATGTAGGTCACGAACACGCAGCTTACCAGCAGCAAAATCTTCTCGATGCGCTGAAAACTGCCCGACATGGTAAGCATCCACACCAGCAGCGCCACGAGCGGCACCGAGATGCTCGCCGGAACGCCAAACAGAGCAAGGCCACTCGCGATACCCGCGAACTCCGAGATGGTCACCGCCGTGTTGGCAATCAACAGCGCCGCCATGGCCAGCACGCTCCTGCGCACGCCAAAGCGCTCACGGATGAGCGAGGCCAGGCCCTTACCCGTGACGCATCCGCAGCGCGCCGCGGTCTCCTGCGTCACGATAAGCAGCACAGTCATGACGGGAAGCATCCAGAGCATCTTGTAGCCATAGCTGGCGCCCGCGCTGGAATACGTTGCAATGCCGCCGGCGTCATTGCCCGAAAGCGCCGCCAGCAGACCGGGACCCATAGCGCCAAAGATGGCCGCGATGGTCAACTTTTGCTTGGTGCCCGACTTTTGCTTGGTATTTTGCACGCGACCACCTAACCCATGACCGACATGGTGAGCAGCACCGCAGCGGCGCAGTACGCTACGCACGAGATCATGACGGCAATAACGTTCATGGCGGTGCCCGACGTGTTGAGGTCATGCTCGTCACGCCAGAACAGCACCATCAGGTAAATCACGGCGCTCATGTTGCCAACCAGGCAAATGATGGCAGCGATATTAAAGCACCCGGTAAAGAGTTGCTCCTCAAACATGGGCGCATCGGGGAACGCAGCGGTGCGCACCAGCTGGGCGCACAGGTAGGTCACGAGTGACAGAATCAGGCCCATGCCCGTGCTCTGGAAGAAGAACCCCAGATACGGCTTGGGCTCGTCGTCGTGACCGTCATACTCCAAGAAGTAGTTCTTGACGAACGACACCATGCGCGAGGCAGCAAGCAGCACGAGCGGCATGGCGCACATGGGGAACACCACCAGATGCGCGGAGCCGAGCGCCGTCCCCAGCACCGTTGCCATGATGCACGAGGCAATGCCCCACACGACAACCCAGTACTGGCGATGCACAAACCAGCTGAGCACGTTCGTCGAGTCGTCCGACGCGCTATCGCCCGAGCCGACACCGGCGATCTGCAGGTCCTCCTGATGCTCCTCGGCGATAACGTCCATGGCGTCGTCGAAGGTCACGATGCCCAGGATATGACGGTTCTCGTCGCAGACAGGGATGGCAACCAGGTCGTACTTGGTCATCTCGTCCGTCACGTCTTCCTGGTCCTCGTCGGGCGACACGTAGACCAGGTCGCGATAGGCGAGCTGGCCCAGCGTGGCATCGCGGTCGGCAACGATCAACGTGCGCAGCGAGAGCACGCCGGTGAGCATGCCGCTCGGATCCTCGGTATAGACGTAATAGACACTCTCGAAGTCCTCATCGAGTTTGCGAATCGCCTCGATGGCATCGCCGACCGTCGCCGTGGCGGGCAGCGAGACAAACTCCGAGGTCATGATGCGGCCGGCGGTGTTGTCCTCATAGCCCAGCAGGTTACGAATCGCCTTCTCCTCCTTGACGCCCATCAGGCGCAGGAGCTTCTCGGCCTTCTCGTAATCGAGCTCGTCGATCAGGTCGGCGGCGTCGTCCGGGTCCATCATGGCCAGCATCGACGATGCGTCCGTGTCGGACAGGCCCTCGAGCATCTCGGTCATAAGCTCGTCGTCATCGAACTCCGAGATGGCCTCGGCGGCCTGGGCAGTATCGAGCTGTGCAAACACCTGCGCACGCAGGCGCGGGTCGAGCTGCTCGATAATGTCGGCGATGTCGGCAGGGTGCAGCTCGCCGAGCGTCTTATGCGACACCGAGAGTTGAATGTTCTTGGTCGAGCGATCGAGCAGGTCCATGTAGGACCAAGCGATGATGTCCTCACTGAGCGGCTTGCCCAGGTGCTTCATAAAGCCTTCGACGATATGCTCGAGTGCGGGGCTGATCGCGCGTAGCAGACCGCGGGCGCCCACTTCGGCGCCCAGCAGGCGCAGCTGATTTTCGCCCGACATGGAAAACTTGATGTCGTTTACGCGCACGACTTTCATGCCCTGCGTGTCGACAATCTGCTTGTTGAGCACGTCGCGGGCAAGCAAGAGTTCGGTCGGCTGCAGGTACGAAAAACGGATTTCGGTGGCCGACGTCTTAAGGTGTACACCCGTCTCGTCGATACGGTCGACCCATTTGCGCCAGCTGATCATAAACGGCGTCTTGCCGGGACCGCGGAACGCGAGCGACGTCACGTGCGGAAAAACTTCGCCGGTAGCAATACCAAAATCGTTCACCACGCCGAGCTTTTCTCCATCGACGTCCAAGACCGGCAATTTGAGCATCTCACTCAGATAATTCAATGGTGCTCCCCATCATTATTCCTCCGAACGCGGCCGCATGTGCGACGTCCGGGGGCTTCTGGATATGTATACGCATGCGCGGGCGGCACGCCGCTCGACGCTTACACCCCGTGCATGCGCAAAAAGCACCTGCATGGGGTCATCGACTGTATGGTCGAGGTTTGGATTTCACCTGTAACCTTTCTCTTGACCCTCATTAACCGCAGTAACTATAGCATCAGCATCGCCCTGCGGCATCGAATTTATGCGCTGCACATTGCAGGCATACCAAACGCTGACGTATCCGTGACATAGCCATTGGGGACGTTCTTAAACGACTACCCAATGACTACTCTGTGGTGTCATCGTCCTCGGCAAGTTGGGGGAACACGGCGTCCTTGGGCATGGTGACCTTCGTCAGCGAGGTGAGCTTTTTGCTCAGCGACGTGTCCGTCTTGACCAGGTCGCTGAGCGTCACGATCTTGTAGCCGTCGGCGACAAGGCCGTCGATGATCTGCGGCAGCGCCTCGAGCGTCTGCTCGGCGCATTCGTCCCTATCGGTGAGCAGCACGATATTGCCCGGCGTCACCGAATCGAGCACCGTTGAGACCTGCTCGTCGGCACCGTTGAGCAGCCAGTCGCCCGAGTCAATATTCCACGAGACCACGGCGGAGACCAGGTCCATCGCATCAATCCAGTTTTGCTCGTCAAAGGCAGCGTAGGGAGCACGCAGCAGCATCGTCTTCACGCCGGTCGCCGACTTAATCGCATCGGTGCCTTTCGTGATCTGTTCGCGTACCGTCTCACGGTCCTGACCCTTGAGCGAATCGTCGCTGTAGCTGTTGGATCCGATCTCGCACCCGGCATCGACAATCGCCTTGGCCGTGGCAGGCGAGGCCTCGGCCGCATCGCCCGAAAGGAAGAACGTCGCGGTAACGCCCTTTTCCTTGAGCACCTGCAAGATCTGTTTGGTGGCGCCGCTCGGACCCTCGTCAAACGTCAGCGCCACGTACTTTTTGTTGCCCTTGGGCGCCACGCTGGCGCACGCAACGACGCAATCGGTGGCGGGCACAACCTCGCCGCGGTCCTGCGTCTTTTCCGACTGCTCACCAACCCACACCTCGGAGCGGCCCTGGACACCCCATGTCTGCACATACTCGATAGCGCCCGTGCCCTCGACCTTGAGCTTGGGCTCGATAACCGTAGCCTGAACCTCGTGCTTCTCGTAGGTGTTACGGCCATCCTTGACCGTCACCTTCTCGCCGCCCTCAAGTTCGCGGCTATCCCATTTGCCCTGTTTTATGCGCTTGCCGTCCACCTTAACCGACAGCTTTTCGCCGCCATGGCGCTTGAGCACGCTGTCATCGACGGCCAGCAGGTCGCCTGCGTCGTAGGTATCGGTCAACTCCTGGTCGTCGATGAGATTCTGCAGCGTAGAGCCCACGCGCACCGCGGTCTTTTGCCCGTTGAGTTCCACGTCCACACTGCGGTTGACGTAGCCCACGACGGCAGCGATAAACAGCACGAGCGCACAGCCCACGGCAATGAGCGCATAGGGCAGACGGGACGGTCGGCGCGGCGAGCGCCCGTTGCCGATGCGCGCGCTGCGGTCGCTAAACCCGCGGCTATGGTTGAGGTACATCGCGCCGGGCTTACGGCGGCGACGGCGCTGACCGCTGGGCAGCTGCCCCAGGTCGCGGCGCGCCGTCGGACGCGCACCCGAACGCCCGTTTAAGTTGGATCCGTTTTGGCGCATGTGCCCTCCCCCATAAACACAGCAAGCCGGAGCAACAGGTCTCCGGCTTGCCTCCCATCATTTGGTACGTCGCTATTTTGTAGCTTTTGACGAGCCTCCGCTCGCCTTTTGGTATTCGTCCTTAAAGGCCTTGAACATGCCGCGCGTCTTGCCGAGCTGCTTGCCCAGTGCGCGACTGCCTTTGTCCACGGCGACCGATCCCTTGTCGTCGAGCACCTTGGCGCCCTTTTTGACCTTGTCGCCCACCACGACGCTGGCCTCGGCGGCCTTGGCAGCCGCACCGCCCGAATACCCGAGCGACTTGACCTCGTCCGAGACGACCATCGCGCCGTTCTCGTAGCCGCGCAGCATCGTCGGCGGCACCTGCGTGTCACCAACCAAAACACTCGAAGCAGCACCGGCGGTCACATAGAATGCCTGCACGATGCCCGAGCGCGGCTTGAACTCAACGTCCGAGCAATAGCCCACGACGTCGCCCGATTCCGTGCGCACGTCCATACCGACCCAGATGATGCAATCGTCCAGGTTGATGTCGAGGCGCTTGGCGGCGGCGGCATCGTACGTGTCCTTGACGTCATCGACCGCAATGGCGCCCTCGTAGACACCAATGGCGTCGAGCGCTACGAATCGGTCGGGACGCTCGATCATGCCCGCGATATCGGACTGGCGGACCATAAAGCCGACCACGCGCGTACCGCCCGGGGTAAAGACCGGAAAGTGAATCTTTCCGAGCTTTTTGGGGCTGCGCGGCGTGCCGTCCTTTTTGGTGCGCTTGTCCTCGGTAGGCTTGCGATAGATCTTGGCGCCGACAAAATCCCCAGCGCGCATTATGCCTCGGTCGAGGGTTCCGCAGCCCCGGCATCAGCCTCGACGGCGTTCTCGACCACGACGTCGGCGGCAGGCGTCACGTTGCCACCCGAAATGGCGTCGTTGAGCTGCTCGCGCAGCTGGTCCATGCGCTCGCGGGCCAGGTCGACCTTGGCGCGCAGGTCGTCGGTCTTGGCGTCGACCATCGGGCCAAAGTCATTCACCGCAGCACGGGCCTCCTCGGCGCCGTGCTCGTAGGTGTCGCGCATATTGTCCCAGGCGTCGTTGGCGATATCGGCAGCCATGGCGCGGGTTTCGGCGCCCGAGCGCGGGGCCAGAGCAACGCCGATAATAGCGCCAGCAGCAGCACCAAAAAGTGCGCCGGAGACAAAGCTGAAAGTCTTACCCATGATCATTCCTCTCCTGCGGGCACGTCGGTGCCCACCGTTTGAATGCTGTCCATTATACCCGCAGCGCATCACTTGCCGCTCCGCTCATCTGCGTACGGCAAAGGCGCAGGTACGTGATGGTGATAAACGCGTAGGCCTACTCCTGAGGCATAGCCGGCATGGCCACCGTGGCACCCGGGTCCTCGCCGGCGCCGTCCACGAGCGGCAGGCCGCCCTCATGCGCAGGTCCCGCCGGAACCGTCGCCGCACCGCCAAAGACGGCAGCGGAGGCCTCGTGGTTCTCGGCAACCGCGCCCTCGGTATCAATCGCCACCTGGGGCTCGTCGTCAAAGTTGGGGACGCCCTGGGGCTCGGTGG
>CAUCQW010000039.1 GCA_958445065.1 uncultured Collinsella sp.
CATTTTTTTCACACGGTCGAAAAGGCTCACTTTGGGAACCAAGACAGAATCAAAGATCCCCGACCCCAGTGCCTCATACTGAGCGATGACCGCATCGCGCCTCTCTTCAAGTCCTGAACGCTTATTAGGGTCTTCATGCAGGAGCACGTCATCCGCTGCGACGTCGTTGTTAGAATAGGCAACGCAATCGACTATCTCATCAATCAGCTTGGCGCCGCGCTCGGTCTTCACGATAACGGCTGAAATGCCCTTCTCAGGATACACGCAGTCTCGGGCTGACTCAGAACGCCAGGAGTCGCCGAGGATAATGTCAGCGGGACTGTCGCACCCTCTGAAGGGACAACTATAGCAAGACGATCTGCTGATCATGCCTTTGATATAGGACCCATAAAACGGGTCGAATGCGGCGGGCCTCTTTATAATCCTGCCGTCGGACAACTCAATCTTTATGTTATGGCCCCAACCGAATTTCGATTTATCTCTAAAAGTCAATGCGGTGACATCGGACTTCTCCCGAAGCTCAAGCCAGTCAACATAGGAACGAAACATGGAAGAGCTTGGTACACCGTGGCAAACAACGCTGACGGTTGTCAGCCCATCCATCGGCTTACCCAAATAGAGAAGCAGCGCGGAAACCTGGCAGGGAGTACCGCTAAACAGTACATGCTTGCCGGATTTCAGATCGTTGAGCACATCGGGGTACGATTCACTCGCATCGCTCTGGACATATTTGGACTTTTGAAGGAGCGCAATATCGGCAAGATCGGATATACCGATATGCCTAACGCAATCAACACCGTCCCAAGCGGCGCCGTAAACACGCCCACCTTTCTCAAGAACCCGCTTCGCGAGAAGAGAGAAGACGCCGCCGGACGAACTCTGCGCGAGCTCGTCAGAATCACCACTCTGCAAAACAGCGGCGCGAATGACCTCCGAGTCCGCATCAACTCGGTTTTCCGCCGGACAGGAGCGCAGGCATAGGCCACAGGAAGTGCATTTGGCTGCATCCACCACGGGATAATCAAAACCATCGGGCGAAGGATGCATTTCAATAGCCGAAAAAGGGCATTTGGCCGCACATGCTCCGCATCCAAAACAGGCTTGATGAGAAATTATGGCGATGTTTTTGTTCAAGCTGACTCCCCCTATTGTTCGAGAGCATCCAAGAGCCAATTTTTCGAGAACGAGATGAGTGACTCCACATCCGACAGACGTCTTTCATACCCCTCGATTTCAGTAGCATGCATGTGGCTTTCATAGCCATCGAGTAGGCGATCTTCAGTGTTCGAGAGCCTCGCGAGGCTCTCGACTCGGGAATTCTGAGAGCGTTTGTCGGTCTCCTCAAATCGCTTGAAGCAGTAATAGTCCTTGCGAAAGATTTGGGAGAATAGCGTACCGTGCAACGAATCGGTCAGCACGAACCGCGCACTCGCCAAATACGCGAGCCATTCATCGGGACCAAGCCCGTAGCGTGGATTAAGCTCCTCGTCGACTGCATTTTTACCTGAACCAACAAGCGTCACAACTTCGCAGCCGAGCTCCTTCGAAATCGATTCGACCGCTTTCCTGTAAAACGGCCTATCCCCAAGAAAGTAGCAGACAATTTTACCGGGCTCAGGACATTTTCCGTCAATGAGAGGGGCCCAGTCCTCCTTCGACAGAAGCAGGACAGGGTCCACGACCTGTGAGGGACGCTCAAGACCGAGTGATTCGACAAAATCCGCACCGGCATCTTCGCGAACAGATACGGAACTGAAAGATTTAAGAAGATTAGCAATGATCCTCTTCTTCCTCTCTGTGGTGTTCGTAACACCGAAGCTGGGCGCATACGCGATTCGCTTATCACTGTCGCTCAGAAAGGAGAAATAGAAATTCCTGTTCAAAAGATATGGCGACCAAATCTGATCCGATCCACAGACGTACGCATCGTATTTCCCCCGCAAGCCGACCAGTCCGTCTGTATCGGTAATCCGTTCAGTAGTAACGATATTCTGGCTTAAAAAGCGATTGAAAACATCAGCGGTCGAGGAACCGAAGTCGTCATGCTCCTTCTTACGATTGAGCAGCTCATGTGCTTTACCGGCAAACAAATCGAAGGAATTTCGGTTGATCGCCCAGTTCAGTAGCTTTTCTTTGACGCAGGGGAGATAGTCGGCGTCAACAACATCATGACCCTCGGACTTCAAGAACTGCTGCAGAGCATAAGCCTGGAGCAACGTGCCGAAATTTTGGTTATGGAGCCACGTTAAAATACAGATTTTCATTAATTCACCGTTTCAAATAGCTTCAGGTAGTACTCTTCAAGCTTGGGCGCCGCCTTAAAGATGTCATAAGATTCAAACCCCGGAGATGAATGAGGATCGGAGCGATCAAAGACATCCCTGCGGGCGGCAAGGATCGCGTTGGACCACCCCTCGACGCCCATACTCAACGGAAGGAAGCTGCACCGACTGGATAACGCAACATCGTTGGGGACCCTTTCAGAGCAGATGCACGGGAGACCGGAAGCCTAGGCCTCAATCGCGACCATTCCGAGGCCCTCGTACAGGCTGGGGAGCACGAATAAATCGAGCGACTGATAGACGTCCTGCACATCAGAAATCTGGCCGAGAAAACGCACCGCCGAGGCAATGCCAAGTGAGCATGCCTTTTCCTCCGCTTGAGGTCTCAGTTTTCCATCGCCGCAGACGACAAGGATGGAATCAGGATTCTGAGCATGCACTGCCTTGAAAACATCAAGCAAAAACAACTGGTTCTTCTGAGAGATGAACCTACCGATATTCCCCAATACCAGCGTATCGTCCTTCGCTCCGAGCTGAGCACGTCGCTCGTCCCTAATCGATCGATTGAAAGAAAAGTTGTTCAAATCGATAGCATTATTAAAAACAGTAAAACGGGATGAACCGAACAGCCATTTTCCAGCATGCTCGGTGCAGGCTGCCAAATCAGTCGGATACCTTGTTGAGAACAGCTTCAAAGAGCCTTTGATGACATTTTTAGCAAACTCCCCCTTTCCGCTTGTAGAGTGGCTGTGGGCTATACGCACAGGTATGCCCGCCTTCTTAGCAGCGCGAAGCGGAAAGACAGAAAGCGCATTGATATGGCTGTGCACAATCTTCCAGTTCTCTTCCTTAAAGAGGCGCTGAAGCTCTCGCTGGTATTCGACAACATGCTGGTAGGGAGGAATCTCAAAAACCCTGCCACCTAAAGATTCAATCTCCTCGCGGGGAACAAGCGTCGAATCGGAATCGACAAGAAAATCGAACTGCACTTTGCTGCGATCAATATGGCGGTAGTAATTCATGACGACGGCCTCGACGCCGCCGCCAACCATCTTGCCAACAACCTGAGCTACTCTAATCGGTTCAGCCATTTAGCAAGCACCGCCACCGGTAAAGACCTCAACGACCGTGAGGAGAACAATCTTCAGGTCCGTGATGGGACCGCGTTTGGCGATGTACTCGAGATCACGTCGAACCATGCCGTCGAAGTCGGTATCGTTGCGGTCCGTGACCTGCCACCAGCCGGTGATCCCGGGCTTAACCGCCAGACGCTGCAGGTCGAATTCTGTATACTCGGCCACCTCGTTGGGCAGCGGCGGGCGCGGGCCCACGACGGACATCTGGCCCAGGAACACGTTCACGAACTGCGGGAACTCGTCGATGGAGTGCTTACGGATGAACTTGCCGATCTTGGTGACGCGCGGGTCTTCCTTCATCTTGAACATGGCGCCGGCGATCTCGTTTCGCTCCTTGAGCTCGGCGAGACGCTCGTCGGCGTCCCTGTACATGGAGCGGAACTTCCACATGCGGAAGGTGGACAGGCTGCCGTCGCGGCGGGTCTGGCCCACGCGGATCTGGCTGTAGAACGGGTTGCCCTCGCTCTCCAGGCGGATGGCCGCGGCGAGCACCAGACTCGGAATGGCGATGACGGCCAGAACGCAGCCGCTGAACACAATGTCGAACACGCGCTTTACGGCGCGGTAGCCCAGGCGCGTGCGGTCCCAGTCCTTCACGGCCTGCATGCCCTTGTAGCGCATGCTCGCGTCGTCGCCGCTCATGGCCTGGGCGACCAGCACGGCCCCCACCGGCGCGTTTTGCCCTGTCACTTCTTTAGTAGTCAAGTTCAAATCCACGTCCCTGTTCCCAGGGACACCCCCCCCCATCGATGAATTCAAATAACGAATGAATTACCAGCGCAACGTCTCCCTTACGTTTTGCTGGGCACGTCGAGCGCAAGCAGCTCCCTAAAAGCGAAGTCGCCTTCGCCCACGTCCACCAGGCACCAGCGTTTATGACGGTCGATCTTCTTTACACGGGCCTCTTGCCCCACCAAGGGCCCCTGCTCTATGTGCAGCACACCGTCTTCTATGCGCGCCACGCTGTTGCGCACCACGCCGTTATCGTCGAGCACGCTGCGGTACCAGTCCTGCGCATCGTCCGGCATGGGCGCATAGGCCCGCTCCTTACTGCCGGCAATGCGACAGCCAAAGCTCAGCTGAGCCAAAGCCTTGTCGAGCAGGGCAGCATCGCGCGTGGCGACGAAGAAGTATTCCTTGTACATGGGTTTGGTTTGGAGCGACCAGGCTCCGTCCCGCTTAAACCAGAACTCCTTTTGCATCACAAAAGCGTCTTGCATCAGCTCGTGCGGGATAATGCGACGGACCTTTTCGCAGGTCTCGCGTTCTTTACCATGGGGGGTGTGGACCAGATACCAGCGGACGCGGCCGCGCTGGCTTTTGGTGATAGCGCCGTTAAAAGCACCGGGCAGCTGCTCTTGGCGCCGCATTGTCCGTTCCATGTTCTCGCCCCCTTCTCCAGCTCCGCGACGCACGCAGATGCAGGGGCGTTTAGAACAGGCTTCTCGCTCGCAGCTAGGCGCAGTCGCAAAAGTACAGGTTTTTATAGAGGGGTATGGAGATGTACCTACTAGCAGTACATTTTGCGTAATCTGGGCAAACGCTGATTAATTGTTTGTATAATGTCGTCTGTCGAAAGATACAAAAACCTGTACCTTTTTGTGCAACAAAAAAAGCCGCTCAACCAGCGGCTTTTCTAATTTCGTCATGAAAAAAGGCGACCGCCCTTTGTAGACGGTCGCCTTTGTTAATTGTTGTGAAGTTTGCCTTAGGCGCGAGTCTTGATCTCCTCGGTCACCTTCGCAACAAACTCGTCAACGCTCATCTGAACGGTCTCGTTGGAGCGATCGCGGACGGAGATGTTGCCAGCCTCGACCTCCTTCTCGCCCAGGATGAGCATGTAGGGCACGCGGTCGATGCTGCGGGCCTCGCGGATCTTGTAGCCGATCTTCTCGTCGCGGTCGTCGCAGACCACGCGAATGCCGGCCTCCTCCAGCTTGGCGCACACCTCGTGAGCGTAGTCGCGGCTCTTCTCGGAAACCGGAAGTGCCTTGACCTGCACGGGAGCCAGCCAGGTGGGGAACTTGCCCGCAAAATGCTCAATCAGAATACCGATAAAGCGCTCGATGGAGCCAAAGCACACGCGATGCAGCATGATGGGGCGCTTCTTGGTGCCGTCGGCGTCCACGTACTCCAGGTCAAAGTTGAGCGGCATCTGGAAGTCGAGCTGCACGGTACCGCACTGCCAGGTACGACCGAGCGAATCCTCCAGGTGGAAGTCGATCTTGGGGCCGTAGAAGGCGCCGTCGCCCTCGTTGACCTCGTAGTTCATGCCCAGCTTCTCCAGAGCGGTGCGCAGGCCCTCCTCGGCGCGGGCCCAGTCCTCGTCCGAGCCCATGGAGTCCTCGGGGCGGGTGGAAAGCTCAACGTGGTACTTAAAGCCAAACTTCTGGTACACGGAGTCGATCAGATTGACCACGCCCACTATCTCGTCGGTCAGCTGGTCGGGACGCACAAACAGGTGGGCATCGTCCTGGTTAAAGCAGCGCACGCGGAATAGACCGTGCAGGGTGCCGCGCAGCTCGTGGCGGTGCACCAGGCCAATCTCGCCGGCGCGGATGGGCAGCTCGCGGTAGGAGTGCGGCTTGGAGGCGTACACCAGCACGCCGCCCGGGCAGTTCATGGGCTTAATGCAGTACTCTTCATCGTCGATGACGGTGGGGTACATGTTGTCCTTGTAGTGGTCCCAGTGGCCCGAGGTCTTCCACAGCTGCTTGTTCATGATGAGCGGCGTGGAGATCTCCACGTAGCCGGCCTTGTGGTGGATCTCGCGCCAGTAGTCCAGCAGCGTATTCTTAAGAATCATGCCGTTGGGCAGGAAGAACGGGAAGCCGGGAGCCTCGTCGCGCATCATAAAGAGGTCCATCTCGCGGCCGATCTTGCGGTGGTCGCGCTTCTTGGCCTCCTCCAGCATGTGCATGTGCTCGTCGAGCTCTTCCTTGGTGGCAAAGGCGACGCCGTTGATGCGGGTGAGCATCTTGTTGTCC
Organism: uncultured Collinsella sp.; assembly: GCA_958445065.1. Taxonomy (GTDB): domain Bacteria; phylum Actinomycetota; class Coriobacteriia; order Coriobacteriales; family Coriobacteriaceae; genus Collinsella. The sequence goes on from CAUCQW010000039.1 coordinate 6,406, forward strand.
TTGTCGCCCTTCCAGTAAGCGCCCGAGACGCCGGTGAGCTTAAAGGCCTTCAGGGCCTTGGTGTAGCAGATGTGGGGGCCGACGCACATGTCGATGTAGTCGCCCTGCTGGTAGAAGGTGATTCGGGCGTCGTCGTCCAGGTCGCCGATGTGCTCGACCTTGTACTTCTCGCCGCGCTCCTCCATAAGGGCGATGGCCTCGGCACGGGGCTTCTCGTACACGGAGAACTTGAGGTTCTCCTTGACGATCTTCTTCATCTCGGCCTCGATCGCGGGGAAGTCGTCCTCGCTGATCTTGACGCCCTCGGGCAGGTCGACGTCGTAGTAGAAGCCGTTGTCGGTCGCGGGACCGTAGGCAAAGTCGGCCTCGGGGTACAGGCGCTTGATGGCCTGCGCCATGATGTGCGCGGCGGAGTGGCGGATGACGTGCGTGACCTCGTCCTGCGGGAGCTCGGCCACCGAACCGTCATTGTAGAGTGCCTTCATGGGTATGTTTTCTCCTCTCGGATGCCTGATGCAAGTGCGTGCGATGCGCTCGGCGTTTTAACTTGCATCATTATAGGCAGGTTGCCTTGGTATACAAGCGCCCGCCGCACCTTAATGGCACGGCGGGCGATTTTCTACGCATGCTTCATCGTGTGGGGCGGGGTGTGGGGCGCGCGTTCGGCTTGCGCGGGACGCCCGTGACGCGTGGCGGTTGCGCGGGATGCGCGGAGCCCGTGGCTTGCGGCCGGCCCGGCGATGGATGCGTTACTGGATGCGAGTTCGGCAGTAGGGGCAGACCTTCCAGTGCGCGTCGAGCGGGCGATGGCAGCTGGGGCACACGTTGCGAACCTGGGTGTCGCACACCGGGCAGACGACGAAGTCCTTCTCGATGGGCGCGCCGCACTGCGGGCAGGTGCCGTACTGGGCAAGCTGGCGCTCGCGCAGGGCCATGTCCAGCTCCTGCTCCTCGCGGTCGGACGCGTAGGAGTGCGGGCGCAGGACCAGGTAGGCAATGAGGCCTACAAACGGGATGAGGGCGATGATGCCCCATGCCACGTAGGCGCTGGCGCCGCGGCGGCGAGCGTCGATGAACACATAGACGACCGACAGCACATACAGGGCGATGATAAAGCCAATGAAGGCATAGACGACGCCCATAAGCTGCGGCGACATGAGCTCGGAGATGTACTTGGACATTGGGGTGTACCTTTCGGATTATTTACATTCCGGTCAAGTTTACCACGGGGTTTGTTTATATGGGACCACGGCTAGGGGCGGGGCTGGCGCGGACACAAACATCTCAATCTGTAACAGGTGGGAGCGGAATCCGGGTCTAGATGTTACAGATCGAGACAAACCGTTCTCTCCCCGACTTAAATCTCGATCTGTAACAACTTGACTCCAAAATTCAGTTCTTCCTGTTACAGAACAAGATGAACGGTGAGCCCTCCGTTAAATATCTCAATCTGTAACAGTAACTCGGCAAAAACAGGCCTAACCGTTACAGATTTAGACATTCGAAACCGACTGATAGGTTCATCTAAATCTGTAACATCTAGACCCCAAAACGGTCCCCAGATGTTACAGATCGAGACAGAAGAATCTCTCCCTGACTTTAAATCTCAATCTGTAACACATAGAACCGATTTTCCCCTCTTACCGTTACAGATCAAGACGAACGGTTGCCGTAGTTGTTGGCAGACGAGGTTGTCAACGTTGCCGAGTCTCCCCTCGCCTGCCGTTGGCGGGTGTTGCGGGGCTGTTCGCCGCATTGCCGCCGCACTGGGGATGTGCAGGCCGTAGGATAGTCCTATTGACAGCCTGTCAACTCGTCTGGGAGGCACTGTGACGGAAACGTTTGATATCGCGATTGTGGGCGCGGGCATCACCGGGTGCGCCATCGCGCGGCAGCTCTCGCGCTATGACTTGTCCATTTGCGTGGTCGAGGTGGCCAACGACATCGCGCTGGGCGCCTCGAAGGCCAACGGCGGCCTGGTGCACGCCGGCTACGATCCGGCTCCGGGCACCGTAAAGGCACAGGTCAATGCCCGCGGCTGCGAACTGTATGGCACCTGGGCCCAGGAGCTGGGCTTTTTGTTCCGCCGCACCGGGTCGATGGTGCTGGGGTTTAACGACGAAGACCGCGCACACCTGGAGAAGCTGCGCCAGAATGGCCTGGCCAACGGCGTGCCCGAGCTGTCGATTATCGGCCCCGAACGTATCCGCGAGCTGGAACCGCGTGCCAGCGCCGACGCAACATGCGCGTTGTGGTGTCCTTCGACCGGTTACGTTGACCCGTTTGAAGTGGCCATCGCCGCGCTGGAGAACGCGGTTGCCAACGGCGTAACGTTTATGCGCTCCGTACCGGTGGAGGCGATTGAGGTTGCTAGCTCACACGACGAGGACGCTGCTGCCGACAGCAAGGACCGCGCGCGCTTTACGCTGGTGACGCCCGCCGGCGACGTGCGCTGCCGTTACCTGATCAACGCCGCGGGCAACGGAGCCGCGGACATCTCGCATATGGCGGGGGCCGAGGAGTTCCAGATGGTCTGGCGCCAAGGCAACATTGTGGTGCTGGACAAGGAGCCGCGTGCGCTCATGCCGCTTTACCCCGTTCCCACGCCAGTTTCCAAGGGCGTCATTGTGACGGGGACCGTGCACGGCAACACCGTGATCACCGCGACCGCCGCTGTACGCGAGCCGGGCGATACTCAGACCTACGCGACCGATGTCGACGCGCTGCTGACCGGCGCGCGCAAGCTGGTGCCCGACCTGGACACGCGCCGCGTGGTGCGCGCGTTTGCCGGCGGGCGCCCGGTCATTCAGGGAACGAACGACTTCTTTATTGGACAGTCAGCCGTGGTGCCGGGGCTGTTCCAGGCGGCGGGCATTCAGTCGCCAGGCGTCGCGAGCGCGCCGGCCATTGCCGAGCGCATGGAGCAGGTGTTGCGCAACGCCGGCGTGCCTCTGCGCGAACGCGCCGATTGGGACCCGATCCGCCACGCGCCGGACGACTTTGACCGCGAGACGCTTGCGCGCAAGGAAGAGCTCATTAAGTCCGACCCCGCGTGGGGGCAGATCGTCTGCCGCTGCGAGACGGTGCCCGAGGCCGAGATAGTGGCCGCGATCCGACGCCACCCGGGCGCGGTTTCGGTCGAGGGCGTCAAGCGCCGCTGCCGAGCCGGCATGGGTCGGTGCCAAAGCGGCTTTTGCCAGAGCCGCGTGGTGGCGATCCTGGCGCGCGAGCTGGGCTGCGACCCCAGCGAAGTGCTGTTGGAAGATGCCGGATCTTGGTTGGTCGAGGGACCGCTGAAGGGGGTGCGCTAGAATGGCGACGTTTGATATGCGCGACGAACGCGCGGAGGCGAGCGCCGTGGCAACGCAAGCCTTCGACGTGGTCGTTATCGGCGGCGGACCTGCCGGCATGGCGGCCGCGCTTGCCGCGCAAAAGGCCGGTGCGCGCGTGGCCATCGTGGAGCGCGAGCAGCATCTGGGCGGTATCCTGCGCCAGTGCATCCACCCCGGTTTTGGCCTTTCGCACTTTAAGCAGGAGCTCACCGGCCCCGAGTATGCACAGCGTTTTATCGACCAGGTGCGCGCGACCGACATTGCGCTGTTCTTGGACAGCATGGTGCTTGGAATTGATTCGGGCGCGTCCACGGAAGACGCCTCACTCCACACCGTCACGCTCATGAATCCCTCCGGTATGCTACAGCTCACCGGGCGCGCGGTCGTCCTTGCCATGGGTTGCCGCGAACGCACCCGCAGCGAGATCAAGATCCCCGGCAGTCGTCCCGCCGGCGTGTTTACGGCCGGCTTGGCGCAGCGATACATCAATATCGAAAACCTCAAGCCCGGCTCGCGCGCCGTCATTTTGGGCTCAGGTGACATCGGGCTGATCATGGCGCGCCGCTGCACGCTCGAGGGGATTTCGGTCGAGGGCGTGTACGAACTCATGCCATACGCCAACGGTCTGCGCCGAAACGTCAAGAACTGCCTGGACGACTTTGGCATTCCGCTGCACCTGTCCACCACCGTCACGCGCGTGATCGGACACGATCGCGTGGAGGCCGTCGAGGTGAGCCAAGTCGACGAGCACCTGGCACCCATTCCGGGAACCGAGCGCGTTGTTCCGTGTGACACACTGCTGCTTTCGGTGGGTCTGATTCCCGAAAACGAGCTTTCGGTAGGCGCGGGCGTTGAGCTTGACCCACGTACGCGCGGCGCCGTGGTGGACCAGAACCTGCAAACGGGCGTGCCGGGCATCTTTGCCTGCGGCAACGTGCTGCACGTGCACGACCTGGCAGACAATGTAACGACCGAGTCCGAGCGCGCCGGCGCGGCCGCGGCGGCGTACGCGCTGGGTGGCAGCGCGGATGTCGAGACGGGCGCGAATTGCCAGCTCACGGTCTCCCCTGCCGGTATCGCGGGCTACGCACTGCCGGGACGCATTACGGCTGTGGCACTCACCAAACTCAACTTCCGTGTGCGCCGACCGGTTGATGCCGCCCGCGTACGTATTCTGGCAGGCGACGAGGAGCTGTTTGCAGGTAAGGTCCGCCCGTTAAAACCGAGCGTCATGGAAAGCTTCCCGCTGCCGGCAAAGGTGATTCAGCACGCACTCGACCAAGGTGTAAGCGAGATTGTCCTGTCCGTCGACCCCGTAGAGGAGGCGTAAGGCCATGAGCATAAACGCGATCGAGACACTGCAGTTCAACTGCACCACCTGCCCATCCGAGTGCCTCCTGACCGTAGAGGTGGAGCGCGGCGCAGACGGCGCCGTGGTAGAGGTGCGCTCCGTGACCGGCAACAGCTGCCCGCGCGGCGATACGTTCGCGCATCAGGAACTCACCTGTCCCATGCGCGTGCTTACCACCACCGTTGCCGTATCCGGCGGCGACGAGGCGCTGCTGCCCGTGCGCACGACCGAAGCCATCCCGCTGACAGTCCACGCCCAGACGATGGACCTCATCCGCGGCCTGATCATCGACGCCCCCGTCCGTATGGGCGACGTCGTGCTGGAAGACCTCCTCCACACGGGCATCGACCTCATCGCCAGCATGGACATCGACCCAGCCTAAGCAGCTAATTAAGGACGGGCTCTTTTAGCAACTTTTACTGCTTGCCAGGTTAGCTATGCCAAGGAGTGTCCCAAAGTGCCGGCATAAAAGAAACGTCCCTAGCTGCCGGGCATGGGATACCATGGTGGCAACCTAGCGAAAGGATGTTTCATGGCACATGTCGATGACCAGCGTGTGGCGCGCGTGCTCGATGCGCTCGAGGCTCAGCACCCCGGCGCGCAGTTGCTCGTAAACGACCCGTGGTCGATTTATTACCTGACCGGCTTTTATGCCGATATGTTCGAGCGTTTTTGTGGCGTGCTGCTCGCGCGCGGCAGCGAGCCCGTGATCTTGGTCAACGCCCTGCATCAGCTGCCCGAGTACGACAATGCCCGCGTGGCCTACCACACCGATACCGACGTCGTAACCGACGCCATCGCACGCGAAGTCAATCCTGCCAAGCCCCTCGGCATCGATACCGTTATGCGCTCCGGCTTTTTGCTGCCCCTTATGGATCGTCACGCCGCGAGCGAATTCTTCCTGGGCGACTTTGCCGTCACCGCTGCGCGCACCCACAAGGATGCCGCGGAGCAGGAGCTCATGCGCGTGTCCTCGGCCGCCAACGACGCCGTGATGGCCGACGCCATCAAGCTCGTTCACGAGGGCGTGACGGAACGCGAAATTGCCGACCAGATGCTCGGCCTGTACCGCAAGCACGCCTGCGAGGGCTTTAGCTTTCCGCCCATCGTAAGCTTTGGCGCCAACGCCGGCGACCCGCACCACGAGCCCGACGACACCGTACTCAAGCGCGGCGACGTGGTGCTGTTCGACATTGGCGGACGTCATCGCAACTACTGCTCGGACATGACACGCACGTTCTTTTGGGGCGAGCCGGACGAGGAGACGGCACGCATCTACGACATCGTGCGCCGCGCCAACGAGGCCGCCGAATCGCTTATCGCCCCGGGCGTGCGTATGTGCGACCTGGACCGCGCCGCGCGCGACGTGATTGAGGATGCAGGCTATGGCAAATACTTTACACATCGCCTGGGCCACTCAATCGGCCTGCAGGACCACGAGCCGGGCGATGTCTCGCTGGTCAACGAGCAGGTCGTAGAGCCAGGCATGACGTTCTCCATTGAACCGGGCATCTACCTCCCCGGCCGCACCGGAGTCCGCATCGAGGACTTGGCCCTGGTCACCGAGTCCGGCGTCGAGATTCTCAACGCCTACCCCCACGATCCGATCCGCCTAGACTAGGCAATGCGGCAAAGGGGCAGCCCCTTTGCCGCATCCTGCCAACGCTTCGCCACGAAAGCGGGCTATCTACTACGTTTAACCCGTATGGGTCGACCATGCGGGTCTTTTTTGAAAACCAGCAAGCCGTCTACCTGCGGTTTTAATTTCGCGATGTTCCGTATGGTCGGGGGTAACCGGTCAAACGTAGTAGATAGGCCCACTTCGTGGCAAGCGAGTCAACTCGGAGCAGAGGGCAGTCAAAAAAGCCCCGTCCCAAATTGACTGCTTTTGAGTTGCGGTGATATACGGACCGTTTGAGGCTTCTGGCTTGTAAAACAGTCCGTATTTCACCGCAACTGATGAGGGGATGGGTTAACGGAGCAGCCCCGCTACTTCGCCGGCTAGGGTGATGGTACCGGCTGCTACGAAGGGCTCGCCCGCGGCATCGAAGGCAGCGAGGGCCTCGGACACGCTCGGATACACGCCCGCGAGCTTGTCGGCGTCCACAAGTGCGGCAAGCTCCTCTGCCGGCAGGGCGCGATCAGAATCGGTCTGCGTTACGACTACACGCGGGAAGGCCGGGATCAGCACGTCGACGATACTCGCCACGTCCTTGTCGGCCAGCGCGGCGCACAGCAGCGTGGGGCGATTCTCAACGCACGGGTCAATCTCGTCCAGCGCGCTCACAAAGTTCTCGCAGCTCTGAGGGTTATGGCAGGCATCAATCAGCTTGAGCGGATCGGTTCCCAGCACGTCAAAGCGACCCGGCGTGGGGCAGCCCATAAGCGAAGCGTCGAGCTTTTCATGGTCGAGCTCGCGGCCCAGATAACCCTCGCACAGCATAATCGCGCACGCAGCATTCTGCGGCTGATAGGCCGGCTTGACCATGCTCGACGTATAAATCGCACGCGGCGTGGTGCAGCTGAACTCAACCGTATCGCCCACATGCGCCGGCACCTTGGTCGTGGCGTGGCTCACCACGAGCGGCACGACGCCGCACTCGCGGCAACGGGCATCCATCACGCGCTGAACGCTCGACTCGTGCGTACCCTCACCCAGCACAACCAAACGTCCGGGCTTGATGACCGCAGCCTTCTCCCCCGCAATGGCCTCGAGCGTGTCACCCAGGATGCGCGTGTGGTCGAGCCCGATGCCGGTGATGGCAACGGCAACGGGATCGGTCGCACTCGTGGCGTCCCAACGGCCGCCCATGCCAACCTCGAGCACAGCAACATCTACCGCGGCCTCGGCAAACACCACCAGTGCGGCAGCCGTCAGCAGGTCAAACGGCGTGATGGTATAGGCGCACTCCCCCGCCGCCACACGACGGGCATTCACGCGATGCCCCGCCTCGACAGCGGCAGAAACGCCACGGGCAAACGCCTCGTCGCTTACGACGCACCCATCGACCTCCATGCGCTCGGGATAGCGCACAAGCTGCGGAGACGTATACAGTGCGGTCTTTAACCCCTCACCACGAAGAATGGCAGCCGAAAAACGCGTGGTCGAAGTCTTGCCATTGGTACCGGCAACCTGAATGCAATCGAAATACTCGTCCGGACGTCCCAGCTCATCGAGCATATCAACAACCGTCTCGAGCAGAGGCCCTGCATCCCCAGAAATCCGCCCCGTGTCGGCAGCAAGCCCCACAGCCTCATTAAACGAAAGCAAATCAAACTCAAAAGGAACGGTATACAAGCCAGAACGCTTAGGCATTTTTAGAACCGCCATTCATAGATAAATAAAACAGTATAGGTTGAGGATAGTCAGACACTATGACCCAATCCAGGGGCACGGAAACGACAGGAGCCCCCGCTCG
>CAUCQW010000040.1 GCA_958445065.1 uncultured Collinsella sp.
AAACTCCCGCAGTCTGATGCAGCGCTTTGGTGCGCTGGAGGTGGCCATGCGGCAGGGTGATCTTGCTTTCGAGGTGCGGGATTACCTGAAAGACCACCCCAATGCGGCGGTGGTCAATCTGGGCTGCGGGCTGGACAACACCGGCAGAACCTGCGACAACGGTAGATGCAAGATCTACAATCTGGACTTCCCGGATGTGATTGCCTTGCGGCAGCAGCTACTGCCCGCCGGGGATCGAGAACAAAATATCCCCTGCGACCTGAAAGACACCGCATGGTTTAGCAAAATCGATGCCTCCCGCGGGGCGGTGTTCTTTGCCTCCGGGGTGTTCTATTACTTTCTGACCCAGCAGGTCCGGGAACTGGTGCGGGGGATGGCGGACGCTTTCCCCGGCTGTGTGCTGGTCTTTGATGCTGCCAATCGGACGGCAGTAAAGATGATCGCAAAAACATGGCTTAAGACTGCAAAAATCAAGGATGTGGGGGCATATTTTGCGGTTTCGGATGCCGCCAAGGAAATCGGCACGTGGAACAGCCGTCTACAGGTCACAAGTCGCGGCTATATGCTGGGTTACAACGATTTGAGAGACCCTTCTGTCAGCGGCTTTTTCCGGTTTCTCGCAAGGGTCGGTGACAACGGGATGAAAATGCAAATCGTGAAAATTAGATTTTAAAAGGCAAAAATGAAGCCCATTCACTTTGACGTTGAAGAAGACGGCTTTTACGGCACATATTGGGCGTGCAAGGACACACATACAGCAGCGGACACGGATTCGATTGAAACCGTGCCCGCAATCTAATACTATATTATTTTATCGAACGTCTGTTCTATTCCCACTCGATGGCGTCGGTTCTGCCGTCCCGTCATTCCAGTTACACCCAGTTTTCGGCATCGACACGGAACGCGTGCCGCCGAATGACGCGATGTCGCGTTTCGTCGGCTTCGGGGACAAAAGTTGGGACAACCTCAAAAAACTTTTTTCAAACTCAGGGCTTTGAGTTTTTATTTTTGTCCCAAGGGGCACGGAGAGCCGCCTTTGGAGGCTCGATATCGCCGAAAACGCCCGTTTTGAAACTCAACCGCCTTTGAGCCTGCAAGCCACCAGCTTCAACAGTAGGTGAGTCGACGCGGGTGGCTTACGAGCCGTTCACAAAACCGCAGGCCACAGGTCTTTGTCAACGATAAGCAAAGTGAATAGTCTCAGGTGGCTTGCCCATGAGTTGGCGTAAGCCTGTTTAGCAAAAGGCTAATCGGACACGACAGGCCGCCCGCATGGCGACGGCGTTTCCCGTGCGGGCACAAACAGCCCTGCGTGCCCTGTCGCGCGATATCCCAATGCGACGTTCAGAACCCTACCCGCCAAGCAGCCACCTCGCGAAATTCAGCACGAGCACGCCCTCCCGGGTATGGGGCTCATGCCTCGTGCGAGTGATGAGAATCTTCGGGAATGCATCCCCGATGGATAGAATCGGCGCAATCTCCCTCTCGAGCGTCGAATCGGCGCCGATATCGTCGCTCACATACACTCTCCTTCCCGGTTTCGAAACCTGGAAGGCAGTATGCGCAAGGATGCGTCGAGGTGCGATCCCAGTCGTACCATGCCAGCAGAGATGTCGAGGCACATTCGTTCATGCTGCAATGCGGGCATCGGAGATGAAAAAAAGCCCGTCGGGTAGTCATGGGCGTGCGGGAGCCCGCATCAGTAACCTGCCTCCTCGGTTGTCCCTTCTTTGCATGGTCGTCTACATAAAGGAGGAACCAGCCATGCAGATCAGCATGCTTGCCCTTCTTGGGTCACGGACCGGGGAGGCGAGGGCCTCCGTCGGGACCGCCCCGAGCAACCGGCATATCCAAGGAATGACAAGGCTCGATCGCTGTGCTGGTCAGGATGCCGAAGCGGGCCGTCCGCCAATCGGAATGCGGGTCAGGATGCTGCAACGTGATTCCAGCTGCAGGATACGGCTCCTTTGCGGTTGCCGCAAAACCTGCTGGCAACATTCTTACTATCCGAATGATGTACGCATCCCTTGGGATCGTTTCGCCTGACCAGGGCCATCTTCAGCGCCTCATCGGCCAGCTCGGCAGGCGCCTCTTCCACGCGTAATAGCCCTGGCGGGTCACCTACGCAACCAAAGATACAAAAGGGATCGAATGGCCAGAAAGGATTGTCCTTGCCGACAGGCAATCCTTGACAAACGAGCTTCAGCCTCCTTAAAATTGCGTGGTTTGCCGAACTGAGTCAGCGAAGGAGGGGTGTCGTGGTTGGTCTTTTCCGCACGTGGATGAGCGCCTAAAAAGCGGCGCTGTTATGGCGTCGCGCTGTTTTGCACGCCATTCCACGATTGGACATAACCATGATGTTTGAAACCTCTCGGCGCAGGTCTGTTTCGCTGTGCCATTCATGGCAATTTAAGATTTGTTTCGTATGGGGCGGGGAGCTCGTGTCGACATTGACGAGCTCGATTCTCCAAATGGGTCTCATTTGGCATATCGCCCTCACGACAGGATCATCTTCCCTCCTCTCCCTGGCATCGTTAGCAGGCTTTCTGCCGATTGCTTTGTTCGGAGTCCTTGCGGGCGCCGTTGTCGACAGACTGCCTTTGAAGCGTGTTCTCATCGGCGCCGACCTCTTCGTTGCCGCGGTGGGCGCCGCCTTGGCGATTGCCTCGTTGGCCGGCAGCTTACCTGCGTGGTCAATACTCATCGCCCTGTTTCTCCGCGCAGCTGGCACTTCGTTCTACACGCCGGCCTCCCAATCCCTCACGCCCCATCTCGCCCCGCCAGAGCATCTCGTTCGCCTATCGGGAGTGATGCAAGCGATTCAGTCCGCCGGATACATTCTTGGCGCCGCGCTCGCGGCAGTGATTTATCCTGTGGCGGGCATTACCGCCATGATTGCCCTCGACGTGCTGGGGGCGCTTTTCGCTTCTCTAGCTGTCCTCGCCGCTCAGATAGACGCAGGAGGACTCGACGAAGCCGACCGCAGCTCGTCCTTTTCCAATAAAGTTCGAGAACTTTTCTCTGAGATTTCGGACGGCTACAAGCTGATCAGGGGATACAGGGGGCTGTTCGCCATTCTTTGGTGCGGGTTCGTCTTCGCTTTCGCGTTCTCCCCACTCGCGGCATTGTTCCCAATAATGACCTTGGGACATTTTGGCGGTAGCACGGGAGATGCTGCTTTGGTGGAGGTCCTTTTCTCCGCAGGCATGCTGGCTGGGTCCGGCATTTTGGCGGCCACGGGAGGGTTCCGCAATAGGTCGCTCACCATGGTCGCCGCAATCGCCGGCTTCGGCGTCGTCGCAATCGCATCCGGATTGCTCGGCCCGTCGCTGTTCGCCGCTTTCCTACCGGCGAGCTTTCTTATGGGCGCATGCTCCCCGCTGTACGCAGGAACCCAGACTGCCCTTATGCAGGAGCAGATACCTCCTGAGTACCTAGGCCGCGTTTTTGGTCTCTATGGAACCATTATGGCGTGGGCCATGCCCATGGGCCTCGCAGCCCCCTCCGTTTTTGCGCACCTGCTCGGAGCTCCGTTGTGGTCCGTCGGTTCTGGAGCGACCATGACACTGCTTGCGTTGGCGATGCTTCTCGCTCCAAGCGTCCGAAACGTGGGGAAAAAAGATTCCGGGCAGATTCAATAGCCCAAGCATTCGAAAAAGAGGCGGCAGCCATCGGTTCGCGCGTCAGCCTTCAAGCCCTTGCGACGACGAGGTATTGCGCCGACATCCCACATCGCGCTCCTTATTCGCCGCCAACTATCATTTTCGGATTTGCCGGCTTGCGCAAGGCCAAAACGCTCACGCCGGCAATCGGGCAAAGGCGAAAAATCGACGTGAGCGATTCTTTATTGGCATGGCTGCGCTTCCAGAAAACGACAATACACAAAAGGTGGTTCAACTTATGGAACTCATAGTCAAAGCTAAAGACATCTTTTTGGAATATGCCGGCCGCGATATTCTGGACATCGAAGAATTGGAAATCTACCCCTACGATCGCATCGGCTTGGTAGGAGACAACGGTGCAGGCAAAACCAGCCTGCTAAAAATCCTGAGCGGCAATCTAACCATTGCGGACGCCGACGTCAGGCGCTTCGGCAGCATTGCCCTCATCGGCCAGCTCGACGAACTCGACCTTGATGCGGCTCAGGACAACGGCGAGATGCTCTCCCGTCTCAACGTCGCCGAAGTGGCGCAGGAGACGATGAGCGGCGGGGAGGAAACACGCGCCAAGATTGCCTCTGCGCTCTCCCAGCATGCAAGCGCGATCTTCGCCGACGAGCCTACGAGCCACCTCGACCAAGACGGCATCCGCCTTCTCGTCGGACAGCTCAAGGCATTTGATGGGGCCCTGCTCATCGTGAGCCATGACCGTCATTTTCTCGACCAGGTGGTAGACAAGATCTGGGAGCTCAAAGACGGCGGTATTTCCGAATTCTGGGGTGACTACTCCGACTATCTGCGACAGAAAGAAGAAGAGCGCAAAGCTCAGGCGACTCGATACGAAGAGGCGATGCGCGAGCGCGATCGCCTCGAAGCCGCCATCGAAAAACAGCGGAAAAAAGCACGGCAGGTCGACGCCAAGCGGAAGGGTGCGAAAAAAAGCAACGAGTATGCAGGTCGCTTGGGGCATCAGAAAACAACCGGCACCAAGCAGAAGAAAATGCATCAGGCAGCTAAGAACATGGAGAAGCGCCTCGAAGCGCTCGAAGGGATCGAGGCCCCAGATAGCATTCGCGCCGTGCGCTTCCGCCAGAGCAAGGCCCTGGAACTGCACAGCAAATTTCCCATCTCGGCAGATGATTTCAGCTTGAGCTTCGGCAACTGCGTGCTCTATGACCACGCGAAATTCGAGATACCGCTCGGTGCCAAAGTGGCCATCACCGGTGGCAACGGCACAGGAAAGACCAGCCTGCTGAAGGCAATCGTTCGACGCGCCGACGGTATCAACATCTCTCCCAAAGCAGAGATCGGCTACTTCGAACAGACAGGTTACAAGTTCGACGCCCGCCAGTCTGTGATCTCGTTCATGCAGAATGGTTGCGAGTACAGCATGACCGAAATTCGAGGCATCCTCGCCTCTATGGGAATCGGACCGCGCGACCTGACAAAGGACGTTGGCGTTCTCTCGGGAGGCGAAGTCATCAAGCTGCTACTCGCGAAGATGCTGCTGGGCAGATACAACATCTTGCTCATGGACGAGCCTGGAAATTACCTGGACATCAAGAGCGCCGAAGCCCTCGAGCAGATGATGAGCGCCTATGCCGGAACGATAGTGTTCGTCTCCCACGATAAGAGGCTGGTCGAGAACGTCGCAGACATTGTCTACGAAATAAAGGACACCAAGCTAGTCAAAATCTTTCAGCGCGAATAGCCCTAAATGAGCAGGAAATAATCCCCGAACGGAGACAAGGGAGTAGAACGGCAAAGAAAGAGCCTCCGTCCCAACGCAGGGAACGGAGGCTCTTTAATCGCTTTTACTCATCTCCGTCGCTGGTGGCTTTGTCATGACTCTCGTACGAAACGAAACTCAGCGGCATAGTGCGGCACTCAAAATCGCAGGTCAGAACCCTGTCGTCCTACTCCCACTCGATGGCGTCGATTCTGCCGTCCCGTCACTCCAGTTGCACCCAGTTTTCGGTGCCGTCTCGAGCCAAGTGCCGCCAGGTGACACCATGTCGTGCTTCGTCAGCTTCGGGGACAAAAGCTGGGACAGCCTCAAATACTTTTTTCAAACTCAGGACTTTGATTTTTTGTTTTTGTCCCAAAGAGCGCAGCGGGGCGCCTTAGGAGGCTCGATAGCGCTGAAAACGCCCGTTTTGAAACTCAACCGCCCTTTAACCCGCAAGCCGCCAGCTGCAATCGTAGGTGAATTAACGCAGGTGGCTTGCGCGACATTCGCAAAACCCCAGGTCGCAGGGCTTCGCCATCGGCGGGAAAGGTGAGTAGTCTCGGGTGGCTTGCTTATAAGTTAGTGAAATCCTGAAACGTGACAAGACTTATTACACGAATGATGTCGCCAGCTTCGGGATTGCCTCGTCGTCATAATATCCTTTGAGCTAACGAGGATGCCAGCTACGGGGTTGTCGATTTTCTGATGCATTAATAACCAGGCAAAGTCGGATAATCATATGAGCGGAGAGCACAAAAAGATAGCAGCTCATTAAGACAAATATCCTTGGCAGAATGCACTCCGGTGACTAGGATGACGACAGATGAACGAGGAGGACAGAACGATGCCATTACTCAGCGAGCGGTCGCTCGAATCTATTGCAAAGATGTTCGTGGGCGACGAAGGAGAGCTGTTCCACTACTTGTCGGGCCCTCAAATAGTGACATTCTTCAATGACCATTTTGACTTCCGGGACATCTACCAAGGTGGCAACGCTCCTACCAGATGGAGATACGCCGCCGGAAAGATAGCCAGTGTTGCGTCGAGCGGCCGTCTCGATCGTTTTTTCTCAATCGTTCTTGGATTCAAGTATATGGTCAGTACTTTTGGCTGCGATGAAATCGAAGCCCGAGAAAGGGCGGACAAAGCGAAGAAACGGTTCAACCAAGTACTAATCTCCGACGAGCTTGAGATAGTCGGAACAGACGGCGAGATGAAGCTTGTGGTGATTGATTCGGATCTAATCCCGATCGGGAAAGGCGGCTTTGCCGAAGCGTTCAGGCAAAAGTCAACAGGCAGAGTCCTGAAAAAGCTCATGCCCGAAGTAGCCCTTGATGCAAGAAACCGCCATCGCTTCAAGCGCGAATACGAGATAATGAATGATCTTTCGGAGCTGCCAGGGGTTCTCCGTGTCTTTGATTTCGACGAGAGCAATTGCTCCTACACGATGGAGGCCGGCGAGACCACGCTACTAGAGTTCATGGACAATCCTCTATCCGAGCAAGTCAAGATGTCCATAATCGAGCAGATAGTTGGCACCATGGCTGCCATTCACTCGCGCGGATACATTCACCGAGATCTAAGCCCCACGAATATTTTTCTACTGAGCGGCCAACTGAAGATTGCCGATTTCGGGCTTGGAAAGAACTTGAACACACTTTCATCCTACCAAACCACCAACACAAACAATTATGGACAGTGGTTCTACTGTTCACCTGAACAGCTTGTCTATCTAAAAGATGGGGACAAAAGGAGCGATGTCTTTTCCTTGGGCAGGATTATCAACTTCGTGCTCGCCGGACATCCGACAAAAACGAATCATCGTCTTCGACCGCTGGTAGAAAAAGCAACCGCAGACGATCCGTCGAAAAGATACCAGGATGCGGCAGAGTTTTTGAGCGCGATAAAGCGAAGGTTGTCTTCGATAGCAGATGCGGACCGGGAAACGAAACTTGCGGAAAAGGCAGCACGGGGAATCCTCGACGGAGAGGTTGCCGAATGGATTCTCGAAATGACCGATGAGCAGCTGTGCTCACGGGTAGCGTCAAACCCCGCGTTCGCTAAAACGGTTGTCAAATTTACGGAAATCGACAACGGCAATGCGGCCTTTGTCATGGATGCTATCGACCAGAGCATGACGCAAGTCTGCAAGACATGGGAAGACCACGATCCATTTGCCGACATCGCAAAGTCGATTGTTTTAAGCAAGGCGCCATACGACATCAAGGAGCGTGCCTGCCAAACGCTTTCATATGTAGCATGGCAAATCAACCGTTTCCATGCCCAGCATCTGATTGAGGATATTATCACCAGCGGAATAGACCCGATGCTGGAAGACCTTCTCAACGACTCCGTGTAGATTCATTAATGCAGCGCAGGCCTGCGTTCGTCTAGGGAAAACGATACGATAGACGGCATCTTGGTTGCACCCTAGGCCGTTCACCCTTCCGCTCGCTCCCATATAGTTCGATTTCGATAAGCTGAGTCCCAACCGATGGGTGCCATTTATCCGGGTGCACCTGGGGCAACGGGCCGGTAGGCCTGCGCAAGGTCGCTCGCAGAACGCGCAACATCAAACACGACAGAAGAGGCGAACGACAGATGCCGGACTCCGGACGACAGCACCGCGGAAGACGAGCATTCCGACCACAATCGAACGAATCTCGGTCCTAGGCAGGCGCCCGCACGGGCGCCTTTTACTTTTCAGGGACTTAGCCGCGAGCTAATCGGAGACCATAGAGCACTTCAAAACGGTTCAGAACGATAATCAACAAAACCGCAGGTAGAATATGCTGTTTTAAAAATCGTCTCTTACACTCCGCAACGCTCGGAAGCGCTCCGTTCAGGATTGTTCGTAACCCCCCGACCGTCCAAACAAAGAGGCGCAGTCCAAACTTGACCTGCGCCTCTCATCAAAAAGTATTATTTGTTGTATATCAATCCAAGCATCCAAGGGATTGGCATGAGAACGGCCGCCGCCAGCAACACAGGGATGCAAGCCACGATTGCCAGCCCTCCGCCAGCTCCTCGCGAAACCGCCTCACGAGAGCATCTGGCTCACACAGCGCTGCACGGCGGCGTAGTTGGAGCCCAACCGTCGCTTGCGCTCCTCGCCGTTGCCGTAGTCGCCGTTGATGACGGTGCGTGCCAGCGCGTCGATGTCGACCTCGCCACTGCCGGACGAAGAAGAACCGCCGGAACCACCGCCGAGAGAATCCGGTTCACCTCGGCCTGCACCTCGAAGTAGCGCGAGCCCAGGGCCCGTTTACGCGCCTCGCCGTTGCCGAACTCCTCGTTGATGACGCGCCACGCCAGGCTCGCCACGTCACCCGAGGGCGCAGAGCCGCCACTGCCGGAAGACCCCGCAGCCACGGTGTCCGAAGACCCGGCGCCTCGGCAGATGCGCGGGCGCAGGGCCGCCCTGCGCCCGGCGGCGATGTAGGGCGCGGGGCAGATCTTGTCGGTCACGTCGTAGCGGCGGATGACGCCGCCCTCGGAGATGCCGTAGCGCTTCATGAGGGTCTGCACGAGCCAGGCGAGCTTGCCCGCCTCGACCTCGCTGTAGTCCTCGCTAGCGCTCACGGCCTCGATGCCGACGCTGCGGCAGTTCATGAGCCAGTTGCCGGCGTGCCAGGCGGTGTCGCCCTCGGCCACGCTCTGGTAGATCTCGTCGGTGATGTCGCCCACGAAGTAGCGGGCGGACGACCCCTGCCGCTCGTTGTGCGAGAAGTAGATCGCGTTGTTGCGGGCCGACGCCAGAGTCGCCGTGTAGTGGATCACGATGCGGTCGATGGCGTGCGAGCGCCTGCGCGTCATGCGGTCGCTGCCGCACTGCTTGAACAGGATGCTATGCCCCATTGGCGCTGACCTCCTTGAATCCCGCGTCCTCGCCCTCCTCGGGCTTGAAGTCGCTGGGCGTGTCGGGCTCGCAGCCGGGCTCGCGCAACTCCTCCCAGCGCTCCTCCTCGCTTGCGTACTCACTCATAGGAATCGCCCGCCTTTCCCAGCTCGGCAATAACGGGCGAGAGCACGGCCATCACCATGGCCACGCACAGCGCGCGCCGCGTGGGGTCGAGCACGGCCACGCCCATGAGCAGGTCGACGTTGGCCACTACGACGCCCAGGACGCCCTGGACGACCGTGCGCATAAAGCGCCACTGCCGCTCGTTGCTCGTCAGAAAACGGTTCATCTGCCGCTCCTCTCCTCAAGAGCGTCAACGTCGCGCCTGACCACGGCCATGTCCTGCTCGAGCTTGTAGGTGCGCTCGATGAGGCAGTTGTGCTTCTCAACGCGCCGCGCGCGCTCGTCAATCTTGAGCTCCATCACCGCGCGGCTTCGCGAGTTCGACGCGATCACCCCGACCTGCGTCACGACGCCGATGAGCGCCACCGCAATAGACTCCACAAGGACCTCCCAGCAGAACATGGACCAACTTCAACGGCCCCATCATCCGCTGCGGTCACAAATCAGCTGGTAGCTGAATCGCTGCTATAAAAAGCGAGGTAAAATAAGAAAAAGCACAGTAACGATTGTTCGAAAGAGTCGCTAACGGGAGGTAGAAATGGAAAGCCGGCTTTACGAGGAGGGGTACGACGAAAGTCTCTTGAGAGCTGTAGCGGCTCTTAACGAGACTCCTGCATCCACGGAAGCAATCCTGGGCCTGTTGCAAAAACACTGGGATTTGCCTCGAGGAGAAGCGGAGCAGCTGTTGTCGCAGGAACGCTACGAAGGATTCTTCCAGCGTGATTTCGCAAGATACCTGACGATGTACGAAGGCTTTTCCAAAGAAAAGGCAAGGGCATATACGACTAGCCACATGAACCTTCTGGCTCTGCGAAAAATCGAAAGGCCGTGGGCTATCGAGTACAACAGGCTTTATCGCCAGATCGAAAAGCAGAAGCCTCAAATAAAGGGGAAGGTTCACCTATCTTCCGAAATCGAGGAGTAAAGCAGTTCTCGCTACACGCCGCCGCATCCCATCGCCTAACCCACACCACGGGGGCGGCGCGCTCACCCCTGGCAGCAGCGCAGGAAGGGCGCCTGCGCTGCTGCCAGGGGTGCCATTATGCTCAGTCCCAAGCCGCTACCCGGCAGTGAGGTAGCCCGCCTGCCCCTCGCGGTCGATGTGGCACATCGCGTACGTCGTCTGCTTAGAGTCGTAGGTCGTGCCGTTGCCACCCGCGATGGCCTTGCAGTTGTAGAACGTGGAAGAGCCCGTGCACCCGCTCGGCAGCCCCCAGTCGGCATCGACCAGGATGCGCTCAAGGGCGGTGCAGGCACCGAACGTGTAGAGCATGCTAGAAAGCGACGCCAGACTCATGCCCCGCAGATCGAGCTCGGTGAGCGCGGAGCACGAGTTGAACGTACGGTTCATGTAGGCCACGCCGCGCAGGTTCGCCATGCCAGAGACCGAGGTCAGGGCGTTGCAACTGTAGAACCAGTAGTTCAGGTTCACGTTGGCGACCCTCGATGTGTCGGCGGCGATGGTCACGCGCTTCACGCTCTTGCCGAACGAAGCCCAGGGCGTCGCCTGGATCGCGGCGTACTTGGCGTTGGCGCAAAGCGTGTCGGAGGCCAGCACCTCGCGACCTGTCGCATCGGCCTTGGCGAACCCGATCTTGAGCTCGCCGTCGGCGAACAGCGTGGCGTTGAGCCAGGTGCGGACTTCGTACTCGGGGTCAGTCAGAACGCCACCCGCCCCCAGCTTGAGGACGGAGGCGCCGGAGGTCTGGAACGGCACGAAGCCGTCGGTGCCGCCCATTGAGTTCGATTTGAGTTTCACGGGCCCCGAAACGTCCCCGTTTCGGGGCCCGGGGACAAAAATCGGCTTATAGGACAAAATGTGTGTCCCGATAGAACATCCGTTTCCATCCATTAATC
>CAUCQW010000041.1 GCA_958445065.1 uncultured Collinsella sp.
CACCCAGCCGGGAGACAACGTGCTCGGAACCTTAAATAGCCTCCTCTCCAAACGGGCACGTTGAATGCACGGTACAATTGCTTCGGACTTTTCTTTTATTTAATAGTGGGGTTAATTCATGGCAGAATCTCGTGCGGAGCGTAAGGCTCGTCGTGCTTTGATCGAGGCGGCTGAGGGGTCGGAGGAGAAAAAATCTTCCAAGAAATCCAAGTCGTCTCAGGATGCGAAGGGTAAGTCGGCGAAGGGCAAGGTTAAGACCAAGCGTTCTGGCTCTCGTCAGGGCGGGGATAAGGCGCCTCACGTTCGCTCCAAAGGCTCGCGCAAGGATTCGGCTCAGCCTGCGCGTAAGGCTGTGGACCCCAAGTCTCCCTGTTCGATCATGAAAGCTTGCGGTGGGTGCACGGCGCTCAATCGTCCTTATAAGAAGCAGCTCGCCGCCAAGCAGGCTGCTATGGAGGAGCTTTTTGCTTCGCTTTGTGAGCGTGAGGGCATTGCTGTAGATCCTATTCGTGGCATGGGTGTCACCCTGGGCGACCCGGGTAAATATCCTGCGCCGCGTGGTTTTCGTCATAAGGCTGCCACTCCCTTTGCTCCCGGTAAGGAGGGCGCTGTCCGCTGCGGCTTCTTTGAGCGCGGTACGCACAAAATCGTTGCCGTTCCCGAATGCCCTGTCGAGGCACCGGGCGCCCGCCAGATTCTCAACGGCATCGCGCATGAGGCCGAGCGCCTACACATTCCCGCCTTTAACGAAGACAAGCATCTGGGACTGCTTCGCTATGCCGTCGTTCGCTGCGGCTGGCGCACCGACCAGATTATGGTCACCCTCGTGACCGCTCAGCGCGACCTGCCGCATGCGCAGGAGTTCTTTGAGGCTGTCGCCGCACTCGATCCGCATATCGTCACCGTCGCTCAGAACATCAACGGTCGCCCCGGCAATGCCATCTTGGGTGAGGAGGCTCGTATCGTCTATGGCGCCGAATGCATGCGCGACCAGCTGCTCGGCTGCGAGTTCGATATCTCCCCCACCGCGTTCTATCAGACCAATCCGCAGCAAACCGAGCTGCTCTATCGACTTGCCATTGACGGCATGGACCTGCAGCAGGGTGACATTCTTATGGACGCTTACTGCGGCAGCGGAACCATCGGCCTGTGCGCCGC
The DNA here is from genome assembly GCA_958445065.1 of uncultured Collinsella sp. GTDB lineage: Bacteria > Actinomycetota > Coriobacteriia > Coriobacteriales > Coriobacteriaceae > Collinsella. Next base: position 1,159 of record CAUCQW010000041.1, read on the forward strand.
GAAGGATGCCCAGGACAAGGGCATCGGCATTATGCTGCTCGGCGTGGAGCGCAACCCGGCGGGCATTGCCGACGCACGTCGCAATGCCGAGCTCAACGGCCTCACCCGCAGCGCTTGGTTTATGGCCGACGACGCCACCGATTACATCCTGGACGCCGCCGACAACAACGAGCGGATCGATGTCCTTTCCATCGACCCGCCGCGCGCCGGCTCCACCCCCGAGTTCCTCGAAGCCGCCTGCGCACTCAAGCCGCGCCGCATCACCTATATCAGCTGCAACCCTGTGACCCAAGAGCGCGACCTGCACCAGCTCCTCGACGGAGGCTATCGCCTGCTCAAGATCACGCCTGTCGACATGTTCCCCCATACCGACCACACCGAAACCGTAGCGGTCCTCGAGCGCCGCTAATCCACCCCGGTAGATTTTCGAGACAAGAAAGGGGGCGGCCCGTCTGGACCGCCCCCTTCGCTTGGTTTATGAACTCCGCTACATCCCCTTGCGCAGGTCACACACGCCGGCTGCCGCCATCTCGCGCAGCAGCGTCTCGCGGTCGCGCGTCACGATCAAATCCAGCGGGAAGTGAATCTCGTCGAGCATCTTGCGCGCGTGATCGAGCTTGCCAATGGCCATGCCAATGTGGGCATCGGTCGACACGCCAATACCCACGCCCAGCTCGGCGCAGCGCTCGGCGATCTTGCGGCATACGGCCCAATGCTCAGTGTCGACACCGTGTTCAAGACTATGGTTGTTGATCTCGATGATCTTGTGCTTGGCCTTGGCCGCCAACAGCACCTCATCGATATCGAACGGCACGCCCGAACGACCCGCATGCCCAAGCATGAACACCTTGGGGTGCTCCAGGGCATTGATGTACATCTGGGTCGTTTGGGCGAGCGTCGCGCCTTCGGCAAACTGCGGGTTATGCACGCTTGCCACCAAATAATCCAAATTACGCGTCACCAAATCGAACAGCGAATGCTCACGACTATACGAATCGCCGGCGATATCGAGCGAAACGGGAATGTCTTCGCCAAACAAGCTGCCGTCCAGCGAAACGATATCAGCCTCGGCACCACGCAGCACCAGCACGCCGCTCCAAATGCGCGGCCAGATATCCTGGTTAATAAAGAATTGGAAACTGCGCAGGTCATTGGGACAAGGCGTAACCATCGAGCTTAAATGATCGGCGGAACCGAGCACCTGAAGGCCGCGCTCCGCCGCCCAATAGATGTTCTCCTCGATGGTTGAGTACGCATGCGCAGAGAACATCGTATGAGTATGAATATCACAAGAAAGAAGGTAGGGCATCGGGTCTCCTTGTCCAGTATGGCCGTCGCGTATATTCATTGTACGCATAGCTTTCGGCAGTCGTAAAACTGCTTCATCCCAATCACACAACGGCATAGACAACGGGGTCTGGCTTAAAACCAAACCCCGTTTCACGTAAAACATTGTAAGCAGAGCGCTTTACTTTCGACGATATTCGTCGGCCAGCTGCTTCCAGGCAGGCAGAGAGTTGACGATTGTCTCATAGCTCACGCAGTAGCCCAGGCGGAACCAGCCCGGCATGCCAAAGCTATCCGAAGGCACCGCGAGCAGCTCATGCTTCTTCGCGCGCTCACAGAACGCATTCGCATCGGACTCCAGCGCTTTCACCCATAGGTAGAACGCGCCATCCGGCTCAACATAGGTGTAGCCGTACTCCGCTAGTGCATCGGTAAGCGCGGTGCGGTTGCGAGCATAGGCCTCGACATCGCTCGGTTCATCAATGCAGTCGATGATTACACGCTGGAAGAGCGCCGGTGCACACACGAAGCCCAGCGTACGGGCGGCACCGGCAACGGCGGGCATTAGACGAGCTGCCTGAGGATTCGTATTGGGAACCAGGATCCACCCGACGCGCTCGCCCGGTAGCGAAAGCGACTTGGAATACGAGTAGCACACGATGGTGTGCTCGTAGATCGAAGGCACCCAAGGCACCTCGGCGCCATAGACAATCTCGCGATACGGCTCATCAGAGATGAGCATAATCGGATTCTCGGGATCGCGCTGAGCGTTGGCCTCGCGCAGAACATTGGCCAGTCGCGTCAGCGTGTCGCGTGTATATACGGCACCGGTCGGATTGTTGGGCGAGTCGATGATGACGGCAGCCGTCTTATCGGTAATCGCCTTGAGCACGTTACTCACGCTCAGCTGGAACGTATCTTCATCGGCGAGCGCCTCAACACACGTGCAGCCGGCCTTCTCAATCCACACGCGATACTCCGGAAAGTACGGGGCGATAACAACAACCTCATCGCCCGGGTTCGTAACGGCGTTGAGCGTGCAGGTGAGCGAAGCCGCGGCACCCACCGTCATAAAGACGTCCTTGCCCTCATAGCTCGTGCCAAAGCGACGGTTGAGCGAGTCGGCGACGGCCGCTCGACATTGCGGCAGACCCGGCGCAGGCGTGTATCCATGCAGCTGGTCGCTCGGCAGCTCCAATGCCTTCTTAATGGACTCAGCAACAGCAGCGGGCGCCGGAACACTCGGGTTGCCCAGCGAAAAATCGAATACGTTCTCCGCACCGATCTGTGCCTTGCGCTCAAGGCCATAGCTAAAAATCTCACGGATGATGGAGCTTTCCGCACCGCGAGCATACATAGTTTCGTTGATCATCTGTTCCCCTTTCGCATAGGCGCTATTGTACGCTTTAGCCAACTAGAGCGCCACAATGTTGATTGGGGACAGACTTAAATGCGTGAAAACGCTCATTTAAGTCTGTCCCCAATCAACATATCGCTCAAAAGAAAAAGCCTCCACAGGTTTCCCCGCAGAGGCTTTCGCTACAAGAACTATTTGTCGGCGTCGGTGTTGCCGTCAGCGTTGACAGCATTGCCATCACCGGCATCATCGGATGCGGCTTCGGCATCCTCCCGCATGGCCGCCTGCGCAAAGGCCGCAGCATCAGCCGCCAGCTCCTCCTCGCTCATGCGAGGCGAGCACTTCTTGGTCGGCATGCCGGCCGCCTTGGCGTTGCGCTCCTCCTTGGCCGCCAGGATATCGCCCTCGCGCTCAAGGTAAGCATCCCACTCGTTGTCGAGCAGGGCGTTCACGGCGTCGCCTTCGACGGTCTCGCGCTCAAGCAGCACCTTCGCCATCAGATCGAGCTGATCGCGACGGGCATCCAAAATCTCGACCGCACGGCGATGGGCTTCGCGCATGATGCGCTGAACCTCGATATCGATGCGGCGCGCCGTCTCCTCGGAATAATCCTGGTGATCGGCGTAATCGCGGCCCAGGAACACCTGATGCTGCGCCTCGCCAAACACCTGCGTGCCCAGTTCCTCGCTCATGCCCAGACGCGTGACCATCTCGCGCGCCATCTTGGTCGCGCGCTCCAGGTCGTTGCTCGCGCCCGACGTGATGTCGTCGCACATGAGCTCCTCAGCAACGCGACCGCCCAAGAACACGGCAAGCTCATCGAGCATCTCGTTCTTGGTCTTGAGGAAGTGATCCTCCTGCGGAAGCTGCAGTGTGTAGCCCAGAGCCTGGCCACGGCTGACAATCGAAATCTTGTGAACCGGATCGGAGTGCTCCAGGATATGACCCACCAGGGCATGACCGCTCTCGTGGTAGGCAATCGTGGTGCGCTCGGCTTCGGTCATCACGCGACCCTTGCGCTGCGGTCCGGCAATCACGCGCTCCATCGACTCCTCGACCTCGTCCATCGAGATCACGGAACGATGGCGGCGAGCAGCCAAAAGCGCAGACTCATTGAGCAGGTTCGCCAGATCGGCGCCGGTGAAGCCAACGGTCATCTGGGCGAGCTTCTCAAACTTCACGTCCTCGTCCATCGGCTTGTTCTCGGCATGCACGCGCAAGATCTGCTCGCGGCCCTTCACATCCGGACGGTCGACCGTAACCTGACGGTCAAAACGGCCGGGACGCAGCAATGCCGGATCCAAGATGTCAGGACGGTTGGTCGCAGCGATCAGGATGACCGACTCGCTTTCCTCAAAGCCGTCCATCTCGACCAGCAGCTGGTTGAGCGTTTGCTCGCGCTCGTCGTGACCGCCGCCCAAGCCAGCTCCGCGCTGACGTCCCACGGCATCGATCTCGTCAATAAAGATGATTGACGGAGCCTGAGACTTGGCCTCCTTAAAAAGGTCGCGCACGCGGCTGGCGCCGACACCCACGAACATCTCGACAAAGTCGGAACCCGAGATGCTAAAGAACGGCACGCCCGCCTCGCCGGCAACGGCCTTGGCCAGCAGGGTTTTACCGGTACCCGGAGGGCCAACCAGCAGCACGCCGCGCGGAATCTTGGCGCCCAGCTTGCGATAGCGGTCCGGATCGCTCAAAAAGTCGCGAATCTCCTCGAGCTCCTCGACTGCCTCGTCCACACCGGCAACATCCTCAAACTTGACCTTGGGGCGCGTTGCCTCGTTGGTCTTGGCGTTGGTCTTGCCAAACTGCATGTTCCTGTTGTTGGCGCCCATCATCTGGCGCATAAAGTAGAACATGATGGCGATCAGGGCGATCGTCGGAAGCACGCTCATCGCCAAGTCGCCCCAAAAATCGGGGTCATTGGTGTTGACGATGTACTTGGTATCGGGGTGCTCCGCCATAAGCTCGGCAAGCGAATCGGAACCGACGTAGGTCGAGGAGAAGCTCTTGAGCTCGCTCGTGTCACCCTTGTCCTTTTTCGTCTTCCAGTAATGACCCGCCACGCTTCCGTCTTGAACCGTATAGGTCAAATCTTCGACGCGATCCTGCTTAATGGCGTTGACCATCTCGCTCGTCGCGAGCTTTACGGTATTGCTGGAATTGGCAAAGCCGGAGCCCATGTTAAAGAAGGCGTAGCCCAGAAGCGCGCAAGCCAAAATAAAATACAGCCAGCCCGTACGCGTGGGCTTCTTGCCTCCGGGCATCCCCGGGATCTTAGGCTCCCGGGGAGTCTGGGAATTGTTATCGTTACGGTCGTCGGGCATCTTACGAATAAACCTCCGGTTTCAAAATGCCCAGATACGGAAGGTTACGATAGCGCTCGGCATAGTCGAGGCCGTAGCCCACCACAAAGGCATCGGGGCAATGGGTTCCAACATACTTGGGCGTGACGGCCGAGGTACGGTCCTCAACGTCCTTCCACAGGAAGGCGGCAACCTCCAGCGAGGCGGGCTTGCGGCTCTCGAGGTTCTTCATCAGATACTTGAGGGTCAGGCCCGAGTCCAGAATGTCCTCGACGATCAGCACGTCGCGACCGCGGATGTCGATATCCAGGTCCTTAATGATACGCACGATGCCCGAGGACTTCACACCGTCGCCATAGCTCGAAACAGCCATGAAATCGATGTTGGTCGGCAGCTCGATCTTGCGCATCAGGTCGCCCATAAAGACCACGGCGCCGCGCAGGACCGCAATCAGCACCAGATCCTTACCCGCGTAGTCGCGAGTAATCTGCTCGCCTAGGCGAGAGACGATACCGTCGATATCCTCCTGCGTAAACAGAACCTTCTCGATATCCGGATGTTGAGAAGCCATGACAACCCTTTCTTGTGCTTATCGCCCACGCACCGCCGCATGGACGCGAACTACACATTCTAGCAGCGCACGGGGTATATTTACCAGCACGTGCGCCATCAGCGCGGGAATACCGTCAACGCCGCACAGAAAAGCTGGTGCGAGGAGCTAATCCGCGTCAACCACGCGAAGCAGATAGGCCACGCGCGTCGCCGCCGTGCACTTAAAACGTTCGTCCGCGCGAACGCCCGCGACCCATACTACGGCACCCCCCGGAGCCGTTCTTACCACGGGTACGCCAGAGCGGTCTGAAACAGGAATGCGCGCCTCGTTCAACAGGTCTGACACTTTCTTGCTTCGGCCGTTCATCCCCAACGGGCACATCACGTCTCCCGGCACAGGGCTATCCACCCACAGGCGCGCCGATCGTGCCTCGGTGGGAATCTCCCCGCGCGAGCCGGCTAACATCCGCTCGCCATCGCAGTCGGCAAACCCCAGGGCCGCCGCATCCACCAAGGCCGCAACCTTTCCGGCAGCAGCAAGCTCGCGGGCACGGTGCACGATATCGCACCCCGGCTCCACAGCCATCGGCTCCGCTGTCAGCATATGCCCCGCCCCCAGCGGCAGACAACCGGGAACGGAGATCCAATCGGCCACTAAACCCTCGCGCGCCGCCGGGGCCTTGAACGCCAGCATGCCAAACTCCACACGGGCATCAATTCCCGCAGGAAGCGTAACCGAGCCCGAGCCCGCAGCGACGCAGGCGAGCACGCGCTCCACGTGCCGCATCTCCGGTCGCGCGTCGGGATCGATGCGCTTAATCGCCAACCGCACGATACGCCGTGCAATCACAACCTCAGCGGCGGCAAGACGGCGCGCATCGAGCACCAGTGCGCCCACCGCTTCCTTGCGCAGGCAGCTTCGAAACGCCTGTGCCGAAAGCTGAGAAAGAAAGGCATCCTCATCGCCTAAGATCTCGCAGGCGGCGCCAATCGTCTTGCAGACGCTCGCATTGCGCTGCGCCACCACTGGCATCACTCTATGGCGCACGTAGTTTCGCAGATACGAGACATCCTCATTGCTCTCATCTTCACGCCACGGCTGACCATGTACCTGTAGATAGCCCACGAGCTCGCCATGAGTTAGGTCAAGCAAGGGGCGCACCACGATATTCCTTCGACGGGGAATGCTCGAAAGCCCAGCCGGGCCCGACCCCTTAATGGCGTTCATCAAAAATGTTTCCGCGCGGTCCGACGAAGTATGCGCGGTACAGATACGAGCCGCCGTCCGCGGTGCGCCCGATTCGGCACAAAGTTCGCGAACGTATCTCCGTGCCGCGGCATAGCGCACCTCGCGAGCCGCAGCCTCGATATTGCCCGATTCGTCATCAAAATAGGCATGCTCAACACACAGCGGCAAACCGTATTGTGCGCACAGGTCACGTACAAAGGCCTCGTCGCCATCGGATGCCTCCCCGCGCAGATGATGGTTTACATGCAGCACGTGCAATCGCTCGCGCGCAATGGGAGCGACGCCGCGCCCGTCCTGGATATCCAGCTTTGATGTGCAAGCCATAAGGAGCAGCGCCGTCGAGTCCGCACCGCCTGATACCATAAGCACTACGGGGGCAGCGGCCTGCCGCGTTGCCAGGGCGCTCTTATCCGTCCTCGGCGCGGCATGATGTCCATAGTGCTGAGATACCGTTGGCATTCGCTTCCTCCTCTATTCGTCCGCACTCATTGTATCCTTTGGAATCTTATGTCTCGCCTGCACCTTCATATCCTCGGCAGCGGCTCAAAAGGCAACTGCGCACTCGTCGAGGGACCTCAGGGGCTCATCATGGTCGATGACGGACTGTCTCGCCGCGAGACATTAAAGCGCATGGCAGAACTGGGGCTCTCGGCAGACAACGTCTCGGCTCTTCTCATTACTCATGAGCATAGCGATCACATCAAGGGCCTCGATGTCTGGTGCAAGCACTGGCACGGCCCCCTCTTTGCCAGCAGGGGCACTCTTTCGAGCAAAGAAAATCTTTCGCATTTGCTTGTCGAGGAATTCGATCCCGGTGACGCCCTATCCATTGCCGGCATCCACGTGCAAACCTACTCAACATCACACGATGTCATCAATCCGGTCGGCTATCGATTCAATGCTCTCGATGATTCCATTGGGTTTGCCACCGACACCGGAGAGCTATCGAGCCAAGCCATGAACATCCTCAAAGATTGTCGAGTCCTCGCGCTCGAAAGCAACCACGATGTGACCATGCTGCGCGAGGGAGAATATCCCCGCTTTCTTCAGGAGCGCATCCTGTCTGCAAGGGGACACCTCTCCAATGGCCAAGCCGCCGAAGCCGCGCGCGAACTCGTTACCGATCGCACCGAACAGCTCATCGCCATGCATATCAGCCAGGACAATAATCGTCCAAGCCTTACCGTCAAAAGCTATGCCAACGCGCTTGATGCAAGTCTCGATGATGAACTCGGCAGTTCTGCCACCCGTCTTCAAGGGCCACGGAAGCTCTCGATACGCCCTGCAAGCCAGTATCAACCGACAACCATTCAATAGCCCCTCAAGACAACAAGGGGGGGGCTGGGAATCACTTCCCAGCCCCCTTAACTCATACTCTCGATTGAAGCAGAGCCATCGTTAGTCGATGGAAATCTTCGTAACGTTCTTCTTCTCGACAATCTTGGGAACCGTAACGGTAAGGATGCCGTCAGCATACTTAGCCGAAAGGCCCTCGCTCGAAGCGTCCTTCAGATACACGCCGCGCGTCGCGCTGTACGAGCCGAACTCCTTCTGGAGGAAGTTCTTGCCCTCGTTTTCGGCGCTCTCCTCGACGTTCACACTGATCGACAGGCGACCCTCATTGAGCTCGACGTCGATGTCATCCTTGGCGACACCGGTAAGATACGCCTTGACCTCGTAGCCATCGCCCTTGTCCTCAACGTCAACGGGGAACGCCTTGGAGGCAATCGAGCTATTCGCCAGGTCGGTCATGTCATCAAACAAATCGAACAGCGAACTTGCAGAAGGACGGACGCCAAAAACCGAACGATAAGGAACCATGCTTGCCATGTTTACCACTCCTTGTAAGGACTGCCGAGTCATCTTCTAGGTGACTGGGACTTCTTTTGACGCTGTTATATATGCCCAGCCGCTTCTTATATATACATCGACTATAAAGTTTTTTGAGTCTATTTATATAAGCATATCTAAGTCTGGTTGACTAAGGTTTTGTCTAACAAACGGAATTTGGACGTAGGCTTAAATAATGTATGCAATCCCATCAAAACTAGACGGCTGGCTTACAATGGGCGCATACACGATATTGATGACGAACTAAGGGCATCATGGACGATCAAAAACAGGACAACACGTTTATGCCGGAGCAGGACGAAGCATCCAGCCCGCAACCGATTCGATTCCATCGCCCCCACATCTCGCAAGAGCCTATCAATGACCCAGAGCCCAAATATGTGACAAGAAACCGATATCAAACACTCGAAGAAGCGCAAACGGGGCGCAAGCATATGGGCGTCGCCTCGGGAGACCCTGTATATCTGAAAGACGCACCATTATCTAAAAACAGCGCAGCTAGTGATGAGCCGATGAAAGCATCCGCCGCTCATCAACAAAGAGGGCCTCGACCCAAGCAAACCTTGACGCATTCGGCTCGCTATCTCGAAACGCCAAAACAGGGAAAGTCAATCTTCGTTTCGTCAAGTAAACGACGCAAGCAGCATCAACTGACAATCCTGCTTATGATCATTGCGGCCATAGCAGTTGCCCTTGTTATACGATTTATTTTCTTTAAATAAAGGCTCAATACCGAAAACAACAAGATCGTCTGGTGTAATTGAGTCATTTACACCCCGTTAACGCAAAAAAGGGGGAGGCCGCGAGGCCTCCCCCTTTTTCAAGTCATCCGACGGCTCGGTGCCGTCCACCGGTCAGCGGCGCCCTGGCCTCC
>CAUCQW010000042.1 GCA_958445065.1 uncultured Collinsella sp.
TGACCTTCTGGTCATGCCGCCGAAGTTGAAAGGCAGATTGCCGCTCTGGCGGGCTCGCAGCGTCGAGCCGTTGCGGCGTTTGGTAAAACGCCGCAACGAACTAGTTCATCATTGCATTCATCATCTCGGTGGTTGCGGAATCGTCGGCAGACCACTCGTTATCCTCGTTGGCGGAATACTTAAAGGTGACCTTGGTGTCCTTGGGCTTGGCGGCCTTGGTCACATCGACCATAACCTGACCGGCCATCTTGTACAGCTCGTCATCGGAAGGAACCGTATCAAGCGCGGCGACCTTCTCCTGATACTGGGTGGAAAAGTCCTCGACGATCTGATTCATGGACTTGCAGGTAATGGTGACCTCGGCAGTCGCGGTACCCTTGTCCTCGTCGACCGTCACGTCGCCGATCTTGTAGTCAAAGCCCTCGAGATAGCTCTTGGCGTACTCCTTGGGATCGATGCCCAGCTGCTCGAACTCGTCGCCCGAAGCCTCTTCCAGGCCGGCGAGGAAGTCGTCGCCACCGTTCTTGACCTCGTCAAACTGCGTCGTAAGATCCTCGGTAATGAGCTCCTCAACCGAAGGACCTCCGCAGCCGGAAAGCACAACCACGCACGCGACCAGAACAGCCATCAGGGGCGCAAGCAGCAGCTTCTTCTTCATGACATTCCTCCCAACAAGCGGCACCGCGCTTCCCAACACGGTGCACGTCGTAACAATAAGGCCATACTAGCCGCTAACGAACACCCCCGGCAAAGCAAAAGCGCAGTCGGCTCGATTTAACGTCCGAACGGTTTACCGGTCCGCCCAACGCGCAATAAAACGTTCCGCCGCATTGTAATAAAAAAGGGCGGCCGGATAACCCGACCACCCTTGCACACCCTTTGGATGCCGCAGCTTACTTGCGGACGACCTTGACGATGGCATCGCCGGCGGCGACAGCGGAGTCGGCCTCGACGGCGAGCTCAACATCGGCAAACTCGGCGGTGTTGGACACGGCCACCACGACGCAGTCCTTATAACCGGCAGCGGCGATCTTGGCGCGGTCGATCTTGAGCATGGGCTGGCCAGCCTTCACGACGTCATCGGCCTTGACGAAGCCCTCGAAGCCGTCGCCGTTCATGTTGACGGTATCGACGCCAACGTGCACCAGGACCTCGATGCCATTATCGGACTGCAGACCCACGGCGTGACCCATGGTGACGGTCACCTTGCCGTCGCAGGGGGCATAGACCAGGTCGTCCTCGGGCCACACGGCGCAGCCCTTGCCCAGAACCTCGCCACCAAAGACGGGATCGGGCACGTCGGCCATCTTGATGACCTTGCCCTTGACGGGCGAGCACAGCACGTCGGCGCCGGCAGAAGCAGAGATGGAGGCCGGAGCAGCGGCAGCCGCGGGCTCAGCCTTCTTCTTAAACATGTCAAACAGACCCATAGGTTTTCTCCTCTTGATTAAGCGCAACGTTATGCGCATGCCTATGGTGATTATAGTGCCAAATGGTTCAAATGCTAAGGTGGGGACTCGAATCGCGAGCCCTTCCCGGTAGTGTTCGTGGGGCGAGCATCTCCTTTGCATCGCGGGTCGATAAGCCGAGTATCGCCTGCACACGGGACGGGCAGAAGCGGGCGCACCAAACCCGATACTTCTTTTCGCTCTCGAGTCCTGCCGCCGCCCCGTCCCTGACACTTCCTGATACCGACCGAAACGTGCCAAAATAAACCCGTCCCTTTTTGGTAGGTTTGGCGAGTGTGGATTTTCGGACGCTTAACTAACGAGCGTGGATAATCTCCCACTTTGACTTTGAGGCCGTCACCGAGCCAAAAACGGGAGATTATCCACGTTCATTTTGGATGACCCCCTTGTACCAAGCCGAGCTCCATGGTCAAGTAATAACGACTTCTCATCATTAGATTGTTTACATGAATTCTAATAACTATTTAATCCTTAAACTCGTTATTAGAATTGATATGATTAGCCTAATAACGAGTTTCCGGCACTAAAGATATGGAGGGCGCGATGCAAATCGAGGAGAACGGCCAGGGAACGCTCCGCAATAATCTATCGGGGAAATTGGCTTACTATTCGTTTTTTCCAACGCCCTTGCAATCATTGAGGCAGCTAAACCTCACCGAGGAAACCTATCGCACGCTTTCCGCATGCTCACGAAAGCTTGGAGAGCTTGAAGGCATGCTCTACTTTGTTCCCAACGCCGACATGTATCTGACAATGTACGTGCGCAAAGAAGCACTCCTTTCTTCGCAAATTGAGGGAACCCAGTGCACGTTTGACGACCTACTTAGTCCATCGCAAACACAACTCCATCATAAAGATGTCGCAGACGTCGTGAATTACGTCCGTGCTGTCGACCGCGGCGTAGAACTGCTCAAAAAGATGCCCTTGTGCACGAGACTTCTTAGGCAAGTTCATGCGGTCCTGCTGGACGGAGTGCGCGGAACGGAGAAGAATCTAGGCGAACTGCGCTCCTCACAAAACTGGATTGGCCCCTCAGGCTGCACCATTGCAACCGCATCGTTTGTCCCTCCAAACATTGAAGATTTGAGTAACACGCTCCAGGACCTCGAACGCTTTATCAATGAGCCTCAAGTCGAAATGGATCCGATTGTGCGGGCGGCGCTCGTCCATTACCAATTTGAAATTGCCCATCCATTCCTAGACGGAAACGGTCGCCTGGGCAGGCTTCTCATTACACTTATGCTCATCAATGATGGCGTTCTTCATTCTTGCTTGTTCTATCCATCGTTCCAGTTCAAGAAAAATCGAAGCGAGTACTACCGGCAACTCACATCCGTAAGGGAGAGAGGCACTTACGAGGAATGGATAGAGTTTTTCTGCAACAGTCTTCTCGAGAGTGCGGAGGACTCGGTAGGGTCTTTAAAAAACCTTGTTGACCTCCATAACCGTTCCACAGCAACCATTACCGAAAATCTCGGAAGGACTGCTGCAAACGGGCAAAGGCTGTTGGGCATTCTTGAAGAGCACCCCATCGTCGACACCGCATTCATCGCTGCCCAACTCGATATCGGCAGGAGTACCGCGAGCTCGCTCGTCAAATCATTTGAAGAATTGGGTATCCTCCGTCCGCTCGACGAGTCAAGACAGAGATACCGGCAGTACGGGTATGAAGAGTATCTTTCGATTCTCAGGGAAGACGCCGAGCCGATTAGATAGGCATCGCAACCCAGGCAAATTAAAGCGAGCGTGGATAATCTCCCACTTTGAGCCTGCACACAGGCCAAAAACGGGAGATTATCCACGCTCATTCCTGAGTAGTCATTTATGAACGTCCCCAATGACTAGTCCGGCAACGCCGATGTTTCGGCAACGACAGCGAGCGAGCCGCATTCGGAGCAAGACGACGCCGCAGGTAGAGAACGGACAGCGAGCGGGTCGCATTTGAGACAAGGTGACGTGAAACGAAAGGGCGCTGACCTTCTGGTCGCGCCCTTGAAGTTGAACGTCAGATTGTCCAAATGCGGCCCGCGCAGCGTCGAGCAGTTACGGCGTTTGGTAAAACGCCGTAACTAACGTGCTCCGTACTGCTCGTAGTAGGCGTCGATGGCGGTCTTGAGCTCGTCGTCGATGACAACCTTGCCGTCGATCTCGTGGTTGTAGAGGGTCTCGACGACCTCAGCCATGGAGACGATGCTCGCGACGGGGAAACCGTACTTGGCCTCGATCTCCTTCTGCGCGGTGGTCACACCGCCCTTGCCGACCTCCATGCGGTTGAGGGACACGATCAGGCCCTTGATCTCGACATCGGCAGCAGCCTTGACCTTGGGATAGGTCTCGTCGATGGACTTACCGCTGGTGGTAACGTCCTCGACCATGACCACACGGTCGCCGTCCTTGGGCTCATAACCCAGCAGGTTGCCCTTATCGGCACCGTGGTCCTTGGCCTCCTTGCGGTCGCAGCAGTACTTGACCTCCTTGCCGTACAGCTCGTGGTAGGCAATTGCGGTCACGACGGCCAGCGGAATACCCTTGTAGGCCGGTCCAAACAGCACATCAAAGTCGTCGCCAAAGTTATCGTGGATGGCCTGGGCGTAATACTCGCCCAGCTTCTTGAGCTGATAGCCCGTCACGTAAGCGCCGGCGTTCATAAAGAACGGGGACTGACGGCCGCTCTTGAGCGTAAAGCTGCCGAACTTAAGGACGTCGGACTCGACCATAAACTTGATGAACTCTTGCTTGTAAGCCTCCATGCGGGCTCCTCTCGTAATCGCGTACGTGCCTTCCAGTTTAGCGCAGGCGAAGCGTCGATGCGGGCGCGCTTTGGGGCCACGGCATTCTGTAAAGGCTTTGTCAGGGGGAATGGTTTTCCGAACAATGGGGTTGACATGTCAAACCCCCTCATCAAGAATACGGGCGGATTAAAAAGGGGTACGAGATACCCAAAGCGCGCTGCGCTCAGCCTTTAGGAGGTGTGCCATGGAAGGCAGTCCTAGTCGAAAAACCTGCATGTCGCCCTCGGCACGCCGCGAGGACTCCGCACACGCATAAACGCCACCGGCAGATCGCCAAAACCACCGCAAAGGCGCGCTGCACCCTTTGTGGGCTCAAGAGCTTGACGTGAGCGACATCTAGGTTTTTTGAAGCAAATACGACACGTACGCTAACTCCCCTCAACAAGGAGGACCCTATGCTGATGCTCAAAACCGTCACGGTACTCGAAGCCATCTCCAAGCGCCGCCGCACGGCGCGCCCTGCCGCTCATACCGGCCTGTCCAAGAACACCATATTCGCCGCCACCCATAGTGCCGAGGACGCCCTCGTACTGCTTGACGCCACGGCAAACGGCCTCACCGTCGAGCAGGCAACTGAGCGCCTGAACGCCGTCGGCCCCAACGCCATCGAGGCAACGACCAAAACGCTCGCCCGCCGCATCGCCGACGCGTTCATCGATCCCTTCGCCGGCATCCTCGCCGCGCTCGCACTGGTCTCGCTCTACATCGACGTGCTCGCCGTGCCCGAACCGCAGCGCGACCCCTCCACGGTCATCGTCATCGGCACCATGCTGCTGGTATCGGGCGGCATGAAGTTTATCCAGGAAGCCCGCAGCGGCAATGCGGCCGAGGCCCTCAAGGACCTGGTCTCCAACACTTGCACCGCCCTGCGCGACGGCGAGCGCATCGAGATCCCCTTCGACGAGCTCGTCCCCGGCGATGTAATCCGTCTCTCTGCCGGCGATATGGTGCCGGCAGATGCCCGCATCATCACCGCGCGCGACCTGTTTGTGATCGAGTCCGCACTCACCGGCGAGAGCGAGGCCGTCGAGAAGACCACCGCCGTCACCGTCGTCGAGGGCGCCGACGGCTCCGCACTGCCACTCTCTGCCTGCAAGAACATCGTCTTTACCGGCACCTCCGTGCAAAACGGCGCCGCCATGGCGCTTGTCGTTGCCACCGGCTCGGACACCTACCTGGGCGGCATCGCCAAGATGCTCAACGGGCGCGGCGAAAAAAGCGCGTTTGACCGCGGCGTCTCGAGCGTCTCCATGCTGCTGGTGCGCCTGATGCTCGTTATGGCGCCGGCCGTCTTTGCCATCAACGCCGCCACCAAGGGCAACGTCATCGACGCGCTGCTGTTCGCCACGAGCGTGGCCGTGGGCATCACGCCGCAGATGCTTCCCGTCATCGTGACCACGAGCCTGTCGCAGGGCGCCAAGGACCTCGCCCGTCGCCAGGTTATCGTCAAGGAGCTGCCGGCGATTCAAAACCTCGGAGCGATGGACGTCCTGTGCTGCGACAAGACCGGCACCCTCACCGAAGACCGCATCGTGCTCGAGCGCTACCTCAACACCGATGGCAACGAGGACGCGCGCGTGCTGCGCCATGCGTTTTTGAACAGCTTCTTCCAGACCGGCCTCAAAAATCTTATCGACCTGGCCGTAATCGACCGTGCCGATGTGACACCCTCGACCGTCGCACCCGATTCCATGCTGGGCCAGAGCCTGCGCGACCGCTACACCAAGGTCGACGAGGTTCCCTTCGATTTCTCGCGCCGTCGCCTGAGCGTAGTTGTCGCCGACGCCCAAGGCAAAACCCAGATGGTTACCAAGGGCGCCGCCGAGGAAATGCTCGAGATCTGCTCCTTTGTCGAGATCGATGGCATCGCTCAGCCGCTCACCGACGAGAAGCTCGCCCAGATTCGCAAGCAGATCGCCGGACTTAACGCCGAGGGCCTACGCGTAATTGCCGTGGCGCAGAAGACCAATCCGCGCTGCGTGGGCGAGTTTGGCATCGCCGACGAGTGCGACATGGTGCTGATGGGCTTTTTGGCCTTCCTCGATCCGCCCAAAGCAAGTGCCGCGGGCGCCGTCGCCACCCTCGAGGCCAAGGGCGTGGCGGTCAAGGTCCTAACCGGCGACAACGACCGCGTCGCCGCCACCGTCTGCGAGCAGATTGGTATCGATGCGAGCAACGTCTTGCTCGGCTCCGAGATCGATGCGCTCGATGACGCCGAACTTGCCGAGCGCGCCGAGAAAACCCACCTCTTCGCCAAGCTCTCGCCGCTGCAGAAGGCGCGCCTGGTACGTGTCATGCGCGAGATGCTCGGCCACACCGTGGGCTTTATGGGCGACGGCATCAACGACGCCGCCGCCATGCGTGCGAGCGATTGCGGCATCTCGGTCGATTCGGCCGTCGACATTGCCAAGGAATCCGCCGATATCATCTTGCTTCAGAAGGACCTGGGCGTGCTCGAGCGCGGCATCATCGAAGGCCGCCGCACTTACGGCAACCTGCTCAAGTACCTCAAGACCACGGTGAGCTCCAACTTTGGCAATGTGCTGTCCGTGACCGTCGCGAGCCTGTTCTTGCCGTTTTTGCCCATGAGCGCCCTGCAGCTGGTTCTGCTGTCGCTGGTCTACGAGATCGTGTGCATCGCACTGCCGTGGGACACCGTCGATGACGTCTGGACTGCCCGCCCGCGTGCCTGGGACGCCGCGTCCATCAAGGGCTTTATGCTCGAGCTGGGCCCCGTGAGCTCGCTGTTTGACATCGTGACCTTCGCCGCGCTCTTCTTTGTCGTGTGCCCCGCCGCCGTGGACGCAAGCTGGTCCGAGCTTGCCGCCGCGGGCGACGTCGCGGGTATGGCGACCTTTGCTGCGCTCTTCCAGAGCGGCTGGTTTGTCGAGTCCATGTGGTCGCAGACACTCGTGGTCCACATGTTGCGCTCCCCGCATCTGCCGAGCCCGCGCGACCACGCCGCGCCCGCATTGTGCGTTCTTACCGTGCTGGGCCTGGCGCTCGTCACCTGGCTGCCGGCAAGCCCCATCGCCGATGCGCTCGGCCTCATGCCGCTGCCCACGAGCTTTTTTGGGCTGCTCATTGGCATCGTTACCGCCTATATCGCGCTCACCCAGCTGGCAAAGCGCCGCTACATTGCCCGCCACGGCGAGCTGCTGTAGCAAGTAGACGGAAAACACCCTGCCAGCTGCCGTTGCCACTACCACAGCTGCCGCCGCCGCAGTCTATCCCCCCAGCAGTTGCGGTGAAATAGTTCCTGTTTAAAGCCTCGTGACTTTAATTTAGGGACTATTCCACCGCAACTTATTGGAGAATTAGCTAGTCCTTGGGCGTCCAGGACCAGAAGAAGTTGATAAGGGCCACGCGCGAGGCGGTGCCGGTCTTCTTGTTGATCGAGGAAATGTGGCGATAGAGCGTGGAGCGCGAAAGAAAGAGCGTTGTGGCGATGTCCTGAACGCTCTGGTCCGAAACGACCAAGACCTCAAGAATATCGCGCTCGCGCTCTGTAAGCCCAAAGGTGGCGACGAAGGCATCAAGGCGTTCATCGGACGTGAGCTCCGCTGTCTCCACGGGCTCGGGGTCGGAGCATGTGGGCGCAAGATCCCCACCAAGATCGTCGGTGGCAAGCGGCAGTCCGTCCCGCATCGCGGCATCATCGGCTCGTTGCCCCAACTGCCCCAGCAGCGTAATCGCAATGCCCACAAACATCACGAGCGCCGCACCGACCGCAGCCAGCACGTTTTGACTCGAGATAATCGCCACCGCCGGCGCCGTCACGAGCATCGAGCACACGTTGTTGACGACGCGACCCATGCACGGCCAAAAATATGACCAGCGCGCATAGAGCGAGACGGCAGCATATTTTGTGGTAAAGAACACCACGAAAAAGCCCGAGCCCAGATAAAAAATGATCGTGGCAGCGAGCTCGTTGCCACCATTGCCGTCGACGATGAGCACAAAGAACGAAAGCGTGGACAGTATGGCGGCACATGTCATGCCGATATTCATATACGAGCGGCCGTGCAGGTCAAATAGTGCGCCAGCGACCAACGAGCTCACGACAAGCAGCAGGCGCGGCCAATCGCCCAAATCGACGGCTCCGACAGCATGCAAGGTCGTGAAGCCCGCGTTGAGAGCGGCGAATACGCTGGAAAGATACGCCGTCGCCACGGTCAGGCGAACTACGGCGCGACGGAATGCCGCCTTTGCCTCGGGATCGTCATGCCACTTGGCGCCATATTCCAGAGCATCTACCGAAAGCCCGGCAGCACTGGGTTCAAAGTTGGGATCGGACTCGTCGCGCAGCTTGGCGCGTTGGGCACCGTGGAGCAACGCCACCTGCGCGATCGCACAGACGACCAGAACAGCCTGCTGAGGAATGCCGACAGGCATCACCATGTGGTTGAGAACCTGCACCAGAACGCCCATGGCGTAAGAAAGTGCGGCGGCGCGCGCCAAGCAGGGCGTTCGCGCAAAGCGCCGCGCAAAATTTGCATGGGCAGTCGATCCGCAATAGCCCAGGGCGCAGCACGCCACCAGGCCGCCGGCAATTACTACCTCAACCTGAACCGCCATAATCAACAGCAGCAATGCCGCCACCAGCAAAACGCCCGTGACGTCACTCGTTGCGTCGATAGCATGGGGACGGCGATAGTACAGAATGGGACGCACAAAAAAGCCAATCACGCTCGCGCCGATGACAAGGCTCTCATAAATAACGACCTCGTTCGGAGACACGAACTCGGTCATGCGCACATCAAAAAGATACTCGCACGCCAAAAACGTGAAGAAGAACAGCGCCAGGCATATAATCTCCCGAATGCCCCGACGCAAATATGCGGTTGTGTCTCCCATGCCCCTCATGGTTAACCCCCGGCCGCTCAATTGTCTGGAAATCTATTTTAATAAAGAACCAGTCTCAATATCGAAGCCAGGCTCGAAATGTTGCCAATTCGACCCCAGCCGTCCACATCACGCCGCGATTTTGAGCCGCATGGACCAGAAGGGACGCGCGCGATCTCCAGCTCGGCCAGGAGTGTCTCCAACTACCACTCATTTAAGTACGTCCCCAATGAGTGGCCGAAGAGTGTCCCCGGCGTCCAATCAAAAAATGGGCCATGTGTCCCAGTTGTGGAGACTCCTTGAGCCGTCTGGGTATC
>CAUCQW010000043.1 GCA_958445065.1 uncultured Collinsella sp.
GGCAATACGCTTGAGGATCCTTAAAAGAAAGTCCAGTTTATCCTTCCCACTCCACTAAAAGCACTATGGGTACCCGCGAGCGACATATCGGCCACGCGGCCGCCCGATCCGCTCCCGTGGCGGATCCCAGGGGCGGCAGGCTCTTCGCCATGCCGCGATTCCTTGTTGGCATAACACATCAGGTGTACCGCCACCGCGTCTTTGCTATCGCCGGTGTCATCACCGCGATGTTCCTCATGCTTTTGGCAGTCTTGCCGGCACTGTTCGCCTTCGACCCCAAACTTTCTAACGCCGTGCCAGCCTATGGCGAGGTGTCCGAAGAGGTCGTGGATGCGCTTGTCCATTCGAGCTCTCTCCCGCTGCTTGTCGCCGCAATTATATTTTCGATCTGGGGCGTATCGGTCTATCTGCGCTGTTTGGACTATGTGCTGCGCCGCCGCCTTGTTGCCGTCGCCACCATCTGCGCCCTGTGGATGATCGAAGTCATTCTCAAGTACAAGTCGTTCACGCCGTTCTATGCCACCGTGCTGTGGTACCTGTACTACGTGCCCATGACGCTCATTCCGCTGCTCTACCAGTTGTGTGGTCTGCGCCTTGTGGGCCTGGAGCAACACCGCCTGGGTCGCCGCTACTGCGCTGCGCTGTGGATTATGGCTATCCTGCTTATCGGATTTGTGCTCACCAACGATTTTCACCAGCAGGTCTTCCACTTTGACCGTACAAGCGACACCTGGAGCAACGATTACACGTACGGCTGGGGTTATTTCGCCGTCCTCGTGTGGACGGCCTTTAACTTTGTGGCCTTTTTTATCCTGGTGGGCCGGTCCTCGTCCTTTCGCATCCAACGTTTCTCGGGCACGGCGGCGCTCGTGCTGCTGGGCGGCGCGTTCTTTGCCATCTCATATGCGTTGCGCGTGCCCTGGGCATGGAGGCTCAACTTCTCGCTCGTCTATTGCGTCTTGTGCGTGGTGGCGATGGAAATCTGTCTCGATTGCGGTGTCGTTCCGTCATATCACGACATCGCCGGCATTTTCGACACCTTGCCGCTTGACCTCAAAGTTCTAACGCGCGACCTGCAGGAAGTCTATGCCACGCCAGTGTCAAAGCCAATGCCGGTAGGCGTGCGCGAGGAGTTGCGGACCCAGGCGCACAGCCGCGCCCATGCCTTTGCCGTGGCGTCCGATCCCGATGTGATGTACCGTGCCTTTCCACTGCTGGGCGGATCGGCCCTGCTTGCCCAAGACGTGTCGGATCTCAACGAGCTTAACCGTGAACTGGCACATCGTCGTATGGAGCTGCAGCGTCAAAATGAGCTGCTCGCCGCCGACTACGACCTTAAGACGCACCTGGCAGACCAAGAGGCCGAGACCTTGCTGGTCCAAGACGTGGACCAGGCGCTTGCCCGCGCGCTCGAAGGGATGTACGACCTGCTGAGCTCGCTGCCGCCGTTGACCGATGAATCGTCTTCGCACGAGCGTTACCGCATGCTGCAGCGCGCCAAGATGCTCGTCGCCTATTGCAAGCGCAAGGGGTCGCTCACGTTGGCACAGCACGGGGAGAGCGGTTTTGATCGCGACCGCATTCAGCTCATTGCCAACGAGCTCGCAAGCGACCTGCGCACCATCGATATCGATTGCGCCTCGATTATCGCCATACGGCGCCCGCTGCACGCCAGTACGGTAAGCGCCCTGTACGACTGCGTGTATGACTTTGCGTTTTTTGCCTACACCACCGACCATCCGGCGCTTATGTATCACTTGGGCGACCATGACCGATGCAGTGTCGAGCTGCGCGCCACGCTTTTTTCCAACGATGATGCAGATCTTTCGCAGACGCCCGCCGCGCAAGAGCTCGAAAGCGCTCTGCAAGGGCGCAACGTGGCATACCGCCTTGAGGGCGAGCCCGGCCAGCTGCGCATGATCGTCTTGATGCCGCGGGCGGGTGAGTGACGATGCAGATTTCGCTCATCCTTCCCCAAATCGTTGCGCTCGATGTTGTCTTTGCCCTGGCTGCGTGTCTGCAGACGATTCACGTCCCGCTCATCGCATCGCGCCGCTCGTCCTATAACCGTAAGGTGATTTGTGCCTACGAGGCGAGCCTTGTGCTTCACCTAGTTATTTCGGCGCTCATCTTGTTCGCGTCGTCTGGCTCATATCTGGTGGCGCCGCTTGACGTTTGCGCCAGGGCAATGGGCGGAGCGTTGTGGCTCAATGCCGTGATCTTTGCCTACGGCATGGTGCTTATGGTGCGCTATCGTCGCCCCGTCATGCTGGCCGAACTGTTGCTCGTTGCCGCCGTGACACCGCCGGTGGTGCTTGCCATGGGCTCGGCGTGGACCACGGTCCTTATCGCAGAGGGAGCGTTTTTCCTGTTCCGCTCCATTGCGGCGCTCTTGATGGATGTCCGCAACCGCCAGGAGGATATCACCGCGTTCTCGACGATCGAAACCATCAACGTGATTCCCGTGGGCATCCTGTATCTGGACCCGAGGGGCCGTCCGCTGCTCATGAACCGCTGCATGCGAAAAAACCTGGTGGAGCTTCATATGCCCACCGACCTAGGCGATATGAGCGGTACATGGAACGACTTGCGCAAACTCAGCATGCAAATGCCCGAAAGCAGCGGGAACCGTGTGCGGATTAATCTGGACCGCTTTGGTGAGGCGCGGGCGGTGGTCGAGGTTTCTCCCGCCGAGATTCGCTTGTTTGTGCACGATGACGTTATGGTTTCGGGCCGCCTCTTTGAGCGCATTATCGGCCTGGATGTAACAGAGTATGCGCATGCCCATGATCGCCTAGCGCAAGCCAACCACCTGCTTGAGCTTGCGGGCCAAGAGCTCCAAGCCCAGATCGAAGAAGTCAAAAAAGTTGCTGACAATGCGGCCTATCTGCGTATGCGCGCTCGCGTGCACGACGTGATCGGGCAGCGCCTGTCCATTCTCCATCGTTATCTGGAGGAAGGGCGCCTGGATGACGAGTCACTCGAGCAGATCGACCCGCTGCTGCGCTCAATCGCTGCCGATCTGCGCAGCGGGGGCGACACCGAACCGGCAGAGCAATTGGGCGATATCGTCCATGCCTTTGGCCTGGTGAGCGTGCAGATCGATGTGGAGGGCGAGCTGCCAAACGACGCGCGTGTCGCCGCAGCATTTTTGCAGATTATCCGCGAAGCCTCGACCAATGCCACCAAGCATGCACAGGCCCATCAGGTCCATGTGCGCCTGTGGCAGGAGGGGACAGAAGACGGCGCTGTCGCGCGGATGGTCGTTTCTAACGACGGCGCGCCTGCACCCGTATCGTATCGCGAGGGAACGGGTATCCCAGGTATGAGGCATGTCGCACAGAATCTGGGCGGCAGCCTGGAAGTCCACACCGCCCCGCCCTTCACGCTTACGGTGTCCATCCCGCTCGCCTCCAACGCCACGGTCCAAAGGAGAAGTTCATGATCTGCGTCCTTATAGTCGAAGACCAGGCCATCCTGCGCGAGAGCCTGGCGCGCTCCGTTGGCGACCAGCCCGATATGACCGTTGTTTCCGCCATTGCCGATGCTTCCGAGGCCTTGGGTGTCGCGCTCAAGGAGCGCCCGGACATGATACTGATGGACGTGTGCACCGAGCACGATTCCAACGGCATCGTGGCGGCGGCGCGCATCAAAGAACAACTGCCCGAGTGCCGCGTCATTATCATGACGGGTATGCCCGAAATCACCTTTGTGGACCAGGCGCGCGAGGCGGGCGTCGACAGCTTTGTGTACAAGAACGTCGGTATCGACGAGCTATTCGCCGTGATGCGCTCCACGCTGGCGGGTTACTGCACGTTTCCCAAGCCGCCCGAGAGCATCTTCTCGGGCACGGCGGCCCTCGACGATGTCGAGCTGTCGATCTTGCGCCTTGCCTGCGAGGGTAAGAGCCGCCGCGAGATCGCGGCCGAGCTGTTTATGAGCGAGGGCACCATCAAACGCCGCATCTCGGAGATTCTCAATAAGACCGGCTACGACA
Organism: uncultured Collinsella sp.; assembly: GCA_958445065.1. Classification (GTDB taxonomy): domain Bacteria; phylum Actinomycetota; class Coriobacteriia; order Coriobacteriales; family Coriobacteriaceae; genus Collinsella. Next base: position 3,998 of record CAUCQW010000043.1, read on the forward strand.
ACATCATGCGCTTGGCCGTGCGCGCAGTAACGGAGGGCAGCATCGTTCCCAACATGGAGCGCTAGCGCTCGTTACGCATCGGCATAAAGCGGCGGGGCCGCAGGATCAACTCCTGCGGCCCCGCCTGGTGTGCGCGGATGTGTCCGCCAATCCGCGGCTGTCGTGGTCTGCCGCTACGCGATGGTCGCGGTGTAGGAGGCGACGTCCTCGTAGGAATCGGTCAGGTAGGCGTCGATGCCGATGGTCGTATTGACGAGGTCATCAAGGCTATCGAGCGTGCCCTTCGAGAAGGTGAATTCCTCGGTGGCGTTGGTACCGGGCATCAGGTGAGCCGAGAACCAGGGTTCCTTCATGGTGCCGTTGACGTTGGTCTTGCCGGAAGGAGCGTAGAAGGTCAGGTCCTTGTCGCTCTTGTTGGTGATGTTGACGACAAAGCCGATGTCGCCCCAGTCGTCCTTGAACTTCTCGGTGATGGTGATGGTGCACAGATCGTCATCGGCGACGGTGACGGCGGGGGAGATTTCGACGCTCTGGACATCGTCGTCTTCGACGGCCTCATCGATCTCCTCTTCCTTCTCGGCCGCCTCGCGATCCTTCTTCACCGTACCGGACAGGTCCTTGTCGGACTTGGTAAAGACAAGATTGCCATCATCTTCTTCGAGGATGAGTTTTCCGTCCTTGAGCTTCATGTCATGCGACTCGTCTTCGGCGGTGATGGTTACGGTGGTGGCGTCCTTTGCCTCCCATTTAAGGTCGACGACTTCAAGGAACAGGTCGAGGGCGCCTGTACCGTCCTCATCGAGAATCAGGATGCAGTGGACACCCCAATCCTCGAGCATCTTCATGTACTCATCGGTCAGCTCTTCGCCCTCCATGGTTCCACCCGAGAGTTCCCAGCTGCCGACGAAGTTGGCCTTGGGGTCCTTGCCGCCGCCGCTGCAGCCCGTCAGGGCAAAGGCAAGCGCCAGGACGCATGTCAGAAATGCGAGTACGGACTTTTTGAACGTTGTCTTCATGGTGTCCTCCTTCATCGAACGAAACCCATAGAAGCAAATGCGGGGGTGGCGGACCTCCCCGCCAATTACCAGATAAAGGGGTTAGGGCCGGGGCGTTCCGCAGTTGCTGCAGAACTTGCCGCCGTTTTCGCTGCCGCAGTTGGGGCAGAACCACTTGGCCGGTGCCGGGGCGGGCGCGGGACTGCCGCACTCGGAGCAGAACTTGCCGGTGTTGGTGGCGCCGCAGCTGCAGGTCCATGTGCCGGCCGCAGGTGCGGCGGCAGGAGCCGGGGCGGGTGCCGGAGCCGGCTGCGGGGCGGCCTGCTGCTGTGCCTGGCCGGCGGCGAACAGCTGGCTGGCATTCATGCCGCCCATGCCACCTGCCATGCCCATGCCCATAAAGCCTGCCATCGCGCCGTTGGGGTTGGCGGCTGCTGCGCGCATCGCATCGCTCTGGGCGCTGGCGATGTTGGCGGCTGCCATGGTGGGATCGCGCATGACCGCGGCCTTCTGCAGGTCCTTGATCATTTGCTCGTCCTCTTGCGAGGCGGCGATGGAGTTGACGCCAAAGCTCACGATCTCGACGCCGCGCAGGTCGCGCCAATCGGCCGAGAGGACCTCGTTGAGCGCGCGGGCGAGCTCGGTGGTGTGGCCGGGGATGGCGCTGTAGCGGATACCCATCTCCGAGATCTTGGCAAAGGCGGGCTGCAGAGCGGTGAGCAGCTCGGACTTAAGCTGGCTGTCGATCTTATCGCGCGTGTAGCTATCGGTCACGTTGCCGCACACATTGGTGTAGAACAGCAGCGGGTTGGTGATACGGTACGAATACTCGCCGTTGCAGCGCACGGAGATGTCGACATCCAGGCCAATGTTGTTATCGACCACGCGGAAGGGCACGGGCGAGGCGGTGCCGTACTTGTTGCCGATGATCTCCTTGGTGTTGATGAAGTAGACACGCTGGTCCTTGCCCGCGTCGCCGCCAAAGGTAAAGCGGCTGCCGATATTGGCGAAGGTCTCCTTGATGGAATCGCCCAGGTTGCCGCTAAAGACGCTCGGCTCGCTGCCGGTATCGAAGACGAACTCACCGGGCTCCAGCGCGACTTCGATGATCTTGCCGTTTTGCACCACGAGCATGCCCTGGCCGTCGTTGACGGCGATGACCGAGCCGTTGGAGATGACGTTGTCCTCGCCGCGCGTGTTGGAGCTGCGGCCACCGGTACGTTTGCTGCCCTTGCAGGCCAAGACGTCGGCAGGCATCGATTCGCAGTAGATAAATTCCTTCCACTGGTCGGCCATGACGCCGCCGGCAGCTCCCAATCCAGCTTTCAAGAGTCCCATGGTGATCTTCCTTTCTCGTCAAAGGCTGGGTGGTATTGGTTGGATTGCTTAGTCGTCCTTGTCGTCTTTCATGACAACGGTGGTCTCGGTGTGGCTGAAGGTGTCGTGCTTCTCGGTCAGGTCGAGCTCGCCACAATACTCATCGGCATGGGCTGCTTCGTTGGCCGTCTTGAGCTGGCCTACCAGTAGCACGTCTCCGATAATCACGATGATCAGCGGCGCGATGACGTTGATGAGGATGCCCTCGATATCAAAGGTGAGGTAATCCGGATCGAAGGCGTATTCCCCCATAAAGAGAATCTGGGAGAGGATAAATCCGATCACGAAGAACAGCACCGAGGCGATGGCGAGCTTGGGCTTGGAGCAGGGGAGCTCGCCGACCAAGCGGCCGGTCTGGCCGTTCATGGCAAACAGGTAGCTCTTGCCGTTCCACGAGGTGGAGAGCATCCAGACGGGGAACAGGGCGTAGTCGCTGTCTTCCCAGGTGTAGTCGAGCTGCTTGCTTTCGACCGTGGCATCGTCGTATTCGTCGACGACGGTCTCGCGCAGGGCCGAGATTGTGCTTTCTTCCATACGGCGTTCGGCGCGCGCCTTGCAGGTCTCGCAGTCCTCGTCGTAACGGTTGGCGATGTAGCCGGGCATATATGCGACCGAGAACGGGCGCAGCGCGTCGTAGTCAAACGGCTCGATGGCATCCATGTGGCCGTCGGGCATCTTGGACGATCCGTCGACGGGCACGCGCTTAAACGAGATATTGCCCTTGCGATAGGCATCGTAGTGGTCGGTGGTCGTGACGGTGCGGTCGGATTCCTCGGTCACGGTCTCGTTGGTCGCGTCAAAGTACACTTCGCCGTCAACGCGGGCGCCGTAGAGCCAAAACGGCACGTAGACACCTTGGACCTCGTCGATGTGGTTGCCGGTGACAAAGCTCTTGGGCAGCAAGATCTTGCCCTTGTAGTGTTCCTTGAGTGCGGCCGTGACGTCATTGCGCCCGAGCTTAAACGGGATCACCAGGTCGGGTGAGAAGTCGCCAGAGAGCTGGCCGGGCGCCACGGCGGAGTTACCGCAGTACGGGCAGGTGGTGACGGCGACGGTGCCGTCGGACACGAGCTCGGCGCCGCACGACGAGCAGATGTAGCCGGCGTTTTGGGCCAGCTCCTGCACGGCATCGTCGACAGCAGGCTTGGGGGCCGCGGCTGCGGCATCGGCTTTGGCATCTGCCTTGTCCTGGCGCTCGCGATAGAGGGCCTCGACTTCTTCGACTTCAAAGCGCGAGTCACAGTAGTCGCAGACGAGCTTTTGCTCGGCGCTGGCAAAATGCAAGGGGCCACCGCAGGCAGGGCACTGATAGTTAACGCTCTCGAAGGCCATGATCGGTCCTTTCGCTGCCGGAGGCTATGCGCCGATGGCGCCGCCGCAGTATTCGCAGCGCCCACTGGCATCGGGAATGGTGGTGGCTCCGCAGAAGGGGCAGGTCACCGCGGTCTTGGGGGCCTTGGCGGCCACGACGCTGTCGCGCGTCTCCTGGCGCAGCTGCACCAGCGCGTCGCGGACCTCGGTTGCCTGGCGCTTGGCCTCGCGGTATTCGATGGAGCCGCGCTGATCGATGGTGGAGTCGTTCACGCGCAGGTTGATCTCGGTAAAGTACGGCGTGTTGACGTGGATGGTCAGATTAAAGTCGTAATCCAGGTCGTAGCGCGGCGGGTTGTAGCTCTCGCGCTCGCCGTCCTTGGTCTCGCGATAGATCTCGGTGCGATGCTCGTCGATATCCATATCGCAGCCGAGTACCTGCGAGAACTCGATGATGTCGGGATTGGCGTCGCGCCAGCGGCTCTGCGAAGTGATGATCAGCAGGCCCGCGTCCTCATCGAGCATAATATTGGTGCGCCCGGCAGAAAGCGTGAGCGTGGGGTTGAACGAAGACAGGCGCTCGGCGTTGGCCTCGCGGTAGGCGAGTTGCTCACGGATATCGTCCGCGGTGCTGGAGCGATAGCCGTGAAAGTAGGGGGAGAGCTTGCCGGCGCACTCTTTGCACAGGTAGCCTTCATTGATTTTTGTCTTACCTAGAAGTCCCAGCTCGGTACCGCAAATCGCGCACTCTTTCTTCTCGAACATCTTGTCAAAGAAGCCCATGGCTGCCTCCCATCAACTGGTAGCGTGTGTCACTTTTGATGATGGGGGAGTGCGCGATCCTTCGCGATACCCAGACGGCTCAAGGAGTCTCCACAACTGGGACACATGGCCCATTTTTTG
>CAUCQW010000044.1 GCA_958445065.1 uncultured Collinsella sp.
CCCAGGGCCCTCGATGTCATCTGCATCGCCTGTGCTGGGGCGCCGCCGCGCGCTATCTCAAGACACGCGATTCCCACGTCCTTGCCGCCTTCCCCGCAATCGGCGTCCTTATCGCGAACATCCACGGGGCCCTATGGCCATGCGCCCTCATGCTGCCGCTCTCGGTACTTGTCGACGCGAGGCTCGATCTGCGCTCTCGCCTTCACGTGGCGCTTACTGTAGCCCTCACGGCATGCGCGTGCGCCCTGAACCCATATGGGACATCGATGCTCGCGCTGCCGTTCCAGACGGTGGGCAGCGAGAATCCGATGCTTGCGGGCGTATGGGAGCTTCGGCCCATGGTTCCCGGTTATCCCGGCGAGGCGGGCTTTACGCTCGGCTCCTGTGCCGCCGTGCTCGCCCTCACGGCGAGAAGGGGCGGCACCCGGAGACTGTTGTCCTACGGGTGCGCGATGACAGTGGGGCTCGCGGCCCTGTCTCTCATGACAAGGAGGAACTTCCTGCTCTATCTTGCGGTACTGGTCCTAGTATCCGGCGATCTTGTCGGCATGGGAAAGACCCATGAGGGAAGTCCGTTCAAAGATGCCCTGGCGGCACGGGTTTCACTATTTATGGCCGGTTCCGTCCTCATCTACACGATATTCCTTCTTGGGACTGCGTTGGGCTCCGATTATCCCAGATACGTATCGCAATCCGCAGCTTTCGATGCCATCCACCGAGCAGGCGTCGATACCGGTTCTATGATCCTCACCGACCTGGATACCGGGTGCGAGGCCGAGCTCATGGGCTATAGGCCGACGCTCGACACAAGGGTCGAGGTTCTCTGCGGTGTCTACGGCGGCGAGGACGTGCTGACTCCAGCCGCGGCTGCCCTATCGGGTAAGAATACGTCCGCCTATTGCGAGGGGCTCGGAATCATGGGAGCCGTTCTCCCAAGTGGTTATTACGACGAAGCAGTCTCATGCCTGCAAGGGACCGGATGGGTAGTCGCACACGATGACGGGACGACCGTCGCACTCGTTTCACCCAATGCCAAGTCCGGGGATTAAATCTCTGGTCATTTCGAAAGTGAGGGCGGTGACAGATATCATGTCCGTCCCGCCCTCTATAATGGATTCAAAACCCTTCCAATGCCGGGAAAGGCCCGGCCTCATGCCTTCTTGCAGAGGGGGAGGGGTAACTGTGAACAGTTTCCAAATGAATAGCGTGAACCTGACCGAGGCCGGCAGCGGCACTGTCGAGCGCTGCCTGGACTCCAGGGGTCAGATGCACGTACGCAACCAGGTCGGAAAGCTCCGCATCGACTCCGAGACCGGTGCCACCGAGATGGAGGTGTCCCGCGGGCTCAGCGATGCCGTCTACGTCGATGTGGCGACCGGCAGCATGATCCACGAGAACACGGTGGGCAGCATCCGCTTCCGCACCGACTCGACCGGTACCGTCATGGAACACCTGCTCTAGATGCCTATGGAATGTCGGGATAAAGAAAAAGCCCCATACGGGGCGGCCTAAAAAGGCAGTTTGTGGCTTTTAAGCCGTATTTCGACTTAGGTACTGCGTTTCGAGCAGCAACTCACAATCCCTTTATAACACACAGGAGAACTCATGGCTAGGAAACTTAAAAATATCAACGGTCCGTGGTATGCCGGAATCGACCTCGACGGCACGAGCGTCGGGTTCGTGGCCACAGACGAGTACGGAGATGTCCTCTACCACAAGGGACAGCCCGTGATGGGCGCACGTTGCTTCAAGGAGGCGCTCCACGCCTCCGAGGCCCGTATGCCCCGCACCGCTAGGCGCAGTCTCCAGCGCGCCCGCGGCAGGGAGCGTGAGATGGAGCGCGTGTTCGCGCCGGCGATCGCGCCCACGGACCCGGATTTCTTCGTCAGGCGCAGGATGTCCTACAAACTCATGCGCGACGATATCGCGGCAGATCCCGCAGCTGCCGCCTGGCAGGGGCTTCTCGACGGCTACCCCACGCTCGCGCACCTCGACGTCGACCTCATGGAATCAGACGGCCCCCGCGACCCCAGGCTCATCTTCTGGGCCATCGCCAACCACGTCGTGCGCCGCGGACACTTCCTCTTGGAGGGCAACGACGTGACGTCCGCCAATTCCGACCCCTCCGCTCAGGTCGATGCCCTCGTGCGCGAACTCGACGCCCTGGGGGAGGCCTGTGGCGAGGCTATCGAGCTCGACGGCGGCGCGCTTGCCGGTATGGGCGGCTCCTGGACTGCCCGAGAGCTCCAAAAGGCCGTGTCCGGCGCCGTATCGGTGACAGGCGACGATATCGATGCCAAGATCGCCCGCGCGCAGGCAAAGGCTCTGGGCGACCTCGTCGCCGGCTACAAGGCGAATATGGACGCCTTCGCACTCGAGGGCGAGCAGATCGGCAAGATATCCGTATCCGACGCCGATGCGCTCGATGAGTTCCTCGCCAACTGCCCCGACCGACTCGCACCGACCATCGAGGCAGCGAGGGGCCTCTACTCGGCATGGCGCCTACAGGGCCTTCTCTCGTTTGCGCCCGGAAAGACCCTCTCTCACAACCAGGTGGCCCAGTACGAGGTGTACGGGCGCCAGCTGCGCACCCTGAAGGACCTCGCGCTGAAATACATCGTCCATGCTGATTCCGAAGACGGTCCCGACGAGGACGGGCTTGCCCTCTACAGGGATTTCTTCGGCGGCCCGAAAAGGTCCGGCCGCAGGGGGTACGACAAGGTGCTCGTGAAGAAGCTCGACGGCGCCAAGAGGAATATGGGCTATACGGCATATGACCTCAACGTGATTCCCTACGAGGAGTTCAAGAAGAGGGTAGAGAGGCTCTTCAAGGGAACGGATGCCGCAAAGGACCCGGCCTACATCGATATGGTCGCCGCTCTCGGAGAGCACAGGTTCCTTCGCCGTATCCACACCACGGACAACAGTGCTATCCCGTACCAGCTCCATGCGGAGGTCGTGGGCCGCATCATCGACGCCCAGGGCAACTTCTATCCCTGGCTAAAGGACGCAGGCACCCATATCCTGAAAGTGCTGACCTCGAGGATCCCCTACTACGTAGGGCCCTTGGATTCCTCGGCCGCGCCCTTGGACGCCCACGGCAAGGCGAGGTTCGCGTGGTCGCGCCGTCTTCTCGGCCATGAGCGCGCCTTCGTCGCACCCTGGAACTACGAGGAGCATATCGACACCGATGCGGCCGCAGAGGCATTCATCCGGCGCATGACGGGCAAGTGCACCTATCTGGTAGATGAGGACGTGCTTCCGGCGAACTCCCTCATCTACGAGCGCTTCCGGTTCCTGAACGAGCTGGCGGGCATCCGCTACACCGAGGACGGCCAGGACTGGCTGCCGCTCGATTCGGCGATGAGGGCGGCCGTGGTCGAGGCCGCATCGGACGGCTCGGTCATGACCCTCAGCCGTATCGCGAACATCCTCTCGCGCGACTTCACGATGGCGCACCCGCACGTCAAGGGCGTATCCGATGCCAAAAGGATGACGTCGCGCCTGTCCGTCTCGGCCTGGATCGCAGGTCTTCTCGGCGTGAGGTCCTTGACGGCTGCCCAGAAGTCCATGGCAGAGGACATCATCCTGTGGAACACCGTGTTCGAGGAGCGCTCCATCCTGAAGCGCAAGGTCGCCAAGGAATACGGGGATATCCTTGACGAGGACGCTATTGAGGCCTTTTGCGCGAGGCGCCTCAAGGGCTGGGGCCAGCTCTCCGAGCGCCTTCTCACTGGTGTGTGGGTAGATACCGCGCGCGGTGACATGTGCATCATGGACGTTCTCGAGCAGGGTGCGCCCTACGGCAGGTTCCGCGGCACGTCCATGAACCTGATGCAGGCCCTGAGCGACACCGAGCTTGGCTTCCGCGCGAGGATTGACGAGGTCAACGCCACCGCGCTGGAAAAGGCCGGTGAGCTCGGCATCGACGCCCTGCCCGGGTCCCCCGCGCTTCGTCGCGGCATCTCGCAGGCCATGAAGGTTATCGAGGACATGGCTTCGGTGGCCGGATGCGCCCCGGCAAAGGTCTACGTCGAGGTCACGAGGACCGCTTCGAACAAGCTGAAGGGCAAGCGGTCGCGGAGCCGCGCCCAGGAGATCGAGGCCGCGCTGAAGGCGCTTGACGATGACGCGCGCCGCGACCTGGATGCCGCCAGGCTCCTGCGCGAGCTGGGGATGTTCGACGAGAAGGAGATCAACGAGCGCCTGTACCTCTATTTCCGACAGGCGGGAAAGAGCCTCTACTCCGGCAAGCCCATCGACATCGCGCGCATCGCGTCGGCCTACTACTGCGTCGACCGTATCCTGCCCAGGTCGGTGCGCAGGGACGAGTCGCTCGACAACAAGGCATTGGTCCTGTACGCCGAGAGCCTTGATAAGAAGGACTCGATTCTAGTGCCCCAACCCGTGCAGAGGAAGATGGCGCCTTTCTGGATGCACCTGCGCCGCGCGGGCCTCATGACCGAGCGCAAGCTCAACGCGCTCATGAGGACGCAGATCTCCGAGAGAATGTTGAAGTCAATCGTCGGGCGCCAGCTGACCGAGACGAGCCAGGAGTGCAAGCTCATCGCCGCGGTCCTCGAGGCCACCTACGCGGGCGTCAAGGTCGTGCCCGTGAAGGCCGGGGTCGCCAGCTCGGTCAGGAGGCGCGCGGGAATCCCGAGAAGCCGCAAGGCCAACCGTTACTACCATGCCCATGATGCCCTTATCGCCCTCACGACCGGCAGGTTCATCGAGACGAGGGCTCCCATGTGGTCGAACAACAGGGCCTTCTACGAGCGCATTATGCGCGATATCGAGGCGCAGGAGCGCCGGGGCGGGGCGGACTCAGAGCTCGATTTCTTCTCCGGCGGGTTCTTCCGCAACCTCGTCGACTACGACACGGCAGAGGTGCTGTGGGATTCCGATTTCGAGCGAGAGAGGCTCGTCCGCGCCTGCTCCTGGAAGAACCTTCGCGTGACGTTTGCCCCCTACGAGGAAGGCGGTGCCTTCTGGAAGCAGACCGTCTACTCCCCGCGCGACTCTAAGACGAAGCTCATCCCCGTGAAGGGCGACCGTGATGCAGCCCTGTTCGGCGGCTACTCAGCCCAGACGTTCGCCTATTTCATGATCTACGAGACCGAGGGCAAGAAGGGAAACCTGTTCAGGTTCGCCCCCGTGCCCACGTCCATCGCATCCAAGGCGACCGATTCGCTCACTGAGCTCTATGCGCGCTCGCTGTGCCGTGAATCCGGTGAGAGATTCGTCCGCGTCGTGCGCGACAGGATCCTTAAGGAGACCGTGTACGAGGCATATGGGGAGCGCTTCAGGGTCAAGGGGTTGAAGACCGCCGGCCCCGTGCGCCAGCTCGCCCTCGACGCAGCCGACACCCGACTGCTCAGGATCGTCGAGCGCATGGTCGACGGCGAGCAGCCGAGCCCCAGGCGCGATCTTGATTCCGATGCCAAGGTTCTCTGCCGGCTGTGGGCACGCCTTCTCGCGCTCGCTCCGGCAAACTTCCCCCGCGTCTCAAAGGTGCTCAAGCTGAGTGCCCTGAAGACGCCGGAGGAGGTGTTCGCCGATACGGAAGCGGACGATCTCGCTAAGACCGTACGCGCGGTAGCGGAGTCCGAGGTCCAGGTCGTGGAGCTCCTCTCGGGAATCAGGGGCACCGCCGACGTGAGGCCCCTCGGCGGCAGCGCGTTCGCGGGCACGCTCTCGATGACCTTCGATAAGATCGTCAACGACCCCAAAGCCGGTTTCGCTATCGTTGACATTTCGGCGGCGGGCCTCCACGAGAGGGTATCCACCCTTGGGTAAGACGCTCTTTTTGGAGAACGCCCGGAAACTGCGCTATGAGGCGGGATGGGTCGCCGTTCACCGTGACGGCGACCCCCGACCCGTCCTGTTGCGTGCCGACGAGCTCGACTGCATCGTTGTCGACGGAAAGGCCGCGTTCATATCGACCTACCTGCTCGATGAACTCGCGGCAAGGGGCTGCAGCGTCATTTTCACCGATAGCCGTCATATGCCGGCATCAATCCTGATGCCGCTAACGGCAGCAACGATCGATACGAACGGCAGGGTCCTTACGCAGATGTCCTGGGGCGCCTGGCCGCGAAAGATGCTATGGAAGAGGATCATCAAGTGCAAGCTGGACAATCAGGCCAACGTCCTTGCCGGTTCAGGCCATGAACGGGAGGCCGAGATGCTTGCATCCTATGCGGGAGAGGTCCGCGCGGACGACTCGACCGGGCGCGAGGCGGCAGGTGCCCGCCGCTATTTCCAGGCGCTGTTCGGGGCCGATTTCATCCGGCTACCGCACGCGGGCGCAACCAATAGCGCCCTCGACTACGGTTATTCCATCCTGCTCTCGCATACGGCGTGCAGAATCGCGGCGAAGGGCTACCTCAACCAGGTGGGAATCCACCACCACTCCAAGACGAACCCCTACAACCTCGCCTGCGACCTCATGGAACCGTTCAGGCCCCTGATCGACCGGAAAGTCGAACTGGAGCGCCCCCGCGAACTCACACCGTCCATGAAGAGGCTCCTTGCGTCCACACTCGCTGACAGGATTCCCTATGGCCTTGGGAGTTACCGGGTGTCGGACGCCATCGACCTATGGGTCGACGGGTGCCTTCGAGTGATGGAGGGAGTCGGCGATGCTGATGGGATCTCAGCACCCGGGATGCCTTGATGGGAGAACGGGGGAGGATAAGGTTCATGAGGATAATCGTCATGTATGACCTTCCCGTGGGCGAGGCTCAGGACCGTCATGAGTATTCGAGGTTCAGGCAGTTTCTTGTCAGGGACGGCTATACGAGGCTGCAGAATTCCGTCTACACCCGCCTGGCAGTGGACACCAAGAACGCCGAGGCCGCGATCGTGAGGCTCAAAGCCAACCTTCCAGAAGCCGGGCTGGTGCAGGTACTCAGAGTATCCGAGGCTTCCTTTTGTTCGATGCTCACACTTTGCGGAATCCCGTCTGACGAGGGGCATCCTGTTACCGGAGAGGACTTTATCGTCTTATGATCGTAAAGCTCGAAACGATAGGGGAGACTGTCGATTTTACGGACGGAATCGGAGCCATATCCTTCGATGATTTCAACGAGCTGTCGCGATGTGCCAAGTCGCTTTTGAGGGAAGGGGAGCCGGGCATCGCGCTATACCGAGGGGAGCGAAGGCTCAAGTCGAAAGATATCGTCCTTATCGACAGCCTGATCGAGTTCCCATTCGATGACCGAAGGCTTGTCGGCGCATACGCATCGAAGGTGGCTACCGAGATAGAGTCTTGTGAGCCTCTGGCAACCAAGGCACATGAAATCAGGGCGCGTGTCGGCGAGCTGATATCAGAATTGGGGGCTTCGCTTCGGACGGATCCAATTGGGGACACGGAGCGGGATTTCAAGTCGTTCGCCAAGTGGCTTTCCCTGTCGCCCTGCCGAGAGCCGGACAGTACCCTGCTCAGGAGATTCCTCTCGTTCATGGATTACGTTTGCGATACGGGGCTGAATCCATCAATTGCCGTAATCGGACTTATCGACAAGCTCAATCCGGCCGACGTCTTGCAGATAACCCGAAAGGTACGGCATGAGAGTCTGGAAATGCTGTTCCTCGAATACCGGGAGATGGACACAGCCGATATCGAGATTCCGGTATGGCATATAGATAGAGACGGGGTTCTCTTCTCCCGTGCCGTCTAAACCATTAAACTGGTACGAGCACCTTGAAAACTCAAATAAGGCTTATTGCTTGACAGCCCGGTTGTCCGATGATCCGGTAGCTGTCAGGTTTTTCCAGAACTCACACAAACACCTCTGTTTCCGGGCGGAAATAGGGGTGGTTTCCCAAAATCGTCGGAACTATTTATTTCTTTAAATAAACTTTTCAGCTTCAGTAGCTGCTCTTATACGGACTTGCCAGTCGATGTCAATTCTCCGGCTTCGCAGGTACCGCGCTTCGAGTAGTTACTTACCATGACCGTCGGCGTTTAAATCGGAATCGTGGCTTCGCAGGTACCGCGCTTCGAGTAGTTACTTACC
>CAUCQW010000045.1 GCA_958445065.1 uncultured Collinsella sp.
GCGCTTCGCCGGGATTCGGCCTACTGGCCCTGTGCGCGGTAGCGGGCCTCGGTGGCCTCCTTGGCCGGGCGCCACCAGGACTCGTTGGCGACGTACCAGTCGATGGTGGCCTTGAGCCCCTCGGCGAAGTCGGTGTGGGCCGGCCTCCAGCCCAGCTCGCGCTGCAGCTTGGTGGAGTCGATGGCGTAGCGGCGGTCGTGGCCGGGGCGGTCGGCGACCCAGTCGAAGTCCTCGGGGTCGCGCCCCATGGCCTCGAGGATCATGCGCAGCACGGTGATGTTGTTCCTCTCCCCGTCGGCTCCGATGAGGTAGGTCTCCCCCATGCGGCCCTTGGTGAGGATGTCCCAGACGGCGCTGGAGTGGTCCTCGGTGTGGATCCAGTCGCGGACGTTCTCGCCGCGGCCGTAGAGCTTGGGACGGACGCCGTCGACGATGTTCGTGATCTGCCTGGGGATGAACTTCTCAACGTGCTGGTAGGGGCCGTAGTTGTTGGAGCAGTTGGAGATCGTGGTGCGCAGGCCGTAGGTTCGCGTCCAGGCGCGCACGAGCATGTCGGAGCTGGCCTTGGTGCTCGAGTACGGGCTGCTCGGGTGGTACGGCGTCTCCTCGGTGAACTTGGCGGGGTCGTCGAGTGCCAGGTCGCCGTAGACCTCGTCGGTGGAGACGTGGTGGTAGCGGACGCCGTATTTGCGCACGGCCTCCAGCAGGCGGAAGGTGCCCTCGACGTTGGTGCGCAGGAAGGGCTCGGGGTCGGCGATGGAGTTGTCGTTGTGGCTCTCGGCGGCGTAGTGCACGATGGCGTCGTGGCCCGGTACCAGCCTGTCCAGCAGCCCGGCGTCGCAGATGTCGCCCACGACGAGCTCCACGCGGTCGGAGGGCAGCCCGGCGATGTTCTCGGGGTTGCCGGCGTAGGTCAGCTTGTCCAGGACGGTGACGTGGACGCCCGGGTGGTTGTCCACGACGTAGTGCACGAAGTTGCTGCCGATGAAGCCGCAGCCGCCCGTGACGATGATGTTCCGAAAAGAATTGGTCATCCTTTAGCACCTTTCTTGCTGAGGGCCATACCTGCTAAAGCTTTATTTAACACCTGCGCCATAGTTTCAATTGCAACTGTTGCGGCTTCGACCTCAGTCTCATTTGGATCAACAAGTCCTTTTGTGACTAGCCCAAGATGAATTCTATTAGCGACTTTGAAAAACGGATCATCCTTCGGGTATATATATTTTCCATCGATACCGAGATCGTCTTCCCAGTCTTCCCCAGCCGGAATTGAGAACTTGGCGAGGACCCTTACGCCCAAGTTAGACTCATGGATAGATTCCTTTCTCCGATCGGGGCGTTCGGAACCAACAAGAACTGCTTTCTGGAAATAAGGACGCTCCGCCTGAGGCGGCATCAGACCAGATAGTTCCATTTGGAAAAGTCCATCATTGGAGTTTAGCGAAAGTGGTCCATTCATGTACGGCATTCCGAGAGCATAGACTACCGGGCTATCAGACGGGTCCGCATTATGAAGAGCAAACCAACACGCAGTTCTAAGGGATCTCGTGAGATCAATAAGCGGTGTCGGGCAAATCCCGTAGTGCTGCAGTAAAGCCCACTGTTCAACCCTTCGGGAGGCAAATCTTGTTTTCTCCTTGCCAAACAATCCCTTATACTCCCCGGTGAGCTCGCTTTCAAGTAGCGAACATGCTGTCCCAAGCACATCAAACCGCGAATCGAGTTCTTCAAGACTCAGCTCACGACCGTTATTGGCCCTATAAATTGAAGGCATTATCAATGAGCGCCCGGTTGCATCATCTAAATAATCGTTATTTTGACCCCTAAACAAAACCATGTAATCGGGGTTATAGGAAGATATCGACGCGGTCATTCTTACAAGGTCCTCGTAAAGTCTCACGAAATAAGGAGACTGACCCGCCATTGAGTTGGCGTTGATGCGCGACGAAGCGAAGCCCGATTTCAGTTCAAGGGGAAGTGAGACGGATCTAATTAATCTCATTGAAAAATCCGTCATCTTGGATTGGCACTAGCCCTCCGGCGGCGACCTTCTTGAGGTGCTGGCCGTAGACCGACTTGCCGTAGGCCTTGGCCGCCTCCTCCAGCTCGGCGGTCGTGATCCAGCCGTTCTCCCAGGCGATCTCCTCGGGGACCGAGACCGGCAGGTCCTGGGAGTGCTCCACGGCGCGGACGAACTCCGCGGCCTCGTGCAGGCTCTCCATGGTGCCGGTGTCCAGCCAGGCGTACCCGCGGCCGAGGGTGACCACGGACAGGGTCCCCTCCTCCAGGTACATCTGGTTGAGCGTAGTGATCTCCAGCTCGCCGCGCGCGGAGGGCCTGACCTCATGCGCCTTGGCGGCGACGTCGCCCGGGTAGAAGTACAGGCCGGTGACGGCGTAGGAGCTCTTGGGGCGCTCGGGCTTCTCCTCGATGGAGACGGCCCTGCCCTCGCCGTCGAACTCCACGACGCCGAAGCGCTCGGGGTCGTCCACGTGGTAGCCGAAGACCGTGGCGCGGCCCGACTCTGCGTTCTGGACGGCGCGCGTCAGGTGGCGGGACAGGCCGTTGCCGTAGAAGATGTTGTCGCCGAGCACCAGGGCGCACGGCTCGCCGTTAATGAACTCCTCGCCGATGGTGAAGGCCTGCGCCAGGCCGTCGGGGCTGGGCTGCTCGGCGTAGGAGAGGTTCACGCCGTAGCGCGAGCCGTCCCCGAGCAGGCGCTCGAAGTTGGGCAGGTCGGTCGGGGTGGAGATGACCAGGATGTCCCGGATGCCCGCCAGCATGAGGGTGGACAGCGGGTAGTAGATCATGGGCTTGTCGTAGACCGGCAGCAGCTGCTTGGAGGTCACGAGCGTGAGCGGGTACAGGCGCGTACCGGACCCGCCGGCGAGGATGATGCCTTTCATATTAAAATCCAATCCATTTTGATGTAGCTATCGCTGCTTCTTAAGTTTGGTCAAACATGAAGCAACGCTTTTCAGCGCAGAATGATTGAGCAAGAGATAGCCAACGTAGACTAATGCATACAGAATCGCCGCAGTTCCACCAGATAAAAGCTCAGCGAACAAGACGAAAGCGACTGTAAGCAGGATCTCCTGAAACGGCCTAGTTGAACCCGGGGCGCAAAGCTGTTCGTTCAGATAGAGCTCGGACCACAACGACCTGCCAATAATGCAGATAACGGCGCCACACAGGACGGCGTCGAGCGAGTTAAGGACAAGAACACCGAATATCGAAAAAACAGCGCTACAAATAACAGTGACGATATTCAACTTCAGGAGCAGCTGTTCTTTACGAAGTACCTTGAAATAGGTAGTACAGCAAAGGCTCATCTTTGTATTGAAGACGCATATCGGAAGTAAGAGCGCAAAGTATTTGAGGCTTTCGGCATATTGAGGAAGCCATATCCCCAAAAACCAAACCATAGGGAAATAGAGTAAATAGATCGCAGGGAAAATAAGCTCGATAGAATTCCTTATGCCAATGTAAAAACGAACCCTCTCATCTTCAGAGCCTGTCCTAAGGGCAGGAAATAAAACCATACTCGCCTGTGAGACGAAGGTGATGAAGAAATTCACCAGAGAGAGGGAGAACGAAATTTTTGCAAAGGCGACGATACCCCAAAAATGATCGATAAGAAACCTAGATACCCCGAGGATTAGTGTGTCGGCGATGTTCGCAATCATCAGCTTCACGCCGACGATGATACTGCGGATGCCGTCCTTAAGCGAATTGCCAAAAGACACTGATTTAGCGCGTAGGATATCCCTGCCCATCCAAGAGCAATATATGAGCGCAATAATTTTCGAAACGAGATACGCGTAGACATAGGGATGGTAGTCCGAAACCTTAAATCCAATTAAAACAAGGAGCGGAGCCAGAAACACCAGCCTGTCTAGCATTGTAGAAAACGAAAAAAGCTTAGTTTCGTTCATGGCCTGAAAGACAAAGCCCAAATAACTTGTCAGGTTATATACGACGGTGTAAAGCGCGAAAGACGCGATAACAAATAACCGATTTGCATCATCGACGAGAGGCAGCGAAGCCAAAGTGATGCCGAGGCAAATCACTGCCTGGAAACAAGCACCGAAGATATACTGGGATTTGATTGAGCTCTTATCGATTTCATCACGAGAGAGACCCCCGTTAATCAGGTAGACACCATCATTCAGGCCAAGGTGAAAAAAGCCGGAATAGGTCGTATAAAACATGAACAGTTGCCAGTATCCATAATCAGCAACGCCAACGATTTTCGGCACGAGCAGCGACATGACGACACTGACCGATAGAGAAATAAACTGTGCAGCAAACGCAATCATAGTGTTGCGTGCGATAGACGAATAATTCATTCAACCTCGTTTGTTTAAACTAGCAACCTTGATTTATTCAGAAATCAAAATAGGGCCTGACTCGCACAAATCTGAATACCGAGCACTCGTTCTACCCAGAACGAGTCCACAGGAAACAAACAAGATGACCGTTGGCACCCACCAACCAAGCTCGCAATAAAACATGAGCTCCGCGCAGCATATGCAGGAAACGGAAAATAGTACTTGATCGAGTTCGCAACCCGACCTGAACGAACCGATACCAGCGGAAATTAGCAAGAATACAAAACTACAAATTCCAAGAAAACCATATTCATACAGCATTGCAAGGAAACCATTATCCACCGTTGAAAAACCGCTAATTTCAACCGTCGTGCCCAGCATAGTCATGCGACTACTGCCATAACCATTTCCAGTAAGCCAAAACAGCGGCCTGCTTAAAAAGCTATGAATAATATAGGCAATGGCTCCGGAACGCTGGCTATATGAAACATCAGTTTCAAGCTCACCAAATCGAGAAGCCACAAAGTTAAACAGTCCAAACTTGTAGAGAATGAAAACGAGTAGCAATACAGCTGGAACTAAAAGCGCAATTAAATTCCATTTAGAATACTCGGGGTTCTTTAGGCGAAAGATCAGGTACACCGATGCTAAAGCAATGAGAATAATCCACGCGCTACGACTCTTTGTCAGAAGCAGAGCGACCAAAAGAACTACAGAGTATAAGAGACGTTTCATCCTGCCCGTCTCCAATTTATAGTTGATTACAACAGCAATAACTATCATTTGGCCAAATACGATTGCATGACCGAAAAAACTACGCAGTCGATACAAGGATGGATTATCAATCGTTACAGTTTGCAGAAAAGAAAAGGAGCCATTTGTAACTAGTCGTTGACCTAAAACAATTTCAAGGACAAAGCTAAATAGGCAGGCGAACACCATAACGTTGCGAAGCATAAGCAATGCAGACTCAACCCAGTCATCGTTCTTTACTTTGCCGTAAATATAACCAAGAAGGATGCAAAAGAAATACGAGCAGACCGTAAGGAGGGATTCATTAATGCTTCGGGACGTAAACGCAATGGCAGAAAAGAAAACCATCGCGCCCATAACGACAATGGGAATAGCGTTATTTAAAAACACTTTGTAGAGGCGCCCAGAAAGAACTTCTTTGAAAACGAGCAATCCTAGAACAGAAAAAAATAGTCCTTTAACGGGAGAAATGACACTTAAGATTGCGGCAAAAATCAAAATAGTGAATTCATTAGTAAATAGCTCAAGCATTCTAAACACCTACTTACTGTCACAGGAACTGATTAAGACCTTAAAATCACCAAGCAGGGAACGATTTGACAGTTCATACTTACGGTATTTTAGAATGGTGCCTAAATCACTTATTTTTAGGCCACCTACGAGCAAGTGCAAACGGGCATTTAAAACAGAACCGTAATGCTCTATATGTGAAGAAGATATACGATAATCGCCAGGATTACTACTGCAGTATTCTTCTAAAACCTTAGAAAATCTCAAGCACATCCCTATCTCAGCAACACGAGATTTCTTGTCAATATGTCGCATCTCAGTTGCATTAGAGTCATGCCTGCGGAACCGAATCAAGGGCTGATTTAGAAGTCTGAGAGTCCCCTTCAGTAATGAGAAGCGCCATAACATACCGTCATGCGCAAAATCATCCTGCCAATATGGCATGATTTCCCTTATAAAACTAGATTTAACGGCATACGAACATCCAGGGCGCCGTACCGACATAAACTTGCTATCGAAAACCGGGGTCTCCAAATCGTCCAGAGGTTTGGAATCATCGACAGCACCATAGACTGTTACCTTTTTACCGCCGCTCTCATAAAACGGCTCGACGGCGCAGCTGAGAACCTCAATCGAGGGGTCCTTCTCGAGGATTGAGGACATCACAGCGATTTTATCGAGTTCCCAAATATCATCCTGGTCGCACGGGAAGACGATTCCATCGTCTATAGATGCAAGGTCAAGAAGCCGTTTAAAGCTCTTGCGCCAGCCGAAATTCGAGCTGTTCTTGTTGACGGTCCAATTAGCGAGTGCGTGTTCCTCGATGTATTCGCAGATGAGATCGAACGATCCATCTGTCGAGCAATCATCCGCGATCACCACCCGATCCGGAGACACGGTCTGAAGTCGCAAGCTGTCTAGCTGTTCAGTAAGATATCGTGTGCCGTTATAGACTGACATCACAACCGTAACCATTAAAAACCTTCGTCCAATTAAAGTTCAGCCATTAGCTGATCGTAAATATTGATAAGACGTTCAACATACGCGATCTTTTTGAGATGGCTAAAGTCCGCCTTCTCAACTGCCTCCCTGTAACGCGAGTAAACATCAGAATCGAGCATATTGACCATTGCGTCAGATAGCGACTCCACACTACCTGCGTTGAAGATCTCGCCGAGACCTTTTGACATCACAAAGGAGGCCGCATCGCCGACATCCGAAACAATACATGGCAGGCCGGCGGCAATCATTGCTTCATAAGCGACGAGCCCGAACGTCTCTCGGCAAACAGAAGGCATGACGATAGCGCGAGATTGTTTCATGACGGAAAGAACTTCATCATGAGGCAAGGAGCCCATGAATCTGATATCTGGATAGCTATCCGACAACCTCTTCAATTCGGTACCGTCGCCAATGACGATCGCATTCACGCCCGCCCGACAGGCCGCTTCGCAAAACAAGTCACAGCCTTTCTCTGGACTTAAGCGGCCGACGAATAGGTATGCCGAAGAATCTCCTTCGGAATCATCTTGAAACTTAGCCGCATCAACATAGTTTAAGCAGTCATACCGTTCAGAATTCCACGCTAGATGAGGTTCGATCAATCGACGGCTGGAGTCGGAGACAAAGGCGACCGCCGGGCGAAGCGAGCCTAAGACATGGTTCTGCACGGAGAAACGAACGGACCGGTACAATTTTTGGGCATACGAGCGCTTGTCACAGTTGTGCAGCAGGCACTTCGGAGAACCGGGAGCGATTCCGCAGTTACAATGATTCACATAGTCGTAGAGCCCACCGTTAGAGCAAACAAGGAA
This sequence comes from uncultured Collinsella sp., assembly GCA_958445065.1. Classification (GTDB taxonomy): domain Bacteria; phylum Actinomycetota; class Coriobacteriia; order Coriobacteriales; family Coriobacteriaceae; genus Collinsella. The sequence continues at coordinate 7,409 of CAUCQW010000045.1, forward strand.
GTACTCATGGGCAGTAATGAGACATTTGAAGCCCCGTCGCTCTATTGCCCTGAATATAGAGGGAGAAAGGGAGTGCGTCCAAGAATGCACATGAACGACCGCCGTTTCTGGGTCAAGCTGATTGAGCAAATCATCCAGCGCCGTTTCCGAGCGTCGGTTCCAGATGCCCTGAACAGCACCAGAGACGCCACCGTTCAAGACGTCGCCCTGCCCGCAATTAACGCAAATAACCCCCGATTCGACCAAAGCCGGATCGGGATCTCCCAGCGCTGAGAAGAAATAGCTGTTAAGCCCCATCTTTGCCAATGCCGAAGCTGTCTCGATTGCGATTTTTGAAGCTCCACCCCCGATATGGGGACGGTCGCAAATCGTAATCGCTGTGGTAAGGCTACTCATGCGCGTTCCCAGGTATAATGGATCGGACCAAACGTTTTACGCCCAACCGCATCGACGGCGGAAGCATTTTTTTCACACGGTCGAAAAGGCTCACTTTGGGAACCAAGACAGAATCAAAG
>CAUCQW010000046.1 GCA_958445065.1 uncultured Collinsella sp.
GGCGGAACATATCTTGTACGGAAAAGTGCAGCTTTGCGGATTGATTGTCCCGCTTTGCTTCAAGGATCATCTTTGCAGAAGCGTCCGTAGCCTCGATGTGCGCCGCCGCATTTACGATGCTCTTTGCGATAAGCCCCGTGCCGGTGGCAACCTCCAGTACGGTTTTTGCTTTCACCACCGGCCTGATCAGCTCATACATCTTCCCATACGCCGCCCGGTCCTTTCGCATGAAACGGTCGTACCGACCGGCATTCTTGTCCCAGAAGCCCTTGCGTTCGTGCATTGCTATCGCCCCCAAATAGTTAGAGACATCTAACTATAACACACGAATCATGCAGTAAGTCCTTGTGTCCGTTCATGAGAGGCTCGGAGTGAAACGGAATGTTGGGGAGATCGCCCCTGGCAAGCTTGGCCTCATAGTCCGTGACCGCCTCGGCGATGCTGTCTTCCTGGTCGTGAAAGACGAGTGTGAGCAGGTAGTAGCGAGCCTTGTCGCCGCGGTCCGCTCTCGTCGACGAAGATGCTGAGCTCCCAGGCCAATGGGGACTCCTAATGGAATGGATAAAAAAATAGCCGGGGGACTCCCCCGGCACTTGGAGGTAGCTCAATGGGCCACCAGTAACCTTATAGCATACTCTAACGGTAAGTGCAGGGGGGCGAGCCGGTACATTGCGTCGCGGCTGATGCGCAGCATCGCGCACGCCTCGTCGGCGCCGAATATCGCGTTGGTCGATGTGATGAGCCTCACCTGGCTCCTGCTAATGCTCTTGGTCATGGTCGTCCTCGAGCTCCTTTCGTCTCGAGGCTCCCTCGCGTGCCCGGCCGCGGGCGGCTCCCGGGGCGGTCGCCGCCGTCATTTCCTGCCGCTCCTCGACTCGATGTAGGCGTCCACTGACGCCCTTGACACCAGGAGCTTGCTTCTGAGCCTGTACGAGTCGATCTCTCCCGACCAGATGAGGTCGTACGCCTTGCTCCGGCTTGCTCCCATGTACTCCTGCATCTCTAACACCGTCATCCGTTCGTCGCGGCCCCGGTTGCCCTCGGGCGCGGCGCATTTTGTCGTGTTCGCCATGGTCCCTCCAATCATTCCGCGCGATGCGCTCGCGCGGTCCCGCGTGCGTTTTCGTCTGCGCGACGATTGAACCGTCTGATTGCGGTTGGCGCGCTCGACGGGAGCGGAGATGGGTCGAGGTGGGTCGAGCCGGTCGGGCCTCCATGAAACGGCCATGAGCCGCGCTTCTTAGCCCTCAGCTAAGTCCCTGAAAAGTAAAAGGCACCCATGCGGGCGCCTGCCTAGTAGCTGGAGTTGTTCGGTTGTGGTCGGAATGCTCGTCTTCCGCGGTGCTGTCGTCCGGGGTCCGGCATCTGTCGTTCGCCTCTTCTGTCGTGTTTGATGTTGCGTGTTCTGCGAGCGACCTTGTGCAGGTTCTTCAACCCGTTGCCCCAGGTGCACCCGGATAAATGGTACCCATCCGTTGGGACACGACCTGCTGTGGTTGTCATTTCGGACGAATGGGAGCAGACGAACGGCGCGAGGATGCGAGCCGAATTCGAGTTAGTCAATATTGGCTTTTGAATCGGACCGATTGGGATTGCCTCATTGCCGGCAGCTCTTCGAGTCCAATCGTGAAATAGCTGCATCCAGTGCGGCTTTGTAGCCCTCTGATGCTGCTTCGTAATCTTGGATATAGGATTCTAGGTCGGAGGCGACGGCATTCGGGAAGCTCTCGACCCACCGTTTCCCCTTAGGCTTCGCCAGCCTCACCGCGCCGTCCATCCCGAATAGCCACCTGTAAAAGGTCGGAGACGGCATCGCGCTGACGCAGGCGTAGCCGATGACGTTTCTTTCGTCGCTCTCGTCGATGTGACAGAATTTGAGGTCGTGGCCGAACCTTTCGTAAACGTACTTGGCATGAGTGCCGGATACTTCCAGGAACAGCTTTCTGGCGGTGCCCGAGCCGAACATGTCGACCCGCTGGCGCGTGTCCGCGACCACGCGCGTCCTCAGCGCCTCTACCTTATCCCGATCCGACACCGGTTTTCCGGTGACAACCGGGTCCGCGATATCGTCTAGTCGGTAGAAGTAGGGACTGGGGGAACCGTCTTCGTCGATATGCATGCTCTCGAGATAGTAGCGGCCGAAGCTGAACACGATCGCCACCGGGTCCTCCTCGTACGGCCCAATCTTTACGGTCGATCCGTTCATCAGGTGAACCTGCTTCTTGAAGGCGAACCTTTCGTTCATGCGGATCGCTCGGGATGCGGCATGGAGGACGTTGAAAATCGCGTCGGTGTCCCTGCCGGCCTTGCGGTCGACGAACACGGTCTCCACGCTTTCGTCGACGTCATAGTCGGAGGAGAATGCGAGCACCTTCGAGGAGATCTTGTCCTTCCGCCCCTCGCCGATGAAGGAGCTCGTCCCCAGCACGTCCGAGATGAGGATCGCCTCCTCGGATGACAGGGGTTTGTTTACGGCCCTGAACCCGACGTTCTCGCCGTGGCCAGGTATCGCCATGCGGATTCCCATGGGCATGCTTTCGCTTATCTGGTGCAGGTCCTTGAGAATGGCGTTCTCCGACGTCGGCCTCTCGGAGCAGATGCCTATGACGCGCGCGATTTCCGATGCGGATATGCCCGTCCTCTCATCGGTGAAGCGGACGAGGAGGTCGAGGACGGACAGGATCCTGCTTCTCGATGTGCCGCTCGCCGCGAATCCGGCTTCCTTTAACTCGGAGATCTCCTCCTCGGTGAATGTCCTAGACATTGCAGGTCCTCCATAAACAGCTTTATTGCCTATGAAATTGTAGGCAATCCAAACCAGTCAGAGGAGACGAAATTCCGATGGCGGTTGAAAATAAGGGTCGAAGCAATGGAAGAGAGAGTAGGGAGCCAACTATGAACGACGCCGGACGGGCGGTGAACGCCCCGACGATTTCGTCAGCCGATGCCGTAGCGGAGGCGGCGTGCGATAACGGAAGGAGGATCCTCGGCTTTTCGCCGGAGCAGCTGATCGCCGCTTGCGGTCTGGCCTTGATGGGCATCGCTGTTTTAGTCGGGTCGAACTACAGCCTCTCTATCGCCAAAGGTGATTTCAGGCTTGATCTGCGCCCTGCGTGCTAGGCGATGCGCCCACGCGGAAGCAACAACCGCTGTTGTGGGACGCGGCGTCGTCGACGCGTGACGCGCCCCAAGGAATTAACTCTCGATTCGAATGATAGGAGACGATATGGAATGCAATGATTTCCCCGAAGTTGGCACCAGGTTGACGTACGGGGAGGCGATCCCCGTTTACGATCGCTTCGAGCGGTCGATGCTCGAGAAGGCGTACGGGGCCGGGCCCCTGCCCGCGGCGGGGCTGTACGACCTGCTCTGGCAGCTTGAGTCGCTCGCGCAGAAGTTCGGAATCGAGGGCAAGGGGGGCCTTCTCAAGGCTCAAGAAGGAGATTCGGTCGTTTTCGAGCGAGAGGACCGCTCTGGCGAACGGGGTGAACGGCGAGAGGTTCTACCTTTTGCAGAACCAATCGGCGCTCAAGCAGCATGATGAGACTCATCTTTTCAAGGTCGGAATCGACGGAAACAAGCTTGCTGATGACCTCGACGAAGCTCTCGAGCTGCTTTCGAAAGAGGCCTCAAAGAGCGACGAGTACGGCGATACGTATTCGCGCGACTGGATGGAGCGAGCTTCCGACAAGCAAGAAAAAGACCCTTTCTTGAAATGGGCCGGAATCGGGTTTTGCGCGATGATGGTCTGCCTCGGAATCTCGATGCTCGTCCATTCGGTCTTCCAGATCGGCTTCTGCTCCAAGTGGTTTCTCTGATGCGGAAGCTGGCAACTAGGACGACCGTCGTTCAGGTCATCAACTCATAGACGCGTCAACGTGGGGCTTCTCGTTTCGTCGATAGATGACGGAGATGTTTGACCTGCGAATTTGCCACCAGCGTGCAAGCCACGGCGCTGCCTCACCTGCGGTTACGGACTGGTGGCTTGCGCCCGGGAAGGCATGAACCCTACGGACATTCCTCGCGCTCCCGCCCTTAAAACCGGCCACGATGGTCTTTAGGGCGGGAGCGCGAGGTCCACGCCCTGGGTTCGAAGTCACTCTGCGCTCGTGTCCCCAAGGTAATTTCCGTCTCTGTAGATGACCTTTTGAGGCCCCATGAGCTTCAGCCCCTCACCGCAGATAATCAGCATCCCTTGTTCAACCAATGAGGGAAGACGGTCAGTTGGGTACGAGATATCGTAACGCTTATGCGATCCGATTCTCTTGAAGTACACACCCGAGAACGATTGGGCTTTTCCATATCGGTCGGGATCGGATTCTTCGTCGTCGGGGCAAGCAAACAAGGCGGCCTCGGGGGAATCGTCGCCATCGAGATAAAAAACGGGAAACTCAAGAGGATTGCCTTTAGGAACGGCCGCCGATGCCACGTAGTTGCAGAGCTTCCACTCCTCGCTTTTCTGCACGCAATCGCTTTCGATGCCGAGGAGGCTTCGCATTTCAGTATCGATGCTGTAAGAACCTAGGACTAAGTAGAAAGCCAAGAGGACTGACGACCGGGCGCTTTCCATCTCGGTCCAATCGTAGAGATTGTCTTTGTGAGCAATGCCGTTCCTCATCGTTCGAGCGCTTTGGAGTGCGCGAATTATCGACTCGTACGTATCCTCGCTTATCGCCGTATCGAGAAGGTCTTCATTGCGGCTGTACAGCTGCTGCTTCTCGCAAACATAGTCGCCGAAGAACCTTGTGAGCCTACCGAGGTCTAAGACATATTCGAAACCATCCGTGAAAAGCTCATCGTTGATTTCGATTTCTCCGTCCTTGACTTCTATGTGTCGCGATTTGTCGGGAACGCCATCTCTTTTCGCAGGCAGGTAGTAAGGGTTTTCTCCGAGCTTTTTGCCGTAGTAAATACGCCTACTCTTCGATTTCGAAGTCTTATGTATGGCGTAAAGAAATCTGTACAGGAATTGTTCGAGCGATTTGAAGTACTCCAACGCGATGGGGGCGAAATCTATGCATCCTGCATGCGTTAAAGAATCCCTTAGCCATTCTGCGGTCTGGAAGCTTACTGCGAAATCCGTGTCACCGGTCAACGCCGAGTATCTGCCGTCTACGACAAAGCTCTTGTCTATGGCCATTCTCTGTTCGGACCCCAATTCCACGTCTGGTTTGTAGCCGATCAGACGGTCTCGGATGTCTCTCCTGAAATGGCCCATGCGCAAATGGTTAAGCGATTTGGTTATGCTCAAGCCATAGTAGGAACGCGCTTTCTGCCTAAGCTCAACCACAGCCTCCTCGAATTTGTCGAACTCCTCTTGTGGAAAGAACAGGCGGAAGAACTCTTTAACCGAGATGTAGGGCGTAGCGTCCTTCACCGACTCGTAATTGAGAACCTCCCTCTTCGCTCCGTCCATAACCAAAGAGACGTAGGTGATTTTCGATACCCCAAAGTTTTCCCTCAGCGAATCCTCAAGCTCTTTCGGGAGACTCTGGTCTAATCCAGGTTCCTTGAATACAAAAACGCTCGGGGAGCCATCGACATCCACCTTGATTATGCGGACCACCCTCTTGCTCGCTTTGAGGACGGTCGGCCCGGCTAGGCCGTCTTTTGGGAGATATTGGTAAGCATCGCTTCTGCGAACGCGGGCACGTAGTGTTATGTATCCATATTCTGTAAGAAGCATGGAAATCGACTCGCAAATCAGTCGATACATGCACTCATTGGCTCTGTCCATGATGAAGGTATAGTTAAGCCGTTCGGACCCTGAGACATTGCATAGATTTTCAGGTATTAAAGAGGTTCCTCCCCTCGACTCGGAATAGCCGCTTTCATCCCTCCAGCCATCTCGAATTTTCTTCAACTCGCTTAAGCCTTCTCCAAGAAGGAATTCTTTGTAGATCGGTTCGCTATTCATCCAATACCTCGTTTTCTCTGCGTGTTTACAGCCTTGCACGAGCGAATCGCTCCCATAGGCGTATCGCGGACCGCATATGAAAAAGGAGGCTACGGAGGCGGGCCAAAAGTGCTGGCTCGGGCCATGCCGCCGTCACCTATATTTTCAGGCTCCATTGCCTGCGTTGGATGGCATTATCTCACCGCGTTGCCTCGGGAGCCATCCCGTGCGGCGGACAAAGGCAAACCCAGGGGCAGTTAGTGGAGAAGCCGCTATTAGGCCCCTAATCGCGAAAGCGGTTCAACTCATGAGTAAGCCACCTGAGACTACTCACTTTTCCCACGAATGGCGAAGGGTCGCGACCTGGGGTTTTGCAAATGGCGCGCAAACCACCCGCGCTGATTCACTTACTATGGCCGGGAGGTCAGCAAAAACAGTTCTTTGTCAGAAAGGATTTACGAGGTCTGCGCCGAGAGAGACAGTCTAAAGGGAAAGGTCAGGGACTACGAGCGGGTCAGGCGGGCCATTGGCACGGAACAGGCGGACAGAATATTAGAGGCCGCTTACCAGCAGGAACAGGCTGAAAAGGAACGGAAACGGGCCGCAAGGCAAAAAACAAGGGTAGGCGCACGGTAATCACCAAAACCGGAGGGTGTTCCAGTGAATGCCCTCCTGATTTATTTGGGGAATCGGGTAAAATAATTTCTTGTTTTTAGAGCGTACTATGATATACTGTTATTATCTTGATTTGAGGAGTCTACCAAATATGCGGCAAGGTATTATTAAATAAAATTTGATAATGGGCGCAAAAATGCTTGCCCCTTGCAGGGGCTTAGTTTTTGTACCCAATTTAAGAATACTTTTGCCTTTTTAGTAAATATCGTGACGGACAGCGGCTCATGTAAGCCGTCATACTTCTGTTTGTCCGAAGTCATGATCCCCAGCGGTAAAAGTATTAGCCGCTGGGGATTTTTGCGCCCATTTGGGCCTTGTATGGAGGATAGACATGAACATTATCAATATCGGGATTCTTGCCCATGTAGACGCTGGAAAGACAACCTTGACGGAGAGCCTGCTATATGCCAGCGGAGCCATTTCAGAACCGGGGAGCGTCGAAAAAGGGACAACGAGGACGGACACCATGCTTTTGGAGCGGCAGCGTGGGATTACCATTCAAGCGGCAGTCACTTCCTTCCTGTGGCGCAGATGTAAAGTCAACATTGTGGATACGCCCGGCCACATGGATTTTTTGGGCTCTTCGGTGGTTTCTGTGGGAGAGATTCCGGCATAGGCCCAGCTCA
>CAUCQW010000047.1 GCA_958445065.1 uncultured Collinsella sp.
GTCGGCGGGGCCATTGTGGCTCTTGACAGCGGATTGGGTCATATGAGCGAAAACGGCCCCAAGCGAGCAAGGTGACGTGAAATGAAAGGGCGCTGACCTTCTGGTCGCGCCCTTGAAATTGAACGCCAGATTGCCGCTTAGGGGCGTTTGCAGCGTCGAGCAGCTACGCGGTTTGGTAAAACCGCGTAGCTATAAAGCCTCGAGCGCGTTGGCGATGCGCTTCATGGCAGCATCGGCGGATGCTTGGTCGGGCGCTTCGGCCAAAACGCGAATCACCGACTCGGTTCCACTTGTGCGCACGAGCACGCGGCCCTCGCCTGCCAGCGCAGTCTCGGCCTCGGCGATGGCGTTCTGCACGCCCATGTTCTCGAGCGCGGCGTCCTTATCCGCTACGCGCACGGCAACCTGCGCCTGCGGCAGCAGCTTGCACGGAGCCGTGAGCTGCGAGAGCGTCTCGCGCTCGGCACGAATCACTTCCATCACGCGCAGCGAGGTCATAATGCCGTCGCCCGTGCGCTCGATATCGCCAAAGATCGTATGGCCCGTCTGCTCGCCGCCCAGGCTGTAGCCGCCCTCGCGCATCTTGGCATACACGTGACGGTCGCCCACGCCGCTGGTCACGGCGCTCAGTCCGGCAAGCTCCAGCGACTTGACCAGACCAAAGTTGCTGGCGATCGTCGGCACCACGGTACCGCCCGAAAGGCGACCGTGCTTGTTCAGATACACGCCGCACACGTACAGGATCTGGTCGCCGTCTACCACGCGACCGCGCTCATCCACGGCCAGGCAGCGGTCGGCATCGCCGTCATAGGCAAAACCCACGTCCAGGCCTTGCTCCACCACGTGGCGCTGCAGGCGCTCCATATGCGTGGAGCCGCAGTCGACGTTGATGTTAAAGCCATCGGGCGCGGCGTTGATCACGCGCACGTCGGCGCCCAGCGCGTCGAACACCGGCTTGGCCACCGAGGACGCCGAGCCGTTGGCGCAGTCGAGACCGATCTTGACGCCCTGTAGCGAAAAATTCGAACTCGCAATGAGCGAGGCGATATAGCGGTTGCGCCCCTGCATGTAGTCCACCGTGGCGCCGATGTGGTTGCCCGTGGCCAGCGGCACCTCGCTCTTGCCATCGATGTAGTCCTCGATGAGCTCCAGCACGTCCTCGTCCATCTTAAAACCGTCGCTGTTGACGAGCTTAATGCCGTTATCGCAAAACGGGTTGTGGCTCGCGCTGATCATGATGCCGCAATCGAAGCAGCCTTCCACGGTCTGATGCGCTACGCCCGGCGTGGGGATCACGTGCAGCATATAGGCGTCCGCACCGCTCGCGACCAGGCCGCTCACCAGCGCCGCCTCAAACATATAACTCGAGCGACGCGTGTCCTTGCCCACGATGACGCGCGCCTTGCGCTCGCGGTTGGCGCCGTAATACCAGCCCACAAAACGGCCAATCTTATAAGCGTGCTCTACCGTCAGCCCAACGTTGGCCTCACCGCGAAAGCCGTCGGTGCCAAAGTACTTCATGCGCTCTCCTTACAAAATAGGGGCGAACAGATTGCCTGTCCGCCCCAAAATGGTACTCGATTATCTGCGCTACCAGAAAAATCCTACGCCGACGCGCTGTCGCGAGCCGCCTGGCATGTAGGAGTCTGACGCAGCGTAAGCGGCTTGTCCCCCGCCTCGGCCGACGTGGTCAGCGTATATGTGATCGTCGTCGTCTCGCCAGCATGCAGGTCAACGGTGCCCGAATAGAAGGGGATTCCATGCCACGTAGCGGCGCCAAGACCAAACTGGGTGCCCTCGACGGTCAGATCAGTAATGTTGCCGCCCGTCGGTGCAAACAACGAGACATTCAGACGCTCGTCGTCGCGCGCTGCATCGGGTGCGCTCGCCGCGACGTAGTCGGGCAGCTTGCCTGCCTCCTCCTGCGTCATGATGTTCGTCAGGGTAACGGTGATGCGATACGAGCACGTGCCGTCACCGTTCTTGACGCCCTGGCCAATCTGCGTATCGGCATTCAGGTACCAGTCGAGCTTGGAGAAGCTCAGGTTGTTAAAGTAGACACCAGCAACGGGATCTTCACTCGGGTCATCCGGATCGGGCAGCGAGGCGTCGATGTTCATCTGCTTGATAGCGTTCTGCTCGTCATCGTTTTTCATCCACGCGATCAGGCGGCCCTCTTCGGCACCGCGCTCAACGGCGCTGACAAGCTTCGTAACATCGACATCGCCGATACCGCCAAGGATCTTGTCGAAGGCAGCGCTGGCGACGGATGCAAAGATGCCGTCAGACTCCTCGACCGGATAGTTCCAGTACACATCGTGCATGAGGACCTTTGCGGCGTTGGTGCCGTCGACAACCGTTCCGTCGGGCAGCGAGACATTACCGACGAGGCCCAGCAGATACTGCAGGAACACCGGGTCGATACCCACGACGCCGTCAACGTCCTGCCCATACTGGGACTTCCACAGCGCGGCGACACGCTGCGAGTTGCGGGGCCAATCGGGCGAATACGCGTTACCAGAGTTGTACAGGTTACTGTGGTTGCCGAACAGCGCCTCATCCTCTTCGTCGACGCTCTCGACTGCCTCATCCTCGCTGAGTCCAATGCGGGGAACAAACTCGCCGATCGACATCTGGCCGTCGGTGACCGAAATCAGGCCCTGCGAACCGCCAAAGCCGCCGCAGGCACGAATCTCGACGTTGTTCATGGCGTACATAAGGTAGTTGCGCGTCTGGCCGTTGGCGCCGAGCATCTGGGGAAGGACGGGGGCGACCTTCTCCGCCGCGTCAACCGCGCCGTTGAGGGTGGCAAAGCCGTCCTTGGCCTTATCGACCAGCTCGGTCACCTGGGAAATATGAGTATCGCCAATGCCCTGGATCTTTTCGTTGGCGCTCTTGAACACCTTCGAGCTGTTGGAAAGCGAATCGGCGACCGCCTGCAGCGCGGACACGTTAATCATGCCATCCTGGAACAGCTTGCCGGGCGTTGCCCGCGAGAGGTTGTCGGCCATGGGAATCAGCGCGCCGCTAGAGACATCGGACAGGGCGTCGATCATGGTGCGGGCAGCATTGATGTCGCTGCCATACACCGGGATAAACGAAGCCGCCGTCCACAGCGGGCTCGAGGTCTCCGCCTTCATGCTGTCGCAGAGCTCATCAATCTTCTTCGCGTCGTCAGGCAGCGTCGAAAAATCGCCCGACGTGACCTTGTCCTTAAGGCCACCGACGATCTCGACAGCCTCCTTCGCTTCGCTCTTTACGGTCTTTGCCGAGTTAAGCAGCATAAAGCCGCTTGCGCCAAGCGCAACGAGAAGCACCGCGACTACAGCGGCAATAATGGCGCCAGTGTGACGCTTTTTGCGCTCGCCCTTGCGATGGCGATGACGGACCAGACCGTCAGAGGTCGAACTCGACGAAGCGTCGCTACCGTAGTTCAAGCCAAAATCGTAATAATCTTCCTTGGAACCCGAGCCCGCAAACTCGGCACCGCTATCATCCAGGCGGGCGAACGTGCCAGTCTCGGAGGCGCCGGTGTAAATCGTGCCAAGGTTACCCGTAAGCCCCGCGCCACCGGCAGAGGGAGTATTGTTGGCGGCCTTGCCGGCATTAACGTTGCCGGCGGTATTCGCGGCGTTGGCAGCACCTGCGTTGTTCGCAGGTATCGAAGGGGCCCCGCTCGGCTGCGACGTGGAGGTTGCACCGCCCGCAAAGACATTCCCTCTTGCACGGCCGGTCTTTTTTGCCTTTTGAGACTGCTCGTACAGAGCGGTAAACATCGCCGTCTCGCCCGGGGACACGCGCTTACCGGAACCGCCCTGCCCAGCGCCGCCCGGCGTGCCGGCCTTACCAGCCCCGTTCGGACGCGGCGGAACTGCAGGACGGCCGCTATCGCTGCCCTTAAAGTGATTACCAGCCATAAAGAAATCCTCGCAATTGAGTCGCAATGAAAAAGTCCATAACGTTACTAGTTTATGGCATTTTGAGCATCGACAGCTAAACTCCAGACACGGACATCAATTGGCGAAAATGTGGCACAACGCCTTTTCCGTCTTGGCGGCGGCGCCAGCTACACCGTGAGGAACATCATCACGATGATCATGGCAAAGCCGATAAGGTCGGTCGGCAAAAACACCGTGCCCAGCATAACGGCGCTGGTGATGGTCGCCGAAACCGGCTCCACAGTTCCGATGAGGCTCGCACGCACCGAGCCGATGTCCTTAACGCCCTGCATATAGAGCATGTAAGCAAAAAACGAGCCGATAACCACGAATACCGCGAGCGCCTCGACGCCGGCAGCGTCGAGTGCCGGCATATGCGCCCAAGGCTGCACGAAGACGCACGAGACCACGCCCGCCGTGAGCATTGCCGTGCCCGTGACGATGGGGCTGCCGTATTCGGGCAGGATCTTGGCGGGAATCACCGCCATACACGTGGCGCTGACCGCACACATAAGGCCTGCGACCAGGCCAAGCGGCGATATGCTCAGACTGGTAGGGTCGCCGCCGGTAGCGATTAAAAAGGTGCCGCCCAGGGCCAACCCAATGCCAACGGCCTCACGCACGCGAGGCATGCGATGGTCGATCACGCAGGTGTAGCCCATAATGATGACCAGTTGCAGGCATTGGAGCACCGTCGCGGTTCCGGCATTGGTCAGGCGCACGGCCGAAAGATAACAAAACTGGTTGAACAGCAGACCAAAGGCGGTAAAGAGCAGCAGCTGCTTGCGATCGGCGGGTGTGGTCCAGAGCTTAATCAGGCGCTCGCGGTCGCGCGTAACAACCACGGCCATAAAGAGTAGACCGGCGAGAATCTGACGCACGCTCATAAGCCACAAGGTGTCGACGTGGTAGGTATCGAACAGAAAGCTCGCGCTGGTGCCCGAGAAGCCCCAAAACGAACCGCCCACCAGCGTAGCCAAGACGCCCGTGATCATCTTGCGCGTCGAAGCGCTGTTCAGGCGCTCGCGCCAAGCGCGGCGGGTGCTACGGCTGAGCTCATCGGTGCCCTCGGGCACATCAATGTTCGATATATCGGTCATCGGCACCGAAGCCCCTGCGCCTTCGACCTGCTCGACACGCTCTTTGCTCATTCCATTCCCTCGAAGCAGCCTGGAAACAATTCGGCTTACCTTACCACGGCGAAGGCACCAGCTGGAGGCTTGTCCGCTTATCGGTAGGACAATTCCGCAGACGTCTTTCCATAGCTCGATACCGCAATGGCCTTGCATTATGCGACAGTCAAATCGCGGCAGCAGGCTCTTTTGAAATGGATATGACAAAGCCCCCGAATTCCACAATGTAAGCGATTTTTAAAAATGTTCTTGCCACCGAGTTCAGGCTCCGTTATATTATCCCTTGCGCGCTTGCGCACCCTTGATCGGGCGTTTAGCTCAGGGGGAGAGCGCTTCCCTGACACGGAAGAGGTCAGAAGTTCAAATCTTCTAACGCCCACCAAATGTTCGCAGCTCAGAGGCTATGTCCTCTGGGCTGTTTTGTTTTTTGTCGCTAAATCCGCTGGCAGTTCCAACCGTCATCGCAACGTAACAACAATTCACCTGACGAATGGCAGCCAAATATATTCAATACCCCAACATCAACAATAGCCAGGCACAAAACTGCGCCGCAAGCTGCTCCAACCGCCCAACTGGTCAAAAGCCGACCATCTACTTGCCAATTTATCTAACGGCGTAACCAAGCAGTCCGCGCCGCAACTTCTCAACAAAACGCCGCGATGTCTGCGCCCTGCGGTATCCTTGAGCCACTCGCACCTGCAGCACCAAGGAGCCGCCATGCGCACCGAGCTCGATGTCCCCTTTTCGCACAAAGAAGAAGCCAAGGCGCTGGGCGCCAAATGGGACCGGACCAAGAAGATCTGGTATGTACCCAGCGGCGTCAACCCCGAGCCCTTTGCCGAGTGGCTGCCCGGTGTTGACCGATCCGACCCCTCAGCGCCGTATATATATCTAGTACTGGGCAAGCGCGAGTGCTGGAAGTGTCACAAAGAGACCTCGGTCGCGGCCTTCGGCATTCCCTATCGAATCGATGACGACAAGGGCATCGCCATCGCGCACGCGCCCAACGAAGCCGGGCACATTACCATCGACACGGCCAATGCCAACGCGCTCGCCATTGTTCCCGCTCTTGGCTGCGTGCCGGGCGAGATCCGCGACTATCTTTCTAAGCGCTGCGGCTACAAGCCCGTAGGCGCGCGAGCCTCCAAAGCCCCGTCGCTCGGCAACACGTGCACCAGTTGCGACGCGCTGCAAGGCAGCCGCTATCTGTTCGAGGAGCCCTCGTCCCCGTTTGCCCTCACTGC
>CAUCQW010000048.1 GCA_958445065.1 uncultured Collinsella sp.
CATTTTTTTAAAAATCTCGGTTGCAAAACGTTGTAGGTGAGTATACTACAACTCGAAACGAAACCGATTTCGTAAACCGATTTCGGCGAGCGTTGGCACGCAGGTGCAAAGACGCACCCTACCGTCTTGGCACCTGCGTGCCAACGCCATATCAAAGGTGTACGCATGAGTAAAAGGAGCTGCGCGACCATGGGTAAAACGGTTCTTACCTTCGGCGAGATCATGATGAGACTCTCGCCCAAAGACCACCTGCGTATTGAGCAGGCAACCGAGTTTGACGTCCGCTACGGCGGCGCCGAGGCCAACACTGCGCTTTCCCTGGCCTACCAGGGCGACAAGGCCGCTTACGTCTCCGTTGTTCCGGCCAACCGCCTAGGCGAGTGCGCGCTGCGCTCGCTGAAGGCCTACGGCGTCGACACAACGCGCGTCGTGCGTCAGGGCGACCGTCTTGGCTCCTATGTGTTTGAGGTCGGCGCCTCGCAGCGCGGCAACGGCTGCGTCTACGACCGCAAGTTCTCTGCCATCAACATGGCCAAGCGCGATGTTTTTGACTGGGACGAGATCCTCAAGGGCATCGATGTCTTCTACTTCTCCGGCGTGACCCCCGCCGTCTCCGACGAGATGGCCGCCGCCTGCAAGGAGGCGCTCGCCGCCTGCCGCGCCAAGGGCATCACCACCGTGTGCGACGTGAACTATCGCGGCAAGATGTGGTCGCCCGAGAAATCGCAGGCCACCATGAAGGAACTCCTGCCGCTCGTCGACATCTGCATCGCCAACGACGAGGATGCGCCTGCCGGCCTCGGCATGACCTGCGTCTCCGGTTCCCTTGCCCACGGCATCGAGGAGCGCGACACCTACGTCGAGATGGCCCGCCAGATCTGCGCCGAGTACGGCTGCAAGAAGGTCGCCTCGGTCGTCCGCAACATCTCCTGCGTCGAGCGCTCCATCTGGATGGGCATGCTCTTTGACGCCGAGAGCGGCGAGCACTGGTTCTCCCCTGCTCACGACGTGCACGTGCTCGAGGGCGTTGCCGCCGGCGACGCTTTCAACGCCGGCCTCGTCCATGCCCTCATCAACGATTTTGACCCGCAGGACGCCGTCAACTACGCCATTGCAGCGTCGATCCTCAAGCTCACCATCAAGGGCGATTCCAACTTGGTGACCGCAGACGAGATCGCAGCCGTGGCATCAGCCGCCGACGGTGGCACCCGCGTCGCGCGCTAGTCCGTCTCCATTCCGCGGGCCGCAGCTTTCCAATCCCATACCCCTGCGGCCCGCTCCCCGATTCCTCCGACCGGGCAAAACCACCAGTCCCATTCCGGTTTTGCCTGGCATTCCCTACATGACTGGTCGAGCAGCCGGTTTTGGAATTGCTTGAACCCCAAGCAGTGCCTCCGATAACCAATCCAAAATCGGCTCCTGACCAGCACATTTGGCAATCACGCGCCCATGCGCGCCACACATCGAAAGGAACATCATGTTCGATCAGTTCTACACCACGCTTGAGTCCCTGGGCATCGTGCCGGTCGTTGTGCTCGACAAGGTCGAGGACGCCGCTCCGCTCGCCCACGCCCTTATGGCAGCTGGCATGAAGTCAGCCGAGGTCACCTTCCGCACCGCCTGCGCCGCCGAGTGCATCGCCGCTATGGCCGAGGCCGAGCCCGAGATGTGCGTTGGCGCCGGCACTGTCCTGACCGTCGAGCAGGTTGAGCAGGCCCGCGCAGCCGGTGCCAAGTTCATCGTCTCCCCGGGTTACAACGAGGACGTCGTGAAGCACTGCATCGACATCGACCTGCCCGTCCTTCCCGGCACCGTGACCCCCTCCGAGGTCACCGCAGCCGAGAACCTGGGCCTCAAGGTCACCAAGTTCTTCCCCGCGTCCCAGTATGGCGGCCTGAACACCATCAAGGCCCTCGCCGCTCCGTTTGTCGGTCACCGCTTTATGCCTACCGGCGGCGTGAGCACCGCCAACGTCGAGGAGTACCTGAGCTCCTCCGCCATCATCGCCTGCGGTGGCACCTGGATGGTCAAGCCGGCCCTGTTTGCCGACGGCGACTTCTCCAAGGTCGAGCAGATCGCCCACGAGGCCATGGACGTCGTCAAGAAGGTCCGCGGCTAGGTTTAGCTCTCTATCGTGAAAGGGGGCGTGCCCTAAACCTCGCCCCCTTTCTTTTAAAGCGGCTCGGAAGCGCGCCGTTTCCGTCACGAACAAGAACCAAAACCGTCTTGTATGCTGATAGAACGTGACGGAAGCGACACGCCTCCAAGCCGCTTTGCCTACTCGGCTGGCCGTCGCGCTCAACTAAGCCACTTCGACAAAAGCCGAGCCACCAAAACAGCTGCGGTGCCGTCTGGAGGAATAGACCCTTGCTTCCGGTCTTTTCCTCCAAGCGGCGCCGCAGCTTTTTCGTGCCCCGGTTACGCCCCAACGCAGTTGCGGTGAAATAGGGACTGTTTGCGCCACCTAGGTCGCAAAACAGTCCCTATTTCACCGCAACTTATATGGGGATTGATTAGATGAACGAGTCTTTGGACAGCTCAAAATAGTCGGGATGCAAGGCGATAACCGGGCCCTGCTCCTCGGGCATCAGGTGCAAGTGCGTCTCTGCCAGATAGCTCGCCGTATCGGTGTCGCCTTCCTTAATGGCCTCCAAAATCCGACGGTGCTGACGACGAATCGGCTCCCAATCCAAATCCTGCGACACCATACGCAACCAGTTGTATCGCTCAAAATGCGTGTTGATGCTCTTCATCCAATCCCACAACATGTGACGGCCAGCAATCTCAAAACACGTCTCATGGAACAGGTTGTCCAGGTCAAAGAAACGACGCGTTTCGCTATGGTCGAGCGACTCGGACTCGGTAAGAATCTGCTCAAGCCGCTGCTTTTGCTCGGGCGAGGAAGCCGAACAGCATTTAATAAGCACGCTTCTCTCGAGCTTCTCACGCAAGAAACAGGCGTTCTCGGCACGCTCCATGCTGATTTTTGAGACATAGGTGCCGCTTTTGGGACGCGTTTCCACCAGCTCCTGCTCACGCAGGCGCACAAATGACTCGCGAATGGGCGTGCGCCCGATTCCCGTCTCCTTTTCCAGACCAATCGCCGAAAGACGCGTGCCGGGCCTGAGCTCGGCATAGATGATCTTGGAGCGCAATGCGTTGTACGCCTGGTCTTGCAGGCTCTGATAATGCTGGTGCTGTTCCATAAAGCCCTCGGATAAGTCCTCGGTTAGTCGAATACCACCATGCAATACTATCGCATCCCCCGCCCCCTCATAAGTTGCGGTGGAATAGTTCCTGTTCAAGGCCTTCAGCAGCAAAAACAGGAACTATTCCACCGCAACTACAGCCAACGAGTTGTTGCGATTAGATGAACGTTCACCTTTTTATTGTTTTTCTCTTCGCAAATAAAATCCCGTGCGTATACTTAGGCTCAAACGAAACCGATTTCGTTGAGCGTGGGCAATAGGATGCTAAGACACACCCTACCATCTTGGCATCTTATCGCCCACGCAATGCCATTTGCTTTCTTCCCGTCTCGTTGGACCTTTAGTCCCATTCCGGCACAGCGAGACACTTCCTAGACGACTGACCGTGGGGCCGGCTTTTCTGCTTTTGCAGCAGTGCCTCCGATAACCCTCTTTTGCCGGCCCGGGTCAGCTTTTTCACACAACCGAAAGGACGGGTAGCAACATGCGACCGCTCATCATCATGCATGGCGAGAACATCGACTGGTGCCATACCGTCATCAGAATGCTGATGTATCTTGTGGGCGTTGCAGTACTGGCACTCGGTATGAGTCTCCAGACGGCATCCGGCCTGGGCGTCGCCGCGCTCACGTGCTTTGCCACAACCCTATCCATGCTCACTGGCAAGACGCTCGGCTTTTGGATCACCGCAACCTACGTCGCCTACATCGTGGCGCAATTAGCCATCTTGCGAAGCGAGTTCCAGCCGCGCATCCTGCTCGAGTTGTTCTTCTCAACGCTGATTGGCGGCTTGACCGACCTCTTCATGGCGGTCAACCCACTGCATCCCACGGCACTCCCCACACAGATTGCGACCATGCTGCTCTCCCTCGCTGTCACCGCATTTGGCGTAAGTCTCGTCGTCAACATGGGCGTTGTCCCCAACGCGCCCGACGGCTTGGTGCAAGTCATTGCCGAAAAGCTTAAACGCCGCTTTGGTGACGTAAAAGTCGTGTTTGACTGCTCACATGTCGCCGCCTCGCTCGCGTTGTCGCTGATCTTTATGTACAACCTGGGCGGCTTTGGCGTCACGACCGCCATCTCGGCACTGTTCCTGGGCCATGTCATCAACGTCGCCAACAAGCTGTTCGCCCAGCGCTTTATCCGCGCGGCATTCGGAAAATAGCACCACCGCAAGAACCCGCGAACAGCGCTATACGTTGCTATATCTCACTATACTTTGCTATATCTTGCTATACTTTGCTATATCTTGCTATATCTTGAGCAAAGGTGGCTCACATGCAAACAAACCCTTTTAAGCCCACAGCAGGTAAAACACCTCCCACGATTATCGGCCGCGAAGATGTGCTCGAAGAATTCAATGAGGGCCTCGTCAACGGGCCTGGTGCCCCGGGGCGCCTAATGCGCATAGCCGGCGTCCGTGGAACGGGCAAGACGGTCCTCCTTGACGAGTGCTCACGTTTGGCGCAAAGCCGTGGCTGGACGGTCATAAAAGAGGTCGCAACCGAGGGACTTTGCCAACGCATTCTCGAACAGCTGCAGCCCAAATTCCAGGCCAAACACGCCAGATTTGAGCCCACCGTAGCTGGCATATCCATCGGCAGCATAGACATTGAGCGAATCGGTCCATCGCTACGCGACGCCATGAGACAGACAATATCCAAGAATGAAAATGGCCTGCTCATCACTCTCGACGAGGTTCAAGACGCAGAGCTCGATGAGGTCCGAACGCTCTCCATTGCGATTCAGCAGGTTATCGGCGAAGACCTTGATATAGCCTTTGTTTTTGCTGGGCTGCCTTCGATGATTGAAAGCATCATCAACGGAAAGACACTTGCGTTTTTGCGCCGCGCCCTCCCCTTTGACCTGAAGGCTGTGGCAGTAACCGAAGTGTCGTACTCCCTCGAGGAAACCATTGAAGCGTCTGGCATGGAGTTGCAGCCAGGTATTGCCGGCCAACTTGCCGAGGCAACGCAGGGCTATCCTTTCATGATCCAACTCGTTGGATACTACGCATGGCAGTTGGCAAGACGCGCACATACAACGATTATTGGAGAAGAAGAAGCCGAGCGTGGCATTGCAACGGCACGCGAACGCTTCTGCGCCATGGTGATTGAGCCCGCGCTACAGCGCATTCCGCCCACGTGCATCGCTTATCTGCTGAGCATGGCATCTTTGGGGCAGACGAGCTCGACCAGCATGGTTGCCGATGCCCTAAACAAAACGCCTCAACAGGTGAGTTCCGTCCGCAGCCGCCTGTTAAGAGAATCGATTATCGAGGCTCCCTCGTACGGCAAGGTCTCATTTGCCATCCCCTACATGCGCGACTACCTCTACGAGCACAAAGCCGAACTGGAAGTTGAACTGTAGAAACGGCAACTGCCCTGCAAGACGAAAACCGTTTTCGTACGGATTAAAGCAGACGTAAACGATTTTCGTCTTGATTTGCGTACGGAATTAAGACGTAAATTGCGCTTTCGTACGCTTATTACCAGACGCAAATTGTTTTCGTCCGGCCATGCGTCCCCAATCTAGACGAAAAGAGCCCCGAGCTCGTATTGAACTGCATCCCAATTCTTGGACGGGCGCCGATGCCCTGATTGGAGTGGGTATGATGAATTGGACACCTAGTTAAGAGCGAAAGGTGTTCAAGAT
>CAUCQW010000049.1 GCA_958445065.1 uncultured Collinsella sp.
TCGGCGGGGCCATTGTGGCTCTTGACAGCGGATTGGGTCATATGAGCGAAAACCCATTGAGTCATGCCGCAGCGGCATTTGGCAAATGCGAACTCGATGCCCAAAAAAGAAGGAGGGGCGCGAAGCCCCTCCTTCTGGACAGCCTATATCCCGGTTACCTGCCTGCCAGTTCGCTCTCCCCGAAACCATCGGGGCGCTTGGGGTCGAACCCCTATGCATGGAATGCTTTTCGCGGCCATGCCCGCTATGCGTGTAGACGCACACCACGCCAAACGTCAGGTTTACCAGCCGGGGCTGAACCCTCTTTCGAGAGCAAGTATATTATAGCATCTACAAACCCGGAATGTCCTGACACATTTGAATACAATCGAACTACCCGGCTACACAGATACACGGTTACGGAGCCACAGAGCTACATGGCTACGTGGAAAGGATACGGGGATCATTTCGCTGCCCAAACCGTTGGCGCGATTACGCTAGGAGCACCAGCATTGAAGAGATCATGCCGTATGTTGGCGGAGATGTTCCAATTAGTGCAGTCGAGGGTTAGAGAACGACAGTTGAAGAACATCCTGTGTACATCCGTGATCTTTGAGAAGTCCATATTGCCGAAATTGATACTTTCGAGATTAGAGCAACTTGAGAACATAATGCCAGTGGCAGTTGGGAAACCTTTCCATCCTGCGAAACTGACGTTTCTGAGTGAGTAACAACCCGTACACATCGACTCCATGCAGTCGAGTCGCGCTACATTCATCCCAGAGAGGTCGAGCGCGGGCAAGGACTCACAGTGCCAGAATGAGTGCTGCCAATTGGCGCATGCTGACATATTGAGTCTCTTGAGATTGACGGATTTCATTGCAGTGAAAAATTGGAACCAAAATGACAGGCTGTACGGTTTGATCCCAAAATCGACAACGCAAACGGATTCGATCTCGCCATGGTGCTCATACCAAGGAGTGTTAGCTGGTCCATTGTTTACAGAGGAATGCTCAGCATCCCAAGTTGCGGAATAAAAAGCTGTCTCGAACCCCGTATAAACCGCCGTGACCCTGCGACTGTTCAGCATGTCACCGACCTTGGGCAGACCCTTCCGCTTGTAGAACATGAGGCTGTGGTCGTCCTCGGAGTACACGGCGAACGCCGTACCGTTCTGTGGGTCCACGATGTCGGCATCGGTCAGCGTCCCGTTGCCGCCGCCGATGCCGCCCGACTCCCAGCTACCCTTGTTGATCCCGTTGCCGAGTGTCCCCGCCACGAGGTTGAACTGGTTCCCGATGGCAGACGAGACCCACGGACCCACAATCAGCACCACCAGGACGATGATCGCGATGATCAGGACGTACTCTACTGTCGACTGCCCCTTCGGGCGGCGGGTAAATCTGGGAGATACCCGCCGCCCGAAAGGAATTTCCGCTACGTTCATGTGCGGCTCCCTTCGGATTGGATTGGCTGATGCTGCAGAGGATAGACGCGATTTCTATTAGTGGAATCACCATGCCGCAGCGGCAAATCTTCATTCTGCGCTACAATAGAACATGCGTTCGTTATAGATTCCAAAGGAGTACCACATGGAGCAGGGCGAGAAGTCGATACGTTTAGTCACAGCCCTCGTCGAGTGCCGCCCCGATGGCGAGTACGTCCCGTGGGGCATTAAGTGGTACGACGGAACCGTCTACCCGTTCGACCGCATCGAGTCCTACAGCTCTCGCTCGTGGGCGCTCGGCAGGAACAGGCAGTCCGAGTCCTGGCGCGTGGTCATCGGGGACGGCACCTGCCGCGACATCTGCCATTACCAAAACAGCTGGTACGTTGTCCATGATCCCGACCATGACGCGCCTGCGGAACGCGCACCGAAAGGACCGTGCAAGTAGCACAGTAAGGCATTAGGGCTGCGGGCAGTCTCTGATAGCCGCCGCGAGCGCGTCGGAGAGCCTCGCGACTTGCCCCGACGCATACTCGACTATTTGCTCCGGATCGGTCATATCCCCGTGGGCGGCGGCATCGAGCAACGCAGCCAGCCCGCGCATCTCGCTGACGAACTCGCACGCGAGGCGGGACGCGAAGGGGTCGAACCGAAATCCCTGCGCCTCTGCGGATGGAAATACCTCGGTCGCTTCGCGCCTTTCGAGTGGCTTCCCCTCAATGAAATCGGTACCGTAGAGGATGCGAACTTGATTGCCGCTGCGGTCATGCGCGACCCCGAAATCGACTGCGACGTCCTCTTCCAGTACTGCGACCTCCGTGAGATTTTCGAGCCGCTCGGATACATCAACGCCGCTCTCCAGTACGATGCCGTTCCGTACCGCAAGTGGTCGTCCCCGCTCGACCTCAAGGAGATTGGGATGGACGACCTCAGCCTGCACGAGAAGTGCGCCCTGCAGCTCGGCTGGGAACTTGCGGGAAAGGACGATTCGCGCGATCGTGCCGATATGTCCGTTGAGGAACTCATCGATTTCGGCGAGACCGAAGCCGAGGAACGTGAGCTGGAAGTCTGGCTCCACGGCTACATGGATCCCTACGAGGGCGAGATAGATACTGCGAAGTATTCCATGGCTGAGATTGTCAGTAAGCTGTTCTCCAATTAAATAGAAGAGGAAACTGGACCACTCGATAGGTATTTGCCCTTCCCGTAAAGTTATTGCCAGGCCTTCGGAAGACTCACACCGGGAGCACCCTCGTTGAAACTGTTATGATGGGCGTAGACCAGCACATTCCATCCCGTGCAATCGAGGTTAAGGGCCTCACAATGCCCGAACATGTAATTGAACAAACTGATTTGCGATGCGAACTTCGATGAGGGAGGCATGCTGAGAACCTCGAGCTTCTTGCAGTCGAAGAACATGTAACTGGAGTCATACACATTCGAGAAATTCCAGCCCGAAAGGTCGAGTTCCGTAAGTTCGCCATCGCCGTAGAAGGCGCATCCCATTCTCTTGACTTTTGACGTATCCATCATGGACACGTCCAGGGTCCGGAGTTTGAAGCACCTATCGAACGTTCCAAAAAGGCTTGTGACTTCGCTTGTGTCGATAGGTCCGAGGTCGATGGACGTGACGTTCACGAACCAGTAGAACCAACCAGACATATTTTTGGGCTTGATGCTGTCTACGACTTTCACGGAAAGAATGTCAGCCCTATGGGGCCACCAAGGTGCATTGCCATCCCCGCGGCCGCCTGGGATAGCGAAGTCGTAGTTCTCGATATCGGGATAGACTTCCGTTACCCTGCGGCAGTTGAACATACAGCCGACTTCTGGCAGGCCCTTACGCTTGTAGAACATAAGGCTGTGGTCGTCGGCGGAGTACACGGCGAATGCCGTTCCGTGTACGGGATCCACGATGTCGGCGTCGGTCAGCGACCCGTTACCGCCGCCCGTGCTACCGGTTTCCCAGCTCCCCTTGTCGATCCCGTTGCCGAGCGTCCCTGCCACCGTGTTGAACTGGTTCCTGATTGCAGACGAGACCCACGGCCCCGCGATCAGGACCACCAGGCCGATGATCGCGATGACCAAGACGTACTCTACTGTCGATTGTCCTCTCAGGCGGCGGGTAAATCTGCGAGATACCCCCCCCCGAAAGGAATTTCCGCTGCATGCATGTGCGGCTCCCTTCGGATTGGATTGCAAGACCGTCTCCAGCTTATGAATAAGCCGTTCAGGACGCATGCTCTTGCCGCGGCGGCAACACTTCAGAGATATCCATACCTTCCTGCACACTTCAAAGAGAAATCGATTCGATTGGCAGCCACATGGCAACCCCAATGCCGCGCCCGGATGAAAGCAGGAAGTATGAGAAGAATCGATATGAGAGGAGTAAATAGAAGTGGCAAGAGGAAAAGCTGATTTCAGGGCTCAGCGCGAGCAGCTCGGACTCACACAGCAGGACGTGGCGGATGCTCTTGAAATCAATATCAAGACCGTCAAGAGCTGGGAGGACCCCAAGCAGACGAGGTATCGCATCTCTAAAGCCGCATGGCGATACCTAGACCGAGCGCTTGATATGCAGGCGCAACAGGTGGCATTCGCCTGCTACGTAGTTGAAAAGCGGATTGAAGAGCTCGGCAGAGAGCCGGCTGCGGTATCGATAACGTACTACAGGGACCAGGCC
Source organism: uncultured Collinsella sp. (assembly GCA_958445065.1). Taxonomy (GTDB): domain Bacteria; phylum Actinomycetota; class Coriobacteriia; order Coriobacteriales; family Coriobacteriaceae; genus Collinsella. The sequence continues at coordinate 4,110 of CAUCQW010000049.1, forward strand.
ACATACGACCGATTCGGTCGAGAGGCGGGTCCGTTCGGTCAGGCGAACGCGACCGCCAATGCAATCGCATGCGAGCTTGAGCGCACGGGCATTAAGGTCAAGTTCCGCTATCCCGATGACAGCGCGATACCGACCCCGAGGAGCAACTACTGATATCAACAGAAAACAATGGGCATCTCCCGCAATCGGGAGATGCCCATTGCCAGACAGCGACCCAAATCGTCACCGCCGGCGGTCTTTATATCAAAGTACCGTCGCCTCGGTCGGTATCGCGCCCAGTACCGCCGCATACTCGGTGGGGTAGAGCCGGCTGATTGTCTTCACGTCGCGGATGACGATATTGCGGTCGTCCGGTTCAGTGATGCCGTACCCGAATGCCTGGAGCGTCTCGATAGCCTCCTGGATACGCTGCTGGAACATCGGACCCGGATCGACTCGAAGTCCGAGGTAGCCGCGCCACAGGCATGGCGAGACGCGGAGCATGTTGTGGATCTTGGAAATCGGCTCGATGTCGGCGTAGACGTTGAGCGTCACCATGGCGTCCTTGTGTCCCAAGATTGATTGGAGCGCCTTGATATCCCCGCCTTGGCGGATCCACTGCGTCGCGAACGTGTGGCGAAGTCCGTGGAACGTAATCAGCTCGTCGTTGGTACCCATGAGGCCGTTGGTCTCCGAGAACGTCTTGAACGCGCGGCGGACGTAGCTGGTCGTCGCGAAGGTCGCGCCCGGCTCCGACAGGATGTAGCAGTCCCCAATTCCGACCGACCCCGCAAGGCCGCGCGAGCGCAGCTTCCCGCGGTCAATCTCGAGGATCTCCTTCAGGAAGGGGAGAAGGCCCATCGGGTCGATGGGGATCGACCTCAAGTCATGGCTCTTGGTGTCCTTGATGAAGGAGCCCATTCCCTTTGCGTATGCCACCGAGTGCCTGACCGAGATCGCCCCTGCATCGAAGTCCACATCGCACCAGCGCAGGGCGCAGACCTCGCCGATGCGCATCCCCGTGTGCAGGGCGAGCACGACCGCCCTCTTGAAGCGCGAATCGGGCATCATGGAGCA
>CAUCQW010000050.1 GCA_958445065.1 uncultured Collinsella sp.
AAGGTCAATGCTGCCTCGTTTCAAGGCACCTTGCTCGCTCTGGCGGGTTTTCGCTGTCATTGCCAAAACATCGGCATTTCTTTGGTTGTCAAGAGATTGCCGCTCTGGCGGGTTTTCGCTGTCCGCGCCAAAACATCGGCGTTGCCGTGGTTCAACCTGCAAAAAAGGGACAGGTTTATTTTGGCAGGTTTTATCTGGGCAAACGTTGTTGGTGCAATGGGGACTGGTTTATATACACCAAGTTGGTGCAAAGCGGCCTGACCCCTTTGCACCAATCAAAAAGTTGCGGTGAGATAGTTCTTGAATTGGCCTTTTTGATGGCTAAACAGGAACTATCCCACCGCAACTGCGTTGAGCGTTTTTTTGGCAGCTGGTTTACTTGCTCGCGAACAGCCAGATCAGGATGATCACGAGGACTACGGCGACGATGCAGACGATGGCGCCGGTGAATTTGATGCGTGAGTCGCGGGTGCGCTCGCGCACGTCGTCCTCGGCGGCTTCGAGTTGAGCCACTTCGCGCTCGGTTTCGGCGTACTCGGCCTTATCGCGGGCCAAGGAGCCTGCGAGCGATTCGGTAATCTCGGGATGGTCATGTACCTCGGTCGCCTGCTCGATAATCGACTGCGCATGGGCGACGTCCGCCTGGGCATTGGCGATAGCATGCTCTTGCTCTCGACGCGCCTTGTCCTCGGCGGCGATCTTCTCGCGCAGTTCGCGCTGGCGCGTTGCGGCGGCGGCTTTTGCGGTCTGCAGCTCGTCGCGCGCGGCATCGGCCTCGGTCGTTACGGCCTGATGGGCTCGCTTGGCGTCGGCGATGGGGGCTTGCGCCTGCTCGACGGCGTGCTCGGCGGCCGCGAGCGAGTGCTCAAGATCGGCGGTGATGTTCGGGACATCTTCTTCGGCTTTGCGCAGGGCATCGGCCGTGTCGGAGATCTGCATCGAAAGCTCGCTGGTGCGCACCGTGTAATTGGCGGGATTCGCCGAAGGATTGCGCTGCAGCTCGGCATACTCGCGGCGCAGCGTTTCGAGTTGAGCGCGCGTGGCGTCGACGGTTTGCTGCGCTGCGGCAACGCCGGCGTCGCGCTCGGCCTGCACCTTGTCGCGGATGCGCTTGGAATCCTCGAGGCGTCGAACGAGGCGGTTGCCGGTCTCACGCGAGCTGGCTTCGCGCGCCTCCGCGGCATCGAGTGCGGCTTTGAGGCGCCGCTCGGTGGCATCGTCCTCTTCTTTTATTTGCTCGAGCTGCGCCTTGAGCTCTGCTGCCTTGGAAGCATGGGTATCGCGGCCGATTTCTGCCGCCGCGGCGGCTTTTTGTGCCGCGTCGATAGTCTGACGCTGCTCGGCGACGATTTGGTCGTAGCGGCCTGCGATGTCCTGGCGCGTCTCGAGTTCCTCGCCATGATCGGCGATGCGCTGCTCAAGTTCGGCCAGGTGAGTGCGGGCGTCCGCGAGTGCCTTCTTTGCGGCGTTCATCTCGCGCATGGCCGAGGCGCCCTGGGCAATAAAAGTGCCTACGGCGTTGGCGGTGTTTGAGACGGCGCCTCCCAGATCGCGGCTGGCTGTGGGGGCGTGCGGGGCGGTCGGGTGAGCGGCGTTTGCCGTGCCCGCATCGGGCGTCTGCGGCGTGGCGATGCTGCCGGTGCCGCCCTCGACTACGGAAAAGCCGGCAGCGTGCGGGTCGACTGCATCGGCACCAATGGTGGGGTGCTCAAGCTGCAGGAACGAGGGCAGGGTGCTGCCTTGGTCGGCAACGGGGGTCTCGCCGGGCACGAAGGTCGAGGCGGCCTCGGCGGCCTCTTCTTCCTCGGCGTCGATATCGGCGTCGGCCACGGCGTCTTTCATCGCTTTGACGGCATCCATCATGGAGTCCATGACGGCATCGAGCTCTTCTTCCGAAGACACCTCGATGGGGCCTTTTGCTTGCGGGACGGCGTCCTTCTCGGGGGCGTCGTCCTGAGCGACCGAATCGTCGTTTTGCTCGCCGGCATCTTCGGCCGCAGGGATTTCCGTCGCAGCGTCGTTATCCAGAGTGGCGTCGTCGACGTCGGTATCATTGCAGGTCGCAGCGTCATTATCTGCGGCGATGTCTGCTGAATCATCAATATGCTGCTGAGTCTGGGGGTCCAGCTCGTCTGTCATAGGCATGTGCTCCTCATCGTTGTTTGTCACCCTATGATAAGGTCTCGCGCCGACATCCCGCGCCCCGCAGCAAAGTTTCAAAACGTGTTCGATGACTCGTTGCGTTAACAAAAACTCGGCTGCTCTATCCAATTTTTACTTGACATTCCCTTCGCCGAAAGACGTTGCGCCGTTCGCCTGCTGCAGCCTTTATTTTTCACTTGAACCCGCTAAAGTTGCATTTCAGCTTTTGGCGCGTGAAGTTGGATGCGCGCAGTCGGCGGGCGTGCCCGTCGCGATTTGAAAGGACTTTGTATGGGACTTTTCACTGGTAAGACCGTGATCGTCACCGGCGGCGGCAAGGCCACGCTTAAGGACGGCTCCGCTGGCTCCATCGGCTACGGCATCGATATCGCTTTTGCCAAGGAGGGCGCAAACCTCGTTATTACCGGCCGCAACGTTGCCAAGCTCGAGGCTGCCAAGGAGTCCCTCGAGGCCGAGTACGGCATCAAGGTTCTGCCTGTTCAGGCCGATGTCTCGGCTGGTCAGGACAACGAGGCCGTCGTCCAGAACGTCATCGACAAGGCAATCGAGGAGTTCGGCCGCATCGACGCCGTCGTCAACAATGCTCAGGCCAGCGCCTCGGGCGTGACCATCGCCGACCACACCATGGATCAGTTTAACCTGGCCATTTATTCCGGTCTGTATGCCACCTATCTGTACATGCAGAAGGCCTATCCGCACCTGAAGGAGACCAAGGGCTCCGTGGTCAACTTTGCTTCGGGCGCCGGCCTGTTTGGCAACTACGGCCAGTGCAGCTATGCCGCTGCCAAGGAGGGCATCCGCGGTCTGACTCGCGTTGCCGCCAACGAGTGGGGCAAGGACGGCATCAACGTCAACATCGTGTGCCCGCTTGCTTGGACCGCTGCGCTCGAGAACTTCCAGGATGCCTATCCCGAGGCGTTCAAGGCCAACGTCCACATGCCGCCGGCAGGCCACTATGGCGACGTCGAGAAGGAGATCGGCCGCGTTGTCGTTCAGCTCTGCGGTCCCGACTTTAAGTATATGAACGGCGAGACCGTCACCCTCGAGGGCGGCATGGGCCAGCGTCCGTAGGAGTTACGGCGTTTTACCAAACGCCGTAACGGGCCGACGCTGCGCGGGCCGCATTTGGACAATCTGACGTTCAACTTCAAGGGCGCGACCAGAAGGTCAGCGCCCTTTCGTTTCACGTCACCTTGTCTCAAATGCGGCTCGCTCGCTGACTTATGCTCAACCTGCGGCGCCATTTTGCTTGAAGGCACCTTGCTCGCTCTGGCGGGTTTTCGCTCATATGACCCAATCCGCTGTCA
>CAUCQW010000051.1 GCA_958445065.1 uncultured Collinsella sp.
ATCTTGAACACCTTTCGCTCTTAACTAGGTGTCCAATTCATCATACCCACTCCAAGTCCGGACCGCCCCGCGGTCCAACTTTCTGTCCGCACCCCCCATCGTATAAAAAATAGCGAAAGCCATTAACACGACATGAAAAACGGGAATGCCGACAGAAAGCTCAGCCGTACTGGTGGGGTCGTATCCTTGATAGCTCTGGAGAACGGGCAGGCTGCCTCGATAAGCCCAGTCAACAAGAAAGCCAAGAAAAACGGCAATTGTAATAACCGGCTTGCGCCGTTTTGCCCATCTAAGCTTAACCAAGGGAATAGGACTGCTCAGCGCCGCCATTATAATAGAAACGACAATGCTGACGCCAAAAAAGACTAACAGAGCAGGGTCAAGTGCGCCGTTAAGAGACGACCAGCCTAGGGCGTACAACCCAACAACCGCAATCCAGATTCCAGCATACCAGTTCTGATATTTCAGCATTCACACAATCCTCTATACAGCCCCAAGCCCGCACTTCTATCCAAGCTTGACTTCAAGTAACTCAAGAGCCCCGTCATCAAGAGGGCTTTCCAACAGCTCAATCTCCTTGCGCGCAAATGCCGCATCGACCTTTCCGAGATCAATTGCCGCAAGCCTAGCCCTCGTTTCATCATCGAACCTATATCTGATGACTTTAGCTGGGATTCCGGCAACGATCGCATAGGAAGGGACGTCCCCGCAAACAAGCGCACCGGCACCGACAACACTCCCTTTGCCCAGCGTAACGCCGGAAAGAACCGTTGCCCCATATCCAATCCAAACATCGTCTTCAAGAACAATGGGGCCTTTCGTCATAGCCTCAACATCGCCTACAAGTTTTCCGCGAAAGGGGAATGTTGAAACACAGTCAAGTCTATGACCCCCCCCCAGTAGAAAAGTAACCTCATCGGCGATGGAGCAGCAGTTTCCTATTTTTAGGAACTCACTATTCCCGCCATAACTGATTGCATGGATTGAACCGTAGGTAAGCTTGCCGACAGTCACTTTATCTAGGGGGAAGTTATCGCCAGCCAGGGTTGTGTAATTATGGGGGTTGCGGCGTCTCCACAGCTTCGCCTTGATAAATTTCTTAAGGTTCTTAAGCATCGCAAGAGACCTCATCACTGTCGCGGATAGCCATCAAATACTCCCCCAGCTTTTCCTCCCAGTCGGGCATATGGAAGCCTGCGGCCTCGAGCCTGGACAGGTCGAGCGCGGAGTGGACCGGGCGCGGGGCGACGGGGCCCGCGGCGGTGGAGTAGTAGTCGGCGGTCGATACCGGCACGACCTTGTCCCCGTTGCCGTTGACGGCATCGAAGACGGCGCGGGCGATGTCGGCCCAGCTCTTGACGGCGCCGGAGCCGGTGCAGTCGTAGGTGCCGTAGGGGGCCTTCACATCAAGCACGTGGAAGATGGCCTCGGCCATGTCGCGCGTGAAGGTCAGGCGGCCCAGCTGGTCGTCGACCACGGTGACCTGCGCGAGCCCGTCCTCCGGGTCGGCGACGCGGTCGGAGAGCCCCTTCATGGTCTTGACGAAGTTGTGGCCCTCGCCGATGACCCAGGAGCTGCGCATGATGTAGTGGCGCGGGCACCCGGCCACGGCGATGTCGCCGGCGGCCTTGGTCTGGCCGTAGACGGACAGCGGGCTGAGGGGCTCGTCCTCGGTATGGACCTCGGCCGTGCCGTCGAAGACGTAGTCGCTGGACACGTGGACCAAGGTGATGCCGTGCCCGGCACAGGTGCGGGCGAGCAGGGCCGGCCCGGTGGCGTTGGCCTTCCAGGCGGTCGCGCGGCCCTCGGCGGTCTCCGCCCTGTCCACGGCGGTGTAGGCGCCGCAGTTGATCACGGTGCCGTAGAGCGACCAGTCGTGCTGTGCGTAGGCGTCCGGGTCGGACATGTCGAAGGTGTCGATGTCGCAGAAGTCGAAGTCCTTAGCGACGCCGCGCTCCTCGGCGAGCGCGCGCACCGCATGGCCCAGCTGGCCGTTGCATCCGGTGACGAGCGTCCTCTTGGGCGCCATGGGGACGACGTCCCTCAGCATCGGGTGGTTGAGGTCGGCCTCGGAGACGGTCGCCTCCTCCAGCGGGATCGGCCACTCGATGGCGAGCTCCGGGTCGGCGAGGTTCACGAAGGTGTAGGTCCTCTTCAACTCGAGGGACCAGTGGGCGTCCACCAGGTAGGTGTAGGCGGTGCCGTCCTCCAGGGCCTGGAAGGAGTTGCCCACGCCGCGCGGGACGTAGATGGCCTTGGACGGGTCGAGCGTGCAGGTGAACACCTTCCCGTAGGTCTCGCTGCCCTCGCGCAGGTCCACCCAGGCGCCGAAGACGCTGCCGCGCGCCACGGAGATGAACTTGTCCCAGGGCTCGGCGTGGATGCCGCGGGTGACGCCGCGGCTGTCGTTGTAGGAGATGTTGTTCTGGACGACCCTGAGGTCCGGGATGCCCAGGGCGGTCATCTTGGCGCGCTGCCAGTTCTCCTTGAACCAGCCGCGCGAGTCGCCGTGGACGGCGAGGTCGACGACCTTGAGGCCCTCGATGCCGGTCTCCGCCACGGAGAGGTCCTTCTCGAATGCGATGTCTGCCATATGGGAAAAGCTCCTATCGAAGAGGTTGGATAACCGGGGGCGC